>NZ_JBHLTQ010000004.1:0-237951 GCF_042434315.1 Winogradskyella pulchriflava | reverse complement strand
AGGTGGTTATAGCGACGGGGCTCACCTCTTACCATTCCGAACAGAGTAGTTAAGCCCGTTTGCGCCGATGGTACTGCTTTCTGTGGGAGAGTAGGTCGCCGCCTTTTTTGAAAACCCTTACTAGTTAACTAGTAAGGGTTTTTTGTTTATAGATGCTTTTGAAAAATTGACTTTTCTAAATTAATAATTTACCCCTATGTTTGTATTTATATATGTTATTCAATGGATAATAAAGAACTTGAATTAGCTTGGAATTTTGTTAACTACACAAGCAGGAATATTTTTTTAACAGGAAAAGCCGGTACAGGTAAGACTACATTTCTACATAAGTTAAAATTTCAGTCTCAAAAGCGAATGGTGGTTGTTGCACCAACTGGTGTTGCAGCTATTAATGCTAAAGGGGTTACCGTACATTCTTTTTTTCAACTGCCTTTTGGGCCTATTTTGCCTAATGATGATTTAGGCTCTTCTTCAAATTTTAATAGACGATTTAATAAAACTAAAATCAATATAATTAAATCTTTAGACCTTTTAATTATAGATGAGATTAGTATGGTTAGAGCAGATTTGCTGGATGGGATTGATAAGACATTGAGACGTTATAAAAATAGAGATTTAGTTTTTGGCGGCGTACAGGTTTTAATGATTGGTGATTTACAACAATTATCTCCCGTGATTAAAGAAAATGAATGGCAATTACTACAACCATTCTATAAAAATGTATTTTTCTTTAGTAGTCAAGCCTATAAAAATTGCAACCCATTAACAATAGAACTAAAACGCATTTATAGGCAAGAAACTCCTTTATTTATAGATATACTAAATGAAATTCGAAATAATAAATTAAGTATTGAATCCGCAAAAGAATTGAATAAAAGATACCTTCCTGATTTTACACCTAGTAAAGATGAGGGCTATATATCATTGACTACGCACAATAATAAAGCCAGAGAATCTAACAAACAGGAACTTGAGAAGTTAGAAGGAAAAGAACATATCTATAAAGCACGTATAGAAGGTAATTTTCCTGAACATTCATATCCGAACAAAGATGAGTTAAAACTAAAAGTAGGAGCACAGGTCATGTTTATTAAAAATGATAGTTCTCCAGAGAAAAGATATTTTAATGGAAAGATTGGTAAAGTCATTTTGTTAGAAAAAGACGAAGTGATTGTAAAATGTCCTGATGACGATTTTAATATTGTTACAAAATTGGAAACTTGGGAAAATATAAAATATACTTTAGACTCCCAAACCAAAGCAATCACCGAAGATAAAATTGGGAGTTATTCTCAAATCCCTTTGCGTTTGGCTTGGTCTATTACTATTCATAAAAGTCAAGGATTAACTTTTGATAAAGCCATCATTGATGCTCAAGGCGCATTTGCCCATGGACAAACTTATGTCGCATTAAGTCGCTGTAAATCTTTAGAAGGCTTAGTTTTAAAAAGTAAAATTGAGCCCAATCAGATTATTAGCGATAAGAATGTGATTGAGTTCAATAAAAATGCCGAAGCGAATCAACCTAACGAAGAAATTTTACAACACTCTAAGCAAGAATTTCAACTTAACCTAATTTCTGAAGTTTTTGATTTTTATAAATTCCTACATCCTGTCGATCGAATTCTAGATATCTATTATAAAAACAGAGGTAGTGTAGAAGGCTCTATTGATCAACCGATGATTATAATTAAGGAGAGTACTACTAATTTACTTAAAGTCAGCAATAATTTTAAGTCTCAGTTAAGAAACCTAGTTGATAATAAGGAACTTCCTGAAACAAATAATGCTTTACAAGAAAGATTCAAAAAAGCTATTAATTATTTTAATGAGCAGACAAAAGCAACTGTTGAAAAGTCTTTAAGGGATTTAAGTTTTTCTACTGATAACAAAGCGATACAGAAGGATATTGAAAAACAACTAGATACTTTAGAAGAATTACTAGAGGCCAAGTTATCCTATTTTCAAGGTTTAAAAAGTGGTTTTAAAGTTGATGAGTTTTTATCATTAAGAGCAAAATCAGTTTTTTTAGGAAAAGAAAAGCCGAAAAAGCAGCGTAAAACTATTATTGAGGGTACAGCAAATGTAGAACTCTTTGAATCACTCAGAGAACTTAGAAATCAAATTGCTAAACGCGAAGATTTAGTTCATTTTCAAATTTTCACACAAAAATCACTTTATGCTATGTGTGAATTGCTACCAACAACGAAGCTAGAATTGAAAGCAATTCATGGTATGGGTAAAACTAGAATTGAAAAGTATGGCTCTGAAATATTAAATGTAATTATTAATTATTGTAACGAAAATGATATTGAAACGAGTAACAATCTCGCAGTTTTTGAAGAATTAAAGCCTAAGAAGCAAAAAAGAGATACAAAGAAAATATCCTTAGAATTATTTAAATCAGGGAAATCAATAGATCAAATTGCATTAGAACGTGAATTAAATTCAACTACTATTTTTGGACATTTAGCTAGCTTTATAGATTCGGGAGATGTTAAAATTACAGATTTAATGTCTAAGAATAATTATTCAGAATTAAAGACAATCATTCCAACGAAAACCTTTGAAAATCTTTCAGATTTAAAACATCAACTCGATGAGAAATATTCTTATGGCGAATTGAGACTAGTATTACAAGAGTTTAAAAGGAACTAAAGGAATTTTAAGAACTTTAGCTGCTGTTTTAAGAACATTTAATCTCCTATAATTTCTCGTGGTTTGACTCTTATGTTTCCTGCAACATGGACAGGAACAGATTCTATAAGGGTAGCATAATAATAAGCAATGAAATTAAATTCTATGTCTATAAATTCATTATCGATTATTTTAACAATTGTTAATTCTCCACCACCTTGAATACTTGTGTCATACCAATTAGATTCGTACGTTTCTGGGTTGACTGATTCAAAAATTCCCTGAAATGCTAGTGATTCAGTTGGATATAATGTGTTAGGACCAATAGGATAAGTAGCGCCTTCTACAAGAGGAATAAGTTCATTGTAGTTAAAAGTTGAAGGAATAGGTGCTATAAAACCAATCGAAAAATGTTGTGGATTGTAATCGTGAATATTAATATCAAAATACAGAAGATCTTCGGTTCCAAAATAACCATAGTCTGCTTGAATATTAGCATTATAAGCAAGATCTGTTATGCCATCTGCACTAACGTTTACTCCATAAGGCATTCCTTCTGGTGCATCAGATGTTTCATCTTTTGAACATGATGTTACTAATAAAAATAATATTGTGATACATAACATAAAGGGGTTAACTGATTTTGTTTTCATTTTATACACTTTTAAATTTTACATTGATTTTATAATATGTATTTGTTTGTAAAATTATCTTGAAAATGAAAATATGAATATCACATATGTGTCAAAGGATATCACATATGTAACATGGCTTAATTTATCAATGGTTTTTATGTTTTGAAGTATTTTTTTTAGTGTCACATTGATTTTTAATAATATATTTTGTATTAAAAAACCCATCAAATACGTAGATGGGTTGATTTATAATTATATGTAATAGTTGTAATTTTTTTATCCTCTTATAACACCTCTAGATATTACAATTTTTTGAATTTCCGAAGTCCCTTCATATATCTGAGTAATTTTTGCATCACGCATTAAACGTTCTACATGGTATTCTTTTACAAATCCATTACCTCCATGTATTTGAACGGCTTCAACAGTTTGTTCCATAGCAACTTTACTTGCATATAGTTTTGCCATGGCACTAGACATGTCGTAATTATTGCCTTGATCCTTATCCCATGCTGCTTTCATAACTAACATTCTAGCAGCTTCAATTTCTGTATGCATATCAGCTAACTTAAAAGCAATAGCTTGGTGATTACAAATTTCAGTTCCAAATGCTTTTCGCTCTTTTGAATATTTTAAAGCCAATTCATAGGCTCCTGCTGCAATACCTAGAGCTTGAGATGCAATACCAATTCGCCCGCCAGAAAGCGTTTTCATGGCAAATTTAAACCCAAAACCATCTTCACCAATTCTATTTTCTTTAGGCACTTTCACATCATTAAACTGAAGCGTATGAGTATCACTACCTCTAATACCTAATTTATCTTCTTTTGGCCCAATATCAAAACCTGGCATTCCTTTTTCAACAATAAAAGCATTAATACCTTTATGACCTTTTTCTCTATCAGTTTGTGCAATTACTAAATAAACATCGCTACGACCTCCATTTGTAATCCAGTTTTTTGTGCCATTAATTACATAATGATCTCCCATGTCAATGGCAGTAGTTTTTTGTGATGTAGCATCACTGCCAGCTTCTGGCTCACTTAAACAAAACGCACCAATGCTTTCGCCAGTAGCTAATTTGGTCAAATATTTTTGTTTTTGTTCTTCGGTACCATAAGCTTCAAGACCATAACAAACCAATGAATTATTTACAGATACCATTACAGAAGCAGAAGCATCAATTTTAGATAATTCTTCCATAATTAGTACATAAGAAATAGCATCCATACCACTTCCGCCATATTTTGGATCTACCATAATACCCATAAAACCTAAGTCACCCATTTTACGAACTAATTCGTCTGGAAATGTTTGTGCATTATCACGTTCAATAACACCAGGAAGTAATTCGGTTTGTGCAAAATCGCGAGCTGCATCGCGAATCATTATATGCTCTTCTGTTAAGCTAAAGTCCATAAAATTTTGTAATTATTGATTTCTTAAAAAATTCACGCAAAGATAACTGTTTCTTGTGGTATTTTCAATAAGTAATATTATTTTTACTAATATGATAAAATCTATATATAAAGTCGTAGGAGTTATGTCTGGTACATCATTAGATGGTATAGATATAGTATATGCAACTTATAGTTTTGATGAAAAATGGAAATTTAATATTCATAACACAATAACGTTTCCATATTCTGAGCGATGGAAAAAAATGTTGAGTGATTTGCCAAAAGAGTCTCTAGAGTTTCTTCATAATTTTGATGAAGATTATTCAGCATTTTTAGCTGACCAAATTAGAATATTTATTGATGCTAATAAGATAGTTGATATAGATTTTATTTCGTCGCATGGTCATACAGCTTTACATCAACCAGAAAATAAATTAACCTACCAAATAGGTAATCGTCAAATTCTAGCGAATATATTAAATCAAAAGGTAATTTGCGATTTTAGAGTACAGGACGTAGAGTATGGTGGGCAAGGAGCACCTTTAGTGCCAATTGGTGATCGATTGCTATTTGGAGAATACGATTTTTGTTTAAATTTAGGAGGCTTTGCTAATATTTCATTTGAAACAAATTCTAATAGAATTGCTTATGATATCTGCCCTGTAAATATTGTTTTGAATCATTATGTGTCTCAATTAAACCTTGAATATGATGATAAGGGAAGTTTAGCTTCTAAAGGAATTATTAATGAAGAATTATTGACGCAACTTAACAAACTTGAGTTTTACAAAGCAGAGCCACCAAAATCCTTAGGTTTAGAATGGGTGAAAGCTAATATCATACCTTTAATTGATGGTATTAATCTTCAAACTGAGGACATACTTAGAACCTTTGTAGAACACATTGCTGTTCAAATTTCAAAAACTATAAGCGAAAACGATAAAAGTGTTTTAGTTACAGGTGGTGGTGCTTACAACGACTTCTTAATAAGGCGAATTATTGATTTGTCAAAAGCAGATATTGTTATACCAACTAAAGAAATCATAGAGTTTAAGGAAGCCTTGGTTTTTGGGCTATTAGGAATTTTAAAAGATAGAAACGAGGTTAATTGTTTAAAAAGCGTTACAGGAGCAAATAAGAACCATTCATCAGGTAAAATTTTAATTCCAAATACATAAAATTAATATTTAATTCACTTTTTAGGGAGTAGAGTTTTTTATATTTGTTACAACTAACTAATTAAGATAAATTGATAAAGGAATTACTTCAGAAGTACGAAAATAAATCTCCAGAAATTGTTTTTCATTGGAATGACCCTGAAACAGATGCTCAAGGTTGGACTGTCATCAACTCCTTAAGAGGAGGAGCAGCAGGTGGAGGAACACGAATGCGAAAAGGACTAGACAAAAACGAAGTTTTGTCACTAGCAAAAACGATGGAAGTAAAATTTACCGTTTCAGGACCTGCAATAGGAGGTGCTAAATCTGGTATAAATTTCGATCCACAAGACCCAAGAAAAAAAGGTGTATTAGAACGTTGGTACGCAGCTGTGTCTCCATTACTAAAAAGTTATTATGGAACAGGCGGTGACCTAAACGTTGATGAAATCCATGAGGTTATCCCTATTACTGAAGAAAGTGGTGTTTGGCATCCTCAAGAGGGAGTTTTTGAAGGTCATTTTAGACCAACTCAAGCAGATAAAATTAATAGAATTGGCCAATTACGACATGGTGTTATTAAGGTTATAGAAAACCCAAAATATTCACCAGATGTAAGTAGAAAGTACACTGTGGCTGATATGATTACTGGTTATGGTGTTGCTATTGCGGCTAAACATTTTTATAATCTTAACGACGACTCCATAAAAGGAAAGCGCGTTGTTGTGCAAGGTTTTGGTAATGTAGGTGCAGCAGCCGCGTTTTATTTTGCACAAATGGGTGCTAAAATAGTTGGTATTATTGACAGGGTTGGCGGATTAATAAACGCTGAAGGTTTTTCATTTAAGGAAATCACGGATTTATATCTTAATAAAAACGGAAACACTTTAGTTGCAGAAAACCTTATTCCTTTCAACGAAATCAATGAGCAGATATGGTCGTTACAAACTGAGGTTTTTGCACCTTGTGCAGCTTCTAGGTTGATTACAAAAAATCAAATTGATCAAATGATTAGCACTGGATTAGAGGTTATTACCTGTGGTGCTAATGTGCCATTTGCTGATAAAGAAATCTTTTTTGGTCCTATAATGGAGCATACCGATCAAAAAGTAAGTTTAATACCAGATTTTATTTCAAATTGTGGTATGGCAAGGGTCTTTGCGTATTTTATGGAACGTAGAGTACAAATGACAGACGAAGCTATATTTAAAGACACTTCTAAAGTCATTAGAAAAGCATTAAAGGAAGTGCATAAAAAAAATTCAACTAAAGTAGGTGTAAGCGAAACAGCTTTTGAAATTGCACTTACACAACTAATATAAATTACCGATACTATGACAACAGTTATAATTCTTGTATTTGTTTTTGGTTATTTGGCGATAACCTTAGAACACAATATTAAAATCGATAAATTAATTCCGGCATTGGTGATGATGGCTATAAGTTGGGCATTAATTTCTCTTGGTATAGACGATTTTACTCAGTGGTTCGATTCTGCCAAGCATAGTTTAATGGAAGGCTTTGGTTTGCTTCCGCATGAAGAAAAAATGCATCTCATGGAAGAAACCCTTTTGCATCATTTAGGTAAAACAGCAGAAATATTGGTGTTTCTATTAGGTGCTATGACTATTGTTGAGATTATTGATTATTTCGATGGCTTTTCTACCATTAAATCAGTAGTTAATTTTAATAGTAGAAAGAAACTATTATGGATGTTTTGTATTCTTGCTTTTATTTTATCAGCTATTATAGATAATCTTACTGCGACTATAGTATTGATTTCAATTTTACAGAAAATAGTTAAAGACAGAGATGTAAGGATATGGTATGCAGGTATGATTATTATTGCAGCAAACGCAGGTGGTGCATGGTCTCCAATTGGTGATGTTACTACAACTATGCTTTGGATTGGCGACAAAGTTTCTACAGGAAAACTATTTATGTATCTTTTTATTCCATCACTTTTATGTATGGTAGTGCCAACATTTATTGCGTCTTACCTTAAGCCGTTTAAAGGAACTTTAGAATTGCAAGAAGCAGATGATAAACCAAAAAACAAGTTTAGCTCTACAATGCTATTTTTAGGATTGGGTGCCATTGTTTTTGTACCTTTCTTTAAGCTTATTACGCATTTACCACCTTATGTTGGTATGATGCTTTCACTTGGTGTTGTGGCTATATTTGCTGAAATATATAGTAATTCTAAATTTGCTATTTCTGCAGCGGATTCCGATGAGCACGATGCGCACGCCAGTCACAGTCCTGTGCATTATTCGTTATCTAAGATTGAATTACCAAGTATATTATTTTTCTTAGGAATTTTAATGGCAGTTGCGGCTCTAGAATCTTTAGGAATTCTCTTTGGCTTTGCAAATTCATTACAGGAAACCATGCCAATGTTAGGTACGGAGTTCCACCATGAAGGAGTATCAGATTTAGTGGTTTTATTGCTAGGTGTTGGTTCTGCTGTTATTGATAATGTGCCTTTAGTTGCGGCTAGTTTAGGAATGTTTTCTGAGCCAATGGATAACGAATTATGGCATTTTATAGCTTATTCTGCAGGTACAGGTGGAAGTATGCTAATTATAGGTTCCGCAGCTGGAGTAGTTGCTATGGGAATGGAAAAAATAGACTTTTTCTGGTACTTAAAAAAGATATCTTGGTTAGCGCTTATTGGTTTTATAGTAGGTGCTGCAGCATTTATGGTAACAAGATCGGTGTTCTAAACATACTTAAGTATAAAACTTAGCGTTATTAAAAGAAGAAATTAAAATTAAAACGATTTATATATGATATTACTAAGTAATATTCAAGATGGAGCAGAGGTTTTAACTGATGGTGAATCGGTTGAAAAAACTCTTTCGATTATAGAATTAATTACAAGTGGAGGTACTGCAGGAATGGTTATTATTCTTATTCTCTTTTTACTTCTTATTGTAGCAACTTACATTTATTTCGAACGCATTTTTGCTATTAAATCTGCATCTAAGGTAGATTCTAATTTTATGAATCAAATAAAGGATCATGTTAGCAATGGTAAAATTGATTCTGCACAGATGTTATGTGCGCAACAAAATTCTCCTGTGTCTCGCTTAATTGCAAAAGGAATCACAAGAATTGGTAAGCCTTTAGAAGATATTAATACTGCCATTGAAAATGCTGGCAGACTAGAAGTTTACGGTCTGGAAAAAAATGTTAGTGTATTGGCAACAATCTCTGGTGTGGCTCCTATGATTGGTTTCTTAGGTACTGTGGTAGGTATGATTCTTTCAATTTTCGAATTGGCTAATGCTGGCGGAACTATTCAAATGGATGTTTTAGCAAGCGGCCTCTATACAGCTATGACAACTACCGTAGGTGGACTTGTTGTTGGTATTATAGCTTATGTAGCTTATAACCATGTTGTAGTTAGAACCAACAAAGTAGTGCACCAAATGGAAGCTAACTCTATTGAATTTTTAGATCACTTAAACGAACCTATCTAATATGAATATTAGAGGACGAAATAAAGTAACACCAGAATTCAATATGGCTTCAATGACCGATATTGTATTCTTGTTACTCATCTTTTTTATGATTGCTTCGACTTTGGTAACAACTAATGCTATTGATATTATTCTACCAAAAGCAAGTGGGAAGACGGAAAACAAAAAGTCAACAGCAGTAAGTATAAAAGCGGATTTAACATATTATATAGACCAAAAACGTGTTGGTGAAAGTGTTTTAGAAAGTCAATTGGTTTCTATATTATCTAAACAAGAAGAGCCAACAATAGTTTTAAGAGCAGAGAAATCCGTTCCTGTTGAGAATGTTGTTAAGGTTATGGATATTGCCAATAGAAATAAATTCAAAGTCATATTAGCAGTGAAGCCAAATTAAACGGCATCATTTTTGAAAGTAACTTAGCAACCCATAAGGTTTCAAAAACCTGACAGGTTTAAAACGAATTAAGGTGAAATATTTAGAGACCAAACATGAGCGTAATTCAGCAAGAATCACAGCATTAATTGCTCTGATACTACTTTTGCTGTTATTTGTAGTTGGGCCTCAGTATTTAGACCCACCAGAAGAGTATGGAGTGGCTGTTAACTTCGGAACTACAGACTTTGGAAGTGGCAACAAGCCTTTAAGTGAACCTAGGAAAGCTGTCGAAGAAAAAGTTGTAGAGGAGTCTCAACCTCAAGAAACAATATCTGAACCTACCGAAGCAACAACAAAAGCAGAAGAAGTTATTACACAAGAATCTGCAGAGTCTATTGCTATTAAAAAACAAAAAGAAGCCGAAGCAAAAGCCAAAGCTGAAGCAGATCGTATAGCGCGCGAAAAACGTGAAGCAGAAGAGCGCGAACGTCGCGAAAAAGAAGAGAAAACAAAAAGATTAGATGACCTTATAGGTGGTGTTAAAGATTCTGATGGAAAGGACGACGGAGGAGAAGGTCCAGATAATCAAGGTGGAAACAAAGGACAACTCGATGGAGATCCTTATGCTCCTAGTTACTTTGGTGGTTCAGGACCAGGAAAAGGTGGTGTTGGCTATGGCTTAGGTGGTAGAGGAAAACCTTCAAGACAAATCTATAAGCAAGAGTGTAATGAATATGGTTTGGTTGTTGTTAAAATTGAAGTAAATCAACAAGGTAAAGTTGTAAAAGCTGAACCAGGTATACGAGGAACAACAAATACACATCCTTGTTTATTAGAACCTGCAAAAAAAATAGCACTTTCTCACAAATGGCCAGCAGATCCAGACGCTCCAGCACGACAAATAGGCTTTGTGAGTATTAACTTTGATGTTGGGCAATAGCTTATGAATTATCAAGATACGGTCAATTGGATGTTTCAACAACTACCAATGTATCAAAGCAAAGGCAAATCTGCATTTAAAAAGGATTTAAACAATACAATTCAACTTTCTAGGCATTTAGACGAACCACATAAACGGTTTAAAACCATTCATGTTGGTGGCACTAATGGAAAGGGCTCAACGAGCCATATGTTAGCTTCAATACTACAGGAAGCAGGTTATAAAGTGGGTTTATACACATCGCCACATTTAAAGGATTTTAGAGAGCGCATACGCATTAACGGTAAAGTCGTTAGCAAACAATTTGTTATTGGTTTTATAAAGAGAAATAAGGCTTTTTTAGAAGCTAACAGCTTATCTTTTTTTGAAATGACTGTAGGCATGGCATTCGATTATTTTGAGAAACAAAAGGTTGATATTGCTGTTGTTGAAGTTGGCTTAGGTGGTCGATTAGATTCTACTAATATCATTACACCAGAATTATCTATTATCACAAATATTGGTTTTGACCATACGCAGTTTTTAGGAGATACACTAAAACAAATTGCGAGTGAAAAGGCTGGCATTATTAAGGATAACATACCAGTAGTTGTTGGTGAAACCCATCCTGAAACAGAAACGGTTTTTAAGCAAAAGGCAAGTTCTACAAATTCTGAAATACATTTTGCAGACCAATCTGTAAATGACATATTAGAAAGCGATTTAAAAGGATTATATCAAACACACAATATTAAAACTGTGATTAAATCTATAGAACTTTTAAAAAGTTCAGGGTATAAAATTTCTGAATCGCAGCTTAGAAATGGACTTTTGAATGTTGTAAAAAACACAAACCTTCAAGGCCGTTGGCAGGTTTTAGGAACACAGCCGAAAATTATTTGCGATACTGCTCATAATAAAGAAGGTCTTACTTATGTAATGAAACAGTTAAAGGAAGAAAGATTTAAAAACTTGCATATTGTATTTGGTGTAGTAAATGATAAAGATTTAAAACCAATTTTTCCAATACTTCCAAAGAACGCTAAGTACTATTTTTGTAAACCTAATGTGCCAAGAGGCTTAAGTGAAGATGAATTAAGAATTAAATTCAGTAAAAATGGGTTAATAGGCAAAGCTTATAAAAGTGTTGAAGAGGCCTTAAATGCAGCTAAATCAAAGGCTAATAAAGATGATTTAATTTATGTTGGAGGCAGCACTTTTGTAGTTGCAGAAATAATTTAACTTTTTTCAAAAAAATCTTTTGAGATTTTAAAAACTAGTCTATATTTGCAGTCCTAATAATTAGGGCGCGTAGCTCAGTTGGTTCAGAGCACTTGGTTTACACCCAAGGGGTCAGGGGTTCGAATCCCTTCGCGCCCACATCAATCACAATTCCGATTTGATTTTTTCAAATCGGAATTTTTGTTTCAAAATAGTACTGAGCGAAGCTCAAAGCATTATTTTGAAGCAAAAATTCTAAGATATGCAATTGCATATCGGAATTGTAATTGCATTAGAGGTTTCGCAAAGGGAATTTTAATCCCTTTTCAACGAAGCTCAAAGTATTTTCATAAATGGGTCATTAACTCAGTTGGTTTAGAGTGTTACCTTGACAGGGTAGAAGTCGCCAGTTCGAATCTGGCATGACCCACAGCTTTTCAATCTTCTTAAAAAATTCTTCAGTTTAATATCCAATTTATTTATCATTAAACATTAAAAGGTTTATTTTTTATATTAATTTACAAATTTGAGTTGTATATTTTAAATAATATATAAAATTCTGATTTCATTTTCCATATGATTAATTGCTTTGAATATGAATACTACTGAAGCGGCACTACAAGAGAGAATAAAGGAACTGACATGCCTTTATGAAATATCATCTATCATAAGCAATGCTCATGTGGAATTAATTGAAGATTCTTTAAGGGCAATTGCTTTTAGTTTAAAAAATGCATTTCAATATTCTAATATTACAGAGGTTGTAATTAAGACGGAGCATATTACAGTTACAACTAAAGAAAAGCCGATAAATGCAAACTCAATAGATTCTGAAATAAAATTGTTTAATGAAGTAAAAGGAAAAATAAGTGCCTATTTAAGTGTGCCTAAAAATAATTCGGTTGCCTTTTTAAAAGAAGAACAATTGCTACTAGATAATGTAGCTCTTAAAGTTGGGAATTTTTTAGAACGAATAGAAATAGAGAAAAATGAAGCATTATTAAAACAACAAATGGAACGAGCAGATCGGTTAGCTATTTTAGGTGAAATAACTGCAGGAATAGCCCATGAACTCAATACTCCTTTAGCCAATATTTTAGGTTTTGCAGAACTGCTTAAGAGTGATTTAGGAGTCAATAATAAATCATTAAATGATATAGATAAGATAATTAGCAATGCTATTTTTTCTAGAGAAGTTGTTAAAAAATTAATGTTTTTTGCTTGTGAGATGCCACAAGAAATGAAACGGATTAATCTTGTTCCTCACATAAAAAATGCGATTAACCTACTAGACGCTACTTTTAAAAAGGAACAGGTAAAGTATATTATTAAAATTGATGCAGAAGAGATTTGGTTACGGGCAGATCCGATTCAGTTAACACAGATAATTTTTAATTTATTAATTAATGCAATTTACTTTTCGCCCAAGGAAGGTTTGGTAACAATAGAAGCTTACAAAACAAAAAATGATATCGTTCTTAAAATATCTGATGAGGGTAAAGGGTTTACAGTAGATGATTTAGATAAGGTGTTTCAACCTTTTTTTACCACAAAACCAATAGGCGATGGCTCAGGTTTAGGACTGAGCGTCGTGCATGGCATTGTAGCATCACATAAGGGCACAATAACAGCAGAAAATAACATTAAAAAAGGCGCTATATTTACAGTAACGCTTCCTAACGCTTAATTTTAGCTATGTTATTACGTAAAGAAAATATACTTATTGTTGATGATGACGTCAATATTCTTGAACTCTTACAACGGCATTTGCAATCATGGAACTATCATACATTTAAAGCCATTTCAGTAAAGGAAGCGGTTGCTATTTTAAGAGATACCAAAATAGACCTACTAATTACTGATTTAAAAATGCCAGAAGTTGATGGTTTTGAACTCATAAAATTTGTTTCAGAACACTATCCTAAATTGCCCAAACTAGTCGTTACTGGTTATCCTTCGGTTCAAGAATCATTGGAAGCGATTAAATCTGGAGTAGTTGATTATTTAACAAAGCCTTTTACAAAAGATGAATTAAAATCTGCATTAGATAAGACTTTAATTAATTCTGAAGAAGTAGAGCAATCTAAAAGTTCTTTTGATGAAAAAAATAAAGTTTATGGTGAAATCATCGGAAGTTCAGTAAAAATAAATGAAGTTATTCAAATTATTGAACGTGTAAAAGATAATAAGGCAACCGTATTTATAAAAGGCGAAAGTGGTACAGGTAAAGAGTTGGTTGCTCGTGCCATTCACTATCAAGGTAAGTTTTCCAGAGCGCCATTTATTGCAGTAAATTGTGGTGGTATTCCAGAAAATCTTTTAGAAGCGGAGTTGTTTGGTTATGTAAAAGGTGCATTTACAGGAGCAGAAACAAATAGGGAAGGCTTTTTTCAAGCAGCAAATGGAGGTACAATATTTTTAGATGAAATAGGAAACGCTTCATTAGCAGTGCAATCTCGCTTGTTGCGTGTGCTTCAAGAAAAAGAAGTTGTTAAGGTTGGTGCAACTAAAGCCGAAAAAATTGATGTTCGTATTATAGCAGCAACAAATAGTAATTTACTAGAAATGATACAAAAACAGACTTTTAGAGAAGATTTGTTTTATCGTTTGACAGTAGTGGAAATAAATGTTGCGCCATTACGAGAACGAAAGGATGATATTCCTCTATTGGTCGATAAATTTCTATTTAAATACGGAATAGAATATAAAGATCGATTTGTGAAAATTACACCTGATGCCTTAACTATTCTAGAACGATACGATTGGCCAGGAAACATAAGGGAATTAGAAAACATTATACAACGCGCAGTGATTATGTGCGATAAAACTGTAGATGTTACGCATTTGCCAGAGCATTTAAAGTATGTGATATCTTATTCGACAGAAACTTTAGTTCCACTCAAAGTTGTTGAAAAACAATATATCGAAAAAGTACTAAGAGCTACCGGAAATAATAAAACCAAAGCTGCAGAAATTCTTCAAATAGACCGAAAAACCATTCGCCAAAAACTTTCAGAATAGCCATATTCAACTGAGACATTTATTCCCAATCGGGTAATTATGTACCACTAATAATTTACTAATGACTCAACTGTAATAATGAAAATCCCTTTACTTATAAGGGTTTTAATCATTTGTGCAAACTCTTAGAATTGTTTTGGCACATGCATTGCCCTTTGGTAGGTGTATAACATTAATACATTTTAATATGAATCACTTTAATATTTGTCCGAGTTGTATACATCGCGATGAATGTGTGTTAACAGAACAAAAAGATAAAGTTTGGTCTTGTAGCGAGTTTGATGAAGAGCTACCAAACAAATGCAATTTTGAAACAATAAAAAGACCAGAACAACCTAAAAAAGAAATCTTACAATTAGTTTAATTATTTAAATACTACAGATTATGATTTTTAAGACAATACTATCAGAAATAAAAGAGAGAATTTATAAAATAAAAAAGTCTAACTCAAAAACAGCTAGACATCAATATATAATAGATAGATACAACGAAAGATCTATTACCAATAGATATTTTAAAAAACAATTTTAAACGGATTAATAAATCAAGAAAAACAATAGGTAAACTAAGACTTTATACCCAAAGAACTAGTCAATATTATAGTTTTTCAACCAAAAAAAGATATAGTAAAAAGAACCACAAATTGAAATTAATTATAAATGGCAACAATAACAGCAGAATTAAAAAAGAAGACTAAAGAAGTGCCTATTAGAGGCATGATGGATAACGTCATGGAGCAGTTTAATAGTGCTGCAGACCAGATTAACTTACATCCAAACATTAAAAAGATATTAAGCATTACTAATAATGAGATTATTGTCAATTTTCCTGTATAAATGGATAATGGAGATGTAGAGATATTTACTGGTTATAGAGTGCAACACAATAATGCTTTAGGCCCTTATAAAGGAGGGTTGCGATACCATCCAACAGTAGATATCGATGCGGCTAGAGCCTTAGCAATGTGGATGACCTGGAAAACATCTTTGGCAGGATTGCCTTATGGTGGAGGAAAAGGAGGTATTCAATTAGATCCATCAAAATATTCAAAAGGAGAATTAGAACGTATTACAAGGCGTTTTACGTTTGCTTTGGCAGACAATATAGGTCCAGAGCATGACATTCCTGCTCCAGATGTTAACACCAATAGTCAAACAATGGCTTGGATGGCAGATACATATATGAGTACACGTCCACCAGCAGAACGTACAGCCAACCAACATGTTGTAACAGGTAAGCCAGATGGAAGTGGTGGATTGGAAGGTAGAGACCGAGCTACAGGTTATGGTGTTTATCTTACCATTAAATTTTGGGCAGAAAAGAACCAAATGAGTCTTGAAGATAAAAAATATATCGTTCAGGGATTTGGTAATGTTGGGTATTGGGCTGCACATTTTTTAGAAAAAGATGGTGCAAAACTAGTTGCTGTACAAGATGCTTCAGGAAGTATAGAAAACCAAAACGGTATTGGAGTTGAAGATTTGTTTAATTACACCAAGGCAAATAAAGGAAATCTATACGGATTTCCGAATGCTGATGTTTTAGATAATGACAGTTTCTTTGCAACAGATTGCGATATCTGTATACCTGCTGCATTAGGTAATCAAATCACTAAAGAAAATGCACCTCTTATAAAGGCAAGACTTATTGCAGAAGGTGCAAATGGTCCAACAAATGTAGAAGGCGAAAAAATCCTTTTAGAACGAGGCATCACAATTATCCCAGATATCCTTTGTAACTCAGGAGGTGTAATAGGTAGTTATTTTGAGTGGTTGCAAAACCGAAATGGTGAGTTGTGGCAATTGGATGAAGTTATAGCTAAACTAGATAAGAAGCTCAAAGAATCTTTTAATAAGGTTTATAACTATGCAGAGCGTGAAACTATAGATATGCGCACTGCTGCTTATTGCATTGCTATTGAGCGCATAGAAAAAGCTTATGTACAAAGGGGAATATTTCCATAAAACATTAAAAATATACAATCATGAAATACGGAAGTTTAATATTGGAAAAGAAAGAATATGTTTATCTAAAGCGTATTCTTAATATATCTGGCTACGCAGAAGACCATGAAACGCAGAAGTGTTTAATGAATTTATCTGAAGAGCTAAAAACAGCTCATATTGTAGATGAAGGCGATGTGCCTATGGATGTTATTAGATTTAATAGTATGGTCACATTAGTTTTGGAAAGTGGAATTGAGAAGCAGTTACAGGTTGTAATTCCTATGGAGAAAGATGTAAAGCAAAACAAAATTTCTATTCTCACACCTATGGGATCAGCTTTAATTGGTTATTCAAAAGGCGATACAATATTATGGGATTTTCCAACCGGAAAACAAAAGATAAAAATTATTGATGTGGCTCAGAAAGAAACTTTTAGTGATGCTGGTTTAGTAACATAAAATTAGATAACATGACAACTTTAAATACAGAAATATACAATCATGATACAAATGTAGATGTAACTCATAAAATCAATACGATGGAGTTAGATAACTGGATCAATCATTTAAAATATATAAGAAAAGAATTGGCAAATCTAATAGCAATATCTAGTAAAGACCTAAAAAATAAATTATGCGATGATAGTGTAGTTGAACGTTTTCGAAAAAAAGAATCTGAAAATGAAATACTATTGAATGCACTTTTAAAATACTCTAACTCGAGGTCTAATATAGCGGAATGTGAAGACACTCAGTGTGATATGACTTACATAACCGAACATGAAAGTTATAGAAGAAGCTACCTTTATCATTTGGATAAATATAGACGTTTGAAAGATGAATTTTTTAACAAGGTTCAGGGGAAATTTAGATTATTAAAAAACTAATTAATCACTAATATTTTTTGAGTACAGTCTTAATACATAAAGTTAATGCTCATAGGAGACTTTGCATTAAAAAAGATTTAAGGGAAGTTGATATGTGGATGGAGATCATCGAGAGCTCTAACGAGGAATTCAATTATTTCAGCACCATAGAAAACCAACTAATTAAGAACGTTTCAGTTGCAAATAATATCAAGGCTATGCGAAGAAAGAATATTCTAATGATGGCTGCATTATGTAAATATGAACAGGAACTGAAAACTGAATACGATTACGGTAAGGTGGATTATGATGAAAATAGGTTGAAACATCATGAGAAAAAACGGGAACTTTTTCTGCAGTTTACAGATGAGTATAAAAAATTTAAAATAGCTTTTTTAAACATACTCAAGACGTATAGAAGAAGCTAAGCTTGAGATAAAAATTAAACCTACTTAGGTACACAAAATCATGGTTGGTTAATAGTAATTAGTTAATTAATAGCAAGTTAGTTATTGTTGTTTTAGATTTTGTGTATTTCTAACCGCAAAGATGATTGACTTTGCGGTTAGCCTAAGTAATAAATAATAAATAAAATTTTTGTACGGTGAAAAAAATATTAATTCCAACGGATTTCTCACAAAATAGTTGCCAGACTGTAGATTATATTACCAGGCTTTTCAAAAATGAGAATTGTGAGTTTTATTTTCTTAATACTTATGTATATGAAGCATCCGATTTAAATGCTATTGAAATGCTTCAAGCCGATGATGACTGGTTTGAAAAACCTAAAGCAGATTCTTTAGAGCAACTAGGAAAATTAGTATCGCATTATACGTTACAACCCAATAATCAAAGACATTCATTTTATGCTATTTCAGAAGGTGTAAGTTTGGAAGAAGGTATAAAAAAAAATATTGATAAGATTGGCATAGATATGGTTGTGTTAACCAGTATGGGTTCAAACTCAATAAAACCATCGACCAAAGACATATTAGAAAAAATAAGGTCTTGTCCAATTTTAATTGTGCCACCACATGCTACAGCCTCCAATGGGATTAATTTAACAATCGCAACAGATATTCAAGAAAAAATAAATACCAGTGAAATAGAACAATTCATAAAAACCTTAGAAAATACCAACACAGAGATTAATGTTTTAGTGTTAAAAGAACAAAATACACTTTCAACTAAAGCAAAAGATAACCTAGAAAACTTACTTGAAAAACTAAAGCACTTTTCAAATAATACGATTGGATTGGAATTTGTGAAGCCTACTTGTAGATTATCAGAATATGCTGTTTCTCACACTAATGAAATAATGTGTTTGGTAGATAAAAAGCCAGATTTATTTAGGAAAATAGGCTTAGTAAAATCGAAGATTCTTTCAAAGCTAAAAAAAATTAATACAAGCACTGTATTGACAGTTCATCAATAAATTAACTGACTTGTAGTTTATTATTGAATAAAATCCAGAATTCGTTCTAAAGCCATACCTCTAGAACCTTTGATTAATAAGGTAGCGTTTTCTAACTCCAAGTTTTTTAATTCAGGTTTTAAATCTTCAAAAGTTGAAAATTTAAGAATTGATGAGTTTGTGTTGGTTTTATAAAAATTCTTTCCAATCAAATAAACATTCTTGTCAAAATTAGATGCTATAAAATTGACAATCTCCTGATGTTCCATCTCAGCTTCTGGTCCCAATTCAAACATATCACCGAGAAATAAGTACTTGTTCACAGAGTTAAGTTGCTTTAAGTTTTTTAGGGCAGCAAGCATACTTGTTGGGTTTGCGTTATAGGCATCTAATATTATCTCAATTGTACCTTTTTGTATAATTTCAGAACGGTTGTTATTTGGTTGGTAATTTTCAATAGCGTTTTTAATATTTTCAGCGGTAACTTTAAATTGTTGACCTATAGCTACTGCCACAGCAATATTACCATAGTTGTAATCTCCTATAAGTTTGCTGTTAATTTTAATACCTTCGTATTTTAAAGAAACAAAAGGGTTGGCATTGATAAACTCAACTTTACAGTCGTTATTATTGTTTCTGCCAAAAGTACTGACCTTAGGATAATCTCCGATTTGATTTAATTGCTTTTGGTCATCAGAATTAATGAAAATCGTTTTTTTATGCCGTTTTAAATAATCATATAGCTCTGATTTTCCTTTAATAACACCTTCAATACTTCCAAAACCTTCTAAATGTGCTTTTCCAAAATTGGTAATTAAACCATAATCTGGTTGAGCTATATTACATAAAAACTCTATCTCTTTTTGATGATTAGCTCCCATTTCTACAATACCAAATTCTAAATCTTTGGTAAAAGAAAGCAAGGTTAATGGAACTCCTATATGATTGTTTAAGTTGCCTTTTGTGGCCTTTACATTATAAGTAGAAGATAAAACCGAATGAATAAGTTCTTTTGTTGTGGTCTTTCCGTTACTTCCAGTTAAGGAGATGATTGGGATGCCTATACTTTTTCTATGGAAAGTAGCTAACGCCTGCAACGTTGATAGAACATCATCTACTAAAATGCAATTACTGTTAATAACAGCATCTTTGTTATCTACAACACAATACTTAGCACCAGCTTCAAGGGCTTTGCTAGCAAACTTGTTACCATCAAAATTATCACCTTTTAGGGCAAAATAAATACAGTCTTTTGGGAGTTTTCTTGTGTCTGTAGATACAATACTACATTCCGTAAATTTTTGATACAACGATTCTATATTCATAGGTCTAAAAATAAAAAAGTCCTGATGAATTTATCAGGACTTTTTTAAATATTATTTTAACGTTTATTAGTTACGTTTTTTTCCTCCGTTTTCTGATTTAGAACCAACTCTAGACACTGCGCATCTAAAGCCAATGTAATCAGTAGCCATATCTTGTGGGAAATAGCGACGTTGTGCAGGATCTAACCAATAAGCTCTATCTCTCCATGAACCACCTTTGTAAACTCTAACTTCGTCATTGATTAAAGATGTTCTGTTATTAGATTTATCGTATTGTCTAACAAGTTTACCTTCAGCAGAATCTACTTCAACGCGGTGCTTAGGTGAGTTATACATCTTACCTGTACTGTTTGTTCTTTCGTCAGATTCATCAAAACTTTCTCTGTAATAACGTGAAGAACGCTTATCACCATCTCTAAAGTTTCTGTTATCACTCTTATCGAACTGAGTTCTTAAATAAGTTTCTTTTTCATCAACTGGTACTTTTGCAATTTCACCTGGAAGGTTTCTTGCAATAATTTTACCGTTACTTAATGTGTCATATACTATTTCGTCAGTGGTAACTATTTTAACAGTACCATCTTCGTTTAAAGCATTTTTAGTATAAACGTTACCTCTGTAGTAGTTAAAGTCATTAAACTCGTCATCTACTATAGGACGATAAACGTCTGCTACCCATTCTGCAACGTTACCAGCCATATCATATAGGCCATAATCGTTTGGTTGGTAAGATTTAACCTCTGCAGTAATATCTGCGCCGTCATCAGACCATCCAGCAATTCCACCATAGTCACCTTTACCTTGCTTAAAGTTTGCTAATTGATCTCCGCGGTTAACACGTTTTCCAGAACGTGTGTATTGACCATCCCAAGGATATTTTTTACGACCTCTATAAACATTATAGCTACGTAGTTCACTCATTCCTAAGGCAGCATATTCCCATTCTGCTTCAGTTGGGAGTCTATATTTTACAGGTATTAACCCAGATTCTCTATTAGCATAAACATTAATAGGGTTACCTTCTGCGTCTGTTTGTTGTCTTCGTTTTCCACCTTCTAAAACTTCAGAGTTACCACCATAAGTTTGTGTAGGTGCGTTGATGTATGTATCAGTGCTAAAAGTACTTTCTGCACTTAAGTCTGTGTATTGAGCGTCTCTTTTTATATAACCAGCTTCTTGTAACGACATTTCTGCCACACGGTCAGATCTCCATGATGCATATTCTACTGCTTGTATCCAACTTACTCCAACTACTGGGTAATTTGCATATCCTGGATGACGTAGATAATTTTCTGTCATCATTTCATTATAACCTAAACGGTTTCTCCATACTAAAGTATCTGGAAGTGCACCATTATATATTAAAGCGTAATTAGGATCATCTGGTGGATATACATTCTTTATATAATCTAAATAAAATAGATAATTAAGGTTTGTTACCTCATGCTCATCCATATAAAAAGACTGTACGTGTTGCTGATTTGGAGTATTGTTCCAATCGTGCATTGGGTCATCCTGTACTTTACCCATTGTGAACGTTCCACCTTCTACAAAAGCTGTTCCAGGAGGTGTTTCTTGTTCTTTGAAACTGGTATTGTATTGAAAGCCACCATTTTTATCATTGATTTTCCAGCCTGTAGCACTATCTACATTACCAGAATTAGAAGAACGTTTACAACTAACAATAGTAGCGCAAAGCGTTAATGCTATTAAAAATTTTAGGTTTGAGACATTTTTCATATCCATACGTTTAAGTAAGCTCGTTAAATTTTAGTTCCGCAATATAACAATTAAAGGTAAACTGACAACTTTTTTTTCTATCAAAATTCAAAAAAATATGCATTTCATCCTTTTTTTTGAACATAACAACGGATTTTTGGTCAATTTATCGTTATATTTTGCTCCTTAATAACGAGCATTAAAATGAATTATTGTTGTATTTTTGAAATAAAAACTAAAGCTTCATAATAAGCCACAATAATACACGTTATTTTACAGTAAATTTAAATGATATCAGGTTAGTGATTCATAATAGTGTAAGTTTACCAAAAATAAAACAAATATTTTATTGATGAAAAATTGCTATATTTTTCTTTTCTTCATTTTTTCCATAGTTGTTTTTGGCCAACAAAAGGAATTCTATATTGAATGGAACGGTGACAAAACTCTTGAAACTGAATATGGAAAAATACAAGTCCCATCTTTTGATTCTAAGCACTTTAATTATGATGACCAAAAAGGTCTAACCTTTTTTGCGCAATGGGATAATAATGGAGGTTTAGTAAATAAAAACTCTATTGTGCTTACTAATGTAGCTTATGAGGTTATTAGTGAAAGTCATTTAAAGAATTTAAACCCTCAACTCATACCTAATACTCCCAAGTATCAATTTTTTAATACTAACGCAAGAGATAAGCGTTCGTTATATTTTGAAATAAGCCCAATAATTAAAGACAGAGGTGTATATAAGAAAATAACATCTTTTTCAATACGGTATAATACACTTGCAGGTCGAGCTAAAACCAGCAATAGTAATCAGATAACCAATTCGGTTTTGAGTACTGGAGATTGGTATCGTTTTTATATTGATAAATCAGGTGTGTTTAAGTTAACCAAAAGTTTTTTGAGTAGCTTAGGTGTAAGTACTAATAATGTAGATCCAAGACAAATAAAGATTTACGGAAATGGTGGTAGAATGTTGCCATTGTCAAACTCGGAAAATTATCCATTTGATGTTGTAGAAAACGCTATAAAGTTTGTAGGAGAGGAAGATGGTAGCTTTGACAGTAACGACTATATTTTGTTCTACGGTGAAGGTCCTACAACATATAGTGAAGAGAGTGAGACCAATATAAATCTTTACACGGACAAGACTTATTATTACGTTAATGTAAGTTCAGGCAATGGTAAGCGAATTCAGGCAATGCCAAGCATTAATGGTGCTGCAGATATTCAAATAGATACATTTCAGGATTACCAATTTTATGAAGTAGACGAACATAATTTAGCAAAGCTTGGTCGTCGTTGGTTTGGTGATGAGTTTGATATAGAAAACCAACGTGTTTATAATTTTCAATTTCCTAATCTAGTAACGAGTGAACCTGTTAATTTTGAAATAGCTGCAGGATCCGTTTCTGAAACTTCTGGAACCACTATGGGTGTTACGGTAAACAGTAATTTTATTACTAGCTTAAACTTTCCGCCTATAAGTCCTGGTTCGGTATTGGCAACTGCCGCATCTTATTCAACTAATATTAATCTTGTATCAGATGCTATAACCGTAACTTTAGATTATAACAATAATGGAAATCCTTCCGCAGATGCTTATTTGGATTATATCAATATTGAAGCAACAAGAAGTTTGACTTATGCAGGTGAGCAGATGGTTTTCAAAAATAGAGATGTTGTTACTACACCTGGTATTGCAGAATACACATTATCTAATGCTGCAATAGTTTCAGAAATATGGGATATTACGGATAGATTTAATGTTACTAATACACTTAATTCAGATAACCAAAATAGTTTGACTTTTAAGGCGCAATCTGGCGAGGAGCGTATCTATTTGGCTTTTTCAGGTTCGGACACTTTTCAGCCTAAAAAAGATTCTAAAACTAGAGTTGCTAACCAAAATTTAAAAGGTACAATATTTAATAATGCTCAGGGTGTTTTTGAAGATATCGATTATATCATCTTGTCTCCTGCACAATTTCTTTCACAAGCAGAACGATTGGCACAAATTAATAGAAATGAGTACAATCTTAATGTTAAGGTAGTTGATTTGCAAACAGTTTATAACGAGTTTAGTACAGGTAGCCAAGATATTGCAGCATTAAGAAATTTTATTAAGTATGTTTACGATAATGCAAGCACACCGAGTAATAGACTTAAATATTTGTGCCTTTTTGGTGAAGGCTCTTATGACTATAAGAACCGTTTACAAAACAATACTAACTTAGTGCCCTCTTGGTACTCTACCAATAGTTTTAGTCTTACCAATTCTTTTGTTTCCGACGACTTTTACGCCATGCTTGATGATAATGAAGGAACTATGAATACAGCGTCAGATAGAATGGATATTGCTGTTGGACGTATATTAGCTGAAGATGTGCAGCGCGCAAAGGAGATGGTGGATAAGATTGAAGCGTATTATCAACCAGGAGCTTATGGAAGTTGGAGAAATAATGTATTACTAATCTCTGACGATGTGGATGTGGCTTGGGAAAAAACCTTACAAGAAACAACCGATGCTTTAGGTACCAGAATTGAAGATGATAAGCCATTTATTAATGTGGTTAAAATCCATACAGATGCTTTTGAGCAAGAATCTTCAGCTGCAGGAGATCGTTATCCAAAAGTAAACAAAGCTATTAGGGATGCCATTGAGGTTGGTGCTTTGGTTGTTAACTATTTTGGACATGGTGGAGAAGACGGCATAGCAAAAGAACGTATATACGATAAATTTGATGCACAAGAGGTTAATAATATTTGCAAGTTTAATCTATTTATTACTGTAACATGTGAATACACCAAATTTGATGACCCACACAGAGATACAGCAGGAGAATTTAATTTTTGGAATAAAGATGGTGGGTCGATTGGTTTAATTACTACAACACGACAAATATTTGTTACTAACGGAGAGCTTTTTAATGAGGTGTTGGACGACTATTTATTTGCCTATAACTCTAACGAGTATCCAACAATAAGTGAAGCGTTACGATTGTGTAAACTAGATAATGATATAGCTGGTATGACGCAAAAACGATTAGTGTTCTTTATTGGTGATCCTGCTATGAAATTGGCATTTGCGGAACCTGATATTAGACTAACTAAAGTTAATGACGTAGAGATTACACAACCTATTGGTACACTAAAGGCACTAAGTTATACAAAATTAGCAGGTGAAGTAACAGATGCTAACGGCAATTTGTTATCAAATTACAACGGTATTTTAACGGCAACAGTTTTTGATAAAAGAATAGAGCGTCAAACCTTAGGAAATGATGGCGTAACAGATTCAAACGGATTAATAATTATGGATTTCACAACACTCGGTGAAATTATTTTTAAAGGACAAGCAAGTATTACAAACGGTCAGTTTGAATTCGATTTTATTGTGCCAAGAGATATAGGTATTCCTGTAGGCAATGGTAAGGTAAGTTTCTATGCCCAAACAGAAAATCCATTGTCCAATCAGGCTGGTGCTAACTTTGATATTATGGTTGGAGGCATAAATGAAAATGCAGCAGAGGATAATGTTGGTCCAGTAATTAACCTGTTTATGAATGATGAAAATTTTGTTTCTGGAGGTATTACAAATGAATCTCCAAACTTATTGGTGAAGCTTCAGGATGAAAATGGTATTAATACAGCAAGTGGAATAGGTCATGATATTACAGCTATACTAGATGGAGATGAAACCAATCCAATAGTATTAAACGACTATTATCAAGCTAATGTAGATGACTACACCAACGGAACTGTAACGTATCCATTTAGGGACTTAGAGCCAGGATTGCATACGTTAACCCTTAAGGCTTGGGATGTTTATAACAATTCTTCAACGGCAGAAATTCAGTTTACTGTATTCGATAAAGATGAAAAATTAGTGGTTAGAAATGTCCTTAACTATCCAAATCCATTTGTTAATTACACAGAATTTTGGTTTAACCACAATAGTGAAGAGCCTTTAGACGTTTCAGTACAGATATTTACTGTTTCAGGTAAATTAGTGAGAACTTTAAATGGTCAGACCACAGGCGGAAGTAAGTCCGTAAGCTCAGTATCTAAGGACATTGTTTGGGACGGAAGAGACGATTTTGGAGATAAAATTGGAAAAGGAGTCTATGTTTATAAACTAAAAGTGAGATCTAACCGTTTAAATAAGCAAGTTGAAAAAATTCAAAAACTTGTTATACTCTAATAATAAATTATATTTGCAAACGAATTAGTGCTAAGCACTTAGCGCTAATAACTTAATAATGAACATGAAGAAATACGCAATAACCCTTATCGCTTTTGTAACTTTAAACCTAATGTTTGGTCAAGAGACCATTACGTTTCCTGATCAATCCTCTGTTATTACTACAGGAGTCCCATTTATGTTAATTGCGCCAGATGCGCGTTCGGCTTCTATGGGAGATATGGGAGTAGCAACTTCCGTTGACGGGTTTTCACAACAATGGAATCCAGCTAAATATGCTTTTTCAGAAGCTAAATCTGGAGTAACTTTAAGTTACACACCTTATCTAAGTAAACTGGTAAATGATATCTCTATCAGTTATGCCACTTATTTTAATAGATTAAATGAATATAGTGCAGTTTCTGCAAGTTTTAAATACTTTAGTTTAGGTGAAATTACCTTAACTCAAGGTGAAGACGACCCTGGAATTAATGTAAAACCTAATGAATTTACTGCAGATGTTGCCT
The DNA here is from genome assembly GCF_042434315.1 of Winogradskyella pulchriflava. Taxonomy (NCBI): domain Bacteria; kingdom Pseudomonadati; phylum Bacteroidota; class Flavobacteriia; order Flavobacteriales; family Flavobacteriaceae; genus Winogradskyella; species Winogradskyella pulchriflava. The sequence continues at coordinate 211,118 of NZ_JBHLTQ010000004.1, read as the reverse complement.
ATACCTTACGTTTGGCAGACCAGTTTGCAATGGCAGTTGCCGTACGTTATATGAGGTCAGATTTAAGAATAGACCAAGTGGATCCCAACGCAAATGCTGCGAGTACTTTTGGTGCTGATATTACAGGATACTACCAAAGTGAAGAAGAAGCTTATAATGATTTTAATGGCCGTTGGAGAGCAGGTTTTGCTATTCAAAACTTAGGACCAAAATTTAAGTATGATGAAGGTGGTAGAGAAAATTTTCAACCAACTAACTTAAGATTAGGTGCAGGTTTCGACTTTATATTCGATGAATATAGTAAGTTAGGCGTAACTGCTGAGGTGTCAAAATTATTGGTGCCAACACCTCCTAAATATGGTTTTGTAGATACAAATGGTGATGGTGTGCAAACTGATGACGATCCAAGTACCACAGACGTAGATGAAAGCGAACCTACAATAATTACTGAAGGAAAAGATAATGATGTAAGTTTTATTAACGGTATTTTCCAATCTTTTGGTGATGCACCTGGTGGATTTAGTGAAGAATTAAGAGAATTTACATGGGCATTAGGAGCTGAATATACATATCAAGAAAACTTTGCCTTTAGAGCAGGTTACTTTAACGAAGCAGAAGATAAAGGTGCACGTAAGTTCTTTGCTATTGGAGCAGGATTTAAATACACCACTATTAATATAGATTTGTCGTATTTGTTCTCTGCATCAAAAGTACAGAGCCCACTTGAAAACACATTGCGTTTTTCATTGACGTTTAACTTTGGTGCTGGTGAATATGATGAATATTAGAAAACATCCTTAATAAAAAATAAAAAGACTATTGTTTTACTAAAAGCAATAGTTTTTTTGTCTAAAATAGATACTATAGCATGAATGAGATTACAATCGGAACTACATTGCAAGTCTATAACGGTATTGATGAACTTCCACTGGATATTCAAAACTTAATGAATGCTGCTGTTGAAGCTAGGGATAATGCTTATGCACCTTATTCTAAGTTTAACGTTGGTGCAGCTTTGTTATTAGATAATGATGAAGTAGTAATAGGGAGTAATCAAGAAAATGCATCGTATCCTTCTGGACTGTGTGCGGAACGTACAGCAGTTTATTATGCAGGTGCAAAATATCCAAATGCTAAAATATTAAAAATAGCCATCTCGGCTTCGTCTCGAAACCAGGTTACAGATAAGCCAATTCCTCCTTGTGGTGCATGTAGGCAAGCTATTGCAGAATACGAAATAAAGCAAAAGCAACATGTTGAAATTTATTTTATGGGAGCAAAAGGAAAAGTCATTAGATCAGAATCCTTAGCAAACTTATTACCACTACTTTTTGATAATTCAGTATTATAGGGTTTTTGTTAAATAAAATTCATTATTCATTTATATTTTTTACGAATTACAGTTTCTTCATTACTAGGTAATGTGTTATTTTTGTTATTCGTTTTAAAGAATTCATTAAAAAATGCAAAAAATAACTAAAGAGGTTTATCTAAAGTGGTATGAGGACATGTTGTTTTGGAGAAAGTTTGAAGACAAACTAGCTGCAGTCTACATTCAACAAAAAGTAAGAGGTTTTCTTCACCTATACAATGGGCAAGAAGCTGTTTTAGCAGGTGCTTTACATGCTATGGACTTAACAAAAGACAAAATGATTACAGCTTACCGTAATCATGTTCAGCCTATAGGAATGGGAGTAGATCCTAAACGTGTTATGGCAGAATTATATGGTAAAGCAACTGGAACATCACAAGGTCTTGGTGGTTCAATGCATATCTTTTCAAAAGAACATCGATTTTACGGAGGTCATGGTATTGTAGGAGGACAGATTCCACTAGGTGCTGGTATTGCTTTTGGTGATAAGTATCACGACAGTGATGCTGTAACCTTATGTTGTTTTGGTGATGGTGCTGCACGTCAAGGATCTTTACACGAAACGTTTAACCTTGCAATGCTATGGAAACTACCAGTGATTTTTGTTTGCGAAAATAACGGCTATGCTATGGGAACTTCAGTAGAGCGTACTGCTAATCACACCGATATATGGAAACTTGGTTTAGGTTATGAAATGCCTTCAGGTCCTGTGGATGGTATGAATCCTATAAAAGTAGCTGAAGCTTTTGATGAAGCAATTCAACGTGCAAGAAAAGGTGGTGGACCAACATTTTTAGAAGTTAAAACGTATCGTTATAGAGGGCATTCAATGTCTGATGCGCAACACTATAGAACAAAAGACGAAGTTGAAGAATACAAAAAAATAGATCCTATTACGCAAGTAAAAGATATCATTCTTGAAAAGAAATATGCTACAGAAGCAGATTTAAAAGCTATTGATAAAGCTGTTAAAGCTAGAGTTTCAGAATGTGAGAAATTTGCTGAAGAGTCACCATATCCAGATAAAAGTGTGATGTACGATGCAGTTTATGAGCAAGAAGATTATCCATTTATAGACCACAAAATAAAGTAAGCTATGGCAGAAGTAATTAACATGCCGCGTTTAAGCGATACCATGGAAGAAGGAACCGTTGCATCTTGGTTAAAAAAAGTAGGTGACAAGGTTGAAGAAGGAGACATTCTAGCAGAAATTGAAACAGATAAAGCTACTATGGAGTTCGAATCCTTTAACGAAGGAACTTTACTTCATATTGGTATTCAAGAAGGTGAAACAGCCAAAGTAGATACGCTTTTAGCGATTATTGGTGATGAAGGTGAGGATATTTCAGGACTCATAAATGGAAGTACAGCAGAAGCTACTGAAGAAGTGGAAGAAGAAAATACAACGACGGAATCTTCTCAAGAAAATACAGAAGATAGTGTTAATGAAAGTGAACCGTCTCAAGATTTACCAGATGGAGTCATAGTGGTAACAATGCCTCGTTTAAGTGATACCATGGAAGAGGGAACAGTTGCTACATGGTTAAAGAAAGTAGGAGATGAAGTAGAGGAAGGCGATATCTTAGCTGAGATTGAAACAGACAAGGCAACTATGGAGTTTGAATCGTTTCAATCAGGTACATTATTACATATAGGCTTACAGGAAGGAGAATCTGCTAAAGTAGATTCGTTACTTGCTATAATAGGTCCTGCAGGTACTGATGTTTCATCAATTGCTAAAAACTTTAAAGTTGAAGGGGCACAAACTAAACCAGAACCTAAAAAAGAAACAAAAAAAGCAGAAGCACCAAAACCTGTTGAAACTAAGAAAGAAGCACCAAAAGCTACAGCTTCAGTTTCTACAACAACATCCAGTTCAAACGAAAGAATATTTGTATCTCCTTTAGCCAAAAAAATGGCTGAAGAAAAAGGAATTAATCTTTCGCAAGTAAACGGTTCTGGTGAAAATGGTAGAATTGTAAAACGCGATATAGAAAACTTTACACCGAGTGCAGCACAATCTTCAGCACCAGTTGCTAAGTTTGTACCATCTGGTCAAGAGGATTTTGATGAGGTTGCTAATTCAAATATGAGAAAGGCTATCGCTAAGAATTTAGCTAAATCCAAATTCACAGCACCACATTATTACTTAAATGTGGAGTTCGATATGGAAAATGCTATAGCTTTCAGAGCGCAGTATAATTCATTGCCAGATACAAAAATTTCATATAACGATATGGTTGTTAAGGCATGTGCCTTAGCGTTGCGTCAACATCCTCAAGTTAATTCACAATGGTTTGATGATAGAATGCAACTCAACAACCATGTACATATAGGTGTAGCTGTTGCAGTACCTGATGGTTTAGTGGTGCCAGTAGTAAAATTCGCAAATGAGCAAAGCTTAACACAAATAGGTGCAGCTGTAAGAGAATTTGCAGGTAAAGCAAGAAATAAGAAACTAACTTTAGATGAAATGGAAGGTAGTACTTTCACTATTTCTAACTTAGGTATGTTTGGTATTGAGAGTTTTACATCAATTATCAATCAGCCTAACTCAGCAATCCTTTCTGTTGGAGCCATAGTAGAAAAACCAGTTGTTAAAGGTGGCAAGGTTGTTCCAGGAAACACTATGAAGTTAACAATGGCTTGTGACCACAGAACAGTTGATGGTGCAACGGGAGCGCAATTCCTTCAAACGTTGAAAGGATATATTGAGAATCCAGTGACGATGTTAGTGTAGTTCTCATAGTAACGATTTATCATTCTGAACTCGTTTCAGAATCTCTTATATAAAAATCCTGTTTCATTAGTTTGAAACAGGATTTTTTTATCTTTAGACACTAAATATATTTCATCATGAAAAAACTACTTTCAGTATTAATTCTAGCCTTATTGGTATCATGCTCTGTTAAACAGAAAGCCTCAGATGGTAAATCTGGAGAAAATGGTGCAAGTCCTGAGAAGATAAAAATAGCTGTAGACGATATTAAAAAGAGTATGGAATACCTTGCTTCTGATGAACTGGGAGGAAGAGCAACAGGAAGCGAAGGCATAGAAAAAGCAGCTGTTTTTATTGAAAACTATTTCAAAGCCAATAATATAAAACCTTATTTTGAAACTTATAGAGATACCTTTAAACTAGGTGAGCTAATTGGTTATAATGTCGTTGGTATGATTGAAGGTAATGACCCAAAACTAAAAAATGAGTTTATCATTTTAGGTGGGCATTACGATCATATAGGACAAGGAAAGGAAGTCAATGGAGACACTATAGCTAATGGTGCCAATGATGATGCTTCAGGTACTATTGCAGCTATGGAGTTTGGTAAATATTTTGCAAAGTCTAAGACTAACAAACGTAGTATTTTAATTACGTTATATGCAGCCGAAGAAATGGGATTAAAAGGGTCAGCACATTTAGCAAAACGTTTAAAGGAAAAGGGACTAAATGCCTACACCATGATTAATTTTGAAATGATTGGTGTTCCAAGAGCTGAAGATAAATCTATGGCATATATGAGTGGCTATGACCGTTCTAATTTTGCTCCAATTTTAAATAAATATGCAGGAGAGGAGGTTGTTGGATTTTTCCCTAAAGCAAAAGAGTTTAATTTGTTTATGAGGTCTGATAATTTTCCGTTTTTTAAAGAGTTAAATGTGCCTGCTCATGCTATTTCTACTTTTGATTTTACCAATTTTGAGTATTATCATCATGTAGACGATGAGCCAGATAAAATGGATTACGAACATATGGCAAGCTTTATTAATAAAATGATACCTGCTCTAGAAGGTATGATGAATGCACCTACAAAAGAAGTAATCCTTAATGATGAGTAAAAACATAATTATTACAGGGACAAGTAGAGGAATTGGGTTTGAATTGGTACATCTATTTGCTAATCAAGGACACAATGTTTTAGCAATATCCAGAAATGCACAACCTGTAAACAATCTGCATTTTGAGAACATTACGTCTTTTGCCTTTGATTTATGTAAAAGTGAAGACTATAAAAAAGTCGAGACGTTTATATCGAAAGAATGGAAAACGGTTGATATTCTAATTAATAATGCAGGCACATTGTTAAACAAACCATTTGCTGAAACCTCATTTAAGGATTTTGAAAAAGTTTATCAAACTAACGTGTTTGGTGTTTCTGAAATGACAAGAATTGTACTGCCATTTATGAATCAAAATAGTCATGTGGTAACTATTAGTAGTATGGGTGGTATTCAAGGTAGTGTCAAGTTTCCAGGTCTTGCAGCATATAGTTCAAGCAAAGGTGCTGTTATTACTTTGACTGAATTATTGGCAGAAGAATACAAGTTAACAGGACCACAATTTAATGTGTTGGCACTTGGCGCTGTACAGACTGAAATGTTAAAAGAAGCTTTTCCAGATTACCAAGCTCCTACAACAGCTACTGAAATGGCAACGTATATTCACGATTTTTCTCTTAATGGTAATAAATATTACAACGGAAAAGTACTTCAGGTTTCAAACTCTACGCCTTAAAAACTTATAATTGAACCTTATTTTTTGTAGTTAAGGTTATTTTTAATTAGTGCTATTGCGACTAACAGCAGTAAAATACGACAACTGTCTTTAAGGGCTTGTTAATCTTAACAAAGCTTATAGAATTATAAAGCTAATTTTTATATTTATAAAAAATATAAAAAGATGGTTAAAATATTACGCGATTATACACCTCTTTTGCTTTTAGCATTCACCTTATTTCTTTTTAGTTTTAAAGTTTCTGCTCAGACTTTTGAACGTGTAGAAAACAATGTTGGTTTAAACGTTTTGGAAGAAAATAATGGTGTCGCAGTTGCGGATTATGATGGTGACAATGACCTGGATATTTTTGTTGTAGCAAAGGCTAAGGATAATCTAGAAGATTCTAAATCACTAAGTCGTTTGTTTAGAAATAACAATGATGGTTCATTTACAGATGTTACTGAATTTGCAGGATTTGAAGATTTACTTACTTCGGAAGAAGGAGGTGATCCATATTTAGGATTGGATGGTTTTAAAAATGGAGCATCTTGGGGAGATTATAATAATGATGGTTTTCCAGATTTGTTTTTAACCTATGCCTTAAAAGTACAGTTATGGAGAAATCTTGGTAATGGAACTTTTGCTAATGTTACAGAGTTATCGGGTTTCAACACTATTAATAATTGTTTAAATACAAGTGCAACTTGGTTCGATTTTAATAACGATGGCTTATTAGACATATACATTACTGATTGGAATGGCTGCGGAAGTAACCAATTATATCAGAACAATGGTAACAGTTCATTTACAGATGTAACAGCTTCAGTTGGGCTTCAATCTACCGAAAATTTGGCTAGCTACGCAGCATTACCTTTCGATTTTAATGATGATGGCTATATGGATTTATATGTTTCCAATAGTGAAGGGGCAGCCAATAACTTATATATAAATAATGCAGGTGTGTCATTTACAGATCAAGCCCTGTCTTATGGCCTTGATGCCGTAGGGAATAATACAAGTATTGCAATTACAGATTATAATAACAATGGTTTGCCTGATGTTTTTGTAACTCAAAAGAATAACAATGTTTTTTTAGAAAATAACGGAGATAATACCTATACAGATATTGCTGATGCCATAAATATTGGCAATACCATGTGGTCAAAAGGAGCGTGTTTTTCAGATTTTGACTTAGATGGTGATGAAGACCTTTTTATTGCAAATGGTTTTGTTTTTGAAGGCCAAAGTACTGAACCTAATTACTACTTTAGAAATCTCACAGAACAAGGGCAAACTACTTTTGTAGATGCTTCGGTTGAACTAGGCTTGAATGAGCAAACCGTAAGTGTTGAGGCTATTAATTTTGATTTTGATAACGACGGAGACCTTGATTTGTTTGTAACCAATAGTGATGGCGCTTCTTTTCTGTATGAAAACAAATTGTTGAATTTTGATGACACTGAAACCAACTTACATTGGCTTAAAATACAATTGGAAGGGACAACTTCCAATAGAGATGCCATAGGTGCAATGGTTACAATAAATACTGTAAATGGTACTTATAAGCGTTACCATTCTGGAATAGGTTTTTTAAGTCAAAACAGACAAGCTATTCATTTTGGTTTGGATGACCTAACACAAATTACCACATTAGAGATTAAGTGGCCTTCTGGCTTGGTTGAAACGTTTAATGATTTAGATGCTGATGTTACGATTAAAGCAACTGAAGGACAAGGTTACGAAGTCCTTAATATTCAACCAAGTCAAAAAGTGTATGGCTGTAAAGATTCTGTGTCATGTAACTACAACCCAAATGCAACGGTAGATGATGGTTCGTGTACCTATTTACCATCACAAACCATTGTCGGTAATACAAATCCATCCTTTCTAGGAACTGAAACTTACAGTTATACTATAGGAAGTAATTCAACGGTGGTTTGGCAAGTTTTAGGTGGAGAAATTTTAAATGGACAAGGAACAGGGACAATAACGGTTAGGTGGCATATTGAAGATTCTGGACGTATAGCTGTTACCGAATCGGATGACCAATGTTCTAGTTTAGAAGTTTTCGTTGATATAGAATTGGGTGTTGAAAACCTGTCAGAAGATATATCAATTGCCAGGTTATGGAATGAAGCCTTGCTGGAAGCGATTAGAGGTGATTTTGCTAGGCCAACTGTACATGCACGAAACTTATTTCATTCTAGTGTAGCAATGTATGATATATGGGCAATATATGATGATGTTGCTTCTCCATATTTAATAGGCAATACCGTTCATGGGTTTTCTAGTGTATTACAAGATTTTGTTCCAAATGAGGATATGGAAACCTCATTAAGTAAGTCAATTAGCTATGCTATGTATCGTTTGTTAACCCATCGTTTTCAGAATTCTCCAGGAGTAGAAGAAACTCAAGCTAGATTCGATTTGTTAATGGAAAACTTAGGTTACGATATAAATATAACATCATTGATGTACGAAGATGGTGATGCCGCAGCCTTTGGTAATTTCGTGGCACAAACCATCATAGATTATGGTTTACAAGACGGTTCAAGGGAAGCTACAGGATATGATAATGCATATTACGAACCGGTTAATGACCCTTACGCTTTAGATGCTAATTCTGATGTTAATCAACCAATTAACGATCCAAATCGATGGCAACCTTTGGCTTTGGATATATTTATAGATCAAGGAGGACAAATAATTGATGAAGACACACCTCCATTTTTAAGTCCGGAATGGGGCAATGTTCACGGATTTGCTTTAAAAGAAGAAGATAAGGTTACTTTTCAAAGAGATGGTAATGATTTTCATGTTTTTCATGACCCTTCTGATCCACCATATATAAGTTTAGTAGAAAATAATGCTTCAAGTGATGCTTATAAATGGGGGTTTACAATGGTGTCAGTTTGGCAATCGCACTTAGACCAAAACGATGGTGTTATGTGGGATATATCACCAAATTCACTAGGAAATGTAGATATAAGTACCTTTCCAACAGATTATACCGAATATCCTAGTTTCTATAATTATTTTGATGGAGGTTCAATTGGAAGTGGGTATGATATAAACCCAATTACTGAAAATCCTTACGAAATAAATATGGTGCCTAGAGGAGATTATGCTAGAGTGCTTGCTGAATTTTGGGCAGACGGACCGCATTCTGAAACTCCACCAGGACATTGGTTTACCATTTTAAACTATGTTAATGATCATCCACAATTTGAAAAACGATTTGAAGGTGAAGGTGCTATTTTAGATCCTTTAGAATGGGATGTAAAAGCCTATTTTATTATGGGTGGTGGAATGCATGATTCTGCAGTTTCGGCATGGAGCGTTAAAGGATGGTACGATTATATAAGACCCATTTCTGCAATCAGATCTATGGCAGAACGTGGACAAAGTACAGATAACACTTTAAGTAATTATGATATATCAGGAATTCCTCTAATTGATAATTATATTGAAGTGGTTGAAATGGGTGATCCTTTAGCTGGGTTTGCCAATCAACATGTAGGTAAGATAAAATTATATACATGGAGAGGACATGACTTTATTGCTAATACAGAAACTGATCAAGCTGGTGTAGGTTGGATTTTAGCTGAAGATTGGTATCCATACCAACGGCCAACATTTGTTACACCTCCTTTTGCTGGTTATGTGTCAGGTCATTCTACGTTTTCCAGAGCTGCATCTGAGTTAATGACCAAAATTACAGGTAGTGAGTTTTTTCCAGGTGGATTAGGTGAGTTTACTGCAAAAGCCAATGAGTTTTTAGTATTTGAAGAAGGACCTTCTGTAGACGTTGTATTACAATGGGCAACGTATAGAGATGCTTCTGATCAAACGAGTTTAAGTAGAATTTGGGGAGGTATTCATCCACCTGCTGATGATATTCCAGGACGTTTTATTGGTCAGGCAGTAGCAGAAGATGTATTTGATTTTGCTGTACCGTATTTTGAAGGTTCTTTAGGAGTTGAGGAATTTGATGAGCCAATTACCGTTTATCCTAATCCAACAACTAATAGAGAAATTTTTATTGGTAATACTAGCGGCAACGAAACCATTAATGTTTTTGATATCAGAGGTAGAAAAATTAATATCTCAAACAGGAACTTTGATACTTTAAACCGAACTACAAAAATTAAATTAAATGTTACAGCTTCGGGATTATATGTTTTGAAAGTGAATAGCACTTCTACAATGATAGTTGTTAGTGAGTAATAATCTAATTAAATACAGTTATTTTTGCATCAATGCAAACACAGCTTTTAGATTTTTTACCAGATGATGCACAGTCACAGGTTAAATCCTTACTGGCAAAGGATAATTTAGTTATTAAAGTTAAGAAAGAACGGAAAACCAAACATGGTGATTACAGACAATTGCCTAATGGTAAACATCAGATTACAGTTAATGCTAATCTAAATAGGTACCGATTTTTAATAACGTTAATTCATGAGATTGCACACTTTGAAGCCTACAATAGATTCGGTCGGTTTATAAAACCACATGGCAAAGAGTGGAAAAGCACGTTTCAACATTTAATGCTGCCTTTTTTAAGACCAGAAGTATTTCCTATAGAACTGTTACCATTGCTTGCTAATCATTTTAAAAATCCTAAAGCGTCAAGCGATACGGATACACAACTCGCCTTAGCTTTAAAACGACTTGACGAAAGAGAAGATAAAACTTTTGTTTTTGAAGTACCTTTGGGAAAAACTTTTAAACTTTATAATGATAGAGTTTTTAAAAGAGGAAATAAAAGAAGAAAACGTTTTGAGTGCGTTGAGGTTAAAACAGGTAAGTTATATTTGTTTAATCCAAATGCAGAAGTAGAACAATTAGATTAATGAAAAACAAAAATTATTATGCCATTTTAATGGCTGGTGGAGTAGGATCTCGATTTTGGCCAGTGAGCACACAGGCTTTTCCTAAGCAATTTCACGATATGTTAGGAACAGGTGATACGCTAATACAAAAAACATTTAATAGACTTGCAAAGCTTATTCCAGAAGAAAATATTTTTATTCTCACGAATGAGCGTTATAATGATTTGGTATTAGAACAATTGCCAAGTGTTACTAAACGTCAAGTTGTTTTAGAGCCAGCTATGAGAAATACAGCACCTTGTATTTTATATGCTTCCTTAAAAATTAAAAAAGAAAATGAAGATGCGGTAATGATTGTAGCTCCAAGTGATCATTGGATAGAGGATGAGCAGGCTTTTTCAAATAATGTGAAAACGGCTTTTGATTTTTGCGAATCTAACGATGCATTAATGACTTTGGGTATTACGCCAACATTTCCAAATACAGGTTATGGCTATATTGAGTACGATAAATCTTCAACTTCTGAAATTAAATCTGTAAGTCAGTTTAGAGAAAAACCAGATTATGAAACTGCAAAATCTTTTTTAGAACAAGGTAATTTCTTGTGGAATGCAGGTATATTTATGTGGAGTGCAAAATCAGTGATTTCAGCATTTAAAAATAATCAACCAGAATTGTTTGAATTGTTTGAAAGTGGTTATAATGTTTATAACACTGAGGTTGAAGACAATTTTATTAAAGACAATTATTCTAAGGCAGAAAATATCTCTGTAGATTATGCCTTAATGGAAAAAAGCACTAATGTTTATGTGATTCCTGCAACTTTTGACTGGAATGATTTAGGGACTTGGGGAAGTCTCTACGATAAATTAGACAAGGATGAAAACAGCAATGCAATAGTTAATTCTAAAGTACTGGTTGAAGATGCTTCTGGTAATATGATTCGGTCTAAAAAAGATAAAATTGTGGTTATAGATGGGTTAAATGATTATATCGTTGTCGATAAAGACGAAGTTTTACTTATCTTTCCTAAAGCTAAAGAGCAAGACATTAAAAAAGTACTCCAAAATGTAAAAGCCAATTTTGGAGAAGAATACGGTTAAACTATGAGTGACGAAAATAAATTCAATTTTTCTGAGGATGAGAATTCTCGGATGACCAATGAAATGAATAAAGAGAATGCTGTTGAAGAAAAGAAAGAGGCAGTAAAAAAAGATGCACAAGGTTTATTTACCAGTATTAAGACATTCTTAAGTGAATTACTTGATTTCAGAGAAGATACAGATAGAGATGCTACCATTGCTGCAATTAAAGCAGATATCCCTTTTAAAGGTGCTACCGCTTGGATTTTAGTCTGTTCTATTTTTGTGGCTTCTGTTGGTTTAAATGCGGACTCTACAGCTGTTGTTATTGGCGCCATGTTAATATCTCCATTAATGGGACCAATTTTAGGTGTAGGTTTGTCTATAGCAATTAATGATATTGATACTTTAAAAAAATCACTTATAAATTTAGCTACAATGATTGTGCTGAGTTTATTAACGGCATTCCTGTTTTTTTGGCTATTTCCTTTAAGCACTGAAACTTCAGAACTTTTAGGAAGAACTAGGCCAGATATTAGGGATGTTTTAATTGCTTTCTTTGGTGGTCTGGCACTAATTATTGCACGAACCAAAAGGGGAACTATTGCCTCGGTTATATTTGGTGTAGCGATTGCTACTGCTTTAATGCCTCCTTTATGTACTGCTGGTTATAGTTTGGCTATAGGTAATTGGCGATTTTTTGGTGGTGCTATGTATTTATTTACGATTAACACCATATTTATTGCTTTAGCAACATTTTTAGTTTTGAAAATATTGCGTTTTCCAATGCTAAAATATGCTAATTCAGCAAAAAGAAAACGTATTTCTAGATTTGCCATGCTCATAGCTATTATAGTTATGATTCCAGCTATATGGACATTTTTAACTGTATTACAGGAAAGTAAATATGAAAGAGATTTTGCAAGTTTTGTTAAAGATGAAATTGAAAGTAACCCAAACTTGTGGTATCAGAAAAGGGAAAATGATTTAGATCCAGATGCAAAGACAATTAATTTGCATTTTAATGGTGATATAAGTGATGAGATGATTTCAGCATTACAGAATGATAAGGAGAAGTACGAAAGTCTCAAAGAATTTGAATTAATTATAAATGCAAATAAAACAAGAAGTGCAGATCGATTAGTGCAATCGTTAGATAGAGCTTATGCCGATTTAGATCAAAAGGATAATATTATTAATGGTTTACAAAAGCAAATAGTAGAATTAGAAGCTAATATAACGCGTCTAAATCAGCAAATAGAATCTGGAAATACTAATAAAAATGCAGTGTCGTTTAGTTCCTTATCTCGAGATGCTAAAGTTAGATTCAATGATTTAGAATTCTTTGGATATGCAAAAATGTTAGAATCAAAAGATTTTATAAATATAGATACAGTAACTGTGGCAAACGTAAGGTGGAAAGTATCTTTAGCTGATAGTGTAATTTTGGCTAGAGAAAGAACACTTCAAAAATGGCTAAAAGAAGAGTTAAAAGTTGATACCGTTTTTATAAGAAGAAACTAACTATTGATTTTCTTCCAAATACATTTTGCGTACTTTTTTAAATAATTCAGAAGAATAAACAAAGTCAGTTACAACCTTATTGTCAGTTCTAAAAATGGTTTCCTTAGAGCCTTCCCAAGCTTTTAAGCCATCTTTTAAGAAGACAATTTTTTCACCAATCTCCATAACAGAGTTCATGTCGTGTGAGTTTATGACTGTAGTTATTTGGTATTCATCTGTTATCTCCTGTATAAGATTGTCAATCACAATGGCTGTTTTAGGATCTAATCCAGAATTGGGCTCATCACAAAACAAATACTTTGGGTTATTTACAATGGCTCTAGCAATGGCAACACGCTTTTGCATACCACCAGAAGCTTCACTAGGCATTTTATGATGTGCATCATCAAGGTTAACACGTTTTAACACAAAATCCACACGATCTTCCATTTCGCTTTTGCTTTGCTTTGTAAACATTCTTAATGGAAACTTTACATTTTCTGCAATTGTCATGGAATCAAATAAAGCACTTCCTTGAAATACCATTCCTATTTCTGCTCTTAGTTCTCTTTTTTCATCTGGACTAAGATTGCTAAATACTTTTCCGTCATAAGAAATGCTTCCCTCTTCATATTCAAATAAACCTAACAAGCATTTTAAAAATACAGTTTTACCAGAGCCACTTTGTCCTATGATAAGGTTTGTTTTACCTTTTTCAAAAGATGTTGTAATGCCCTTAAGGATATGAGCATCACCAAATGATTTATGTAAGTCCTTAACTTCTATCATTAGCCTAAGAGTAAACTGGTTAATAAAAAGTTCAATAGAATAATGATAACACTAGTCCATACAAAAGATGTGGTGCTGGCTTTACCAACTTCTAAAGCTCCACCTTTCATAAAATAGCCATAGTAAGATGGAATGGTTGCTAGTATAAACGCAAAAACCATAGTTTTTATAAAGGCATAAGCCATATGAAAAGGTATAAAATCTATTTGAACACCTGAAATATAATCTTCTAGAGTGCCATAACCACCATAAACACAAGCTGCCAAACCACCTAAAATCCCTAAAAACATTGCAATAGAGATTACAAATGGATAAAGTGTTAAGGCTACAAACTTTGGAAACACCAAATAATTAATAGCGTTGATACCCATTACCTCTAATGCATCAATTTGTTCCGTAACACGCATTGTACCAATACTAGAGGTGATAAAGGAACCTACTTTACCAGCCATAATTATAGAAATAAAAGTCGGTGCAAACTCTAATATTATGGATTGTCGGGTTGCAAAACCTACTAAATATTTTGGGATTAAAGGATTGCTTATGTTTAGTGAGGTTTGTATGGCAACAACACCGCCAACAAAAAAACCAATAAAGGCAACAATACCGAGTGATCCTATAATTAAATCATCAATGTCTTTAAGGATTAAAGTTTTTAGCACAGACCATTTAGTTGGTTTGCGAAACATATCTTTAATCATTATAAAGTAAGTGCCAATATTATGAAGGTACTTCATACTAGAATTTCTTAACGCTAAAGTATAAAAAATGATTAGGAAATTACCTTAAAATAAAATTAAGATAACTTAAAAGTCTTATTTTTGAATCTTAATAGAATGATTAGTTTATTATGAAAAAAATCTTCACCATAATTATAGTAGCAACGATGTTTTATTCTTGTGGATCGCAAGAAAAAGTTAAAACCTCTGCTCCTGTAATTACTGCAAAAGAATTAAACTCCAGACCAAAATTGGTTGTTGGTATAGTTGTGGACCAAATGCGCTACGATTATTTAACACGTTTTGAGTCTAAGTATGGTGAAGGTGGGTTTAAGCGCATGATTAACGAAGGTTTTAATTGCAAAAATAACCACTTTAACTATATACCAACATACACAGGGCCTGGACATACATCAGTTTATACAGGTACAACACCAAAGTACCATGGTATTATTGGTAATAATTGGTATGATAAAGAAACAAAAGAGATGGTGTACTGTGCTGGTGATGACAATGTAGAACCAGTAGGTACGGAAGATAGAGCTGGTAAAATGTCTCCACACAGAATGCAAACTACAAGTTTTGCAGATGAGAATAGATTATTTACCCAAAGACAAGGAAAAACCATAGGAATTTCATTAAAAGACCGAGGTGCAATTTTACCAGCAGGCCATACAGCTAATGCTGCTTATTGGTTTCATGGACAAGAGGAAGGTGCGTGGATTTCGAGTTCATTTTATATGAATGAATTACCGCAATGGGTAACGGATTTTAATAATTCCGATAAAGCAGAATCTTATTTAAAAGTTTGGAACACACTTTATGATATAAACACATATACAGAAAGTGGAACGGATGAAAACACCTTTGAAGGTGGTTTTAAAGGAAAAGAGAAAGCAACATTTCCTTACGATTTAAAAGCATTGAGCAAAGACAATCGTGGATTCGATATTTTAAAAGCTACACCTTATGGTAATAGTTTAACGACGGATTTTGCTATAGCTGCCGTAAAAGCAGAAAATTTAGGTGCGGATAATATTACTGATGTCTTAGCTGTGAGTTACTCTGCAACGGATTATGTTGGTCATAATTTTGGTGTTAATTCTAAAGAAATTGAAGATACTTATATTAGATTAGATAAAGATTTAGAACGCTTTTTTGAGTATTTAGATGCTACTGTTGGTAGAGGAGAGTACACAGTTTTTCTTACTGCAGACCATGGAGCTGTGGATGTACCTTCGTATTTAACGTCTGCAAAAGTACCTTCAGGTTATGTAAATAATAACGATAGAAAAACGCTTTTTAATGAGTTTTTAAATACAACTTATGGTACTAAGGACATTGTGGAGAATATTAGTAATGACCAGATATTTTTAGATAGAACTAAAGTAAAATCTTTAGGTTTAAACCTTGTTGATGTTCAAAATGCAATTGCTATGGAACAATTGGGTTATAAAAATGTTTCTAAAGTATATACCGCAACTACAATGAGTACTACAAGTTTTTCAACAGGAATTGAAGAATTATTGCAAAACGGATTTAACCAAAAGCGATCAGGCGATGTAATTTTGGTAAACGATCCCGCTTTCATTTCATACGGAAAAACAGGTTCTACACATGGAAGTGGACTAAACTATGACACACATGTGCCATTATTATTTTTTGGAAAAGGAATTAAACATGGTGAAACCCTAGATAAAACAGTAATTCCAGATATTGCACCTACAATTTCTGCACTTTTAGGTATTAGTTTTCCTAACGGAGCTACTGGTAAGCCTTTAGGTTTTGTGATGGATTAATTATTTTGAAGAAAAATCAACTTTATTCAATAATTGCAATACTATTGATAATAGGCATCTATGCTTATGATCATTATTTGAATAATAAAGAAAAAACTATTGTTGTAGATGCTGGAAAAGAACCAAAATCTGACACCAACACTTATTACCTTCCTACAAGTACAACCGGACAAATAGTGCATCATCAAAATTATTCGCTGTCGTATAGCGAAGCACATGAGCAAGCAGAATGGGTGGCTTATGAACTAAAAGAAAGTCACCTAAGTACTACAAATCATAAACGACCATATTTTGAAATAGACAAAGCAGTGAAAACAGGTGCTGCCGATTGGCGAAATTATAAAAATTCTGGTTATGATAGAGGACATTTGTGTCCAGCAGGCGATAGGAGATTTACCAAAAAAGCACATGACGAAACATTTTTGACTAGTAATATTAGTCCGCAAGAACACCAATTTAATTCTGGGATTTGGAACCGATTGGAGCAAAAAGTACGCTATTGGGCAAAAAAGAACGATGGTGTCTTTGTTGTTACAGGAGGTATTCTTAAAAATGGATTAAAAACTATTGGAGATGAAAAAGTTGCTGTGCCAAATCAGTTTTATAAAGTTATCTTAGATAATACTAATGGTAGAATTAAAATGCTGGCATTTTTAATGGATCATAAAGATTCTAATTTACCACTATACAAATTTGTGGTTTCTGTAGATAAAGTTGAAGCCTTGACAGGAATTGATTTCTTTCCGCAATTAGAGGATTCAATAGAAGATAAGTTAGAAGCTTCGAGTAATTATAAAAACTGGAGTTTTTGACAAAGCCTTATAGATGTTGTTATGCATAACTTACTTGTGCTGAACTTGCTTTAGTACTTCGGGATCTTATTTTATAAACTTTTTCGTAATCCCTTTCCAACGTAAATCTCTTATAAATTTACCTTCCTCTCTAGAAACTAGAAACGCTGTTTTATTTGATTTCGCTTTAAAGTAACCAGACATATAATCTTTAAACAGCCTAAAACTTCCTTTTTTGTAGGCGAGTTTTAATGCTGAAATTAGAGTAATCCAAAAGCCATAACGCATTTTGTACATAGCTTCACCTTGTAAATATTTTGAAGCTTTATTATAAGATTGTCCTGTTGGTTTTAAATGCTTTACATGCAACGATTCGTCTGTGAAAATTTCCCAACCATGGTATTTGGCCAATAACTCATCAACCGTATCCCAGCCCATTGACGGTTTTAGTTTACCGATTTGAAGAAAGCAATCTTTTGAATAAGCTTTCAAAGCACCTCTAATATGATCTTTGTTGGTTAAGTTTTCTAAAACCCATTGCTTATTTTTTTCGATATAGCAAAAGCCAGAAGCCATTCCAAGTTTGGAATTTTCTTTAAAGTGGTTTGCAATTTTTTCTAAATAGTTTTCAGGAAAAATAAGGTCGGCATCAAATTTACAGATGATATCGTAGTTATCATCCAAAATCGCTAAACCCTTATTAAAAGCATGAATAATTTTAGAGCCAGGTAAATGTACATCAGATGATTGAGAGTTTACTAAAGAAATCCACGGATATTTTAAAGCATAGTCTTCAACAATGCTTTTAGTACTATCTGTAGAATTATCATTAACTACAACAACCTGCTTTGCTAATAACGTTTGTTTAGCTAACGACTGCAAAGTTTTACCAATGTAATCTTCTTCGTTGTGTGCAGGTATGATGATGTAAAATCTCAAATCGTAAATTCTAAAAATCAAAGCTAAACAAACCCATTTGGAATTCGGTGTTTAGGAATTGGAATTTTATGTCCTAACGGCATAAACGATATAATATCGTGGAGTAAACTGCCTGAGTAATGGTCTAATTCCAATTTTTTTAACTGGATTGGTCCACTTTTGACGATCCTTTATAGTCCAACCTGTTTTTTCTAATAACCAATCTAATTGCCAATCTTCAAACTCATGGTAATGTCGATCTAACATATCGGTTTTGCTTCTGTACGCAGTTGCAAACCACAGCCTTAAAGGTACGCTAATGATAATCTTTTTTGCTTTTATAGACTTTAAAACTTCGTACGGAGATAATAGATGTTCAAAGATTTCAAAAGCAGTAATAACATCTGCTGAAGAATTATTGATGTTAGAATGGTCTTCGTCCAAATCTTCACCTTGAGTATTCTCAACAGAAAAACCTTCGGAAATCATAATCTCTGAAAAAGGATTTTTTACACCCAAATCTAAAATAGATTCAGATGTTTTAATATGCTTATTCAAAAAATTAAGCGTGTGTTTATAGCGCTTATTAGGAAATGTGTTTTCGTACATTTTATTTCCGCGAAGGCGGTAATCTTTAAATCAATATCTATAAGTTATAGCGTTTATATGCATGCCAGCACCTACACTAGCAAAGATAATAATGTCTCCTTTTGCTATGCTGTGATTTTCGAGTTTGTTTTTTCTTATTAGATCAAAAAGCGTAGGAACAGTAGCAACAGAGCTGTTTCCTAATTTGTGAATACTCATAGGCATTATACCTTCTGGAACAGGTTTTTTGTACAGTCTATAAAAACGTTTAATAATCGCCTCGTCCATTTTTTCGTTAGCCTGATGAATCAATATTTTTTTGACTTCAGAAATATCAATACCGCTATTGTCTAAACAGGTTTTCATGGCATTTGGAACATTGGTCAGCGCAAATTCGTATATTTTTCGACCATGCATTTTTATATAACGTGTATCCTTACAGAGTTTTTGATTGTTGGATTTTCCGAAATATAAGTAATACGCTTCGTCATAAGTAAAACTTGCAGTTTCGTGTGCTATAATACCTTCGTCTTCGGTTTCTTCAACAATGGTTGCACCTGCACCATCGGAATAAATCATTGAATCCCTATCGTGTTTATCAACTACTCTAGATAAGGTTTCTGATCCAATGACTAAGCATCGTTTTGCCATTCCAGATTTTATAAATGCTTTTGCTTGAATAACACCTTCTACCCAACCTGGACAACCAAAAAGGATATCGTAGGCAACACATTTTGGGTTTTTTATTCTCAAATTATATTTTACACGTGATGCTAAACAAGGTAAAATATCACTTTGAATAGTATCAGCTTTTACATCTCCAAAATTGTGTGCACAAATGATGTAGTCAATCTTTTCTGGATCTATGTTTGCATCTTCAATTGCTTTCTGTGCGGCTAAAAAACCGATGTCAGATGAGGTTAATTCCTTATCTACATAGCGCCTTTCTACAATACCAGTAATAGCTTTAAATTTATCTACAATAACCTCGTTTGGGTGATTAATGGCAGAACCATCAACATTTAAAAATTCATGTTGATGAAAGTCCTCATTCTTTTCTATACTGCTCGGTACATAACTTCCCGTTCCTGTGATTCTGATTCCCATATTTGCTATATTTCAGTTAAGTAATACGAAACTAACTAATATTAAACAGTTTTTCTTTATATAAAGTATTATTGATATTATTTTTTTCAAATTCACAATAATTCTTCTTAATTCAATATAATATACAAAAAAGTGCCCAATTTAGGCACTTTTTTTAACTCTTAATTTTAGTTATGCATCAATAAATTCTTCGATAGGTGCACAACTACACATTAGGTTTCTATCTCCATAAGCATCATCTACACGTCTTACACTTGGCCAAAATTTACTGTCTCTAACATAATCTAATGGGAAAGCTGCTTTTTCTCTTGAATAAGGTAAAAGCCATTCGTCTGAAGTTAGCATTTCTAATGTATGAGGTGCATTTTTTAAGACGTTATTTGGTTCGTCTTTTGAAACACTATCAATTTCTTTTCGAATAGAAATCATAGCATCACAAAAACGATCCATCTCTGCTTTACTTTCACTTTCTGTTGGTTCTATCATCATGGTGCCAGCTACAGGGAAGGAAACCGTTGGAGCATGGAATCCATAATCCATTAATCGCTTTGCAATATCAGTGACTTCAATTCCATTTGCTTTAAAATCACGACAATCTATAATCATTTCGTGTGCGGCTCTTCCATTTTCTCCTGTATAAAGTGTAGGATAATAGCCTTCTAAACGCTCTTTGATATAATTGGCATTTAATATCGCAGCTTCCGTGGCTTGTTTTAAGCCTTTTGCACCTAACATTTTAATGTAACCATAGGAAATAATACAAGCTAATGAAGATCCAAATGGTGCTGCTGAAATTGCAGAAATAGCTTGGTGTCCACCCGTTTTTACAAGTGGGTTTCCTGGTAAAAAAGGAACTAATTGTTCAGCAACGCAAATTGGTCCAACGCCTGGTCCTCCACCTCCGTGAGGTATAGCAAAGGTTTTGTGTAGATTTAAGTGACAAACATCAGCACCAATATTCCCTGGATTGGTTAAGCCTACTTGTGCATTCATATTGGCGCCATCCATATATACTTGTCCACCGTTATCATGAATGATTTGCGTAATTTCTTTTATAGCAGATTCGTAAACTCCATGAGTGGAAGGATATGTTACCATTAAAGCAGATAAATTATCTTTATGTAATTCTGCTTTTTCTCTTAAATCGTCAACATCAATGTTACCATTCTCTGATGCTTTTGTTACAACTACTTTCATACCAGCCATAACAGCACTTGCTGGATTTGTTCCGTGAGCAGATGATGGTATTAAACAGATATTTCTGTGATGATCTCCACGAGATTCGTGATATGCTTTTATAACCATAAGACCAGCAAACTCACCTTGTGCTCCGGAATTTGGTTGTAAAGATGTTGCAGAAAAACCAGTAATTTCTGTTAATTGGTTTTCTAATGCATTTAACATTAGCTTATAACCGATTGGTTGGTCACTAGGTACAAAAGGATGCATATTTCCCCAACTGCTCCAGCTTAATGGTAACATCTCTGCAGCTGCATTTAATTTCATGGTACAAGAACCAAGAGAAATCATTGAATGATTTAAAGCCAAATCTTTGCGTTCTAAACGCTTGATGTAACGCATTAATTCAGTTTCAGAATGAAAGGCGTTAAACACATCAAAGGTTAAAAATTCGGTTTGACGTTTTAAATGTTCTGGAATAGTTTCTAAAGTAGAAATAGCCTCAATTTTGTCTGTAGTTTTTCCTGTTACATTTTCAAAAATTGAAATGATCTCGTTTAAGTCGGCAATCGTAGTTGTTTCATTAATTGCAATAGTAACAGTATTGGTATCTGGATAATGAAAATTGACTTCACATTTCTCTGCTTCGTACTTTACTTTAACAGCATCTGCTTTAATTTGTAAGGTATCAAAGTAATGAGAATTAGCTTGTTCTAATCCTAAACTTTTTAATGCATTACTTAACGTAGAGGCAGAGTTTTTAACCTTGTCTGCAATAAAAGTTAATCCTTTTGGACCATGGTAAACGGCATACATACCAGCCATTACTGCTAAAAGTACTTGTGCTGTACAGATGTTAGATGTTGCCTTATCGCGCTTAATGTGTTGCTCTCTAGTTTGTAATGCCATACGTAATGCTCTGTTGCCATTGGCATCTTTGGTAACACCAATTATACGTCCAGGAACATCACGTTTGTAAGCCTCTTTAGTGGCGAAATAAGCAGCGTGTGGGCCACCAAATCCCATAGGAATTCCAAAACGTTGCGTTGTACCAACAACGACATCTGCACCAAATTTTCCAGGTGCTTCAAGTTTTACAAGACTTAATATGTCTGCAGCTACAGCTACTTTTATGTTTTCGGCATTAGCTTTTTCAATAAAAGATTTAATGTCGGTAATCTGTCCGTTCTTCCCTGGATATTGCAATAATGCACCAAAATAGTCGCCTGATAGATTGTATTCGGCTTCATTACCAATAACTAATTCAATACCAATAGGATTTGCTCTTGTCTCAAGCAAATCTATAGTTTGTGGTAATACCAAGTCTGATACAAAGAATTTATTGACACCAGCTTTCTTCTGGTCACGTTCTCTTACAGCGAATAAAAGACTCATAGCTTCTGCGGCAGCTGTACTTTCATCCAAAAGTGAAGCGTTGGCAATTTCCATACCTGTTAAATCAATAACCATAGTTTGAAAATTTAATAAGGCTTCTAAACGGCCTTGAGCAATCTCAGCTTGATATGGAGTATAAGCTGTGTACCAACCTGGATTTTCTAAGATATTACGCTGAATTACAGCAGGTAAGTTAGTTGGGTGGTAGCCTAAACCTATATAAGATTTAAATACTTTGTTGAGTTTTGAGAGCTCAAAAATATGATTTAAATACTCTTGCTCACTCATGGCAGGAGCTAAATCTAAATCCTTTTTTAGACGAATATCAGCAGGTACTGTTTCTGAAACAAGTTGATCTATGCTTGTAACACCAATAGTGTTTAGCATCTCTTTTTGTTCTTGTGAATTTGGTCCTATGTGTCTAAGTGCAAAAGAAGTCGTATCCATTAAAAAAATGTTGTGTTTATTTAGTTTTGCAAAAATACGTATTTAGCCTTTTTATTTAGTTAAGGAACATTAAAGTTTTTAACCGAAAAACAAGGTTATTAACACAATGCGTATTTTTGTTTAATGAATGGTTTAAAGCATATTTTTAATTTCTATCTCAACAGTAGCATACATGTGGCTTTCGCTGTATTTGCTTTTACTTGGGTTACGTTAATTCAATTTAAATTAGGGTACGATAAATCTGTACTTTATTTTGTGTTTTTTGCTACCATTACAGGATATAATTTTGTAAAGTATTTTGGTATTGCCAAGTTTCATCATCGCAGTTTAGCAAATTGGTTAAAAATGATTCAAGTTTTTTCTCTGATTGCGTTTATCGCTATGTGTTATTTTGCGTTTCAACTTCAAGAAGAAACATTAATTTATTTATCAGTTTTCGGACTCATCACGTTTTTATATGCTGTTCCGTTATTGCCTATGCGTTATTTTAGGGATAGTCAAATGAACCTTAGGCAGATTAATGGCTTAAAAATTTACATCATAGCATTGGTCTGGGCTTTTACAACAGTTGTTTTGCCTTTAATTGAAAACGATGTGGTATTTACTGCTGATGCCTTTATAACAATCATTCAACGGTTTGTATTTGTAATTGTATTAATGTTGCCCTTTGAGATTAGGGACTTAAATTTTGATAGTATAAAACTCGGTACAATACCTCAAAGAATAGGAGTAAAGCTTACAAAAATTATAGGTGTTTTACTTTTAATGGTATTTTTTTTTCTTGAGTATTTTAAAGATGAATTAACAGCTGGTTCAATAGTGTCAACACTGATAATCGTTTTTATAACAATGTTGTTTGTTATTTTTTCAAACAAAAACCAATCGGAATATTATAGTGCGTTTTGGGTGGAAGCAGTACCAATTATGTGGCTGATTATATTATTGGTACTTAGATAATTCTTGTTCAAATTTTTCCTGAAGCTTTTTCCGTTCTTTGTTTTCTAGGCAATTAACTTCGGCTTTTTGTATGGCATCACTAAGTTTATTGTTGTTCTTAGAGTAAGCCTTAGTAAATCTACACCACATTAAACGGAGTCCAAGTTTAAAGCGTTCCCAAGCAGTGGCTTCACCGTATTGCGTTTTATCGCAAATGTGTTTTGCCTCATCACAGCTTATAAATAAAAAACGTTTTTTCATGTTAATTAAAACCAATTTTTTTCCATACACTCAGCAAGAGCAGTACGTGCTCTATGTATAATTACCCAAAGGTTAGACGCTGTAATATCTAATTCATTACAAATTGTCTCAGTATCATAACCTAAAATAGTTTTCATCTTAAAAACATCGGCTTGCTTTTCTGGTAATTTAGCTAAGCAATCGTATATAGCATCACCTAACTCAGAATTTACCATAGTGTCTTCTGCTGTTTTATCAAAAGGATCTGCAACACGTTCTTCTAGCCAATCACCTTCATCTTCTCCTGTAGTATTATAGCTCATTCTAACTTCGGCTTTACCTTTATTAGAGTTTATCTTGCGATAATGGTCTATAATTTTGCGCTTTAATATTGAAATTAACCAAGTGCGTTCACTAGCTTCTCCTTTAAAATTTGCCATGGATTTTAAACCAGCCAAAAAGGTTTCGGAAACTAAATCCTGAGCAATTTCTCTATCACTAACACGTGTAATAGTGTAGTTGAAGAGATAATCCGAATGTAGTTTCACCCAATTATTAGGATCTAATTTGTGGTTAGCCATTGTTCAATTTCATTGCTGCACAAAAATAGCGTAAATTATTTTATGTTTTAGAGAACGCGATCCAAATTCCATTCAGGTAAATTAAGCAAAATGAGTTCTTGTTTTCTCTACGGAAATTGTAGTTGGTAATTTGCCTTTTTCTACTGAAACAAATGAACCATCAACAATATAAGTTTTTATAAGTTTAGCGGATTTGAAATGTTTTGGAAGTAACGAGATTAAATTTTCATTTATTTCTGTATGTATGAATTCGTAAAGTTTCCAAGGTTTATGATGTATTCTATATTGAAGTGTTTTTGAGGTATTACTTTTTACAAACGCTACGTATCTGTCAACTACAAATTCTTCAAGTGAGTTTTTAATTAATGGTTTTGAAGCTGTTTTAACTTTTGCCTTTACAGACATGTCTTTGTATGCATACTTGATGGTTTTTTCATCGCTTTTAGTACTTATATTAAACCTTATGTTCTTAGTAAAATAAGGCTCATTATAAAAGATATTTGCTGTTAATGCTATAATAGGTTTTGGAGCAAATTCCTTAATAAAAACAACACCTTTAGTACCATCGATTTTTGATTTGGCATAAAATCGAAAATTGATTTGACCAAACTTTTGATGAAACGGAATTTTTATTTCAAAAAACTTAACCTTAGAAAAGGTAAATGCAACAATACTCATTAGTGCTTTACCATTAAATAGATCTAATTCGGTATTGTTAGGCAGATACTTTTCGAGAATAGCCTTATCTACTTCAAAGGTAGAGATGATTAAATCTTCCCAATGGCATGTCATGAATATGTTTTTATTATTGATTGATTGCGTTACCATTATTAAGGTTTTTTAAATTGTTTAATATCCAAACGAAATAGATTGCAATCGACATTGGAATAATTATTATTCCTAACCACCAAAAATCATTGAGGTTTATTTCAATTAACCATCCAATCCCATATATAATCACAACAAACCAGTAAATCATTAGTTGTTTTTTGTTGCGATTTTCAAACTTTTCCCATAAAAAAGTAATACTTATAGCACTTAGTAATTGAACTGCTCCTAGCACGATTTGAGCATATAAACCTAAAATTAATGTTAGATACAGAATCAAAGTTATTATTAGAATAATTTTATTGAATTTGTATAAGTTTGTCATGTCTTTAATTTGTTTAAAACTTTCAGAAAAAACTGAAAGTTTGGTTTAAAAAATATATGTTCTATTTCATCAATTTAAATACCGACTTAGTTAGCCAATTCTGTTTTTGATTGACAAGTTTATTCATTAAGGTGTCTAAATCGTGCGTAATGCCTTTTAGTGCTTTTGTTTGCTTTATCAGTTCTTTGGTTTTTTCGGTGCCATCATCTTTAATAGAAGAGACGTCATCCAAAACTTTTATAACAGGTTTTATTTCTCTTCGGCTGCGTTCCTTAGCGACGATACGCGCTAATTCTTGTACATCTTTTTCTGTTGTAAAAAATTCTTTTCGCTCACCAGTAATCAAAACTTTAGTTACAATTCCCCAATCCATAAGTTGTCTTAAATTCATGCTCGTATTACCACGAGAAATTTTAAGATCTTCCATAATGTCTTCCATAGACAATGGTTTAGTTGAAATAAAAAGCAAGGCTTGTATTTGTGCCATAGCTTTGTTTATGCCCCAAAGTGAACCTAAACTTCCCCAAGTACTAATGAATTTTTCTTTTGCTTCTTGATATTCCATAGAGCAAATATACAATAAATTTTAAACTTTCAATAATTATTGAAAGTTTATGTTTGTAATTTTCTTATTTTAGAGTTAAAATTACAGCGTATGAGACTAAATCTACTTTGCTTAACATTATTTATGTTCGGAATAAGCCACGCCCAAATTGAGCTTGTTCCAAATCCATGCGATATCAACTCTGGAACAATAACGTTTAAATATGGCGAATCTGACGACTATTCTATTTTTGATCCTTTCAGTGATCCTAACTTGTATTTATATACTGGTTTACAAACGGATGCTGATCCAATGACTTGGGATTATCACGATGATTTTTCAGATGTCAATACCATGATTCCGTTAACTTACGACTCAGGATTAGGATATTACGTAGCGACGTTTAATCCAGCTACAAGAACATACCTTGAAGAGCCATCCCAAAACGCTACAACGATTCCGAGTGGCACTGAGGTTTTTGATTGGTACTTTTTAATTACTAATTCTGACCAATCCAGACAATCAGCCGATTTAAAAGGAAGTGATTACGGTTTTGGTTCGGCAATTCTATCTGTAGATACATTTAACATCAACCAAGATGTAAGCATAGGAAATGGTAGTGTAACCTTTAACCAGCCTGGGCAATACCATATTACAGTTTATAATATATTAGGAAAGAAAGTTGTAGAAACCAAGTTAAATATAATCTCTCAAACAACGCACGATTTTAAACTACAAAGCAGTGGTGTTTACTTGGTTAAAATTCGCTCTGGAAGTTTTATTAGAACCATTAAAATGCTGAAATATTAGCTTTAATGTATCTGTAAATGAATATGGTCGTCATGTCTAACGGCTTGGCAACCGTGAAATCTAAGCTTAGATTCTTTTTCTAGATTTAAGGATTGTTTCAGGTAAGGCTCAATAAATATTTTTTGGGTGTCAGCATGAGCTATAAATGTTTTCAATAATTTTCTTGTTGATTTCCTATCTAATTTTAAATCCTTATTAACTACACCAAATGTGAGATTCTTAGGGAAATCATATTGCCAATAACCTTTGTTGATACAGTTTTTTGAAGTTATAGGACTAGGATTTACATACGATCCATAACCAGAAAGCGAAGGTTTTTTGTCGGTTTTAGCATCATCTTTAGTTGTGTAATTAAAGCTGATGTCAATCTTTTTTCCATCATTATGACTTAGGTGAGGTAACAGTGGAAAACCATCAAAAAAAGGAAAATTGGCATCCAAATAAGTGATTTTTATTCCACTTGTTTTTGAGCTTTCAATTAATAGATTCTTTAATTCTGGTTTTACATAATTTCTAAATGCTAATGGGTAGAACCAATTCCGAGATGCAATATTACTATTAGACCAAGGAAGTTGAGTTCTACCTAAAAGCGAAGCTATTGGTGGTATAAGCAATAAATTAAATGTTAGGTACAGTAAAGGAAAAATATAACGTTTATTCTTATTTGTCCTTACCGAAATTAAAACAGATAGAATCCATATAATGCCTCCAACTTGTGTAAGGAATGTTAAGAGGATTGCAATAGAAATGTGTCCTAACAGCTTTAAAACTTTCATAAAATCAAAACGCTGAATTAAGAATCTTATTTTATCAATCCATTCTCCTGCTTAAATTTAAAATACCAAAGAAACCAAAAGATTTGGTTGATCACCATTCGAAATTTTCCTGTAGTTTACAAAAGCCGAACATTCAAGAATTGCTTCTAATATATCTGGATTGTTATCTTTTATCAATTGCCCATTATTTATGTGAATAGCTATCGGCTCTTTAGTATTATCTGTTAAGTCATCTACACAGTCTATCCAAGCATCCATGTTCTCACCATAATAATCAGGAAAATTCAACTCTTTTTTAAAAACTGAATGGAATGATTTCCAATCTTTTATCTTTTTTCCGTTTATGTTGAAGATTATCATTATTAAATTATTTTAAAAGTCCAGCGCGTCTAAGTAAAGCTTCTGGCTTTGGCTCTTGACCTCTAAACTTTTTGTATAATGTCATTGGGTTTTCAGTACCACCTTGCGACAACACATAGGTTTTGAATTTATCCGCAACGGTTTTATTGAAAATTCCTTCTTGTTTAAAATATTCAAACGCATCTGCATCCAATACTTCAGCCCATTTATAGCTGTAATAACCAGAAGAATAGCCACCTTGAAAAATATGAGAAAAGGCTGTACTCATACAATTTTCAGCAACTTCAGGATATAGTTTTGTTTCGCCAAATGCTTCAACTTCATGCGCTTTTACATCTGTAATATGCGTAGGGTCAATACCATGCCAACTCATGTCTAAAAGACCAAAACTCAACTGACGTAAAGTTTGCATGCCTTCATGAAAGGTTGAAGATGCTTTTATTTTTTCTATAAGTTCCATCGGAATGACTTCACCAGTTTCGTAGTGGGTTGCAAAAAGCTTTAAGGTTTCTTCTTCGTAACACCAGTTTTCTAAAATTTGACTTGGCAGCTCTACAAAATCCCAATACACACTAGTGCCAGATAAACTAGGATACGTAGTGTTGGCTAACATACCATGTAAGGCATGGCCAAACTCATGGAATAATGTGGTGACTTCGTTGAATGTAAGTAAAGAAGGTTTGCTTTTAGTTGGTTTAGTAAAGTTGCAAACAATAGATACATGTGGACGTTTATTAACTCCGTTTTTTATCATTTGCGGTTTGTAAGACGTCATCCAAGCACCATTACGCTTGCCTGCTCTTGGGAAAAAGTCAGCGTAAAAAATAGAAACCAATTCACCTTCACTATCCGTAACTTTATAGGTTAAAACATCCTTATGATATTTATCGATAGTGTTGATTTCTTCAAAATGAAGTCCAAATAATTTATTAGCAACTATAAAAGCTCCATTGATAACATTTTCTAGTTTAAAATAAGGCTTAAGCTGTTCATCATCTAAATCGAACAATTTTTGTTTTAATTTCTCGGCATAGTATGCTGAATCCCATTTTTGTAATTGGTCGATACCATCTAAGCCCTTTGCAAAATCTTCAAGTTTTTCAAACTCCTCTTTTGCAGCAGGTTTAGCTTTATCTAATAGTTCATTTAAAAAAGTATTTACTTTTTCTGGAGTTTCCGCCATACGTTCTTCCAATACAAAATGCGCATGAGTTTTGTAACCTAATAGTTGCGCACGTTGAAATCGTAAATTTGCAATTTTCAACACAATGTCCTGGTTGTCTAAATCGTCATTTTGAAATCCTTTTCTTCCGAATGCTTTAGATAATTTTTCGCGCAATGCTCTACTATCAGCATAGGTCATAAATGGAATATAACTTGGATAATCCAAGGTAATTAACCAGCCATCTTTTCCTTTAGATTCGGCTAATTGTTTGGCAGCTTCTTTAGCACCATCTGGTAATCCTGCTAGGTCAGATTCGCTAGTAAGATGCATTTCAAACTTGTTGGTTTCGGCTAAAATATGCTCTCCAAATTTTAATTTTAACTGACTTAATTCTTTATCAATAGCGCGTAATTTTTCTTTTTTATCATCCGGTAAATTAGCACCATTTCTTGAAAAACCTTTGTATTTTTTATCCAGCAGTGTTTCTTGTTCAGTTGTTAAATCTAAATCTGGTTTTGACTCATAAACAGCTTTAACGCGCTTAAATAAATCTTCGTTCAACGTGATGTCATTACTAAACTCTGAAAGCAATGGAGAAACTTCTTGCGCTATTTTCTGAATCTCATCATTAGTTTCAGCAGAATTTAGATTAAAGAAAATACTAGATAGACGATCTAATTCTTCACCTGAATAATCGAGAGCTTCAATAGTATTTTCAAAAGAAGGTTTTTCAGAATTGTTTGTAATCGTATCAATTTCAGCCTTAGCTTTTTCAATGGCTATTTTAAAAGCTGGAAGAAAGTCTTCATTTTTTAATTTTGAAAAAGGTGCTGAATTATATTTAGTATCAAAAGGTTTGTTAAGGATAGTCATATTGTAAAATCGTCTAAATTTTCTTACTTATCTAATTGATTGTCTGAATTTTAACGTAGTTTTAAGAGTGTTGTAGTAGAATGGGGTTTTAAGTTTAGTTACTTTTGCAGCAAGTTTCAGAGAAATAATAGTTTACTCTGAGAGATTGGTTAATAGCTAGAGGCCTCAACTTATGTTGAGGCTTCTTTATAGGTCTTTAGCAGAATCAATAACTTTAGCTTTTAGTCCTTCTTTATAGACCATAATTTTATCTAAAATACATTGGTCAGAACTTCCTAAAATCTGTGCAGCTAAAATCCCAGCATTCTTTGCTCCGTTGAGCGCAACTGTAGCAACTGGCACTCCACCTGGCATTTGTAAAATTGATAAAACAGAATCCCAACCGTCTATTGAATTACTACTTTTTACTGGTACTCCAATAACAGGTAAAGGAGAAAGTGAAGCAACCATTCCTGGTAAATGCGCAGCACCACCAGCACCAGCAATTATTACTTTGATACCTCTGGTATGTGCATTTTTACCGTAATCGAATAATTTTTCTGGTGTACGATGTGCGGAAACGATATCCACTTCAATTTCAATATCAAATCCTTTTAATATATCTATAGCGTCTTGCATTACAGGCAAATCGCTTTTACTTCCCATTATTATTCCAATTTTACTCATAATTTATTCGCTAATAACTTCAATTGTTCTTTTTACTTTTTCTGCAACTTCACGAGCTACTGCTATATCTTTATTGACAATAGTTACGTGTCCCATTTTACGGAAAGGTCGTGTTTCTTTTTTTCCATAAATATGAGGCGTAACACCATCCATAGCCATAATTTTTTCTATGTTTTTGTACACAACATCACCTGTGTAATCTTCTGCGCCTACTAAATTTACCATCACACCAGCAACTTTACTTTCAGTATTTCCTAGAGGTAAATTTAGAATGCATCTTAGCTGTTGCTCAAACTGTGATGTGTAACTCGCTTCTATGCTGTAATGTCCGGAATTATGTGGTCTTGGTGCAACTTCGTTCACTAAAATCTCGTCATTTTCTGTTTGAAACATTTCAACTGCTAATAGTCCAACATGCTTAAACGCAGCAGCGGTTTTTAAAGCAACGAGCTCCGCTTTTTTAGCAATAGCATCAGGTATTCTTGCTGGGCAAATAACATACTCTACTTGGTTGGCTTCAGGATGAAACTCCATCTCAACAACAGGATAGGTTTTTAAATCGCCTTTTTCGTTTCTGGCAACAATAACGGCCAATTCATTCTTAAATGGAATTAGTTTTTCCGCAATACATTCAACATTAGGTAGGTCTATTAAATCGGTGTAACGCCTTACCACTTTTACACCTTGACCATCGTAACCAAAACGAGCACTCTTCCAAACAAAAGGATAACTTAAGCCTCCATTGCCTACGGCATCTTCAATTTCTGAAGTATGTGCAAAACGCGAAAAATCTGCAGTAGGAATAGTGTTATCGCGATAAAATAATTTTTGAGTCGCTTTATTTTGAATGGTACGCAATGTTTTGGAAGAAGGAAAAACCTTTACACCTTGGTCTTCAAGGGTTTCCAGGGCATCAACATTTACGTTTTCAATTTCAAAAGTTAATACATCTACCTTTTTTCCAAAGTTTACAACTGTATCGTAATCTAGTAAATCACCAACAGTAAATTCGTCGCAGGCTAATCGTGATGGTGCTTCTGGACTAGGATCTATAACGCAAGTGTAGATGTCAAATTTACGTGTGTCGTAGAGCATCATTTTGCCTAATTGACCACCACCAAGAATACCGAGTTTAAAATTTGAAGAAAAATAGTTCATGTTCACTTTCCACGAAAGTGGAAATCTTTAAATTAAACATTAATTTACTGCAAAAATACATTATAAATAGCGAACTCATCTAAATTGAAATTCAAAAAAATCGGTAATCCACAATCTATTGATTATCTTTGCATTTCTAAAATAATATGACAGTGATAAAGCTTCACGACTTATACTTCAAATCATTCATTTCAGAACAAGAGATAGACCAAGCTGTGCAACAAATGGTAGACGCAATTGCAGAAGACTTGGGCGATAAGATGCCAGTTTTCGTTGGGATTTTAAATGGCTCATTTATGTTTGTGAGCGATTTTGTAAAAAAGTATCCTAAACCTTGTGAAGTAACGTTTATTAAACTGGCTTCTTATGAGGGAGTGAAATCAACGGAAGATATTCAACGATTAATAGGTTTAACTCAGGATCTAACAGGTAGAACGGTTGTTATTTTAGAAGACATTATAGATTCAGGAAAAACGCTAGAAGAAGTACATCGCATTTTTCAAAATGAAAATGTTGAAGAGCTTATTATTGCAACGCTGTTTTACAAGCCTGAAGCCTATGACAAAGATTTTAAACTTCATTATGTTGGTATGGAAATTCCTAATAAGTTCATCGTTGGTTATGGACTGGACTATAACGGATTAGGAAGAGATTTGCCAGACGTATATCAATTAAAAACAACACAACACATGACTAACTTAGTGCTATTTGGTCCTCCAGGAGCAGGTAAAGGAACACAAGCAAACTACTTAAAAGAAAAATACGATTTAGTACATATCTCTACAGGAGATGTATTTAGATACAACATAAAAAATGAGACAGCATTAGGTATGCTAGCCAAATCTTATATGGATAAAGGAGAGTTGGTGCCAGATCAGGTAACTATTGATATGCTGAACAAAGAAGTTGAGAAAAATGCCCATGCCAAAGGTTTTATTTTTGATGGTTTTCCAAGAACTAATGCACAGGCAAAAGCATTAGACGAACTTATGGATAGCAAAGATTCTCAGATTAATGCTATGGTCGCTCTAGAAGTAGATGATGAAGTTTTGGTACAGCGTTTATTAGAACGTGGAAAAACTAGTGGTAGAGCAGATGATGCTGACGAAAGTATCATTAGAAATAGAATAAAGGAATATTATAACAAAACAGCCATTTTAAAAGACTACTATTCAGATCAAAACAAATATTTTGGTGTTGATGGAGTTGGTAGTATTGAAGATATCACAGTACGATTGAGTGGTGTTATTGACAAACTATAGAAATGCGTTTATTCGTTTATTTGGTAAAGAAGGCCTTTTGCAAATAAACGACTCAACGAATAAACAATTAAACGTATTAGATGACTGAAGGAAATTTTGTAGACTACGTAAAAATGCATGTATCTTCTGGTAACGGAGGAAAAGGGTCTTCGCATTTACATCGCGAAAAATATAACGCTAAAGGCGGACCTGATGGAGGAGATGGTGGTCGTGGAGGTCATGTTATTATCCGTGGAAATTCCAATTTGTGGACACTTATTCACTTAAAGTTTAAACGTCATATTAGAGCTGGCCATGGTGAACATGGAAGTTCTGCACGAAGCACAGGTGCTGATGGTGAAGATGCTTACTTGGAAGTGCCATTAGGTACTGTGGTTAGAGATACAGAAACTAATGATATTCTCTTTGAAATCACAGAAGATGGTGAAGAGAAAATTGTAGCTGAAGGAGGTATGGGAGGTCGTGGTAATTGGCATTTTAAAAGTTCGGTTAATCAAACACCACGCTATGCACAACCAGGCATCCCTTTAGAAGAAAGACACATTACTTTAGAATTAAAAATACTGGCAGATGTTGGCTTAGTTGGTTTTCCAAATGCTGGTAAATCTACATTATTATCAGTGTTGACTTCTGCAAAACCTAAAATTGCAGATTATGAGTTTACGACGCTTAAACCTAATTTAGGCATCGTGGAGTATAGAGATTTTCAATCTTTTGTAATGGCAGATATTCCTGGTATTATAGAAGGTGCTGCGGAAGGTAAAGGCTTGGGTTATTATTTTTTAAGACATATAGAGCGCAATTCTATTCTGTTGTTTTTAATTCCTGCTGATGCCAAAGACATCGTTGAGCAATACGAAATTTTATTACACGAATTAAGACGCTATAACCCAGAAATGTTAGACAAGGAACGTTTTGTGGTTATTTCAAAATCCGATATGTTAGATGATGAACTTAAATCCGAAATGTCTGCTATTTTAGATAAAGATTTAGAGGCTAACTATATGTTTATTTCATCTGTAGCGCAACAAGGACTTACTGAATTAAAAGACAAACTTTGGAAAATGCTTAATGATTAAACGTTAATCGTAAATGAAAAACTACCTTAAGAATTTAGTTGAACCAAATAATTCAAAACGAAGTAAGCGTTTTGCTTTTTTTATTCAATTTCTAATTATTCTTTCGGTCATAACATTTTCTATAGAAACCTTACCAGATTTAAAACCTCAAACGCGCGTAGTTTTAAATGCTATTGAAGCTTTTTGCGTTGTCATTTTTACGTTTGAATATGTGTCAAGAATTTTTGTAGCCGATAATAAACCAAAATTCATCTTTAGTTTTTTTGGTATTATAGATTTACTGGCGATTCTTCCATTTTATTTATCATTCGGTATCGATTTACGTTCTCTACGTTTGTTGAGGATGTTCAGGTTGTTTAGGCTCTTTAAGTTGGTGCGTTACAATAAGGCAATGAAACATTTTGCACAAGCAATGATTGCTGCAAAAGAACAGATTATCTTATTTATGATTATCACCTTAATGCTTATATACTTTGCGGCAGTTGGTATTTATTATTTTGAAAATGAAGCCCAACCAGAGCATTTCACTTCAGTTTTTGATAGTCTTTGGTGGTCCATTGTTACCTTAACTACTGTAGGTTATGGTGATGTATATCCAATAACAGTAGGAGGTCGAATTTTTACGTTTTTTATTTTATTGATTGGCTTAGGTATTGTGGCTATTCCAACTGGTATAATTTCGTCTTCATTAACAAAAGCTGTTGAGCCCAGTTCTGAAGAGGAATAGTTAAAGTTTTTATTTCTGTTATTCTACATCAAGTACAGAACCTATATTTTTAATATCTTTAAAATAAAAAGTATGAAGACCTTCAAATTTATTTTACTGGCATCGTTATTCGTTTCCTGCGGAGCAATAGTCAATTATGATTACGAAAAATCAACAGACTTCACACAATACAAAACCTACGATTATTTTAGTGATATGAAGACGGGTTTAAGTGAGCTAGATAACAAACGCTTAATTAGAGCTATTGATGCTAAGCTTGAAACCATGGGATTAACACGTTCTGAAAATCCAGATTTTTTAATTGATATTCAAAGTCAAGATGTGATGAATAGAAATAATTCTACGGTTGGAGTAGGAGCTGGTGGTGGAGGCAGAGGTGGATTTGGTGGCGTTTCTGTTGGAATTCCTTTAGGAGGCAATCAAAATACCAGAGAAATCATCATTGATTTTGTAGATAAATCTCAAAATGAAAAGCTGTTTTGGCAAGCGGTTAGTGAGAGCTCATATAAGCAAAATGCTTCACCAGAAAAACGCGAAGCAACTTTTGCTAAATTAGTTGAGAAAATTTTTGATGGTTATCCGCCAAAAAAGTAAATCTCATTAGTTTTCCTAACAGCTAACAACTAATCACCAACCACAATCCTAACACCTTCACTATGGCTACTAAACTCAGGTGCATACATAGATTGAATTGTGCTAATACCATTACTCATATCTCCAGCATTATTCACTCTTAGATCATACTCAAAAACATAAACACCTTTTGGTAAGTAATCCATAAAGAAATTGGTTGCGGCATCTTTAGTGCTTTCATAATAGCCTAAACCATCTTGCCACTTGTATTGCGATAACACATTAATAGGTTCAAAACCAGCAGCACGCATATCTTTAAGGTGAACAAATTCCATTGAGCGATCTGTGCGTAATTCTATACGAACTCTTACTAAATCACCAACTTTTAGTTTAGTATCTGAAGTAATTTCTGAAATCTCTTCACCTTTGTCTGTATTTGTTTTTAAGAAGAGTTTTTTACTTAACTTTAAAGGTGTTTCGGCAGAAGTGATTTTATCTAAATCCTCAAAATATTGCCAGTATAAAGCTCCCCAAGCTATACCATCTCCTTTTTTGGTAATGGTAACATCGGCTTGCTCTTTTTTAATTTCAGAATCTGTCCAAGTGGTTTTGTAGTATCCAGTACCAGCTTCGAGTTTTACGTTGTCTAAGGTTGCTGGAGAAATGGTTTCATTGCCAACTTTTACATCGACCATATCTGTAACACTTAGCCAATCGCTACCTTGAAGTAGTAATGCGTAAACCGCTTCTGTTGTAGCTTTGGTTGTTTTCCACTGATTGGTTTGCTTGTTTTTTAGTAACCATATTTTCAAATT
The DNA here is from genome assembly GCF_042434315.1 of Winogradskyella pulchriflava. NCBI lineage: Bacteria > Pseudomonadati > Bacteroidota > Flavobacteriia > Flavobacteriales > Flavobacteriaceae > Winogradskyella > Winogradskyella pulchriflava. The sequence goes on along the minus strand of NZ_JBHLTQ010000004.1, from coordinate 174,381 downwards.
GTCGATGTCATTGAGATTCTTCGCTTCGCTCTGAATGACATCACCAACTTCAGAAAACGCCTCAATCATTAAAGCCTGTGTTTCTATTGGTGCTTGGTACCAGTACCATGAGTTGGTGTTGGTTTTCCAGTACATACCCAATTCATCAGACGTGATGCTGTTTTCTTTTAATGATTTTAGAATCTTTCCAGCGGTTTTGTCATCATCCATTCTGTGCATGGCTAAGGTCATTAAACCTTTGGCATAAAGCGAACGTGATATCCAATACTTTTGAATCTGACTTTGGTAATAGTCCATAATCTTTTCAACCTCTTGTGAAGGCTTGATTTCTGAATAAAAACTACGCACATATAAGTAGTGTAATTGCATATAAGACAAATGGTCTTTGCTTAGGTCCACATCCTTATCGTACTTTTTTAAGTCTTTATATTCTTTCACAAATTCAGCGTCTAAATAACGTAGCGCATTTGTAATGGTTTCGAAATCATGGTTTTGTAATGTTGTAACATTTAGCTGTTTTAAATGTCCAAAACCGGCAATGATATGTTGTGTGATGTAACGATTTTCACGACCTCCATTAAACCAAGCCCAAGCACCAGAAGGCATTTGATTTTGCTGTAATTTTCGTTTTGCAGCGTTTAATTCATTAGTCATTTTATTCAAATCGAATAATAAGCCAATGCGCTTTTTCTGTTCGGTTTCAGATTGTGCATCGCGTAACCAAGGTGTTTCTTGTATTAATAATGATTTTAATTCTTGATTTTTTTCCAAATTACTTAATAAAGCATCAGTCGATTTCCATTGATTAAAAACGGCTTCAATTTTTGGATTCAATTTTACAATGTGTTGTGCTAAGGCATTAGAATAGTAACGTGCAAAGGTTTGCTCATTACAATCGTAAGGATATTCCATTAAGTACGGCAACGCCTGAACTGCATACCAAGCCGGATTTGAGGTCATTTCTAACGTCAACTTATGGTTGCTAAGTGTTGTGGACGTATTATCCTTCAACTTATCTAAGGTAAAAGTTTTGGTCTGGTTAGAACGAATCCACATTGGCATCGTCTCCGTAACCAACATTCTGTTAGAAAGTACAGGTAATGCATTTTGTTCTCCATCGCTAAAATCACCAGCTTTTGCAATGACTTTATATTGCACTGCTTGCAAGCCATCTGGAATTTCTAAGTTCCAAGAGACTTGCGTATTTCCTTTGGCATCGACAGAGAAAGAAGAAGCCCCTTCTAACTTCCCCAGAGGGGAAGAACTGAGCAAGTTTTTGGTCATATCTTCTCCCGTTATTGGGTTTGTCAATATCAATTCTGCCACTCCAGACAATTCGTTTTCTGTAAGATTTGAAATCTTAGTGCTGATTCTAATTTTATCTCCTTCGCGTAAAAAACGAGGAGCATTTGGAATAACCATCAACTCTTTTTGGGTTACAGCTTCCAATTGGGTTACTGTACTTTCTAAGGTTTTAGTGTGCGCCAATAATTGTAATTTCCACTTAGTTAAAGCTTCTGGTGCTTTAAAGTTGAAACTCACATTGCCTTCTGCATCAGTTTGTAATTGCGGAAAGAAGAATGCGGTTTCGTTTAGGTTTTTTCGGATTTGGATGTTGTCTAAATCAACTTTCTTTTTTCTTTCTTCTTCAATTTCATTTAAACCTGCGATAATGGTTCCACCGCTTTGCTCAGTAACACTGCGATAAATAAGAGATTTTTTATTTGCATTATCCATTACAACAACAGACTCCAATTTTTCGTCAGATTCAAATGCGTCAGCTACTTCTGCTTCAATATTTATACCAGGAGCTCTACTTTTCATTAAGTATTGTGTTCTACCATAACCAAAATAAAACCCAAACCAATTCAACTGGTCATAACCTTGATGAGGATAGCTTGTAGAGGTACTAAAACGATTAAACAATCTAAAATCTGTAGTGCCAAAACTTTGTCTTGAGTTTTTATGTAGTCCACCACGATAGGTTGGGTTATTAATTGGGTTGAAAGTCCAATTGTGTGCTCTAAATTCATCTAAAGATGCATCGTACATACTTGCTAAAAGTTCAGCAGAGACTTTATCTCCTTTTGGCCCTTTAATTTTAAAACTCCACATTTCGTCTTGTCCTGGTTGTAACTTATCTCTAAAGGTTGTGGTTTCAATTTCTAAATCGGTTTTAGGATAAGGCACATTAACCCTATAGCTTTCTGATCTGTAGTCGTTAAAAAAGGCAAAGCTGCAATTCACTACAAATCCACCTAAATCGCCTTCTAAAACAGGAATACTAATAGTTTGTTTAGAGTTACTTAGTTTTACTAGTTCTGTAACAATAACTTTATGGTCTTTTTCAACTTCTACAGTAACTGTGATGTCTTTTGCTGCAGAGCCTAAAGTTAATTTAGCAATATCTCCAGCTTTGTAACTGTCTTTGTCCAAGGAAGCTTCAAACAATTTGTTATCCGCAACGGTTTTGTCGTCATTGCTAAATAGCGATGTATAAACTTGGTCCTTTACATCTTGTCCATATTTGTCAGTACTTTCTAAAACAATAATGTACTCGCCAGAATCCCATTTATTTAGCTTTTTTAAAGTAATGGTTTTGTCGTTTTCTGTATCAAAATTGGTAGAGAAGACTTCTTCACCTTTTTTCCAGTTAGATATTAAGCTTTCATCATCATAAGCTTCATGAGGAAATAAGGCTTTAAATTCCTCTTTGGATAATGTTTGGTAATCTGGTGCACGCCAAGGTCTAGAACGTAAAACAGTTTTAGGAGCAACAAGCTTGTAAACTTTTAAAGTGCCTTTTGCTACAACAAATTCGCCATTTAAGTTTTGTGTGGTAATGCTGATTTTTGCTTCCTTCTTGGATTTATCTATGACATCTGGAGCATTGATTTTTGCTGTTAAAGCATGGTAACCCACATTTAGAGTCGTTGTGGCTGTTCTTGTTTCTCCATTAATGTCTGTGATGTCTGCAGTGACTTCATATACAAACACTGGGAGATTGTCTTTTGAAACACTTTCGTCCGGAATTGCCTTAAACGTAATATCAAACTCACCTTTGGCATTCGTTTTGCCTTCACCAAAAGTGATTTCCTGTGGTTCTGTGTTGTAAAATGGTCGTCTCCAATAGTACCAACCTGGAAATTGCACTTTTCTATAAACACGATATACCACTTTGGCATCCGTGATATTGCTGCCTGCAAAAGCTACAGCAGTTCCGTTTACGGAAATGCTATCGTTTACTTTGTAAGTGTCAGTAATTGGCTGAAATTCTGGTTTAAATTTAGGACGCTTGTATTCTTCTACTGAGATATAGGCGTAACCATAATTACCGCAAAACATATCAATCGTATAATTGCCGGTTAAGCCATCGTTGGGCAAAATAAATTCACCTTGTATTGATCCAAAGGCATTGGTTTTAAGCAATAACTCACTAACGACTTCTCCATTCACATTTTTGAGTCTAATTTTAGCAGCATTATCTGCAAAAACTTCTGTTTTTCCATCTATAGATTGGGTGGCAATACCTTTAAAATAAACGGTTTGTCCTGGTCTGTAAATGCTTCTGTCAGTGAATAAAAATGAATTATACCTTGTATCGTTATTAATAGTTTGATTGTACGCTCTATTAATGTAGTACTCGCCAAAATAACCTGTGTCGCCTTCGTATGTAGCTTTTATCTGTACATTTCTGTAACGATTATTGTCTTTTTTGAAGTTGAATTTCCCAAAACGATCTGTGACAAACTTTTTCGTCCAACGTTGATTGTAACCATTTTGCGTATAGGATAATTCTACTTTCGCATCCACAATTGGCGCACCATTAATTCTGTTGATTAATTGATAATAGTGTGTGTTGCTTTCAGTGCTTTCAATCAATGCCAAATCCGTAACCTGAATATGAGCTGCGGCAAATACGTTGTCAGCAGTATTGGTGTCTGCTTTGATGAGGTATAAGCCGTTTGGTAATTTTGGAAGTACAACCTCAGTGTTGTGCCTTTGGTAATCTCCCTCATTTTTTAAAGTGCTTGATAGCGTCTCAACAGCATCAAGCTTTTTGAAAAAATCTTCTTTTTCATTTAGTTGATAGATGCTATTGTATTTTTCTAATTGCTTTTGACTGACTTTGTAAATTTTAAAATCTAAAGCAGTTAAATTTTCATAATGCACCAATACTCTTGATGGCGAATTGATAGCAATAAAGCTCTCCGCTTCTAAAGACAATGAAGGAGTCGCTATGTTGTGTTTTAAAACTTCGCATTTTTTTGCTCCATCGCTATTTGGATATGCTGCAATCACAGCATTACAAAGTTCTATAGCTTCTTTTAACTTCCAACGATGGGTTTCGTCAACATCACCTTCATAAGGATTGCTGTCGTAATTGTTGCCTTGTCGGTTTAGTAAATCTGCAATTTCAAAATTGTACAATGCCGAAAGTGGAGACGACTTTAAAACTTCTGCTTTGTCTCTCAAAGTCTCTAAAAGTAAATGGTCTTTATTTTCCAAAGAAGCATGTTGATATACAAAATTTAAGCGTTCTAAATCTGTAGCTACAAATGCTTTTGAAGGCGGATTGTCACGATGAAACTTCAATAAATTTTGATAAATCTTCAAAGCATGTAACTGTAATGATAGTGAGTCTTTTGCTGTTAAATCTAAGTTGATAAAGCGTTCGCTGTCGCTTAGATATTTAGCATCATCAATAATAAATTTATAGGCTGGTTGTGTTATTGAATTTTCACTTGTTTTGTAAAATGTTAAGGCATTATGACTTAATAAATCGTATAGCGTAGGTCTGTATAATTTTGAACCTTCTACTTCATTAATAAGAATTTTGTAGTCATCCAAAGGTTCTTGTTGCAATAAAATTCCATTTTCTAAAGAGCGTTGGTAATACACATGAATCTCATGGAAAAGCGTTTCTAAATCCCACGTTCTAAAGTCAACCTCGTCAACCTTGTTTTCTGTTTTTGTACGGTTGTAAAATTTATATCTGTTTTGCTGAAAATACTGCCAATACAAGGTTGCCAGCATATTTTCCATAAGATGCTTGGTCACTATATCGCTAGTTTCAATTTCAGCTTTAAAAAGATTAACGATATTGAGTTGTGCATCTTCTTCGAGCGTTAGCATGTATTTACTCTTGTGAAGTAAGGCTTTAATTTGTTGCTGTTTGTTTTTGGCTTTAACAGCATCTTTGTAAATGGTATTTACCAAATCTGCAGCACTTTTTGTAAGGCCTTCATTTTCAAACTTGGTAACAGCTTCCCATTGACTGTCAAAATTGTTTTGAGCATTAGAAAAGGAAGCAAAGCAAATTAGCATGAGTATAGATATATAATTTTTCATGTATTGTAATTTTCTACAAAATACCTTCAAAAGGTATTCCAAAAATAGCAGTAATGAGTTAACCTGTTATTTTGATGAGTGAAGTTAAACAATTTGTGAGTGAAACGGAACGTTATTAAATTAAGATTTTACGACTAAACCATTAATTGTATTTTTGCGTAAGTTTTTTAAACGTTATATGTATAAATTTTTTTGGATATTCTTAATTTCAACAATGTGCTTTTCCCAAACAGCGAAGGAAAAGGCATCCACTTTTATTGCTAATAAGCAGTTTAAAAGTGCGCAGAGTGAAATGATTTCATTTTTGGAAACTAATCCAGATGATGTAGAAGCTATTGAACTTTTAGGAGATGCTTATGGACATCAAAAAAAATGGGATGAAGCCATTGAGCAATACGAAAAACTGAAAGATAGGTATCCAAATAAAGCCAATTATCATTATAAATATGGTGGTGCTTTAGGCATGAAAGCCTTAAGTGTTAGTAAACTAAGAGCACTTGGAATTATTGGTGACGTAAAAGAAGCATTTCATAAAGCTGCAGAGCTGGACCCAAATCATATTGACACACGTTGGGCTCTTGTAGAGCTGTATGTCTCGTTACCTGGAATTGTAGGAGGAAGCAATTCTAAAGCACTTAAATATGCACAAGAATTAGAAAACCTATCTAAAGTAGATGGTTATTTGGCAAAAGGTTACGTTTACGAATATGATGACGAACCAGAATTAGCTGAAAAATATTACCGACTGGCTATTAAGGTAGGTGGCTCAGTAACGTGTTATGAAAAATTGACCAATTTCTACGAAGGGCAAAAGCAGCCAGAAAAAGCCATAGAAAATATGGAAGAAGCGCATCAAAAACTACAGCGTAATGCGCTACATTATCAGATAGGCAAAGTGTGTGCAGATTACAATATTCAATTAGAAAAAGGCGAAAAGTGCATAAAAGCCTATATCGCCAATCACTCTTCTAAAGATGGTGTACCAAAAGAATGGGCTTATTACCGCTTAGCACAAATTTACAAACACAAAGAGAATAAATCCGAAGCCTTAAAATGGATTGACAAGGCTATTGCTGGTCTGCCAGATATTGAGGTTTTTCAGGAGTTTAAGGAAGGTATTTAGTTTTTCTCGCAAAGCCGCAAAGTAGCTAAACATACTGATTGTGATTATTGGTGAGTTTTATTTCAGTCTTTTTTCTTTGCGAATCTTTGTGACTTCTCTGTGTAGCTCTGTGTTATAATTATGCCATCTTAAGAAGAGATCCTCATAATTTCTGTTTGGGCATATCGTTTCTAAAAACTTATAGTATTTTTACAACACTTATTTTAAGAATTTTATGAACGTACATTTTATTGCTATTGGAGGTGCAGCAATGCACAATTTGGCCTTAGCACTTCACAATAAAGGATATAAAGTAACAGGAAGCGACGATACTATTTTTGAGCCTTCAAAATCGAGACTAGAAGCTAAAGGCTTATTACCTGAAACCTTTGGTTGGTATCCTGAGAAAATCACATCAGATTTGGATGCTATTGTTTTAGGTATGCATGCAAAGGCTGACAATCCAGAATTACTAAAAGCCCAAGAAATAGGTCTTAAAATCTACAGTTATCCAGAATTTTTATACGAGCAATCCAAAAACAAAACACGTGTGGTTATTGGAGGCAGTCATGGTAAAACGACGATTACCTCAATGATTTTGCACGTAATGCATTATCACGACAGAGATGTAGATTATATGGTTGGTGCGCAGCTTGAAGGTTTTGATGTAATGGTAAAACTCACAGAAGACAATGATTTTATGGTGCTTGAAGGTGATGAGTATTTGAGTTCGCCAATAGATATGCGACCAAAATTTCATTTGTACAAACCTAATATTGCTTTGTTAAGTGGCATTGCTTGGGATCATATTAATGTATTTCCTACCTACGAAAATTACGTAGAGCAGTTTAGCATTTTTGTAGATTCTATTGTTAGAGGCGGAAGTATTAATTATAATGAGGAAGATGAAGAAGTTAAGCGTGTCGTAGAAGCATCGGAAAACCAAATACGTAAGATTGCTTATCGCACTCCAGAATATACTGTTGAAGATGGTGAAACACTTTTAGAAACTCCAGAAGGCCCAATGCCAATTGAAGTATTTGGAGCTCACAACTTAAATAACTTAGCTGGAGCCAAATGGATTTGCCAACACATGGGTATTGATGAAGACGATTTCTACGAAGCTATTTCTACTTTTAAAGGAGCAAGCAAACGCTTAGAGAAAATTGCAGAATCTAAAAATAGTATTGCTTACAAAGATTTTGCACATTCACCAAGTAAAGTAGAAGCCACAACCAAAGCCTTAAAAGAACAGTATAGTGACAGAACTTTAGTCGCTTGTTTAGAATTACATACGTATAGTAGCCTTAATGCCGAATTTCTAAAAGAATACAAAGGTGCATTAGATGCTGCTGATGTTGCAGTAGTGTTTTACTCACCACATGCTGTAGAAATTAAGAAACTAGAAGAAGTGACTGAGCAACAAATTGCCAATGCTTTTGAACGCGATGATTTAATCATCTATACCAATCCAGATGATTTTAAAAACTTCTTATTCTCTCAGAATTTTGATAATAAGTCTTTGTTATTAATGAGTTCTGGTAATTATGGTGGTTTGGATTTTGATGAGGTGACAAAACTGTTTTAAAGTTTTGTCATCCTGAACTTGTTTCAGGATCTCATTTATAATTTTCTATACATATGGATTCCGCATCAAGTGCGGAATGACAAAAAGTTTGAATTTTGAGGTGGTAGAGAGATTGTTAGAGTATTTTAATCTCTTAATTTAGATTATTCCTTCTTCTTTTAGAATTTCTATTTTCCAATTTGGTAAGGACTTTTTAGTACCCTCATTTAATGCACATTTAATTTGAGCGTACCAACGACCAAGAGCTTTTTCATCACCACTTTGTTTTGGGATTTTATTTCTATCACCATTCTGAAACTTTTTAAATTCTTCAATTTTTTTACGGAAATACCTTTTGTGCTTATTTTTCTGGTAATCGATATCCACATATTTTGATAAAAACTCTACTTTTTCATCTGCCAATTTGCCTTGCTTCCAGTAATACATATAATCATTCAACTTGTTGCCTAACCAACTAACTTTTTTATCCTTTGAAACTTGTGATGGGATAGTAATAAATTTTTCATTATTAGAATAAAATTTAATCAATTCAATACAAAACTCATCCCATATCTCTTCGTTAGAAGTAGTGTGTAGAGCAATTCCATTTTTGATTAATAAATCATATCTGTATTTAGGATAATTTTCAGGATCTTTTCTGAAACTATTTCGTTGAAGTCTCAACCAAGCTATTTCAACGTTATACTGTTTTCTTAAATGTGAAGGCACATAATTATAACCAGTCATGTGCATAAATGCCATAAACTTACCAAAACCAGTGTAGAATTTTTTTACATAAGGATTAAAAACAAAACCAGCTTCAATTAATCTTCTTTCACGATCTGGGCTAAGTTTTTTTGCTCTTTTGAAACTACGTTGATCTGAACACCATCTGCCTAATGATTTTGTGTTAGGGTTATACTGGGATATATGTGGCCATTCTTTTATTGTTTCTTTTGAATTACAAAATTCTTCAAATTTTGCCTCCCAACCTTCTTTGCTTTTACCTTGATTTGGGTTATATTTAAAGACCATTTCGCCTCCTTGATTATTGTGAAACGAAAGATGAGCGCATACAGGTTGTTGATTCGTTTGTGAGCTAGTTTCTTTTTTTACATAATTAGCTAGCTCTGACAAAGAAAAATAAGCTTCTCTGTTGTTGTTTAAATAATCATAAAATGAATTAGCAAACGGACTTCCTTTTAAGGGTTCTCCGTCCGTAACCCTTTCAACTCTTCCTGAAGTCAATATCCATCGTGATGACTTTTCATTTAACTTTTTATAAGCACGAGAAAACTCGGCTGATCTATTTCTTGATATAAACGATCCTGAAAAACAAGAATCAGAGACTAGAAATAGATGTTTAGCTTCTATAGATTCAACTAAATCAATTATTGTTGAGTTATTTATATAAGTGGCAATTGAGTGATATTGTGCGTCGTATGGAACCCAATATCCTATTCCACTTCTTTCATTTATTATCCCATGACCAGCATAATATATTATGATATTATCATTGGGCATTAGTATGCTAGATAATGAGGCAAGAGTATTAATAATTTTTTCTCTTGTTGCATTTTTATCTGTAATTGAATCTTCTATTAAGTCAAATCCATAGTTGTCTAATAGTACATTTTGAATATTTTCAGCATCTAGTTTTGCATTATTCAAATTTGTAAAATTTGAATCTGAATAATTATCTATTGCAATAGTTAGTATATAGTTTTTTCCTTTCAACTGGTTGATTTAAATTTTAAATATCTGTAAGAATAGTAAAATTTTCTAAAAATTCAAACCTACTCATTCTCAACCTTATCAATCATTTGCTTAAAAAGATCTAGTAAAAAAATAAGTTTACCAGCATCACCTGCCGCTAAAAATTTTTGGTTTTCAACTTTAACGCCATACCAATCTTGTCGGTTAATTTCGTTAAGAATCCATTTTATTTCTAAATTGGCTATGGATGTTTTTGAGATGTCAATTTCTACTTCCCAACCTGGAGTGGCTAAGTTTGTGATTTGAATTACTTCATCTTTTTCCCAATCGCCATCACATTGCGACTTAAACCAATTTTGTATCCATTGTAGAATTTCCATTTGTATTATCTTTTTTTTTGTCACTCAGAGCGCAGCGAAGAATCTCAACTAACAATATGGTAAATACAGATTTTTCGGTCATACTTCCCTCTGAATGGCAAATTGTAAATTTCTTATTCTTACGTCAGTTCGAGTGTTTATTGATTCGAGATGAAACGAAGAATCAATAAATGTATCGAGAACAGCCTTAATACTAAAACAGTTCTCGATACAATTTTTCAAAAATGAAAAATTACTCGAACTGACGTGATAGTATAGAATTAGCGGTTCCTAAATCTTAGAAACAAAATCAGCAAACACTCCCTTATGCTTTTCCAAATCCATATCTGGCGACAATGCCACACGTGCAATATAATCTTTATCGCCTTCTTTTGTTGTGCCCTGTGTTGAGGTTGCAGGTATGGTCCAATAACAGCCTTTTAACTGACCGTAACTAACACAGTATTTACTTTCGTTAGGGATTTCGGTAATCATTAGATTGATTAATCTATGGTTCAAAGCGCGTTTATAGGTTTCTTTTTCTTCAGGAGTATTTCCTTTGGTTGGTAGGTCTAAAGAAAACACAGATGGAGTAAAGCCTTGTGCTGCCAATTCCTCAGAAACAAAATTGATTTTCGCTTCTGGTAAGGTGTCCTGAATAAAGTTTACAAACTCGCGTGTGTTTTTATACGCATCCGCAATTCTCTGATTCATAGATGGTAATTGCTTTGCCAAAATCTCATATTGAAGTGCAGTCGCTTCGTTATCGCAAAGTGTAAGATGGAAGTCTATTTTGTTCATTATGGCATCTACTTTGGCATTTCCTACAACATAGCCAGCTGTACATTTTCCACCACTTGGAAATTTAGAACCACTAGCATAAGAGATGGTACGCATTGTAGATAGTATTTCGCCTTCACCTAAAAAATGCACATTAGGACAAAAGGTTTGATCTAAAATAAAAACAGGATCAATTGCTAGTTCACCAGAAGCTGTTTTGCGCGTTTTGCTCAAAGCTTCTTTCAGTTTTTGTAAATCCGGAACTTCAACACGAGGGTTGGTTGGGATTTCGGCAATGATATATGGAATGGCATCGTCCTGCGCAATTTCATCTAAGACGTTATGGATGCTTTGCACCATGTCATTAACGCCATCTACGGGTAAATCCACCACTTCCACATTGTCTAAACAAGCAGCAACACGTCTAGCTTGGTCATTGGTTCCTCCATAACAATTTGGTGGTACCACAAATTTAATGGCCTTGCCTTTATGATGTTCTATGGAATAGTCCACCAAGCCCATCATAATAGCATATTGCACAGAAAGTCCACTAGAACCGACTAAAGGCTGAGATGTTGTGCCATTAATCTCCTTAATTGAATTTAAAACGCTTGCTTTATTCGCTTCTAGGTTATTGTCTTTATTGGTAATGGACGTTTGTTCTGTTAACGCTTTTAAGGCTACCAAACAATTAGCAGGAGTCATAGCAATAGTTTCGCGACGTCTCACATGCTGAATGTCTGAAATATAACTATGGTTTTGTTCACCATTAACGAGTAATACGCTTCCTAAATGCGCATGATTATTAACGTAAAAGTCAATATTTGGGTTAAGTTGAGTCGTTGAGAATTCATGTTGGTCTGAAATGAAAACTGTACTGCCTTCAAATTCTGAAACCGCTTCTGCACTCTCAACTTGCTTTAGTTCAAAATTATAACCATACACTTGCTTTATAATATCAGCATTAAAAAAAGCTGGTAAATCATTAGTGTAAAAGATTTGTGTGTCTTTATGTTCTAATAAATTAGTTCTTAAAATAGCCAAAACAGGAACCGTTTGTGACGAAAAACTAATCACCTGTTCTGGTTGTAGTCCATGCAAGTTGGCAATGGTCCATTCTAAAACACAAGATAACGGATGCCCTAAACGAATATAATCGTAAGCAGTTGGTAATTCACTTAAAGCTTCTGGATTAAAATTGTTTTCTTTAAATAAGATTTCAAACTCATCTAAAAATTGTGTTTTAGCTAATTTTTCATTGTAAATATCTAAACGATGTGTAGTTAGGTTTAACCAGTCTTTAGGTAAATTTTTTAATACGTTTTGTATATAGTTAAGCATATTATTGTCTTGCATAGATTTCCATTTTTAATGGGGTGTAAAGATACATTAGTAAGGTATTTATTGAAACCTTACAAGACGTTTTATTTGGATGTAAATAGCTTGACTATATAATTCTGATGAGTTGAGTCTATAAAAAACGATTTTAGTTTTATTTAAATCACCAATTCAATCTTTTAAGTGTTTCTTAAAAAAAGCAATGGTGCGTTCCCAAGATAAATTGGCTGCTTCTTTATCATATCTTGGCGTTGTGTTGTTGTGAAAACCATGATTCACTTCAGGATAAATATAAGCTGTGTACTCTATGTTGTTTGCTTTTAAAATTTCTTCAAATGCTGGCCAACCAGCATTAACTCTAGTGTCTAATTCTGCGTATTGGAGTAGAAGCGGAGCTTTAATTTTTTTAGCATCCTCAGCTTCGGGTTGCCTGCCGTAGTATGGAACCGCAGCACCTAATTCTGGTAAGCGTACAGCCATCATATTAGAAATATAACCTCCAAAACAGAAGCCCACAACACCAACATTGCCATTACAATCTTTGTGGTTTTTGAGGTAGTGGTAAGCAGCTATAAAATCCTCTAACATTTCATTTCTATCACGCTTTTTTTGCATTTCTCTTCCATCATCATCATTTCCAGGATAACCTCCTAACGGAGACAGTGCATCTGGAGCTAGAGAAATAAAGTCAGCTTTAGCAGTGCGTCTTCCAACATCTTCTACATAAGGGTTTAAGCCTCTGTTTTCGTGTACAACAACCACACCAGGTAGTTTTTTGTCAATAGTTGTTGGTTTAGAAAGAAGTCCTTTAATTGTTCCACCACCTTTTGGCGACTCATATTCAATAAATTTTGAATCTAGCGTTGGGTCATCTGGTTGTACCAATAAGCTGTTGACATAATCTGGAGACATAAAGCTTAAAAGAGACGACACTGTAACGCCACCTACAGCATATATGGAAAGTTTTTCAACAAACTGCCTGCGATTGAGCTTGTTGTGTGCATAGTCGTCATAGAGGTCGAAAACCTCTTGTTGAATGTCTTCTTTTTTTAAATCTTTCATAATGCTGTGTTTTAATTAAAAAAAAATCAGTGTATTAAGTTACGAATTTTGAAACTTGAGACTTCGTTTTTATAATTATTTAACACGTTTCAACGTAATTGAACTTTCTCCAAAATCAGTAGGTCTTATATCGTTAAAACTCATATTAAATGTCATGGCGTCTTCGTCAATGAATTCTGCGATACTTAGAACTGTTTTTGATTCTCCTGACAGTATTTTTGTAATCGTAAAATCAACTTCAATGGGATTGGTTTCGTAATTGATACTGTAGGTCATTTTTCCTTGTGTACCATTTATAAAAAATTCTTTTCCTCCCATGGTCTGTCCGCCTATTTCAAAAGTGGCATATCCTTCGTCATCAAAAATGATATAACCAATTTCACCTTTGTCTTCACCTATCCATTTACCAACAAAATCTTGTTTCTGGTCTGTGGAATTAAATAATAAAAACGGAATAATAAAAAATACTAATAAATGTTTCATGTGTTTTGAATTTAAAATACCTTATCTAAAAATTGTTTTATGTTTTCTTGATTTGCTCTAAGTAATTCCTCACGAGCTAACCTAATATCCTTTGGGTTTTTATCTTGTGAGAGTTTAAACTTCCCTTCCCAATGAGTTATAGAAATTTCGAACATTTCAATATAATTGAGATTAGCATCCAATCTTGGGTTATCTGGTTCTAAAACATAGTTGTGGTCTGGTGCTTCTAAAAATTCAGTCATAGTAATTAACGACTGCTTTAAAGCTATTTTGCTTTCAATGGCTTTTACCTTTCCTTTGAGGTGGACTTTAATGTAATTCCACGTTGGTAGCTGTGTTGTAGAATATATTGTAGGAGAAATATAGCACTGAGGTCCGCCAAATAAGATGGTGACATCGTTATTGTTTTTAAGTAATTCTGTTTGCGGATTGTAAATATCTATATGTCCTATAAGTTTTTCATCTTCATATACCAATGGTAAATGTGTTATTAGTGGAAGATTATCTTTTACAGAAATTACAGTCGCTAAAGGGTAGGTTTTTATGACTTCAATCATGTGATTGATGTCATTATCTTGGTGGTGTTTTGGAGGGTAGTTCATGTAAATGAATAATGATTATTTACTAATTTTTAATACTGAATTTTTATTAGTCATTTTTCAATTGAAATTAATCACTGGTAGCTGAGCGTATTCGAAGCTATACTCCAAATTGTCTAAAGTGATGATCTAAATGCTTGTATTGCATTTGTCCCCATTGTTGTTTCGTAAAATATCCAAATGCAGGATGCGGTTCCCACTCGGTTTTTTCTTTATACGAATAGGTCTCGTCAATTAAAGCTTTTAGAGTTGCTATTTCTGTATTAAAATCTTTGTTTTCTTTCGTTTTTAAGAACTTGGCCGTGGGTAATCCTTTACTCCATTTTTTATCATTATATAACGATTTTTTAAAGAAAACTTTAGCGAACCAATTAGGTTTCATGCCATAATCATTTTTTCCTAAAATAATATTAAAAGGTCCTTGGCAATGCCATGCCATTTGCCCAACATTCATTTTTCCCCAATTTGCCTGAGAGTTTTCGTTTAAGTTATTGAGGCGAGTTTTTATTTCGTTATAGGCTTTTTCTTCAAAAATTGATTTCATTTTATTTGTTTTTAATTGACGCTTAAATTTACAATTTTTTATCTTTAGAGCATGTCAGAAAAACCGACTTCATTCTCCATTAAAAATTGGTCGCAAGATGACCAACCAAGAGAAAAACTTAGGGACAAAGGAAAAGCTGTTTTAAGTGATGCAGAACTTGTGGCAATTCTTATTGGTTCTGGTAGTAGAGAAGAAAGCGCTGTTGATTTATGCAAGCGGATTTTAGCAAGTGTTGATCATAACCTTAATGCTTTAGGGAAATTGTCAATAAAACAGTTAATGGAATTTAAAGGCATTGGAGAAGCCAAAGCCATATCTATAGCTGCAGCTTTAGAATTGGGAAGGAGAAGACGCTTAGAAGATGGTATGCGATTAGAGAAGGTGACGTCGAGCCAATCTGTCTATAATGTTATGCAACCAATTTTAGGTGAGTTGCCACATGAAGAATTTTGGATTTTATACCTCAATAATTCAAATAAAATCATCCATAAAAGTCAACTGAGCAAAGGTGGAATTACAGGAACTTTGGTCGATGTGCGTTTGGTGTTAAAAACAGCATTAGAAGCTGGTGCCACAGCTTTAATTTTGTGCCATAACCATCCGTCTGGTACGTTAATACCTAGTAAAGCAGACAAAGACATTACCCAAAAACTAAAAACAGCTGCAGAAAGTTTGGATATTAAAGTTTTAGACCACCTTATTATAACTGAGAAAGCGTATTTTAGTTTCGCAGATGAAGATATATTATAATGCTACTAGTTTACACGCATAAAATTACACCAAGAATTACCTACACGTTTAAGCATATTTGTAAACGTATATTGGGTATAGATGTATCTTTTACGTCTAAAGTTGAAGATTTTATTGCGCACGATAGCCTTAAGATGTCTTATACCAAGCAACCCTTAAGTAACGAGCTATTTGTAAGGAGTAATGAGTTGCTGTTTGAGCAAGGTCTATCGGATTTGGACATCAGTGTTCAGCAGTGGGATAATACTAAAGGTTTTTTTGCTGCAGGTGAACGAAGTGATTTGCCTTACGATATTTTTGCGGCATCTTTCTATTTATTGAGTCGGTACGAAGAATATATGCCGCATGTAAAGGATGAGTTTGGCAGATTTATGGCAAAGGAAAGCTTAGCGTATAACCATCGATTTTTAAACCAACCTGTTGTAGATATATGGGCATATAAGCTTAGAGAAGTGTTGCTAGAACGTTTTCCAGATTTTGAGTTTCCAGAACGGCAATACAAAATACAACCTGTCATCGATGTTCCAATGGCATTCTTTTTTAGGAAAAAAGGTATATTACGTACAATAGGTGGTACGTTTAATGATATAGGACGTTTAAAATTAAAACAATTATATCAACGTTATTTGGTGTTAATGGGTTTTAAACGCGACCCTTATGATACGTTTAAATGGATTATTACTAAACAGAAACAAAGTGATTTTAAGTTTATGGTTTTGTTTTTAATTGGCGATTATTCAACCTACGATAAAAACATCAATACCAATAAAAAAGAGTTTGTATCACTTATAAAATCTATTGCAGATTATTGTAATGTGGGTATTAAAGTGTCTTATTTTGCTTTGGAGGATATTGCTATTCTCAAAAAAGAAAAACAAAAAATGGAGGCCATAATTAATACCGATTTAAAAGCAGTAAGACATTCGTTTTCTAAATTAAACTTACCACAATCTTACAGAAATTTGGTAGAGCTAGAAATAAACCAAGACTTTACAATGGGTTATATTGATACACTTGGTTTTAGAGCTGGTACATGTACGCCATTTCAGTTTTACGATTTAGATTATGAGGTGCAAACACCATTGCAAATAAACCCTTATCACTGTTTAGATTTTGCATTGCTGAAATACCAATCAGAGCTAGATAAAAAAGAACATTTGCAAAAACTTATAGATGAAGTAAAGGCTGTTAATGGTACATTTACTGCAATATTTCATAACTACACTTTTAGTAATTTAAGCCGTTGGGAAAGTTATAGATCTCTGTTTAATTTAATATTAGAATCAGCGGAATGAAGCAAAGTATAAAACATGTATTTTTTGATTTAGACCATACACTGTGGGATTTTGACAAGAATTCTATGCTAACATTCGATAAGATTTTTAAATTAAATACTATTGATATTAACCTAAAGGAATTTATTGATGTCTATGAACCCATAAATCTAAAGTATTGGAAACTTTATCGAGAGGAACGCGTAACAAAATCTGATTTACGATATGGGAGGCTAAATGACGCTTTTAATGCTTTGGGAGTCTCTATTGAAGATGCTATGATAAATCATTTGTCGGTAGCATATATAGAGCATTTAACAACATTTAACCATCTTTTTGATGGCACTTTTGAAATTCTTGATTATCTTAAAAGCAAGTATCAATTGCATATCATTACTAACGGGTTTGAAGAAGCACAAGAACGAAAAATGGCAAACTCTAAAATAAGAGATTATTTTAAGACCATTACAAATTCTGAAATGGTTGGAGTAAAGAAACCTAACCCAAAGATTTTTAAATTTGCTTTAAATTTGGCAAATGCCAGTGCAAATGAAAGTGTTATGATTGGAGATAGCATTGAAGCAGATATTGAAGGCGCAGTTAATTTAGGAATGGATGTTATTCATTTCGACTATAAAAACAATAACAGTAATCATAACTATAAAAGGGTAATTGCCCTAAATGAAATTGTAAATCATCTTTAAAAAATAGTATCAAAATGTTAAAAAAAATAGCACTACTTTCTATAATTGGCTTAATGGGTTTTTATGGATTAGCACAACATGAATTAAATAACTATAAGTACATAATTGTTTCGGATGAGTTTGAATGTCAGAAAAGTCCCGGTCAATATAAATTAAATGAGTTAACAGCATTCTTGTTTAATAAATATGGCTATAAAGCTTTTGTGTTAGGAAAGGATTTGCCAGCAGATTTAGCACAGAATAAATGTATGGCGCTCACGGCAGATGTATCAAATGATAAAAGTGGTCTTTTTAAAACAAAGCTAGAGATAGAACTTAAAGATTGCTTTGGTAAAATAATAATGACATCTGAAGTAGGCGAATCTCGGTTAAAAGATTTCGAAAGAGCTTATCAAGAAGCCTTAAGAAATGCTTTTGTAACTTTTATTGAAGCAGAATATAAATATGTTGAAACTGAAGCCATAGCCGAAAAAACCACAAAAGTTGAAGAGACAAAAAAGCCATCAGAAGCGTCAATGACAAAGGTTGATACTAAGAAAGAAGAAAAAGAAACAAAGCCAACTGCAACCGTTAGTAGTGAATCATTTTATTACGCACAAACCATTAAAAATGGCTATCAATTAGTAGATTCAGAGCCTAAAATAGTAATGGTTCTATTAACTACTGCAGCCAATGATGTCTTTATTGTTAAAGATAAAAATGCAATAGTTTATAAAGAAGATGGATTTTGGTATTATTCTGAAAATAATGGTAAAGTGTCAAATAAGAAACAGCTTAATATAAAGTTTTAGTAACCATATTTTTCTTTCCATAGTGCTTTTAAATAATTGCGTTGTGCTTGCTCTCTTGCATTATTTCCAGGGTCATACAATTTGGTATTAGCAATTTCCTGTGGCATAAATTCGTGCTCAGCAAAATTGTTGTGATAACTGTGCGCATATTTATAATCATCACCATATCCGAGTTCTCTCATCAACTTTGTTGGTGCGTTTCTAATAGATAAAGGCACAGATAAATCTCCAGTTTCTTTAACTAACTGTTGAGCTTTATTTATAGCTTCGTAAGCCGCATTACTTTTTGGTGAACTTGCTAAATATGTTGCGCATTGGCTGAGAATAATACGAGACTCAGGATTGCCAATTACAGATACAGCCTGAAAGGTGTTATTAGCAATAACCAAAGCCGTTGGGTTAGCATTACCAATATCTTCACTCGCTAGTATTAGTAATCGTCTAGCAATAAATTTTACATCTTCACCACCTTCAATCATACGAGCCAAATAATACACAGCTGCATTTGGGTCGCTACCGCGAATCGATTTTATAAAAGCCGAAATAATATCATAATGTTGCTCACCAGTTTTATCATAGCGAGCCGCTTTGCTTTGCACTTGTTTAGTCACAAGGTCATTGGTGATAACAATAGTTTTTTGGTCAGATGATGTCACCAGTAACTCAAAAATGTTCAATAATTTTCTGGCATCTCCTCCCGAAAATCTTAGTAAAGCTTCGGTTTCTTTTAATTCAATATTTAATTTTGAGATAATATCATCTCGTTGCATAGCACGTTTTAATAACGCTTCTAAGTCTTCTTTATTAAACGCATTTAAAGTATAAACTTGGCAACGTGAAAGTAATGCTGAAATGACTTCAAAACTTGGGTTTTCGGTTGTGGCACCAATTAAAGTTACCCAACCCTTTTCAACAGCTTCTAGAAGTGAGTCTTGTTGCGACTTACTAAACCGATGAATCTCATCAATAAATAAGATGGGATTTTTAGCCGTAAATAAACCGCCACTTTTTTTGGCTTTGTCTATAACTTCTCTAATATCTTTTACACCAGAGTTAATGGCGCTAAGTTTAAAAAATGGACGTTCAGATTCATTGGCAATAACATTAGCCAAAGTCGTTTTGCCAATGCCAGGTGGTCCCCAAAGAATTAATGACGGAATAATACCACTTTTTATTTGTTGGTATAGCATACCGTTTTTACCCACTAAATGTTGTTGGCTCAAATAATCGTCTAAACGTTGTGGTCTCAGTCTTTCGGCTAATGGAGTATTCATGGTTTAAAATTACAAAATGCCATTTAAAATTAAGTTGATTTTTACAAACACTTATGACAATATTTCATACATAGCCATTTTGGTTATAAATTTGAAGAGGTAGTTCTAAAATATGCAGATGTCATCTCAACAATTTAAATACTCTACAAGTGTTGTTCTATATCCAATACTAATTTTGTTTTTGGTGTGGTTGGTGTTTTGGTACCAAGTACGTGTGGATTATGGGATAAAATCTTTTGGTATTAGACCGCAAAAGTTAGAAGGGCTTTTAGGGATTTTTACAAGTCCATTTTTGCATGGAGATATCAGTCATTTGTATAACAACTCTATACCGCTCTTTGTACTGTCTTTAGCATTATTTTATTTCTATAAAAAAATTGCTTGGAAAGTTATATTATATGGTGTGTTTTTATCAGGTTTTTTAACTTGGTTAATTGCCAGCAATGGAAACCACATAGGTGCAAGTGGATTAATCTACGTTTTAGTAAGTTTTATATTTTTTAAAGGAATTTTTGCAAAGCATTATAGACTTATAGCTTTATCGCTCATGGTTATATTTCTTTATGGAAGTATGATTTGGTATGTGTTTCCGATAAAAGATGGCATGTCGTGGGAAGGTCATTTAAGTGGGTTAATCACAGGATTGGTTTTTGCTTTAATTTTTAGAAAACAAGTTGCAAAACCGGAGCGTTATAAATGGGAACAACCAGACTATAATGAAGATGATGACCCTTTTATGCGTCATTTTGATGAGAATGGAAACTTTATAGAAGTTTTACCTGAAGACGAACTCGAAGGCGAAGCCGAAATGGACAAGACTTTGGAAATAAAATATATCTTCAAGAAAAAGAAAAAGTAATTTGGTTGGTATTTTCCCCTTTGGGGAAATGTCCGTAGGACAAAGGGCTTAACTGCGCTGTCTCACGGCTTCATACAAAAATGCACCACAAGCCACAGAAACATTAAGTGATTCTATCTCTCCTAAAATAGGAAGTTTAGCCTGAGCGTCCACTACTTTTAAAACCGAAGGATTAATGCCTTTGCCTTCAGAACCCATAATAATAGCACAAGGTTCTTTAAAAGATACATCATAGATATAGTCATCAGCTTTTTCGGTAGCTGCTATAACTTTTATTCCAGAAGATTGCATATGAAAAACGGCATCCTTGATGTGATCAACTTTGCAAATTGGAATTTTAAAAATAGCTCCGGCACTTGTCTTAATAGTATCTCCATTAATAGGAGCACCACCTTTTTTCTGGATTATAATTCCGGTAACTCCAGTACATTCTGCAGTACGTACAATAGCTCCAAAATTCCTAACATCACTCAGTTGGTCTAAAAGTAAAAAGAGTGGTGTTTTTCCAGACTCAATAACTTGCATTACTAAATCATCAATATTATGAAATTCTATTGGCGAAATTTGAGCTACAGCACCTTGGTGGTTACCTCTTGTTAGTCGATTTAGCTTTTCTATAGGGACGTAAGACGAGTTTATACTTTCAGACCTTAATAAGTGTTCTAACTCTTGAAAAAGCTCGCCCTTAAGACCTTTTTGCATAAAAACTTTATCAATAGTCTTGCCAGATTTAATCGCTTCAATTATAGCTCTAATACCAAAAATGGTTGTTTCGTTTTTCATCTGGCAAAGATAAATAAAGAAATCTACACCTAGTGATATTTATTACTAATTGAAATTATATGTTTATTATAAAAAAAAGAATCTCCAATGATAGTTACTATCATTGGAGATTACATAAAAGTAGCAGTAGACTAACTACTAAATAAATACAAATTAATTTTGGTCACCTGGACCTATATTTGGGTTGGCATTAATTTCAGCCTGAGGAATCTTAAAAATCCAATCGTCATTAACAGATGGTCTTTCTACAACAAAAGCATCTTGGTATAATACTGCTGCTGCGCCAGAACCACCATCAGCACCATGATCAATTCCTTCATCCCAACGAATTTTATCTGTATATCCAAAGCCTTCTCCCCATAATTCTACACCACGTTGAAACTTAATATGATCCATTAATGCTGCTTGGCTATTGAAAATAGTAACATCATATGCACTATCACGTTCGTTTCCTAGAGGTGCTAGAGCAGCTTGAGCTCCAGGTATATCATTCATCATGGCTTTAGCCTCAGCTTCAATTAAATACATTTCAGAAGAACGCATATATATAATGTCATCTGGATCTGTAGTGCCAGGATTTTTTTGTAACATTTTTACATGCATATATGGATGCGTGTTATGGCCTGATGTCATACCATACTGACTCTTTATAGCAGCTTCTGCAGCATCAAATTCTTCCTCAGTAGTGTATAATGGATTAGTGTTATTGTCCCAGCCACCTTCACCATTTGATGCTGATGCATTAGTGTTTGGAGCATCTATTAAAAATACATCCTTTCTATAATCGGTATCAGGAATGGCGTCAACCAATCTTCTATCTGCAATTTTTGGGTTACTTCTATTTTGACTTCCATTGAATGTATTACACATTAGGTAGAAGTAAGAACGAAAAAAAGTAGTTTCTGTTGAAATTACATTGCTACCCCAAATTACTTCAGGTAAATCGTTGGTGTTAAACCCAGATTTCCAATCTGCTTCATTCATTAATGGAAAACCTTGTCGGGCAGCAACAGCCGCAGTAGCCGCAGTTTGCCAATCACCCATAGATAGTGCCCAACGTGCTTTAACACCATAAGCCACATTAATATTTAATTGAGACTTAGTTTCTGGACCTCCAGTTGGTCTTGGTGCTGCATTTTGAAAAGCGGCTATAGCTGCATTTACATCTAAACCTATTTGGTCATATACATCTTGAACGGTACCTCTTGGGCCAGTAGATTGTGCATTTAAATTTACTGGAACACCTGGGTCTGTAGATGGATTACCTATCAAATAGCCTTTGCTATAGTGTTGAACCAATGATAACAATGCCCATGCTCTATAAGTATAGGCTTGACCTTTAATAGCAAGTAAGTTTGGTGTTTCTGTTAAATCACCTTGATTAATTCTGTCAATAATTAGGTTTGCATGTAGAATGATATTATAGCGATGATACCATAATATTTCGTTTGTTAATGAAGTTTCCAAGGTATGGTCATTCCATTGCATGGTATCTCTCCAACCTAAATTATTTGCGTCTGCTGAATGGATTAATCCGCCCGCTATCGCATCTCCCATAGGTACCCAATAGTGATCACCTGCTCTTGCTGAATCTCCTCCAGGTAAAATGGTTTGAGATTGTGAATAGAGTCCGCGGTGAATTCCATTTAGTACATTTTGCATACTAGCCTCATCTGCTAAAGCCACAGCAGGTGTTACAGAGTCTGTAGGGACTGTTTCTAAAAAATCTTCTTTACAAGATGTCATCGCAAAAATGAGTAATGCTAATGACAAAGTTTTTATTCTAATTTTCATAATTTATTTTTTTAAAATCCAACATTAAGACCAAATGAAAAAATTCTGGCTGGGTTAAAATCGTTACCAGAAGGTGTTCCAGCTATATTGTATTGCGGATCAAGCCCTTTTCTTTTAGTTTTTAAATACAAATTCTCTCCAGTTATTGAAATTCTTAAATTGTCCAAACCTAATGGTTCTGTAATTTTTTCGTTAAATGAGTAACCCAAACTAATGTTTCTTAAAGACCAAAATGACGCATCAGTTAAAAACCTATCTGATTGTGTTTGCACTAAAGTTTGATCGCCTATTTCAAGTCTAGGAACGTCAGTAATATCTCCTGGTTCTCTCCATGCATCTAGGATGTCAGGATGCTGCGAACGACCATAGCTACTGCTAACCATCATGCTAGCATAAGCATTGTCTAAAATTTTTCCTCCTACTCCATAAGTAATTAAAAAGTCTAATGAAAAACCCTTGTAACTAATACTATTGGAAATAGAGCCCAGTAAGTCAGGTATTGAAGAGTCTCCTGTGTAAGCACGTTGTGTGTCTTGCCAGTCATTAGTCGTTTCATGGTTACCGTCACCATCTAAAACTGGTACGCTATCACCGTTGTCATTATCCTCGTAAACATAATATAGTTGATCTCCTGTATCAGGATCAACTCCAGCAGTTCTGTATAGGAAGAAATCAAAACGAGAACGACCTTCTTCCCAACGCTTAGAGCCATTTATAAATGGTTCTGGAATAAACGTGATTTCATTTTTGAGTGTGGATGCTTGTAATGTAAGATCCCATTTAAAATCATTGGTGTTAAAAATATGAGTTGTTAAACTAATTTCCCATCCTGAGTTATACATGTCACCTATATTATTTGGCTGAACATTAATACCTACACTTGGTGCAATTGGTAAATCGTATAATAAATCAGTTGAGTTTCTTTTATAATATTCTATAGAACCATCAAGTATGTTGTTGAATAGGCTAAACTCTAGTGCTACATCAAAATTTTCAATGGTCTCCCAAACTAAATTGTCGTTACCTAAGTCTGACAAAATATATGCTGGAGCGGTTGCGTTTGAAGTAATTCCAAATCTTGCTTGATATAAATAGAAATCAAATAAATTGTCATTTCCTACTTCACCCCAAGATCCTCTAAGTTTTAAACGATTTACAAAAGATACATTATCCATAAAACTCTCTTTGTCTATGTTCCACGCAGCACCAACAGAATAAAACGTACCCCATCTTGAATCTGAACTAAAAACAGAAGTACCATCTCGTCTAACAGAACCGCTCAAGTAATACTTGTTGTCAAAATTATAATTCAACCTAGAAAAATAACTTTCAATTCGCTTGTCTGTAATGATACCTCCAAGAGACACAGGATTTGAGAAGTTGTCAAATACGTCTAGACCAGCAACAGTCTCAATAGTCCCCAAAGCATCAAAATCAGAGTAGTTTCTGTCAAAACTTTCATGTCCTAAGGTAACATCTACGTTGTGGTTTCCAAAACTATTCGTGTAAGTCAAGATTTGGTTAAAGTTTTCAACCTGTCTTCTAAAACGGGTTTCACTAAACCTTCCATCAGGCTGAGCATCACCAATAATGGCGTTCTCATATTCTTTTTCCAGCCCTTCATTAATATCTCTTCCGTAAGTTACTCGTAAGTTAAGACCTTCTATAATTTTTATATCAGTATAAAATCTAAATCCATAGGTATTGTCTAAATCACTTTCTTTATTAAGAAGAAGTTCTTGCAGTGCATGACGTCCTTGATTACGAGGTCTGGTACCGATGTTATATTCTGAATAGCCCTCACCATTATCAAAAATTGGATTGCCAAAAGCATCTCTAACAAGGTTTCCTTGCTGATCATTAACGTATACAGGATATATTGGTCCCATTGCTTGTGCAAAGCCAAACGGATTAACAACACTTGTAGTACCTGCAGAACTAGGGCCTCTTGCTTCGGTTAGTGTAATGTTTGCGCTACCTCCAATCTTAATACTTTTACTTACATCAAAATCTGCATTTAAACGAGAGGTTAAACGATTAAAATCTGAAGTAACAACATAACCCTCTTCATCTAAGTATGAAGCAGAAAAGAATATTTTGTGATTATCACCACCTCCAGAGACATTGATATTGAAATTTTGTCTATAACCAGTTTGCTCCATAAAATCAAACCAATCTAATGTTTTATAGACTACCTGAGCATTCGGATTCAATCTGCCATCAACACCAACGATTTGGTCGTTAGGTACATTAAAAGGATTATACCCTAATTGACTGTAAATATTAGCAGATGCATATGCTGGATCACCACCTGCGGCAGATGTATTTCTAAGTGCTTCCCACATGATTTCATAATATTCACCAGGAGACACTGTGTCATATGCAGGTATTCCTCTTGTTACAAAACCTGATTGTGTAGAGGCATTTACCTTAATGGCGCCTTTTTCTCCACTTTTAGTTGTAATTATAACTACTCCATTTGCAGCACGCGATCCATAAAGAGATGTAGATGCTGCATCTTTAAGTATAGTGAAGGAGGCAATGTCTTCTTGGTTTATAGTATTTAATGAACCTTCATACTGAACACCGTCAACAATAAAGAGTGGATCAGAACTACCATTGAGTGTACCAACACCTCTAATTACGATGCTTGGTGACGAGCCTGGTTGTCCATTTGTAGAAGTAAATTGTACTCCTGTTGCTTTACCCTCAATGGCGGCAATTGCTGAAGTTACATTTCTGTTTAAAAGTTCTTTAGAACCGACAACGCTGGCTGAACCCGTAAACGCTTCTTTAGTAGTTGTTCCATAGGCTACAACTATGACTTCATCTAAAGCTGCAGTGTCATCTTCCATTACAATATTAATGGTGTTAGAATCGCCAACTGTAATTTCTTGAGTTTTTAACCCTAAATAGCTAAACACAATTACTTGACCCACGTTGGCATTAATGGAAAATTTACCGTCAAAGTCAGTTTGTGTACCTTGTGTTGTTCCTTTTATTATAATATTCACGCCAGGAAGTGGAAGGCCTGAATTATCAGATACAACACCCGATATTGTTTTTTGTTGTGCAAATGTAAATTGCACAATTAATGCTAAAAAAAGTGTTAAAAACACCTTGAACTTTGTTTTCATACTTTATTGATTTTAAGTTAGTCTTTAATGCATTTATTTGTTAATGCATTGTTAAATTTAATGATAAATTTAAATAGAAAGTGTTAAAATTTCGCTTAAAGCAAAGTAAAACACTTAATAAATTATGAATAAGTTATTGTGGAATATGGGATTGTAAAGTTTGAACGTGTATTTTGTTTGGATATTTTTACTGAAAAAATATTTATATGTGGTAATGAAATTGGAGCTTCTTTCTTAAAGGTTTCAATGAAAATAAAATATTTGAATAGTAGTTACCTTTTAATTACTTTTTTGCTAATTGTATTTGAATTAGAGTAAATTCTCAGAAAGTAAATGCCATCTAGTTGTGTTGATAAATCTACAACCTTAGTATTTGATTGTCCAACTTTACTTCCCAAAATATTATAGACTTCAATTTTATCTATGATTTTATCAGTACGTATTCTAACTGTATTTTTTGTAGGGTTTGGATAAACAATTAATTGGTTTCTTTTAAATTCAGGATTACTTAAGTTATAACATTCTGTTAAGTTTGGATTTAACTCTATAGGTTCTCCGGGTGAAACATCTTTACCATTGAAGGCAGCATAATTTGTACCATACTTTATACCTCTAAATGTGGTATTGGCAAAATTAGATGGGTCGTCTCCTTGAATTTTAATATTTCCATTGTTAGAATTGATAGGGTTAATATATTCCCAAACTATACTTTCACTTGGCGTGATTTCAAAAATTCTACCATTAATACCTTCACAAATTAAAGTATTTCCATTTGGTAAACGTTGCGCACTACTTAAGATTCCTGAGAAAAAATTAGTTGGATTAACAGGGTTGGAGTAAATGTAATCTGGGTTTAAAGGTCCGTATGCCGAATCTGGAGTATATGAATAGACTCCACGGCTATCAGTCTCTGGATTTAATACATAAACTTCAGAAAATAAAGGACTCCTTCCATTGCCATTATTGAAAAGCATTATCTTATTTTCATCTGCTAAACCAGGTTCTATAACATAGGCGTAGTGTTGTCCGTAAAGTTTTCGGTCAGATTCAGTACCTTGTTTGTAAGCTTGAGGATTTCCCCAACGGTACAAAAAGTCACCACCTTTTCCATATAAACCACCAGAACTTGTGGCTGCTTCTGCAGTTGTTGTGGAATGATCTATGATATAAATCTCGCTTAAGTTTCTTGAACTTATTACAATTTGATTTAAAACAGGATTAAAGTTAATGGAATTGAAATGAAGCCAGTTTGAACTGCCTGAGCCTCCATTTAAAAAATTAATATCCAATTTACCTGGGTTTAAACTCACATCTTGAAAATTACTTTTCGTAGCATCGAAATCTTGCACTACATGGTCAATTATATTCCATTCCCAAACAACCGTAGCATTATTAAACCCATCAGGAGTTACTTCAACAATCTGTTCATTGTATAGGTCAGTTTCTGATAATAGGTCTGGGTTTCGTCCAAGTTCTATAGCTTCAGCATTGGTTACAATTGTAGCAGCAAGTATGAGTACATTTCCATTTGGCATGGGATAAATATCATGGTGTTGCCTCATTGTCGGTGTATCATAAAAATATTGCCAAGTTAGATTGCCATTCCAATTAAAAATCTCTATTACACCACCTTGACCTCCAAATGTAATATCACTGCTTGCTGTTCTGCCAGCACGTAATAAACTTCCATTTTCTAATAGGTAAACGGCATTGCCTGGAGGAAAATTACTAGTCCATTGGTTGATGACTTCTC
Source organism: Winogradskyella pulchriflava (assembly GCF_042434315.1). NCBI lineage: Bacteria > Pseudomonadati > Bacteroidota > Flavobacteriia > Flavobacteriales > Flavobacteriaceae > Winogradskyella > Winogradskyella pulchriflava. Next base: position 146,360 of record NZ_JBHLTQ010000004.1, on the reverse strand, counting down.
CACAATTATTAATTAAATAAGTTTCTGTGGAAACTGTAAATAGCGTGTAGCCTTCGTAGACTCCTTCAGAAATTTGAGTTGTTCCAATTGTATTCTGAGAAAAAGTAAAGTTAAATGCAAGTAATAGTGTAAAAAGTAAATTTTTAATCATAACGGTATTCTTTTCATAGCTTTACAAAGTTACCGTATTAATTGCCTTATACTAAAAAGTAGCTGTTAAACTTACATGAACCTTAGAATCTGACAGCTTAAATTGTCGATTTTCAGATTTTCCACTTGAGTAGTTTAAGCGGAATAGACCTGCATTAGTAAGCAATCCCAATCCAAACCCAAAACCAAAAAGTTTTTCTTTAGCATTGGTAATTTGATTTTCAAAATAGGCAGCATCAAAAACCGAATGTACATAGATGCTGCTGCTCAGTCGATAACGATATTCGGTATTAATAACTCCATAAAGATTGGCCACTAAACTGTTTTCTTCAAACCCTCGAATTGAATTTATGCCACCAAACCGAAAGAGTTCGTTGTCAAGGTAATTGTCTGATGTTAGGATGGCTCCGTTAAATCTGGTATAAAAGCTATTTTTAATATTAAGATTGAAAATTTTGTATGTATCTAAATTAAAAATAGTTTGGCTCTCTTTGCCAAAATCATTTTCTCTATTTCCCAAGCCAGATGACAATTCAAACCAAAAGTTTATTGGGAACAAAGGGTCATAAAATTGAGGTTTTGTATAATTATAATTTAAGGTGTAGTAGTTAGACTTGTAATCATTTAGGGTAGCTGTGTCATTATCTAACAGGTTTGTAGAATTGGTTGAAGAAATTCCGGCGCCTACACTATGCTGTGCGTTTATTTGGTAATTGATTTTAGCATATTGTTTTGCATTTAAAAATGTAGAATCTTTTCTAAAAATATTAAGTCCTAACTGCAAACCTACTGGTGATGCAAATAAATAGGGTAAGTTAGCATCGACTCTAAAAGTTTGTTGATCAATTTCATCACTTTTATAGAATAAGTTAAGGGTTTCCCCATAATTTAAATTATTGATGAGTCTTAAGTCTAAATAGCCATCAAATTCAATTTTATTGGTGTTTTCATTTGTGCCAAAGCCTAAGAAACCATCAAAATTATTTGTACGTACTTTTTCTATATATAAATATAGAGTAGTGGAATCTTGAGTAAATAACACTTCTGGATCTCGAATATTGCTAGCAAAGCGTAAATCTTCTAATAATTCAACCTTTTCTTTAATAGCATTTAAGTTAAAGGATTTTCCAGGTTTTAATTTCAAAAACCTTTTAATATAAGATTGAGGGAATTTTTCATAACCCTTCACAATAATCTTATCGATTTGCCTTTTTTGATTTGTTACAATTTTTAAATCAGCTAAAATTAAATTAGAGTTTAACTTAGTTAGATTAATTAATTGTAATGTAGAAAATGGATCGCCTTGTTCAGCAATCTTAGAGTTTAGTTCATTTAATGAAGCTTCAAGCTGAGATATATCTAATTCAAAAAAATCATTTCCTTTGGTGTGATTGATAAAATTTAATAATTCCGTATTAAAGTTAGAATCGTAATTAATTTGTATTCTATTGATTTTAGTGCCTAAAAAAAGTTGTGCTCTAAAGAGTGTGTCGTTATGTTTGGTTATACTGTCTAGAGTAGTATCAATATAACCCAATCTTGTTAGCTTGGCTTTTAGGGTGTTTAGCTCTGTTTCAAGATTTAGATAATTATCAAAGGTGGTTTCGTATCCAACAGAATCAATAGCAGCGGTTTTATTTTCGTTTTCGCCAATTACTTCAAGATTCAATATCTGAGCACTAGTTTGATTTGTATAAATCAATGCTAAAACTATGAAAATGAAACAACGGAATTTAAACATTTATTGGTAAGTCTTGATTCTTGGATATAATCGTCTTGATTCTTTTTTATTAACGTAAAAATAGACCATTATATATATGTATAAAATGAATTGTAATATTTCTTTAAAAAATAAATTCCCAAGTGTTTGAATTATAAATATATATTTCTACCTTTGCAGCCCTCAAAAGTGAGGGTTAATAAAATTTTATATAGAAATATATGCCAACAATTTCACAATTAGTACGAAAAGGAAGAGCCAAAATAACCAAGAAGAGTAAATCGGCTGCTTTAGATTCGTGTCCTCAAAGACGTGGTGTATGTACTCGTGTTTATACAACGACACCTAAAAAACCTAACTCAGCAATGCGTAAGGTAGCAAGGGTTCGTTTAACAAACGGAAACGAAGTAAATGCATACATCGGTGGAGAAGGTCACAACCTACAAGAGCACTCGATAGTATTGGTTAGAGGTGGAAGGGTAAAAGATTTGCCAGGTGTTAGATATCACATCGTTCGTGGTGCATTAGATACAGCAGGTGTTGCTGGTCGCACGCAACGTAGATCTAAGTATGGTGCAAAACGCCCTAAAAAGTAATTTAAAACTTTAAGAAGAAGACATGAGAAAAAGAGCAGCAAAAAAGAGACCGCTTTTACCAGATCCAAGATTTAACGATCAGTTAGTAACACGTTTTGTTAACATGATGATGTGGGATGGTAAGAAGTCTGTGGCTTTTAAAGTATTCTACGATGCAATTGATATTGTTGAGGAGAAAAAGAATGATGACGAAAAAACAGCTTTAGAAATTTGGAAAGAAGCTTTATCTAATGTGATGCCTCACGTAGAAGTACGTAGTCGTCGTGTTGGTGGTGCTACATTTCAAATACCAATGCAAATTCGTCCAGACCGTAAAGTTTCTACAGCGATGAAGTGGTTAATTGGCTACGCACGTAAAAGAAACGAAAAATCTATGGCACAACGTTTAGCTGCAGAAGTATTAGCTGCTGCTAAAGAAGAAGGTGCAGCTGTTAAGAAAAGAGTTGATACTCATAAAATGGCTGAAGCAAACAAAGCATTCTCACACTTTAGATTTTAATTAGAATGGCACAAAGAGATTTAAAATATACAAGAAATATAGGTATTGCTGCACATATTGATGCAGGTAAAACAACTACGACAGAGCGTATCCTTTATTATACAGGTGTATCTCACAAAATAGGTGAAGTACATGATGGTGCGGCTACTATGGACTGGATGGAACAAGAGCAGGAAAGAGGTATTACAATTACTTCTGCTGCTACAACTTGTACATGGAATTTTCCATTAGAAAACGGTCAGCCAACGGATGAAACAAAAGGATACCACTTTAATATTATCGATACTCCTGGTCACGTTGACTTTACGGTTGAGGTTAACCGTTCATTACGTGTATTGGATGGTTTAGTATTCTTATTTAGTGCAGTTGATGGTGTTGAGCCACAATCTGAAACTAACTGGAGATTAGCTGATAACTATAAAGTTCCTAGAATTGGTTTCGTAAACAAGATGGACCGTCAAGGTTCTAACTTTATGGCAGTTTGTCAACAAGTTAAGGACATGTTAGGGTCTAACGCTGTGCCAATTGTAATGAATATTGGTGACGAAATCGATTTTAAAGGTATCGTTGACTTAGTGAAAAACCGTGCTATTGTTTGGCACGATGAAACTCAAGGGTCTACTTTTGATGTTATTGATATTCCTGAAGAATTAAAGGCAGAAGCTGCGGAATTAAGAGGTAAACTTATTGAAGAGGTTGCTGCTTATGATGAGAATCTGTTAGAAAAATATATGGAGGATGAAGACTCTATCACAGAAGATGAAGTGCACGCTGCACTTAGAGCTGCTGTAATGGATATGTCTATTATTCCAATGATTTGTGGGTCAGCCTTCAAAAACAAAGGTGTACAGTTCTTACTAGATGCTGTTTGTCGTTACTTGCCTTCTCCAGTGGATAAGGAAGGTATTGTAGGTGTTAATCCAGATACTGAGAAAGAAGAAATTCGTAAGCCAGATGTAAAGGAGCCTTTTGCTGCATTAGCATTTAAGATTGCTACAGATCCATTCGTAGGTCGTTTAGCTTTCTTTAGAGCGTATTCTGGTCGTTTGGATGCTGGTTCTTATATCTTGAACAACCGTTCAGGTAAGAAAGAGCGTATCTCTCGTATTTATCAAATGCATTCTAATAAACAAAACGCTATCGATTTTATCGAGGCTGGTGATATTGGAGCTGCTGTAGGATTTAAAGACATTAAGACTGGTGATACTATGTCTGATGAAAAACATCCTATCGTTTTAGAATCTATGGACTTCCCAGATCCAGTAATTGGTATCGCGGTTGAACCTAAGACTAAAGCTGACGTTGATAAATTAGGTATGGCTTTAGGTAAGTTAGCTGAAGAAGATCCAACATTTACTGTTAGAACAGATGAAGCTTCAGGTCAGACTATTATTTCTGGTATGGGCGAGCTTCACTTAGATATTATTGTTGATCGTTTAAAGCGTGAGTTCAAAGTTGAGGTTAACCAAGGTCAACCACAGGTAGAATACAAAGAAGCTATTACGCAACGTGCAGAACACAGAGAGGTTTATAAGAAACAATCTGGTGGACGTGGTAAATTCGCAGACATTGTATTTACACTTGAGCCAGCAGAAGAAGGTAAAGTAGGTTTAGAATTCGTTTCTGAAATTAAAGGTGGTAACGTTCCTAAGGAATTTATCCCTTCAATTGAAAAAGGATTTAGAATGGCAATGCAAAACGGTCCTCTTGCAGGATATGAGGTAGATGCTATGAAAGTTACTTTAACTGATGGGTCTTACCACGATGTGGATTCAGATCAACTTTCTTTCGAATTAGCTGCTAAGTTAGGATTCAAAAATTCTGCTAAAGCTGCTAAAGCGGTAATTATGGAGCCAATTATGAAATTGGAAGTAATTACACCAGAAGAAAACATGGGTGATATTGTTGGTGATTTAAATAGAAGAAGAGGTCAAGTAAGTGACATGGGAGATAGAGCTGGTGCAAAAACTGTAAAAGCTACTGTTCCATTATCTGAAATGTTTGGTTATGTAACTACTTTAAGAACTTTATCTTCAGGTAGAGCAACATCAACAATGGAATTCTCACACTATGCAGAAACACCTTCTAACATATCAGAAGAAGTAATAAAAGCTGCTAAAGGCGTTGAATCGTAAATCTTAAGAAAATGAGTCAAAAAATCAGAATAAAATTAAAGTCTTACGATCACAATTTAGTAGACAAATCTGCTGATAAGATTGTAAAAACAGTAAAAAGTACAGGTGCTGTAGTAACGGGTCCAATTCCATTACCAACACACAAGAAGATTTTCACTGTGTTACGTTCACCACACGTAAATAAGAAGTCAAGAGAACAATTTCAATTAAGCTCTTATAAGAGATTATTAGATATTTATTCTTCATCTTCTAAGACAATTGATGCTTTAATGAAGCTTGAATTACCAAGTGGAGTTGAAGTTGAGATTAAAGTGTAATTATAAAACTTCGGTCGCTTAGCGAAGTCGAAGTGAACATGTCCTAAGCTGCGAGCGAGGGAAAGACGGTAAAAAATACAATTCAAGGCTGAAACGTATTTTTCAGCCTTGAATTTTAAATAACAAATAGTAATAATTAATAAATAATAAATATGTCTGGGTTAATTGGAAAAAAAATCGGTATGACCAGCATTTTCGATGAAAATGGAAAGAACATTCCATGTACAGTAATCGAAGCTGGACCATGTATCGTTACCCAAGTCAGAACTGAAGAAGTGGATGGTTATTCTGCCCTTCAATTAGGTTTCGATGACGCGACAGAAAAAAGCGCTACTAAAGCAGACTTAGGTCATGCTAAAAAAGCGGGTACTTCTGTAAAACGCAAAGTTGTTGAATTCAAAGGTTTTGGTGAGGAGTACAAGTTAGGTGATGCAATCACAGTAGAGCAATTTACAGAAGGAGAATTTGTGGATATCGCAGGTACTTCTAAAGGTAAAGGTTTTCAAGGTGTTGTAAAACGCCATGGATTTGGTGGTGTAGGTCAAGCAACGCATGGTCAACACAACCGTTTAAGAGCTCCTGGTTCTATTGGTGCAGCTTCTTATCCTGCGAGAGTATTCAAAGGAATGAAGATGGCCGGAAGAATGGGTGGTGATACAGTAAAAGTTCAAAATTTAAGAGTTTACAAAGTAGTTCCAGAAAAGAACTTACTAGTGGTAAAAGGATGTGTTCCTGGTCACAAGAATTCTTATGTAATTATTGAGAAGTAATGAAGGTAGCAGTTTTAGATATAAACGGAAAAGACACTGGTAGAAAAGCTGAGCTTTCTAAAGAAGTGTTCGCTATAGAGCCTAATAATCATGCAGTCTATTTAGATGTTAAGCAATACTTAGCAAATCAAAGACAAGGTACGCATAAGGCTAAAGAAAGAGCAGAAATTGCTGGAAGTACACGTAAGATTAAAAAACAAAAAGGAACTGGTACTGCACGTGCAGGTTCTATTAAGTCTGGTGTATTTAAAGGTGGTGGTCGTATGTTTGGTCCTAGACCAAGAAATTACGGTTTTAAATTAAATAAAAACGTAAAGCGATTAGCACGTAAATCTGCATTAAGTATTAAGGCAAATGATAAGTCAATTTTAGTAATGGAGGACTTCAATTTTGATACTCCAAAAACTAAAAACTTTGTCAATGTTTTAAAGGCTTTAGAGGTTGAAAACAAAAAATCTCTTATTGTGTTGGGTGGGTCAAATAATAATGTATATTTGTCATCACGCAATTTTAAAGGGTCTGAAGTTGTAACTACTTCAGAATTAAGCACTTATAAAATAATGAATGCTAATAAAGTTATTCTTTTAGAAGGTGCATTAGAAGGAATTGAATCGAATTTAAGTAAATAGAAACAGATGAGTATCTTAATAAAACCTATAATCACAGAAAAGGCAACCATGCAAAGTGAGTTGTTAAATGCATATGCATTTGAAGTGAATACAAAGGCGAACAAGGTAGAAATCAAAAAAGCGGTTGAAGCTGCTTATGGAGTTTCTGTAGCTAAAGTTCGTACTATAAATGTCCGTCCAGATAGAAAGACCAAGTTTACAAAAACTGGTATTCAACATGGTAAAACAAATGCTGTTAAAAAAGCAATTGTACAACTGGCGGAAGGTGAAACAATAGATTTATACGCTAACATGTAATTAGACTTATGTCAGTAAGAAAATTAAAACCGATCACATCAGCTCAGCGATTTAGAGTAGTAAATGGATTTGACGCCATAACTACTGATAAGCCGGAGAAAAGCTTGCTTGCTCCGAAAAAAAGATCTGGTGGTAGAAACAGTCAAGGAAAAATGACCATGCGCCATATGGGTGGAGGTCATAAGAAAAGGTATCGTATTATCGATTTCAAACGTAACAAACCAGGAATTCCTGCAGAAGTTAAGTCAATTGAATACGATCCAAACAGAACTGCATTTATTGCTTTATTGAACTACCAAGATGGTGAAAAACGTTACGTTATCGCTCAAAATGGTTTACAAGTAGGGCAAAATATAGTGTCTGGTGAAACAGGTATCGCTCCAGAAATTGGAAATGCAATGCCGCTTAGTGAAATACCTTTAGGTACTATTATCTCATGTATAGAGTTACGTCCAGGTCAAGGTGCTGTTATGGCACGTAGCGCTGGTGCATTTGCTCAGTTAATGGCAAGAGATGGTAAGTTTGCTACAGTTAAATTACCATCTGGTGAAACTAGAATGGTGTTAGCAACGTGTATGGCTACAATTGGTGTTGTTTCTAATTCAGATCATCAATTACTTGTATCTGGTAAAGCAGGTAGAAGTAGATGGTTAGGAAGACGTCCAAGAGTAAGACCAGTAGTTATGAACCCAGTAGATCATCCAATGGGTGGTGGTGAAGGTAAATCTTCAGGTGGTCATCCAAGATCTAGAAACGGTATTCCTGCTAAAGGTTATAGAACACGTTCTAAGACTAAAGCGAGTAATAAGTACATTGTAGAACGTAGAAAGAAATAATTAAGATAGTATGGCACGTTCATTAAAAAAAGGACCTTATATCCACTATAAACTAGAAAAGAAAGTTGCAGAAAATGTAGCTTCAAACAAAAAGACGGTAATTAAGACTTGGTCTAGAGCATCAATGATCTCTCCTGATTTCGTTGGTCAGACAATTGCAGTTCACAATGGTCGTCAATTTGTTCCGGTTTATGTAACTGAAAATATGGTAGGTCACAAATTAGGAGAATTTTCACCAACACGATCTTTTAGAGGTCATGCAGGTGCTAAGAATAAAGGTAAAAAATAAGAATCATGGGAAGTCGTAAAAAACAAATGGCGGAAGCTATTAAAGCGGAGAAGAAGCAGGTTGCTTTTGCTAAGCTAAATAACTGTCCTACATCACCAAGAAAAATGCGTTTAGTAGCGGATTTAGTCAGAGGTGAGAAGGCTGAAAAAGCGCTTCAGATTCTTAGATTTAGCTCTAAGGAAGCGTCTCGTCGTTTAGAAAAATTAGTTATGTCTGCAATTGCAAATTGGCAAGCTAAAAACGAAGATGCTGACGTTGAAGAAGCAAAGCTTTATATTAAAGAGATTAGAGTAGATGGCGGGTCTATGTTAAAGAGATTACGTCCTGCTCCTCAAGGTAGAGCACATAGAATAAGAAAAAGATCTAATCACGTAACAGTGGTTGTAGATGCATTAAATAAAACACAAAGCTAAGATAGAGATATGGGACAAAAGACAAATCCAATCGGAAATCGCTTAGGAATTATCAGAGGATGGGAATCTAACTGGTACGGAGGAAACGATTATGGTGATAAACTTGCCGAAGACGATAAGATTAGAAAATACGTTCACGCGCGTTTATCTAAAGCTAGTGTAAGTAGAGTAATTATTGAGCGTACGCTTAAACTTGTAACCGTTACTATCACTACTGCTAGACCTGGTATTATTATCGGTAAAGGTGGTCAAGAGGTAGATAAGTTAAAAGAAGAGCTTAAAAAGATTACTGGTAAAGAAGTTCAATTGAACATCTTTGAGATTAAAAGACCTGAACTAGATGCTTATCTAGTTGCAGCAAGTGTTGCTCGTCAAATAGAAAGCCGAATTTCTTACAGACGTGCAATAAAAATGGCTATCGCTGCAGCTATGCGTATGAATGCAGAAGGTATAAAAATTCAAATTAGTGGTCGTTTAAACGGAGCTGAAATGGCACGTTCTGAGCACTATAAAGAAGGACGTATTCCTTTATCTACTTTTAGAGCTGATATTGATTATGCTTTAGTAGAAGCACATACTACCTATGGTAGACTAGGTGTCAAAGTTTGGATAATGAAAGGCGAAGTATATGGAAAAAGAGAATTATCTCCATTAGTTGGTCTATCTAAACAAAAAGGTAAAGGTGGACGAGGTGGAAATAGTAATAATAAATCTCGTCGTAGAAAGTAATTTTTTAAAGAAAAGAAAAAATGTTACAGCCTAAAAGAACAAAATTTCGTAAGCAGCAAAAAGGTCGTATGAAAGGAAATGCGGGAAGAGGTCATTTGTTATCAAATGGAACTTTCGGTATCAAATCATTAGACTCGTCTTTTATAACTGCACGCCAAATAGAAGCAGCGCGTATTGCCGCTACTCGTTATATGAAAAGAGAAGGATCGTTATGGATTAAAATTTTTCCAGACAAACCTATCACAAAGAAACCTCTTGAAGTACGTATGGGTAAAGGTAAAGGTGCCGTTGAATATTGGGCAGCTGTTGTAAAACCAGGACGTATGTTATTTGAAGTAAGTGGTGTGCCATTAGAAACAGCTCAAGAAGCTTTACGTTTGGCGGCACAAAAACTTCCTGTAAAAACTAAGTTTATCATAGCTAGAGATTACGAAGCTTAATAGAAGTATATTATGAAGCAATCAGAAATTAAACAGCTTTCAACAGCTGAGTTACAAGAGAAACTTAGTGAAACTAAAAAGAGTTATATGGACCTAAAAATGGCTCATACAATCTCTCCTTTAGAAAACCCAATTCAGTTACGTCACGCTCGTCGTACTGTAGCTAGAGTTGCGACAGAATTAACTAAAAGAGACGGACAATAATTGTATTCTGCTGAAAGATGGAAAAAAGAAACTTAAGAAAAGAACGTATAGGAATAGTTACTAGTAACAAAATGCAAAAGTCAATTGTTGTTGCTGAAGTAAAAAAAGTAAAACATCCTATGTATGGAAAGTTCGTGTTAAAGACAAAGAAATATGTCGCACACGATGAAACAAACGACTGCAACGAAGGAGATACTGTAAAGATCATGGAAACAAGACCTATGAGTAAATCTAAGTGTTGGAGATTAGTAGAAATAATTGAAAGAGCGAAGTAATTATGGTACAACAAGAATCAAGATTAAAAGTAGCTGATAATACTGGTGCTAAGGAAGTTTTAACTATCCGTGTACTAGGAGGAACAAAAAGAAGATATGCTTCTGTTGGTGATAAAATTGTAGTGTCTGTTAAAGATGCAACTCCTAACGGAAACATTAAAAAAGGAGCTGTATCGACAGCAGTTGTTGTGCGTACAGCTAAAGAAGTAAGACGTCCAGATGGATCTTATATTAGATTTGACGACAACGCATGTGTACTTTTAAACCCTCAAGGGGAAATGAGAGGAACACGTGTTTTTGGACCTGTAGCTAGAGAACTTCGTGATAAACAATTCATGAAAATTGTATCATTAGCACCAGAAGTGCTTTAATTGATAAATAAGATGACAAAGCTTAAAATAAAATCAGGAGATACAGTACAAGTAATTGCTGGAGACCATAAAGGATCTGAAGGTAAAGTACTTAAAGTATTAAGAGATAAGAACAAAGCCATCGTAGAAGGTGTAAACATGGTAAAGAAACATACTAAGCCAAGTGCACAAAACCCTCAAGGTGGTATTGTAGAGAAAGAAGCATCAATTCATATTTCAAACTTATCGTTGTTAACTTCTAAAGGAGAAACAACTAGAGTAGGTTATAGAATGGATGGCGACAATAAAGTAAGATTTTCAAAAAAATCTAATGAAGTAATTTAATTATGGCTTACGTTGCAAGATTAAAACAAGAGTACAAGGAAAAAGTAATTCCTGCTCTTACAGAAGAATTTGGATATAAAAATGTGATGCAAGTACCTAAGCTTCAAAAGATAGTATTATCTAGAGGAGTTGGTGCTGCTGTAGCAGATAAAAAGTTAATCGATCACGCAGTTGATGAATTAACTAAAATAACTGGACAGAAAGCCGTAGCTACGATCTCTAAGAAAGACGTTGCATCTTTTAAGTTACGTAAAGGTATGCCAATTGGTGCTAAAGTAACTTTAAGAGGAGAGCAAATGTATGAGTTCTTAGATCGTTTGGTAACTTCAGCTTTACCACGAGTTAGAGATTTCAACGGAATCAAAGCTACAGGTTTTGATGGTCGTGGAAACTATAACCTAGGTGTTACAGAACAAATCATTTTTCCAGAGATTGATATTGATAAAATCAATAAAATCAATGGTATGGATATCACATTTGTGACTACTGCTGAAACTGATAAAGAGGCAAAGTCACTATTAACAGAATTAGGATTACCATTTAAAAAGAATTAATTATGGCTAAAGAATCAATGAAAGCTCGTGAGGTAAAGCGTGCAAAAATGGTTGCTAAATATGCTGAGAAAAGAAAAGCTTTAAAAGAAGCTGGAGATTACGAAGCATTACAAAAGTTACCAAAAAACGCTTCACCAGTACGTATGCACAACCGTTGTAAGCTTACAGGAAGACCAAAAGGTTATATGAGACAGTTTGGTATCTCTCGTGTAATGTTTAGAGAAATGGCTAACAAAGGGTTAATTCCTGGTGTAAAGAAAGCAAGTTGGTAACATTGAGGAAGCGAATTAGCTTCTGTACAATTATCAATATAATTATTGTATAATCGGGATTTAGGTTCGAGAATTTCGAAAACCATATCCTAAAATTAAAAACTATGTACACAGATCCAATAGCGGATTATTTAACGCGAGTTAGAAATGCTGTGAAAGCAAACCACAGAGTGGTTGAGATTCCTGCATCTAACTTAAAAAAGGAAATGACTAAAATATTGTTCGATCAGGGCTATATTTTAAGTTATAAATTTGATGACAAGTCTTCTGCACAAGGCACAATTAAGATTGCCTTAAAGTATAACAAAGACACCAAAGAGTCAGTTATCAAAAAAATTCAAAGAATCAGTAAACCAGGTTTACGTAAATATGCTGGAGCTAACGAAATGCCAAGAATCTTAAATGGTTTAGGTATTGCAATTGTTTCTACGTCTCACGGTGTGATGACAGGTAAACAAGCACAAAGAGAAAACGTTGGTGGCGAAGTATTATGTTACGTTTACTAAAAACAGGAAATTATGTCAAGAATAGGTAAAAACCCAATAACAATTCCTGAAGGTGTTACTGTAGAAGTTAAGGATAACGTAATTACTACAAAAGGTAAATTAGGTGAATTAACTCAAGAGTATTCAGAAATTGAAATTAAGATCGAGGACGGTACTATAACATTAGAGCGTCCATCTGAAAAGAAAGATCACAGAGCAAAGCACGGTCTTTACAGAGCGTTAATTGCTAACATGATAGAAGGTGTTTCTAAAGGCTGGACCAAAGAATTAGAATTAGTTGGTGTAGGTTATAGAGCTTCAAATCAAGGACAAAAATTAGATTTAGCCATTGGTTTCTCTCACAACATCGTTATGGACATAGCTCCAGAAGTTAAGGTTGAGACAGTTACTGAAAAAGGTAAAAATCCAATCGTTAAACTAACATCACATGACAAACAGTTAGTAGGTCAGGTAGCTGCAAAAATCCGTGGTTTCCGTAAGCCAGAACCTTATAAAGGAAAAGGTATCAAGTTTGTTGGTGAAGAAATTAGAAGAAAAGCAGGTAAATCAGCTTAATAATTAAGTTATGGCATTGACAAAGAACGAAAGAAGAATAAGAATAAAAAACAGAATCCGTAAGGTAGTATCTGGTACAGAAACAAGACCAAGATTAGCTGTTTTTAGAAGTAATAAAGAAATTTATGCTCAAATCGTGAATGATGTAACTGGTAAAACTATAGCTGCTGCATCTTCAAGAGATAAAGATATTGCAAAGTCTAAAGGAAATAAAACTGAAGTTGCTGCTTTAGTTGGTAAGGCTATTGCGGAAAAAGCTATGAAAGCTGGTGTTGAAACTATTTCTTTTGATAGAGGTGGTTACTTATATCACGGAAGAGTAAAATCATTAGCAGAAGGTGCTAGAGAAGCAGGACTTAAATTTTAAGACATTATGTATCAAAAATATAAAAACGCAGAATTAGTAAAACCAGGCGGATTAGAATTAAAAGATCGCTTAGTTGGTGTACAGCGTGTAACTAAAGTAACAAAAGGTGGTAGAGCATTTGGTTTTTCTGCTATAGTTGTTGTAGGTGACGAAGCTGGTGTTGTAGGACATGGTTTAGGTAAATCTAAAGATGTTGCTACTGCAATAGCAAAAGCTGTAGAAGATGCTAAGAAAAACTTAGTAAGAATTCCTATTATAAAAGGAACATTACCACACGAGCAAAAAGGTAAGTTTGGTGGAGCAAGAGTTAACATTATACCAGCTGCACCTGGTACAGGAGTTATTGCTGGTGGTGCTGTTAGAACTGTTCTTGAAGCAGTAGGTGTACATGATGTATTATCTAAGTCTCAAGGTTCATCTAACCCTCATAACGTAGTAAAGGCAACTTTTGATGCATTACTACAATTAAGAGATGCTAAGTCTGTAGCTAGAGAGCGTGGTATTTCACTTGAAAAAGTATTTAACGGATAATCGATAGGATAAGATGGCAAAGATTAAAGTAACTAAAGTAAAAAGTGCAATCAACCGTACTAAAAGACAAAAGCTAACATTAGAGGCTTTAGGTCTTAAAAAAATAGGACAAGTTGTAGAGCACGACGCCACACCAAATATCCTTGGTATGGTAAAGAAAGTTGAACATTTAGTTTCTGTAGAGGAAGCTTAAAAATATAACTTAAAAATGGATTTAAGTAATTTAAAACCTGCAGAAGGTTCAGTAAAAAATCAAGGAAAGCGCGTTGGTCGTGGTCAGGGATCTGGTAAAGGTGGTACTGCTACAAGAGGACATAAAGGTGCTAAGTCACGTTCTGGTTATTCTAAGAAATTAGGATTTGAAGGTGGTCAAATGCCTTTACAAAGACGTGTTCCTAAATTTGGATTTACTAACATTAATAGAGTAGAGTATCAAGGTATAAACTTGGACACCTTACAACAGTTAGTAGACGAAAAGAAAATTAAGGATACTGTAGATTTTGAAACATTTGTATCATTAGGTAAAGCTGGAAAGAATGATCTAGTTAAAATCTTAGGTAGAGGTGAATTAAAAGCTAAATTAACAGTAACTGCTCATAAATTTACTGCTACGGCAAAAGCTGCTATTGAAGCTGCTGGTGGTGAAGCTGTAACTTTATAAGACCACAAGGATGAAGATAGTAGAAACATTAAAAAACGTTTGGAAAATCACAGAACTTAAGGATAGAATCATTCTAACCTTAGGTTTGTTATTAGTGTATCGTTTTGGTGCGCAGGTTGTATTGCCTGGTATTGATATCAATAAACTAGGTGGTTTACAAGCTGGTATGGATGGTGGTATTTTAGGATTGTTAAATGCCTTTACGGGTGGAGCATTTGCTAATGCCTCTGTATTTGCATTAGGTATTATGCCTTACATTTCTGCGTCCATTGTTGTTCAGTTAATGGGTATTGCGATTCCTTATTTACAGAAACTTCAAAAAGAAGGAGCTAGTGGACAAAAGAAAATTACTCAGATAACACGTTGGTTAACTATAGGTATTTGTTTAGTACAAGCACCAGGCTACTTAGCAAGTGTACCAGCGTTGTCTGGCTCAGCTTCTATGAGTAGTTTATTAGTGCCAGGATTTTCTGAAAATATCTTTTACTTCTCATCAGTAATTATTTTAGTAACAGGCTGCGTATTCGCTATGTGGTTAGGTGAGAAGATTACAGATAAAGGTATTGGTAATGGTATTTCATTATTAATTATGGTAGGTATCATTGCAACATTACCACAGTCTTTTGCACAGAATATGTTCTCAAGATTAGAAGGTAATGGTGGATTCATGATGATACTGATAGAATTAGTAATCTGGTTCTTAATCATTTTAGCTTCTGTATTCTTGGTGATGGCAGTTCGTAAAATTGCAGTTCAGTATGCAAGAAGAACAGCATCTGGTGGATATGAGAAGAATGTATTTGGATCACGTCAGTTTTTACCATTAAAATTAAATGCTTCAGGTGTAATGCCAATTATCTTTGCTCAGGCAATTATGTTTGTGCCTAGTCTTATTGGTGGATCTTCATTTTTAAAAGATACAGATGCAGGTCAATGGATGCAGACTAATTTTTCTGATATATTTGGTTTTTGGTATAATCTAGTATTCGCGTTATTGATTATAATATTTACATATTTCTATACAGCGATTACAGTGCCAACAAATAAAATGGCTGATGATTTAAAGCGTAGTGGTGGATTTATTCCAGGCATTAGACCAGGTTCTGAAACTTCAGAATATCTAGATAAGATCATGTCTCAAATAACCTTACCAGGATCTATTTTCCTTGCCTTAATAGCAGTTTTTCCTGCTTTTATCGTAAAGTTAATGGGTGTGCAGCAAGGTTGGGCATTATTCTTTGGTGGTACATCACTTTTAATTATGGTTGGTGTAGCTATTGATACAATGCAGCAGATTAATTCTTATTTATTAAATAAGCATTATGATGGCTTGATGAAGACCGGTAAAAACAGAAAATCTGTTACCGCATAACTAAAAAATTAATTTAAAGAGTTCAATTCAAAAAAAACGGTAAGGTATTTGCTAATTGAGAATTGAATACTAAAAATTATTTATGGCAAAGCAAGCAGCAATAGAACAAGACGGAACGATAATAGAAGCATTATCTAATGCAATGTTTCGTGTAGAATTAGAAAATGGTCACATTGTGACTGCACATATTTCTGGTAAAATGCGTATGCATTATATTAAATTATTACCAGGAGACAAAGTAAAATTAGAAATGAGTCCTTATGATTTAACTAAGGCTCGCATAACTTATAGATACTAACAAGATGAAAGTAAGAGCATCAGTTAAAAAGAGAAGTGCTGATTGTAAATTAGTACGACGCAAAGGGAGACTTTACGTAATAAACAAAAAGAATCCTAGATTTAAACAAAGACAAGGATAAAAAAGTAAAGAAGTCATTAGTAATTAGTAGTTAGATGAATCTGTTCGAAATCGAAAGGTTTAGGATTCTAACAACTAAAAGCTAACAGCTAAAAACTAAATTATATGGCAAGAATTGCAGGTGTAGACATACCAAAACAAAAAAGAGGAGTAGTATCCTTAACCTATATCTATGGAATAGGTAGAAGTAGAGCTAAAGAAATTTTAGAAACTGCTAAAGTTGACGAAAGTACAAAAGTACAAGATTGGACTGACGACGAAATCGGAGCGATTCGTGAAGCTGTTGGTACTTTTAAAATCGAAGGTGAATTACGTTCTGAAACACAATTGAACATTAAGCGATTAATGGATATTGGATGTTACAGAGGTATTCGTCATAGAGCTGGTCTTCCTTTAAGAGGACAGCGTACTAAGAACAACTCTCGTACAAGAAAAGGTAGAAGAAAAACGGTTGCTAACAAGAAAAAAGTAACTAAATAATAACAGACATTAGTCATTAGTTTAGACGTTAGATGAATCTGCCTGAAATGTAAAAGTTTAGGATTCTAACAACTAAAGCTAACAACTAGAAACTAAAAAACATGGCAAAGTCAAGTACAAAAAAACGTAAAGTAATTGTTGATGCAATTGGTGAGGCGCATATCACAGCATCTTTCAACAACATCATTATATCTTTAACAAACAAAAAAGGTGACGTTATTTCTTGGTCATCAGCTGGTAAAATGGGCTTTAGAGGTTCTAAAAAGAACACTCCTTATGCTGCTCAATTAGCTGCAGAAGATGCTTCAGCAGTAGCAAAAGAAGCTGGTTTAAAGAAAGTAAAAGTATACGTAAAAGGTCCTGGTAACGGTAGAGAATCTGCTATCAGATCTATACACAACTCAGGTATTGAAGTATCAGAAATTATCGATGTTACTCCATTACCACATAACGGTTGTCGTCCTCCTAAAAGACGTAGAGTTTAATCTGAATTTGTTTCAGGTTCTCTGTTAGAGATTTATATAATAAACTAATATCGATACATGTATTGATATTAGTTTATTTTGTGTAAATTTGCAAACTGAAAAAAATTAAATAAGTATCAACGAGAGGTTAACAGTTGTAGAAGGATAAGCTTAAGACCTTAATTTTACAATTACTCTCATAACAAATTAAAAATGGCAAGATATACTGGTCCTAAAACTAAAATCGCTCGTAAATTTGGACAAGCGATCTTCGGAGACGATAAAGCCTTCGAAAAAAGAAACTATCCTCCAGGACAGCACGGAAACAACCGTCGTCGTGGAAAAAAATCTGAATATGCAATCCAGTTAATGGAAAAGCAAAAAGCTAAATATACTTATGGTATTTTAGAGCGTCAATTCAGAAACATGTTTAAAAGAGCAACTGCGGCTCAAGGTATTACAGGTGAGGTTTTATTACAATTTTGTGAATCACGTTTAGATAACGTTGTTTTCAGAATGGGTATTGCTCCAACACGTAGTGGTGCTAGACAATTAGTATCTCACAGACACATCACAGTAAATGGAGAAAAGGTAAACATTCCTTCTTACCAATTAAAAGCTGGTGATGTTGTAGGTGTTAGAGAAAAATCAAAATCTTTAGAGACTATTCAGAATTCATTGGCTAATTCTAGTAATGTTTACGAATGGATTACTTGGAACAACGATAAAATGGAAGGAACTTATGTTTCTGTTCCTGCAAGAATTCAAATCCCTGAGCAAATCAACGAGCAATTTATCGTTGAACTTTACTCTAAATAATAAATTAATCATATTGGTGTTTAGCCAAAGGGTTTATTGGTATTCTTCAAACCTATAAACCGCGCAACTAAATAACAATTAAAACGAAGAAAAATGGCAATATTAAATTTTCAGAAGCCCGATAAAGTAATCATGATTGATTCTACTGATTTCGAAGGTAAGTTTGAATTCAGACCTTTAGAACCAGGATACGGATTAACAGTAGGTAATGCTTTACGTAGAGTATTATTATCTTCTTTAGAAGGTTTTGCAATAACTTCAGTTAGAATAGAAGGTGTAGATCATGAGTTTTCTACAATTTCTGGTGTAGTTGAAGATGTTACTGAAATGATCTTAAACTTAAAGCAAGTAAACTTTAAGCGTCAAATAGATGAAATAGATAACGAAACGGTTACTATTTCTATTTCAGGACAAGATCAAATCACTGCAGGTGATTTTCAGAAGTTTATTTCTGGATTCCAAGTATTAAATACAGATTTAGTAATCTGTAACTTAGATCCTAAAGTAAACATCAATATGGAACTTACTATTGAAAAAGGTAGAGGTTATGTTCCTGCAGAAGAAAATAAAAAAGCGTCTGCACCAATCGGAACTATCTTTACAGATTCAATTTACACTCCAATAAAGAATGTAAAATACAGTATTGAAAACTTCCGTGTTGAGCAAAAGACGGATTACGAAAAATTAGTTTTCGAAATTCAAACTGATGGATCTATCAATCCTAAAGATGCTTTAACAGAAGCTGCTAAAATATTAATTCACCACTTCATGTTATTCTCTGATGAGCGTATCACCTTAGAAGCTGATGAAATTGCACAGACTGAAACTTATGATGAAGAGTCACTTCATATGAGACAACTATTGAAAACTAAATTAGTTGATATGGATCTTTCTGTACGTGCACTTAACTGTTTAAAAGCTGCAGAAGTTGATACTTTAGGTGACTTAGTATCATTCAATAAAAATGATTTAATGAAATTCAGAAACTTTGGTAAGAAGTCTTTAACTGAGCTAGAAGAACTGGTAAATGTAAAGGGTCTTAACTTCGGAATGGATTTAAGTAAATATAAATTAGATAAAGACTAAGGAATTTTTGATTTAAGATTTACGAAGTACAATTACGTTACTTAAAAATCGTAAATAGGAATTCTAAAAGCGTAAATTAAATTAATCATATTTTGCTCCTCAAATAAAGAGTCTGGTAGCAAGATGGTAAAACAAATGTCATGAGACACGGAAAAAAATTCAATCACCTAGGTAGACAAACAGCGCATAGAAAAGCTATGTTAGCTAATATGGCTTGTTCTTTAATAGAGCACAAGCGTATTAACACAACTGTTGCTAAAGCAAAAGCTTTAAAGCAGTTTGTTGAGCCGATGATTACGAAATCAAAAACTGATACAACGCATAACAGACGTATTGTAATGGCTAAACTTAGACAAAAAGATGCTGTTGCAGAATTGTTTAGAGATGTAGCACCTAAGATTGGTGATCGCCCAGGAGGATACACACGTATCATCAAATTGGGTAACAGACTTGGTGATAATGCTGATATGGCAATGATAGAGTTAGTGGATTACAACGAACTTTACAATGCTGGTAAGGCAGAGAAGAAAACAACACGTAGAAGTAGAAGAGGTGGTAAGAAAGCTACAACTACTCCTCCTGTAGAAACTCAAGCTTCAAACGAAGAAGAATAAAAATGCTAACAACAAAGCGAGTAAAATTTAAAATCAATGAAAATATAAATTTGATGCTGGCTTTCGTTTTATTTAAATCTCGATTATCGAGTGTTAATAAGCATTAATAAATAACAAGGATAAACTGTTTCAGTTTATCCTTTTTTTTTGGAATTTTGCAAAACCTTTTTTAAACACAATACATGAAATACAAACAAAGAAAGAAAGCACTCATCTTATTAGCAGACGGAACCATTTTTCATGGTAAATCCATAGGGAAAGAGGGTTCAGCTTTTGGTGAAGTATGTTTTAATACTGGTACAACTGGTTATCAAGAAATATTTACAGATCCATCTTACTATGGTCAGTTAATGGTAACTACAAATGCACACATAGGAAACTACGGAACAAAAGAAGACGAAGTAGAATCTGATACGGTTAAAATAGCAGGCTTAATTTGTAAAAATTTTAGTTTTGAGTATTCTAGACCAGCTGCTGATGCCACTTTAGAGGACTTTTTTGAAAAGCATAACACACTTGCTATTGCAGATGTAGATACACGAGCGCTAGTAAGTTATATTAGAGATCATGGAGCTATGAATGCTGTCATTTCTACTGAAGTGGATAACATTGAAGGTTTAAAAAAGCAATTAGCAGAAGTGCCATCAATGGAAGGTTTAGAGTTAGCATCAAAAGTATCTACTAAAGAACCTTATTATTTTGGAAATGAAAATGCAACTTATAAAATTGCTGCATTGGATATTGGAATTAAAAAGAATATTCTTAGAAACTTAGCTAAGCGCGATGCTTACATTAAAGTGTTTCCATATAATTCAAAATTTGAAGATTTAGAAGCATTTAATCCAGATGGTTATTTCTTGTCCAATGGTCCTGGTGACCCAGAACCTTTGGTAGAAGCCCAAGCTGTAGCAAAAGAAATCATTGCTAGAAATAAACCATTGTTTGGTATTTGTTTAGGCCATCAAGTCATTGCTTTAGCAAACGGAATTTCAACTTACAAAATGCATAATGGACATAGAGGTATTAACCATCCTGTAAAAAATTTAGTGACAGGAAAAGGTGAAATTACTTCTCAAAACCATGGTTTTGCTATTAGTAGAGAAGAAACTGAGGCTAATGCTAATGTGGAAATTACCCATGTACATCTTAACGATAATACAGTTGCAGGTATAAAACTTAAAAATAAGAATTGTTTCTCGGTACAATATCATCCAGAAGCAAGTCCTGGACCAAATGATTCGGTCTATTTATTTGACCAGTTTATTGAGAATATAAAAAACAGCTAATAAAGAAAACGCAATAAAAACAAACTTTTATTGCGTTTTTTTAGTTTCAAAAACGTTATAGTAAGGATTAATCATAAATATAATTTTTGTTCTGATTTAAGCTATAGATTTTCGTAATTTTGACTAATATAAAGGGTTTTTTACAGAACAAGATTAAGTATATAGACCTTTTTAGATTCAATTTTTAAACTTAACTAAAACCAAACATAATGAGCATCATAATTAATGTACATGCAAGACAAATTTTAGATTCAAGAGGAAACCCAACTGTAGAAGTTGATGTTGTAACTGAAAGTGGAATTATGGGAAGAGCAGCAGTGCCTTCTGGAGCTTCTACTGGAGAGCACGAAGCGGTTGAATTGAGAGATGGTGGAAACACCTATATGGGAAAAGGAGTTTTAAAAGCTGTTGAAAATGTAAATGCTGTCATTGCTCAAGAATTATTAGGAGTTTCTGTATTTGAGCAAAATGCCATTGACCAAATGATGATAGAATTAGATGGTACACCAAACAAATCAAAATTAGGTGCAAATGCTATTTTAGGTGTGTCTTTAGCAGTTGCAAAGGCAGCGGCTAACGAATTGGGTATGCCATTATACAGATATGTTGGAGGTGTATCTGCCAACACATTACCATTACCAATGATGAATATCATCAACGGTGGTTCGCATAGTGATGCACCAATTGCATTTCAAGAATTTATGGTAATGCCAGTGAAGGCAAAAAACTTTACGCATGCTATGCAAATGGGTACAGAGATCTTCCATAACCTTAAGAAAGTATTGCACGACAGAGGTCTTAGTACTGCAGTAGGTGATGAAGGCGGTTTTGCACCAAACTTGGAAGGAGGTACTGAAGATGCGTTAGACTCTATAAAACTTGCAGTTGAAAAAGCCGGCTATACTTTTGGTGATGATGTGAAAATTGCATTAGACTGTGCTGCTGCCGAATTTTACAAAGATGGAAAATACGATTACACTATTTTTGAAGGCGAATCAGGACAAGTAAGAACTTCTACTGAACAAGCAGAATATTTAGCAGAGTTAGCATCAAAATACCCAATTATATCTATTGAAGATGGTATGGACGAAAATGACTGGGATGGATGGAAAGTATTAACAGAAAAGATTGGTGACAAAGTACAGCTTGTAGGAGATGATTTATTTGTAACTAACGTAGAGCGTTTATCTCGTGGTATTAAAAACGGTATAGCAAATTCTATTTTAATTAAAGTAAACCAAATAGGTACGTTAACAGAAACTATTTCTGCTGTAAATATGGCGCACAATGCTGGTTACACTTCTGTAATGTCTCACAGATCGGGAGAAACAGAAGATAATACCATTGCGGATTTAGCCGTTGCACTAAATACTGGTCAGATAAAAACAGGTTCTGCATCACGTAGTGATCGTATGGCAAAATACAATCAGTTATTACGTATAGAAGAAGAATTAGGTGATGTTGCTTATTTTCCTCAAGAGAATGCTTTTAAGGTGAAGTAAGTTTATAATTTTACTGTATAAATATTAAAGCGATTACTGTTTAGGTAATCGCTTTTGTTTTGTATAGAAAATAGCAATATTACAATTGTTAAAACGATTATAAATACGCTTTCTAAATCGTTTGATATTTTGTAATTTTACAATCCTTAAAAATTAAAAATCATACAGAACATATGTCAGATAAAGCTACCTTAGAAATTAATGGCGAAAAATATGAATTCCCTTTAGTAGTCGGTTCAGAAAATGAAGTTGCAATAGATATTAAGACACTAAGAAGTGCTACAGGAGGAGTTACAACAATAGATCCTGGATATAAAAACACAGGAAGTTGTGAAAGTGCTATTACTTTCCTTGATGGTGAAAAAGGCATTCTAAGATATAGAGGTTATTCTATTGAAGAATTAGCTGAAAAAGCAGATTTCCTTGAAGTAGCTTATTTACTCATATTTGGTGAATTACCAACAAATGAAGAGTTAGAGAGGTTTCATTCAGATATCAAATCGCATTCAGTTGTAGATGATGATGTTAAAAAGATTTTAGATGCTTTTCCTAAGTCAGCTCATCCAATGGGTGTGTTATCATCATTAACAAGTGCTTTAACAGCATTTAACCCAACTTCTGTAGATGTAAATTCTGAAGAAGCAATGTATAATGCAATCGTTAGAATTTTAGGTAAGTTTCCTGTACTTGTAGCGTGGACTATGCGTAAAAAGCACGGTTTACCTTTAGATTATGGTGATGATAAATTGGGTTATGTTGAGAATGTTCTAAAAATGATGTTCAAAAGTCCAAATGGAGAATACGAGCAAAATCCTATTTTAGTCAATGCACTAGATAAGCTTTTAATCTTACATGCAGATCATGAACAAAACTGTTCTACTTCTACAGTAAGAATTGCAGGTTCTTCCCATGCTGGTTTATTTGTGTCTTTAGCATCTGGTATCTCAGCACTTTGGGGACCATTGCATGGCGGAGCAAACCAAGCGGTTTTAGAAATGCTAGAAGCTATTAAAGAAGATGGTGGAGACACTAAAAAATATATGGCAAAAGCAAAGGATAAGAATGATCCTTTCCGTTTAATGGGCTTTGGTCATCGCGTATATAAAAACTTTGACCCTAGAGCTAAAATTATTAAAGTGGCTGCAGATGAAGTTTTAAGTGACTTAGGTGTAGATGATCCAATCTTGGATATCGCAAAAGGTCTTGAAAAAGAAGCCTTGGAAGATCCGTATTTTGTAGATAGAAAATTATATCCTAACGTAGATTTTTATTCAGGTATTATATACAGAGCTATGGGGATTCCTGTAGAAATGTTTACCGTAATGTTTGCTTTAGGTCGTTTACCTGGTTGGGTAGCACAGTGGCGTGAAATGCGCATGCGTAAAGAGCCAATTGGCCGTCCTAGACAATTATATATTGGTGAAACCTATAGGCCATTTAAGTCTATTGAAAAAAGATAGTTTATCATAAAGCATAGAAAGCTTCATAATCTTTATGAAGCTTTTTTGTATTTTGAGCATCTATGAAACTAAATATACAAAACGAAACTTCACGTCTTAGGGCAGTAATTTTAGGAACTGCAGAAAGCAACGGTCCACAACCAACAATTGAAGACGCTTACGACCCTAAATCTATTCAACATATTAAAGCTGGTACTTATCCCATAGAAGAAGATATGGTAAAGGAGATGGATGCTGTGGTTAAAGTTTTTGAAAAATATGATGTAAAAGTATTTAGACCTAAGGTCATTGAAGATTACAATCAAATTTTTTCGAGAGATATTGCTTTTGTTATAGAAGATAAACTTATAAAGGCTAATATTTTACCAGATCGAGAACGCGAATATGAAGCCATTCAGCATGTCATAAAACAAATAGATGACGATAAAGTAATTTTGTTACCAGAAGAGTGTCATGTTGAAGGTGGTGATGTAATGCCTTGGAACGATTATATTTTTATTGGTACATATTCTGGCGAAGATTATTCAGATTATATCACAGCACGTACTAATATGGATGCTGTTATTGCTATTCAAGAATTATTTCCAGATAAAACTGTCAAAGCCTTTGAACTAAGAAAATCTAACACAGATCCTAAAGAAAATGCGTTGCATTTAGATTGTTGCTTCCAGCCCATAGGGAAGGGCAAAGCTATACTTCACAAAAATGGATTTTTAATTGAGAAGGAATATGAGTGGTTAGTAGATTTCTTTGGTAAAGAAAATATATTCGAGATTACTAAAGACGAAATGTATAATATGAACAGTAATGTGTTTTCAATATCAGAAGATGTTATTATTTCTGAACGTAATTTTACAAGATTAAACACTTGGTTGAGAGAAAACGGTTTTACCGTTGAAGAAGTGCCTTATGCAGAAATTGCAAAGCAAGAAGGTTTATTGCGTTGCTCTACAATGCCTTTGATTAGAGATTAATTTTTTAAATAAAAAAAAAGGATATATAATTGCAAATTATATTTATCAAGCAAACTTATGGCTTGTAGATATATTTTGAACATTAATTAATTTTTAAAGCCCCTTTACCAGGATTTTAGTTTTTATGAGAAACTTTATTTTATTACTGCTTTTATTAAGCTCAGCGACAATATTTTCCCAAGTCAATTTTCAAAATGGTTACTTTATTTATAATAATAATCAAAAAGTAGACTGTCTAATAAAAAATAAAGATTGGAATAGGTTACCAGATAGTTTTGAATATAAATTAAATAAAAACGATAAGGTACAAACTGTATCTATGCTACAAATAAAAGAGTTTAGAATTCTGGATACAGATTTATTTTATGTTAAAGAAAAACTAACTCAAGATATAAAAAATGACAATTACCAAGTAATAAAGCATGAGGGAGAGGATGTGTTTTTTAAAGTGCTGTTAAGAGGTGAAGGCTCAGTTTATGAATATTTTAACGAAAGGTCTTATTTTTTTTATGAGCTAGATAACCAAGGTTTAGTTCTATTGCCTAAGCCTAACAAAAATGACAAAGAGAATAAAAAGAAAAATTCTAATGTGTATAAGAATGATTTATATTCAAATTTAAAATGTGATGGTATAACATTGGCAGATTTTAAGAAACTACACTATAGAGAGCAAGAATTAATTAAGCTTTTCTCAAAATATAATACATGCAAGGGAGGTGGTTCTGAAAATATTTTTGACAAAAGAACTAAAACATTATTAAGGCTAAAAGCTATAGCTGGATTAAATTTTCATAATTCTATTACTAATAAACTTTCTTTTAAGTATAGTTTTAGTTTACCACCGAGTGCAGGAGGGGGTACTGGTACATCTACAGGAAAGGATGAGATAAAATTTGATGGTCAAACCAATTTTTTCTTTGGTGGTGAACTAGAGTTGGTTTTACCAATAAATAATAATAAATGGAGTATATTCATTTCTCCTATTTACCAAAGCTTTTCTGATTTGTCTGGCTCTAAAGAAGTTAAAGACCACGAATTAAATTATGATGCAGATTATGATGTAAATATATCATCTATTTCATTTATTGAATTACCTATTGGTGTTAGGTATTATATGAAATTTAATGAGAAAACACAGATTTTTACTCATTTAGCAATTGCGTCTAATATAATTATGTCCGCTGATTATACTCAAGAAATAAATAATCATAGTAATCATCCATTTAAATTTGCGGAAAATGAAAAAAACTACAGTTTTTATTCAGGTGTAGGTTTAAACTATGATAAGTTCGCGATTGGATTAAATTATTATTTTACTAAAAACTTACGTGACTCTAAGAACCTGAATCTTAATGCCAATGGGGCAATATCATTATTTGGATCTTATACTATTTTCTAAACATATGAATGTTTACCGGAGACACTATTGAGATTATAAAAAAGGGGATTCTATTTTCTGTACAAAAAATAATTATTCACAAGATTAATATATTCTTGTTTAGCTTCGTCTTCACTTATATCTTGTACTTGAAATAAAGCATTTGTCTTAAAAGCATTAATTATAGGTTTGCTACTGCTAGGTCTTCCGTAATCGTTGGTAGCCTTTTTGTAAAACGCATATAATCGTAGTAAAAAATCAGCAGGAAATGGTTCTGTATGATTGTTTACACGATCAACAGCTGCTTCAAATTCTATATTTAATTCTTCAGAAGTCATTTCATTTCGGCAATGATACTTTCACCACCTCGAACTTTTTGATTAAGTTGAACCTTAATATCGGCATCTAAAGGTAAAAATAAATCTACTCGCGAGCCAAATTTTATAAAGCCAGAATCAGTACCTTGGATTGCTTTAGAATTTAGTGTAGCATAGTTTACAATTCGTTTAGCCAAAGCACCAGCAATCTGTCTGTAAAGTACTTTGCCAAAACTTTCGTTCTCTACAACAACAGTTGTACGTTCGTTTTCTTCACTTGCCTTTGGGTGCCATGCTACTAAATATTTACCAGGATGATATTTACTATAACTAATATTTCCACTTATTGGATATCGGGTAACATGTACATTTATTGGCGACATAAATACAGATACCTGAATACGTTTGTCCTTAAAAACTTCATTCTCCATAACTTCTTCAATTACCACAACTTTACCATCTACAGGAGATAAGGCATGTTTTTCATTGGCATGTGTATGACGCTTAGGGTTTCTGAAAAATTGAAGAATGAGTATAAAAAATATGAGCACAGCTATCATTAGCCCTTTGCGTAACCATTCGTTAGTGATAAATTCATCGATTAAAAAAAACGATCCAACTACAATTACAAGCGTAATGAATATGATTTTATGACCTTCTTTATGAAACATAATTGATAATACTTAAAAGTAAATATATAAATGGTGCTGCAAAGATAAGACTATCTAGTCGGTCTAGCAGACCTCCATGTCCTGGCATTATCACACCGCTGTCCTTTACCTCTGCTTGACGTTTAAACTTTGACTCTATTAAATCTCCAAAAGTACCAAAAACACTGACTATAATTGCCATAATTAACCAATGGGTGGAATTGAGAGTCTCGGTATATTTGGCAATAAAATAACTCGCTACAAGGGCAAAAAATAAGCCGCCTAAAAAACCTTCTACCGTTTTTTTTGGCGAAACCCTTGGGAATAATTTTTGTTTCCCAAAATTTTTCCCAACTAAATAAGCACTACTGTCATTGATCCAAACCAAAATAAATGCTCCTAAAAGCAATAACGGAGTAAAGGTGTTTTGAAAATTGGCAATTAATAACAAAAATACAAAACCACTGCTTAAGTAAAACGTAGTGGTAATATAACGTTTGGTTTCAAAAAGCGGAATTTTTTTAAAAGTGAATAAATCCTTCAATAAGATAAGATTTACAAAAATAGTAACGACCAATAATATATTAATAGCTTCAGCACTATTAAATAAAGTTGTTTTGTAAAGGGTTATGTACCAAAAAAGACCATACAGAATGATGAATATAACATATTGCGCATAGCCTTTTAGTTTTATCAGTTTACTATATTCCATTAAACTAATAATGCCAAAAAGCGCAAGTATTATTACTAGTCCAGTTTGAAAATATAGTGAACCTATGAGCAATAAAACATATATAGCACCAGATATGGCTCTTATAGATAGCTCCTTCATTATAAATCCTCTAGTAGAAGTAAGTACAAGTTTTTTGAACTACTGCCGTAAGTTAAAAAATCTTTATCGTCAGCAGTTTTAAAATGCTTTATGGTAGTAATATTTGTTGGGATTGCTGCTTTGCTTTTCTCTTTTATACCTTTTAACCCTTCACCAATACTTTCTACAAATTGGCTCGTAGTAGCATATATTATAAAATGCTCTGGTAATTCCTTAAGCTTTTTCTCAGCAATTTGATTTGAGGATATTAACAACGAACCATCATCTGAAATAAGATACTCGCAAGTGGATAAAAAATATGAGCTTTCTGAAATTTTTTTAGTACTCTTAAGGTTGAAGTCTTTAAATAAGGCAGATAAACGTTCATCAATCAGAAAAACTTTATCATCATGCCATTGGTTTTCGTCTAGGATAGAGTTGAAACTCTCTTTAACTTCTTCCATGTTTTCACAATACAAGAATTTCCCACCGTTGGCTTTAAAATTTATTGTAAAACGTTCATCAGCAGGCAACTTAACTTCTGGCATGTATTTGCCACGCTCTTGATTTGGTATGTGTTCTTCGGACTGTTCTGATTTTTTTCCAAAGAATTTACGAAATAAGCTCATTCAATTGTTGCTATTAATCCTGATATATATGAATTTATCAAATATAAAAAAACTTAAATTAACATATAGTCAATTTAAGTTTTTTATAATACAGTACAGACAGTTACTCTTCTTCTTCAGCTATTGTTTCTTCTTTGTCAAACGCACGTTTGCCAAATATTTTTTCTAGATTGTCTTTAAAAATAACTTCCTTATCTAACAATACTTCAGCTAACTCAGTAAGCTTATCCTTATTTTGCTCTAAAAGTTGTATAGCTCGCTCGTATTGCTCTTCTATAATATTAGATATTTCTTTATCAATAAGTTCTGCAGTTTGCTCGCTATATGGTTTTGTAAAACCATATTCCGATTGCCCAGAAGAATCATAATACGTTAAGTTACCGACTTTGTCACTAAGTCCATAAATGGTAACCATAGCTCTAGCTTGTTTAGTTACTTTTTCTAAATCGCTTAATGCACCAGTAGATATTTTATTAAAAATTACTTTTTCTGCAGCTCTACCACCTAATGCTGCACACATTTCGTCTAGCATTTGTTCTGGACGAACAATTAAGCGCTCCTCTGGTAAGTACCATGCTGCACCAAGAGAACGACCTCTAGGTACAATGGTTACTTTTACTAGTGGAGCAGCATGTTCTAGCATCCAACTCACAGTAGCATGACCAGCTTCGTGGAATGCAACAGCACGTTTCTCGTCTGGTGTAATAATTTTGTTTTTCTTTTCTAGACCACCAATAATTCTATCTACAGCATCTAAGAAATCTTGTTTGTTTACAGCTTTTTTACCTTTTCTTGCAGCTATTAAAGCAGCTTCGTTACATACGTTGGCAATATCAGCACCAGAAAAACCTGGAGTTTGCTTTGCTAAGAAATCAATATCGAGTGTTTCTTCTTTTTTAAGTGGACGTAAGTGTACTTCAAAAATTTCTTTACGCTCTCTTACATCTGGTAAATCCACATAGATTTGTCTATCAAAACGTCCAGCACGCATTAAAGCACTATCTAATACATCTGCTCTGTTTGTTGCAGCTAGTACAATAACGTTAGTATTGGTGCCAAAGCCATCCATTTCAGTTAATAACTGGTTTAAGGTATTTTCGCGCTCATCATTAGAACCTGAAAAGTTATTTTTTCCTCTAGCTCTACCAATTGCGTCAATCTCATCAATAAAAATAATTGAAGGTGATTTTTCTTTAGCTTGCTTAAACAAATCTCTTACACGAGATGCACCAACACCTACAAACATCTCCACAAAGTCTGAACCTGATAAAGAGAAGAAAGGCACTTTAGCTTCACCAGCTACAGCTTTTGCCAATAATGTTTTACCAGTTCCTGGAGGTCCTACAAGTAATGCTCCTTTTGGTATTTTACCACCTAAAGCGGTGTATTTTTCAGGGAATTTTAAGAAGTCAACAATCTCTTGTACTTCTTCTTTTGCTCCTTCTAAACCTGCAACATCCTTAAATGATGTTTTGGTATCGGTTTTTTCATCAAAAAGTTTGGCTTTAGATTTTCCTATGTTGAAAATCTGACCTCCACCACCAGCTCCACCACCAGAAGACATACGTCTCATGATGAATATCCATACACCAATAATTAAAATAAACGGTAGTAAAGTAAGTAATAAGTCTCCCCAAACATTCTGCTCAGTTTCGTAGGTCACTTTAGTACTTAAGTTATTTTCTTTAATAACTTCATTTACATCTTTTTCAAAATTTTGAAGATCACCAAATTCAAACTTATAATTTGGAATAAGTGTTACCGAAGGAAAGATAGTATTAGGCTTCGATTTTTTATGAACTTCTAGCTGTTGCGCTTCTTTGGTTAAATAAACTCTTGCTTCACGTTTATTTACTACTTCAACTTTTTCAACATCACCGTTTTCTAAGTATTCTAAAAATTGAGCTGGTGTAGTTTGTGTTCCTGTAGAACCTCCAAAACCACCAGAAAATAATTGTATGGATAAAAATACCGCTATAATAACTCCGTATATCCAATACGGATTCATTTTAGGTTTTTTATTTAAATTTTTATTGTCTTTTGCCATCTTGTTGCCGCAAATGCGGTAATCTATTTGTGTTTAATAACTTGTTTCTATTTGGGTGGTTTTAGCGTCGCCCCAAAGACTTTCAATGTCGTAGTATTCTCTAATATGTTTCTGAAAAACATGAACTACCACATTAACATAATCCATTAGCACCCACTCGGCATTATCAGTTCCTTCAATATGCCAGGGCTTGTCCTTTATGGTTTTACTTACTAATTTTTGTATGGAATTGACAATAGCGTTTACTTGTGTGTTAGAAGTACCCTCACAAACTATAAAATAATCGCAAACTGTGTTTTCTATTTCTCTTAAATCTAAAATTGTAATTTCTTTTCCTTTAACCTCTTCAATACCCTCAATGATTATTGTAATGAGTTGGTCTACACTGGTTTTTTCTTTCGTCATTAAATTGAATTAAATTTATGCAAAGTTATTATTTTTTTAGTTCTTGTAAGCTCTAATTGTCATAAGAAAACTATAAAATAAAATTGCCATTTTAATGTATATAATCAAACTTAATGCCATTGACTCTACAAACACCTATCTTAAGGCGTTGGCATCTGCCAAATTACCTAAAGATTTTACGGTTGTTGTTGCAGAACAACAGACTGAGGGTCGTGGGCAAATGGGTACCTTATGGCAAACTGAAATAGGTAAAAACCTTACTGTAAGTGTGTTTAAGAAGCTTTCGGGCTTTAAGGTTGCCAATCAATTTTACATTAGTATGGTTGTTTCATTAGCCATTATTAATGCGCTTAAAACATTGCAAATTCCGCAATTACGCATTAAATGGCCTAACGACATTTTGTCAGCAGACAAGAAAATATGTGGGATTTTGATTGAAAATGTAATTAAAAACAACGAATTTCAAGGTTCAATTATAGGTTTTGGGCTGAATGTAAATCAGAAATATTTTGATGATTTGCCACAAGCCTCTTCTATGAGTACGTTAACAGGTGTGCTTTACAATAAGGATGAAGTATTATCTAAAATTTTAAAACAGCTTCAATTCTATTTCAAATTATTGGAATCTAAAAAATATGAGGTATTAAAGACAGAATATGAATCGCTACTTTTTAGAAAAGATAAGCCTTCAACATTTAGAACCTCTGATAATGCTGTGTTTTCTGGAATTATTCAAGGAGTTCACAAAAACGGTAAACTCAAAGTCTGGACAGAAGATGAAATTATAAAAAGCTTTGACCTAAAAGAAATAACCTTACTGTATTAAACAGCAGTTTTCATATTAGTAGTTAAGGTCTCAATAAACTTAGAGATTGGGCCTTTTATCATCATTGCCATCATAGCGTTAAACTCGCCTTCAAAGGTTAATTGAACATCAGTCTTGTTAGCTTCAACCTCTGTAATGTTGGCAACTAGCGAAAAATCTAGTTTTCCGCCAGCAGCACCTAGTACAATTTTACTGTTTGGTATTGCTTCTTTCTTTTTTAAGATAATTTCTGGCATGCCTTTTAAAGCAAAAAGAAATTTGTCATCCTCTAATACTTCAAATTTGCTTATGTTTTCTGGCATTAATGCTTCAAAATTCTTAACATCAGATAAGAAATTGAATGTTTCTTCTGCAGATTTATCTAAAGTAACCTCTGGTGATTGTAAATTCATTTTTTATTGTTTTTACGTTAATTTGTTTATTCGTTGAATTGATAAATTGTAAAAATTACAGAAACGATTTAACAAATAAACGATTCAACATTTTTATATCAATTAGCGTTCCATTTGCTTGGATTGGCATTCCATTGTGCTAAAATGTCTTGTTGCTCTTCAGTAATATAATGTGTGTCTAAGGCTTGCTCTAACAGGTTTTCGTAATTACCAAGTGTGTGCAATTCTATATTAGCGTCATTAAAATTCTTCGTGGCTACATCAAAACCATAGGTAAAAATGGCAACCATACCTTTTACATTAACTTCAGCTTCTTTTAGTGCTGCAACTGCATTAAGGCTACTTTTTCCTGTACTAATTAAGTCTTCTACGACAACTACAGTTTGCCCTTTTTCTATGTAACCTTCAATTTGGTTTTGGCGACCATGCTTTTTTGCTTCTGGTCTTACATACACAAACGGAAGGTTTAAGTAATCTGCCACCAAAGCGCCTACACCAATTGCACCTGTAGCAACACCAGCAATAACATCTGGCTTTCCATAGTGCTTTTCAATATGTTTGGCCATAGTTTCTCTAATGTAATTACGAATTAATGGGTAAGACAATACTACTCTGTTGTCACAGTATATTGGTGATTTCCAGCCAGATGCCCAAGTAAACGGATTTTCGGGCTCTAATTTTATTGCATTTATTTGCAACAAAACTTCGGCAGTTTTTTTAGCGGTTTCTTTATTAAAAATCATGATGCAAAAATAATGAATTTTGAAGGTTACGAAATTTAAAACGAAATTAATTTTCATTTCAAATACTTTCTCATAAAAAATAATATTTTTACAAAAGTAAAGTTGTAACAGACCCTATCTATGTATACCATTTATGTAGGCGATAAACCTATAATATTAACTACTGAAACAGAAAAAGAAACAGATTTTAAATCCTACCTTTTAAAGTCTGTTAATATTGGTAAGGTGATTAAGACCCTAAATTCTACAGATTTAAAAGCTGTACATTTAATAGATAAAAACCCAGAGAAACTATTACCGCGATTTCTTAAACTATTACCTAACGTTGTTGCTGGTGGAGGCAAGGCTTACAATGCTAAAGGCGAAGTGCTTTTTATTTACCGAAACGATAAATGGGATTTGCCAAAAGGAAAAGCCGAAGGCAAAGAAACCATAGAGCAGACTGCGATACGAGAGGTAGAAGAGGAGACCTGTGTAAAAGGTCTTAAAATTGTAAGGCCATTACCAACAACTTACCATATTTTTAAGCGTAACGGTAAGCACAAAATAAAAATAACTTACTGGTTTGAAATGAAAACTAATTTTGAGGGAAAACTGCTTCCTCAGGAAAATGAAGGTATTACCAAAGTAGAATGGCTAGATGATAAGGCCTCAAAAAAAGCCTTAGAGAATAGCTATGCTAATATTAGAGTTTTAGTGTAGTATTAAAATTGCATTTAAATGAGCAATTTTTTTTAATTGACTCTTTCGTAAGAAGTTATATAAATCTCTAATTCGTTATCACTATTGTATATTTCTTCAGTGACTGTTAGTGTTTCATTATCTATTATTTCAACAGTTCCATTAACTGCAAATTCTTCTGGGTAAAGTGGATTTCCAATATAACTGATAATATTGTTTTCATAAGTATATGTGGTAGATGTATTGTTGGTTACTATGCACTCACCATTTAACGCACCATGGTTAATTACATGAATATAGCCAGTTTCAAAAAATTCAATAGTATCCATTCTTTCACAAACGTCATCTTCTTCATTGTCTCCATTGGCATTGATATTAGTTAATTGCCATCTTCCTATAATATCATCTATTTTGGTATATGATGTTATAAATATTTCTAGACCAGCACCAGCTCCAAATTTTTCAGTGACAGTAAGATTGTTACCTATAATCTCTACTTTACCATCTACAGTAAATTCTTCTGGATTGCTTGGGTTTCCTATATAACTTAAGTTATTATTGTCTAAAGTGTAAGTAGTTTTAGTTTCATTAGTAATTGCGCAGTTACCAGCAAAAAAACCATGGTTGGCTACATAAACATCTTGTAAAGTAAATTTTAAGATATCCAATCTTTCACACTCATCATCTTCTTCGTTATCTCCATTAGCATTGATATTAGTTAATCGCCAATTACCTAGTAATTGTTCTTTTGTAACAACTTCTACTTCACTTTCATCGCCATTACCACTACAGTTTGTTAATAGTACTGCGACTAGTATAATTATTATTTTTTTCATTTTTTTAGTTGGTTTAGTTTAGCTAATATAGACTAAAGTAGTTATAATCTTACTTTATTGAGTTTTATTTTATTCTGTAAGAGTGACTTATGGTTTGAAATGAAAATTAATTTTTAAGGTAAACTGCTGTTAAAAGAAAATGAAGGCATTGCCAAAGTAGAATGGCTAGATGATAAAGCTTCAAAAAAAGTCTTGGAGAATAGCTATGCTAATATTAGAGTTTTGGTGTAGCGATTCTACTAATGTTAAAGCAATCCTTTGATAACTTTAAATAGAATTTCTTTTATTTCCGTATCCATAGTATTATTTACTACGAATTTTTGATTTACTTCAATCTCAATACCTAGATAAGCATTTGGAAATTGCTTTCGTAAAAAAGTTGTAAAACCGTCTGACTTTCCTAAATAGGGATAGTTAAAACGTACATTTAGGTTAGAATTTTGTTTTAAAATTTCAGTTTTTAATTGTTTACAAAATTCTTGTTCTTTTTTAATACCTGAATCGTACAAAAGACCAATATCACAATGGCGTTTTTTGCCATTTAACTCTGGTGTAAAGCTATGAATGGAGAAATGCACAACAAGGTTATTTGATGAAATTAACTTGGCTATTTCATGTTCTACACTAAACCTATAAGGTAAATAATGCGTATCTATAATTTGTCGCTTTTCTATTTTGGATAACGGTTTAGTGTATTCTGAAAATAACTGCTTGTGAAATATAGATCGGTTTAGCTCCACTAATAATCTTGAAGTTGTACTGTAAAATGAAGCATTTGCCAATGGTTGCAAATGATTGAACAGATTTAATGCGCCTAAATCATAACCACGATGCGTTTTTAAAATGTTTTTATCTGTAAAGAGCGCTTCGTAAGCTTCAGGAATATCCATTCCGCCATGCTCACAGGTTAAAACAAGTCTCAAGGTTGAAATAGTTTGTTGTTAATTAAACAGTTTTTAAGTTGACCATATACGTTGATTATATTGGTTTCGGATGTGTTGCTAACAATGGTTTTCATCAAGCGTGTTGCCAAAGTACCTTCTTCTAAAATAATTTCAATAGTTTGATAATGCGATTCATGAAGTTTTGATTTTACGGATTTGTATAAATGTTTTAAAACCTCATTAGCACTTGCAGTGCCTTTTAGCCCAAATAGTTTTAGGTAATCTAGGTTTTCTATTTTTGATGCTTCAGCATGCTTTATCGTGTTGATTAAGATTTTATAAAGATCTTGGTGAGACCAACTTTTTTGAATTTCGAGTGTGCAAAATTCATTATTAACCAATGCTTTTAAAATTTCGACAATGAATGCGCAAATTGCTATATCTGCTTTAGGACATTCTTGAATATCTATCAAACGAATTTCAATGGCATTTCTATCAAAACGTGCAATTGCACCTCTGGAGTTTAAAAAATGCTTGTCTAAAATCTTTTCTTTGTCATAAGGTTTTATAGCATTCTTTATAGGTTTAAAAATGGTAGAATGGTAAGCTGCTTTTGTAAATACGGCTTCAGGAATAACCAAACCTGTTAATTCAGGGATTTTTTTCTGATTGGTTCTGTAAAACTCTAACCGTGTATCTTTAAATCCGGTAATTTCACCTTCAAGAATTGGAGAGCTAGCACAAAGAGCTGGTATTAAAGGTAAAATAAGACGAATTGCCGCATGTAGTTTTTCAAATTCCTTATCGTCGTAAAACGGTAAGTTAATGTGCGTGCTTTGTACATTACTCCAACCATGTCCTTTACAATCGAAAATGGTGTTATAAAGTGTATAAACCTCGCTATAACTGTGTTTCCAAAGTTGAGTGTCTGTTGTTGGATTCATTAACGGATGTGCGGCAGAACCCAAAAGCTGTAAATTTAGTGGTTTGAGAAGCGCATCAATTTCTAAAATATTGTTATGGAATTTCTCTGCCAAATCATCGGTACTTGTCGTTGGACCATTGGTTTTTAATTCAATAACATGTGCCACCAGTTCGTTGCTCCAAGCAATATCTCCGTTTTCAATGTCTGCTGTTAATTCACCAGCTTTTAGCTTTAAAAGCTCATCTACTTTTGGTGCTATTTTAAAGGTATTGGTGTCAACTAGCATATATTCGAGCTCAATACCATAAACTTCGAATAAGTGATATTTTTTAGCCATGATTAATCCAATCGTTTTTTTAATGCTGAAAGAACTTCTGTGTAAATCGCATCTCCATAATGAGCATCTTCAACACCAAAATCTATATTAGGATTGTCGTTAATTTCAATCACCATTAACTTTCCATTGATTTCTTTAATATCAATACCATAAAGACCTAATCCCATCAATTTAGCTGATTTTAAAGCCATATCAATCACATTTTTTGGGACGTCTTCAATCGGTAAACAATCGGCATCTCCATCTTGTTCTTTTTTGTCCGTGGCTTTCCAGTTGTATATCTGCCAATGGCCTTTTGCCATATAATATCTACAGGCAAAAAATGGTTTGTTATCAATAATGCCAATGCGCCAATCGTAATCTGATGGACAAAATTCTTGTGCAATAATCAAATCCGATTCCTTGAGCATTTCAGCGACCAATGCATCAAATTCCTTTTTGGTTTTAGCTTTTTTTACACCAAATGAAAAGGTGGAATCTGGTGCTTTAAGCACACAAGGTAATCCTGTTTGTTCTAAAACAGAATTTCGGTTATTGGCATGAACAATGACTGTTTTTGGTGTGCTGATATTGGCGTTGTTTAGAGCTTCTGCCATATATACTTTGTTACAGCATTTTAAAATGGCATCTGGATAATCAATAATTGCAATACCCTCTTGCTGTGCTTTTCTGACAAAAGTGTAAGCTTCGTTATTTACTTCTGTGCTTTGTCTTAAAAATAGTGCATCAAACGAAGATAAACGAGAGAGGTCTTTGGGCTCAATAATTTCGGCATAGATGTCCATCTTTTCGGCTATCTCCACAAACTTTTTTAGGGCTTTAGGATTACTTGGTGGAGCAGGATCGTTTGGGTTGACCAATATTGCCAAATCAAAATCGTAATTTACTACTTTGACGGTGTCGTAACGTTTTTTTGCAAAATATTGATTGGCAAATTCATAAACATAAGGGAAATGCTCCAAAGGTATTTCGGATTCTGAAATTGCCTTAATGCCTTGTACATTCCACTTGTTGTTGTAATTGAATTTTACACGCAGAAATGGTACTTGAAAATGTTTGTAAAATTGAGCACTCAGTGCTTTGTACTTTTGAGCGACATTTTGACCAAAATAGATACTAAGCGTAAACTCTCGAGACTTTATGTTTTTTAGGCTTTTCTGAATTTCGTCATCAAACTCATCTGAAACGATTCTTACCAGTTTTAGTGTCTTTAAGTCAACAATGTTCTTGGTGGTTGGTATTGGTAGATGTCCTCTGGCTTCTGCCAAAAGCGAAACGTAATAGCCTTTGGATTGGTATGAGTAATCCCGACACAAATTAAAAATTCGTGCGTTTTTTAAAAGGGCATACTTTGGATTAGTAAGGTAATCTTGTGAGGAAATTACGTTGATAGTACCAGTTGAAAAATTCCAGTTTTCAGGCTGATTTACAACAATGTATTTGTTCATTTAGAGCGCATAACGCTATTAAAATTTTAAACAAAATTATATTATTTTTTGATTGGTTTTACATTGAGATAAAAATAAATATTTTTGAATTTTAGGTGATTCGTTTAACGGTTTTGGCTATGGTTTCGTTACGGAATGGTGCGCGAGTATCATTCCGCCGTAACCATAAATTTAGCAAAAAGGCTTGAAATTCCGATTAGGAATTTCAGCCGTAATGAACTATAGCCGTCGTTAGCCACAGTATTTTTTTACATATTGAATCTTTCAGATAGATATTTTAAACTTTCTCCCTCACCAAAGTGGTAAGACCTTGTCTTTCTGCGTGTCATAAAATCCTTGAGATTAATGTAGTTAAATTCCTCTTTTTCTTTATAATTCAAATATTCTGTTCTAACAGTTTTCCAGCTCAAATCCATAGTAGGGCCGTACTCAATTATTAATACTCCCTCATCATTTCTGAAGGTGCTAAACAAATTGTTTCTTACAGCCCTAATTATTCTGTTTCCAGCTCTTGTCAGTTCAAGGACCAAGTCTTCTGTTAAGTCTACATGATAGTTAAATTCGTTTAAAAGTCTGTAATAAACATGTTGTTCGAAGAATGATGTTTTGTAGAAGCGTTCAGTATCATACCAGTTATCTTCTTTGACTTTATGTTTATCGAATACAATAAAAAAATCATTCAAAACATTATTGAAGTTCCTTAAGGCATGTTCAATTTCTTCTATTTCTCCGCTCCAATGTCTTGTAAAAATAAACTCTTGAAGTTCTCTTAATTTTTCATAGACTTCTTTTCTAATTGATGGTTGTCCTGAACAGAGTAGGTTGGATGCCCAAGTTTTCCATTCACTTACTCGTCCTAATTCTACCCATTTATCAATAATATGTGCATATTCTAATTCAATTTTTTGTTTTTGCTTGTCGATTGATAAATTTTTTGATACCCATTCTTCGTGATTTTTCTTAAATTCAGTAAGCTTAACTACAGTGTAATTATTTGGTTGGTCATCGATGAGCTTGTGATGTATACTGCAAAGTAATATTAGATTATCATATTTGTCCCTATCCTCAATTGGCATTGATGAATTACCTCTTGGACCCTTTATTTTTTTTCCGACGATATGTGCCTCTTGTCCAACTACACTTGGATTGTCACTTTCAGATTCATCCATTACGAGTTCAACTTTGCAATCGGGAAAAGAACATCGGTTTCCTGATTTTCCCCAAAGTATTTTATGTGTCTTAAGACTTATGCTCATGGATTTTTCATATTGTGGCTAACGACTTGATATGAAATCGTTTTAATGTTTTATATCTAATGTTAAACGAAGTTACTTGAAAATTTTCGCAATATCAAGAGTTAATTGAGTCTATAAACAGGATACTGCAAATGTGCCTTTTCGTAGTTGTTACTCTTTTTGTGTATCCAATCTAATTGTGCATACCAGTTATTGGCAAAGTCCTCATCATAACTCACTTTAATATTATATTCTATTTGAAGTTTAGGGTTGGCTCTTAAAAACTGCTTGGCTTTGTCTTCCCAAACATAAGGTGAGAAACCTTCTTTTTGTTGTAAAATGGTATCAAAAAAGTTCCAGTTAAAGAATGAGTCTGGAGCAGTAGGCTCTAATGTTTCCAGTAAATAGCGTATAGCTTTTTGGTCTGTGCTTATCAGATAATCTCCTTTTCTAAACGTTACTTGTTCTTCAGATGATTTTACTTTGGTGTTGTAATGTTGGTAATGGCCTTCGTAAGCATTTTTTCGGGTTTCGTAAAGGTCTATTTTATAAGATTCTACAGTTAAAGTTGTATCATTTTCAATCTGGGTCAATGCAACATTGTTCAGCTCTAACAATTCTACAACATTATGCCATCCTTGTGGAATGATGTATGCTTTTGGTATGGTAACTTCGGTTGTTGGAACAAAGTAATTTTGGTAGGTAACATCTTTGGTAAATGGTTTTGATCTATCGTATTTTAAGCGTTGCGCACCTGTTAGTTCGCTTGGAATCATTTCACCTTCATAGCCCTTAAATTTTAAGGTTGAAGATCGCGTGGTGTCTATGGTCCAGTTTAAAGGATAGCTAGCTCCAGCTTTCCAAGTTTTTTCCTGATACCGTTTAGATTCTGCTATTTTTTCACCATCCTCTTCGGTAATTTCTATCATGCTTTTCATTAATTCATATGTGCCTTCTACACGTTGTTTATAAGGTTTTAACATGTGTGTTTCTACCATCATACCTAGCGTATTAAACAATGTGGTGTAACCTGTAGAGTAGCGTGGCGAGTCCATAAATTGCGAAAAACCAGCATCTGGAGTACGGTTAAACACGTTGACATAAGGTGTAATGTCCCAATTTTTTTCGGTTAGTTTTTGTTCAAGTTTAGGCATCATTTCTAAATGCAAATAAGCACCTAAGTTGCCTCCTAATTTATTGTGCTGCGTAAACAAATGCGTTAATGTATATTGGTAGTCGGCACCATTGCTTACATGGTTGTCTATAAATACATCGGGTTGTACTAAATGAAATATTTGAGCAAATGTTCTGGCATTTTTGGTGTCCGATTTTATAAAATCCCTATTTAAGTCATAATTACGAGCATTACCTCTAAAACCATAAGCTTTTGGTCCGTTTTGGTTGGTTCGTGTTCCGGTATTTCTGTTTAAGCTTCCGCCAACATTATAGATTGGAATGGTAACTAAAACCGTTTGTTTTGGTGCTTCAATCTTACCTTGTACAATATCTCTATAGAGCATCATTGTGGCATCGATACCATCGGATTCTCCTGGATGAATACCGTTGTTTATTAATAAAATTCTATTGTTAGTTCTTAGTTTTTTAAAATCATCACCAGAATCGTTCATGTTTAAGGTTACGATATGCAATGGTCTGCCAGAATCGGTTTCGCCAATTTCTTGGATTGAAATTTCAGAATAGCTTTCAGCTAACTCAGTGTAAAATTGAATAGTTTCATCATAAGTAGCTGTTTCTAAGCCTTTACTTTTTTCAAAAACTGTTGTAAAATCTATATGAGACTTAGAATCATTTTTTTGTTCTGTTTTATTAGAACATGAGGTAATAAATATGAGTAGAATTAAGAGTTTTTTCATGATGCATTAGATTGTACTTCAAACTTAATGATTTTAACTAAATAAAGAGCGTAGAGTTAATTTTCAAATCATAAAAAAGACTAATTTTGCATCACTTTCAAAATTCTATTAATGCAACAAACAACAGATACTATATTAATGATTCGTCCTGTGAATTTTAGGATGAACGAACAAACTGCTGTAAACAATTATTTTCAGGAAGATTTAGATATTAAAAATGCCGAAATTAATGCTAAAGCCCAAAAAGAGTTTGATGCTTTTGTAGAAAAGCTTAGAGCTGTTGGCATTAATGTTATTGTTGAGCAAGATGACCAGTTAATGGATACTCCAGACTCTATATTTCCGAATAACTGGGTGAGTTTTCATAGTAATGGTGATGTGGCTAAATACCCAATGTTTGCAGAAAACAGAAGAAAGGAACGAAGAGATGAGGTTTTTATTCGCTTGGAGGAAGAAGGTTTTAGAATAGAAAATATTGTAGATTATACCTCTGCGGAACATGAAGGTATTTTTTTAGAAGGTACAGGTAGCATCTTAATGGATCGCGTTAATAGAAAGGCATACTGTGCATTGTCTCCACGAGCTGATGAAGATTTGTTTATTGAGTTTTGTGAGGACTTTGAATACACTCCTGTTATTTTTACAGCTAATCAAACGGTTGAAGGCAAACGCTTGGCAATATACCATACTAACGTTATGATGTGTTTGGCTGAGAATTTTGCTGTGATTTGCCTGGATTCTATAGACGATAAAAAGGAGCGCAAAAATGTGGTTAAGCATTTAAAGCAAGATGGTAAGGAAATCATTTCAATTACCGAAGCACAGATGCACCAATTTGCTGGTAATATGTTGCAGCTAAGAGGTAAGAATAATCAGCGTTACTTGGTAATGAGCGAAGCTGCACATAAGAGTTTAACGCCAAACCAGATAAAAAGTATTGAAAAGCATTGTCCTATTCTATCGAGTTCTTTAGAGACCATAGAAACTTGTGGTGGAGGTAGTGCACGTTGTATGATGGCTGAGGTGTTTTTGCCTAAGGTTTAATTATGCTATCGGAGCTGCTTTTGGTAGCTCAATAAAGAATTTACTACCAACATTTTCGGTACTTTCTACCCAAATTCTACCATCGTTTAGTTCTACTAAATCCTTGGCGATTGTTAACCCAAGTCCAGTCCCTTTTTCGTTTTTGGTACCAACAGTTGTAAAGTTTTTATTGGCATTAAAAAGCTTGTCAATGTTCTCTCTAGAAATACCAACACCTGTATCTTCAACACAGATTAAAGCTTTACCGTTAATATCCTGGTTAGAAACCGTAATAACATCACCTGTTCTACTAAACTTAACAGCGTTAGTAATTAAATTCTGAATTACAATTTCTACCATACTTCTATCGGCATAAATAAAGTCGCGTTGAGATTCGTCAATTAGTACTATACGCTTGTCTTCAACTTTTTGCTCTACCAATGCCATTTTGGTGTGGAAAACATCTTGGATGTTAAACAGCTCAGGTTTTGGTTCTAAACTTTGCATTTGCGATTTAGACCAGTTTAATAAATTGAATAAAAGTGAAGACGCATTATTAGCATTTTCACTTAACTCAGGAATTAAATCATTAAACTCTTCTTTAGAAATACTGTCTTCTTTCAATAAATCTAAAAATGCTTTTATGGATGAAATGGAATCTTTTAAATCATGCGAAACAATGGAGAAGAGTTTGTCTTTTACTTGATTGACCTCTTCAAGATGATGGGTTTGCTCTAATATGGCTTCGTTTCTTACCTTCTCTTGGGCTAATTTTTCTTCCTGTTCGGCCAGTAATTTTTTGTACTTATTGCGTTTTAAAAAGCTAAACAATAAAAGTGTTATTAGGATTGCTAAAGCTGCAAGTAATCCGTATTTAACTAAAGGATTATCTAGCCATGATGTTGTTGTAGCTTTATTATCATTGTCTTCAAAATTATCTAACTGGTCTTCTATAGAATTTGAGTCGTCTAAGTCTAAAGGTTCAACGTCTGTTGGAAATACAGGTTGATTAACTTTAGAAAGCTCCTCTTTTAAATCGTAATATTTGTTTTGCCAAAAGAATGCATTTTGATAATAGCCACGCGTAGAGTCTAATGCAATATGAAGCTTATAGTTTTCTAAAAGCTCCGTTTTATTATCAATTTTTTGGGCAATAGCATAAGCTTCATTAAGTTGAAGCTCTGCCAATTTTACTTTTCGTTTTTGAAGATTTAAGTTCCCAATGGCATTCAAAGCTCTAAGGATACCTTCATCATTTCCTTGTTTGCGGTTATACCTCAAGCCTTCAACTAAATACTCTGAAGCTTTTGTGTATTCTTTAAATTCCAAATACTGACTACCTAGTTTTGGAAGTATTTCTCCACGTAAATCCTGATCGGTTGTAGGATTTAACATCTCTAGCACATCTTCGTAGTATTCAATAGCTTTACGATGTTCTTTTCTAGTAGCATAGAGATCAGCAATATTTTTTGTGGATGCTATAATGCCTTTTCGGTCATTAATTTGCTTTCTAACATCAAG
The DNA here is from genome assembly GCF_042434315.1 of Winogradskyella pulchriflava. NCBI lineage: Bacteria > Pseudomonadati > Bacteroidota > Flavobacteriia > Flavobacteriales > Flavobacteriaceae > Winogradskyella > Winogradskyella pulchriflava. The sequence goes on along the minus strand of NZ_JBHLTQ010000004.1, from coordinate 102,483 downwards.
AGCTTTTATGTTAAAGTCAATAGCCTTATCAATTTGATTGGTCTTAAAGTAAGCTTCAGCTAGATTGTTATAGGCAGAACTAAGTTCGTCTTTTAAATCTTGCTTTTCAAAAATTTCAATTGCAGATAAGGAATTTTTGAGTCCAACGGCATAATTACCGCGTTTTATTTCAACGAGCCCAATACTGTTGCTGACTTTAGCAATACCTAAAGTATCGCTAATAGTTAGATAATACTTTCGTGATTTATCGTAATTATCTATGGCATTGTAATAATCGTTACGTTCGGTATAGATTAAAGCTCTGTAAAATGTGCTTTCGGCTAAACCTTTGGTGTAATTTAATTTCTCAGCAAGCAGAGCCGTTTGGTTAATGTAGGGAAGTGCTTTTTTGTAATCTTTAATTGCGTAGAGTTCTTCTATGAGCATTAGCGATAAGTCTACCTTGGTAGAGTCTGCATTCTGATATGCTAACTTTACCGCAAGGTCGTCTATTCTTTCATTTTGAGAAAAAAGAAAGAAAGAACCAAGACAAGCAACTAATGTCAATAACTGCTTCATCCTCGTATCCTGATAAAACGAAGTGCAATGTTTTGGTGTATGAAACTTTTATAGAGGGACGTCAAAAGTAAGTCAACACTAAACAATAACAACGTGGTTAATGTTTGATAATTAAGCCTCATTAATGTTTGGGACATTGATTAATAGCCTACCAAAAATGCCATAATGTGCTCAAATACACTAATTATTAGGATTTAATACCAATAAATTAGATGAAGTGACAGATGAAATTCAATAAAAAAATGACATATCGATTAACGGCACAAATCATAGAAAAACTACCATTTTATCGACGAACGGCACGTTTTGTGTAGTATCTTGTTAGTCAGTTGTTTAGGTTGAAGTGCTGATAAGAATAAATATGATTTTTTGAAAAATTTAGCTGCTAAGTTCTTGACCAAATTTTATCAAATTTCCGTCCTCATCATTTTTAATGTTTAAAGAATCCAAAACTATGGTACCTCATAGCAGATGTTCTTGTCTTTTTATTTTTGATAGATGAATTTATGCTTCTTTAAAAAGAGGTAATTAAGATGAATCAAAACCTTAATAAAACAATAAAACTGCTATCTTTGCAAGCGTTTTATAAAGGCTAAAAAAAGCAATAATGACTCTTCAAGAAACTTTAGAATTACATGTAAAGGCAGCACTAAAAGCGTTGTTTCAAGCAGAATTAGAATCGGTAGAATTTCAAGCGACTCGCAAGGAGTTTGCAGGCGATATTACAGTTGTTGTTTTTCCTATGTTGCGTGTGGTAAAAGGTAATCCTGCTGTGATAGGCGAACAAGTTGGTCAGTATTTGTTAGACAATGTAGATTTGGTAAAAGGTTTCAATGTAGTAAAAGGGTTTTTGAATATTGAAATGGATGATTCTTACTACATTAATTTCTTCAACGCTATAAAAGCTAATGCAGACTATGGTTTTGTAAACAAAACGGATGATAAAGCTGTAATGGTTGAGTATTCCTCACCAAATACAAATAAGCCTTTGCATTTAGGACATGTTAGAAATGTGCTTTTAGGTTATAGTGTTTCTGAAATTTTAAAAGCATCAGGCAAGAAAGTTTACAAAACACAGATTATAAACGATAGAGGTATTCATATTTGTAAGAGTATGTTGGCTTGGCAACGTTTTGGAAATGGTGAAACACCTGAATCTACGGAATTAAAAGGTGACAAACTTGTCGGAAATTACTATGTAGAGTTTGATAAAGCTTACAAAAAAGAAATTTCAGAATTGGTAGTCAATGGACAATCTGAAGATGATGCAAAAAAGAATGCGCCAATTTTATTGGAAGCCCAAGAAATGCTAAGAAAATGGGAAGCAGGCGACAAAGAGGTTGTGGCACTTTGGGAAAAAATGAATGGTTGGGTATATGATGGTTTTGAAGAAACCTATAAAGCTATTGGTGTAGATTTTGACAAATACTATTACGAAAGTCAAACCTACCTTTTAGGAAAAGAATTTGTTGCTGAAGGATTAAAAACTGGTGTTTTTGAAAAAGATCCTGATGGTTCCGTTTGGTGTGATCTAACAGAAGACGGATTAGATAGAAAAATAGTGTTACGTAGTGATGGTACAGCGGTTTATATGACCCAAGATATTGGTACTGCCATACAACGTATTAAGGATTTTCCTGATGTTGGTGGTATGGTTTATACCGTAGGTAACGAGCAAGACTACCATTTTAAAGTATTGTTCTTAATCTTAAAGAAGCTTGGTTTTGATTGGGCTAAAAACTTATACCATTTAAGTTATGGTATGGTAGATTTACCAAGCGGAAAAATGAAGAGTAGAGAAGGAACTGTTGTCGATGCTGACGATTTAATCCAAGAAATGGCTGATACTGCAGAAGAGATTTCTAAAGAACTAGGTAAGCTTGAAGATTACTCAGAAGAAGAGAAAAAATCACTTTATAAGACGATTGGTTTAGGCGCTTTAAAGTATTACATCTTAAAGGTAGATCCTAAAAAAAGAATTCTGTTCGACCCAAAAGAGTCTATAGATTTTCAAGGAAATACAGGGCCGTTTATTCAATATACTTATGCCAGAATTCAGTCTATATTAAGAAAAGCAAATATTGACAATGCTGTTACAGTAAGCGCTTCGGAAGTGTCACTACACGAAAAGGAAAAGCAACTTATCAAGCAGTTAGAGCAATTCCCAGAGGTAATTCAAAATGCAGCAGAGCAACATAGTCCTGCGTTAATTGCTAATTATACGTACGATTTAGTAAAGGATTTTAATTCATTCTACCAAAACGTATCGATACTTGGTGCAGATACCAATGCAGAAAAATCATTTAGAGTGGAGCTGTCTAAAACTGTTGGGCAAACCATTAAAAATGCCTTTAGTGTGTTAGGCATAGGTGTGCCAGAACGTATGTAGGGTTTTATTAAGCAAAAAATAAGTATTACATTGTGTTAACTCAAATAACACAATGTGGATATCATTAGATATATATTATTCGCTCAGGTATTTATAGCTTTTTTTGTAGCTGGTGGGATTTTTTTTAAAAACCTAAACCTAAGGAATATCACTTTGGCCTTGTTGATAGCACTGGTTGGGTTTCATATTTTGTTATTCTTATATGGTTCTGGTGAAATAGGGATATTGTATCCTCAGTTTAGAAGTTGGTTTTATTATGAGGTTGCCATGCTTTTTGGACCTTTATTGTTTATTCATCTTCAGTCTTTAACTCAAGATAAAAAAACATTAAAAACTATAGACATACTGCATTTACTTCCAATCGTTATATTTTGGATTGGTTATGGTGATGTTTTATTTATGGACAGCCAAATCCGTAATCAATATATTATGGACAATTTTATAAATAGGACTATGGTGTGGAATTATTTATTGGCTTTTCAAATGTTGGTTTATGCCATTGGTAGCTCGGTTTTACTTTATTTAAAGCGTTCTGTTTTGTCCTCACAGCGCTTACAATATGCAATGTTTTTGGTTGTAGCTTATTTATCTTCTGCAATCCTTATTTCTTATTTAACGCATTACGCAAATGGCTGGAGAGATTTTACGCTATACTATCTTACCCTTACCTTATTAATTTTTGGTATAGGTTATTTATTATTCAAAAACCCAGATTTTTTAAAACAGATTCGCAAAAAATATTTTGGCTCACCACTTTCCGAAACAGATATGACGCGCATAAAAACTAAAATAGAAAATGCGTTTGAGAATGATCAAATATTTCTAAACAGTAATTTAAGTATCTTAGAATTGGGTAAGTATTTAAATGAAAAAACGCATCATCTGTCGCAGACGCTTTCAGTAAACATGTCTGAGAGTTTTAATGATTATGTCAACAGACATAGAATAGAGGTTGCAAAGCAATATTTGCATGATAGTAAGTACGATAACTATAAAATAGAGGCCATTGCTTTAGAATGTGGTTTTAATAATAAGGTTACATTTTACAAGGCTTTTACAAAATTTACCAATCAAACTCCTTCAGCTTTTCGCAAGCAAAAAAAGCAGTAAATAATTCTAATAGTTAACTAATTAACATTTTGGTTTATAGGTGTTTCGGTGCTTTTTTTGTATCTTAGTAAGGATGAATTTTTAAAATTACTGCTATGAAAACAACTTATTTTATTAAAATTTTAGCGAGTACATGTTTTTCACTATTAGTGGTCACTTTTTCTATTGATGCACAGGTAAGTCTTACTGAGTTTAGCGGAAAAGTAGTTGATGGCAAATCTAAGAAAGTTCTTGAGGCTGCAAGCCTTAATATTAATGAAACCAATATTGGTACAATTACAAATTCTGAGGGTAAATTTGCGCTTAAAGTACCGAGTAAACATTTGGACTCAAAAGTAGTGATTAGCCTATTAGGTTATAATACAAGGGTAGTCCCATTGTCCAAGTTGTCAAAAGAAGACAATATTATTATGCTTTATGAAGCAGTAACAGAACTATCAACGGTTAGTATTTCGGCATACAAAGATGCGGAAAGTTTGGTGAGGAAAGTGTTTAAAAACAAGAAGGATAACCACCAAGATGAGTCTGTATATATGACGGCATTTTACAGAGAGACCATAAAACGTCGTAGTAGAAATGTGTCGTTAACTGAGGCTGTTGTCAATATCTTAAAACAACCTAACAGCTCTTCTCAACAAGATGCTATTAAATTAAACAAAGCTAGAAAAAGCACAGATTACAAGCGTTTAGATACAGTGTCGGTTAAGCTTCAAGGAGGACCTTTCTCAACTATATATTTAGATATTATGAAATATCCAGAATATATCTTCACCGACGAAACCATAAGCAGTTACCGTTTTACCTTTAATGAGCCTTCAACTATAAACAATCGAAATGTTTACGTAGTAGATTTTAAGCCTAAGAATAATGGTTTAAACATTAACTATAATGGAAAACTTTATATTGATGTTCAATCGCTTGCCTTAGTAAGTGCTAATTATACTTTGGATGTAAGCAATAAATCTAAGAGTAAAAATCTTTTAGTAAAAAAGAAGCCAAGTGATGTTGTTGTTTATCCTTTAGAGGCAAATTATAAAGTAGATTACAAGGCTAAAGGCAATAAGTGGTATTACAGCTACTCTAACTTAAGCTTAAAATTTAAAGTGAATAAAAAACGAGAAATCTTTAATAAGGTTTACACATTGTCTAGTGAGATGGCCGTAACAGATTGGGAAATTAATACTACGGAAAGAAAGATAAAAGGTAAGGATAGATTAAGACCAACGGTTATTATTACGGACGCGATTTCAGGTTTCTCAGACCCAAATTTTTGGGGTGAGTATAATTTAATTGAGCCAGATAAATCTATAGAATCTGCAATTGAAAAAATAAAGAAGAGTATAGAAAAGCAAAAAGAAGAAGAAAGAAAACAAACCGCAAATGGTTAACCTTAAGTAATTCATTTGTGATGATAGAGGCTATTTGAAAAATTAATGATACGGTTATTTTCAGACAGCCTCTATTATTTTGTAAAACAATAGAGTTTTATTAATATTTCCCTTTAGCAGAAAGTGCCTGTTCTATATGTGCAAAGTGATGGTCGCTATGCCAGGCATAAGTACCAATGGTTTCTTCTAATGAAAATAATTTACCGTGTTCAGGATGCGTGAATTTGCGCTTTAATTCTTCTTCAGTGAGACTTCTCAGTAAAACACCAAGTTTTTTGTGTACACCTTTTAATATGGAAATAGAGGAGTCAATAGGTTCGGAATAATCTATAAGCTTGGCAAATCGGTCTTCCAAATAGGGCTTTATGGTTGGGTTGTCTTCCGTTAGAGTTAGTTTAAATCGTATAATGCTATTAATATGGCTGTCAGCACAATGGTGTACAACTTGTCTTATTGTCCAGCCATTAGGTCTATACTTATAATTTAGTTCATCGTCGTTGAGATTTTTTGTTATAGATACAATGCGTTCAGGTAGTGTCTCAATAGAACTAATCCATTTACTTAAGTGTTGTTGTGTAATTGTTTCTGGTTTTTCAAATTCACCAATAGGGAATTTTAACTTATATAATTCCTGTTCTATCATTACTTATGATTTTTTGAGAACTTAAAGTTAAGAATTTCAAGTTCAAATTTAGAAGCTAACTCTAAAACTTAAGTTTGGTGTAAACTGTAAAGATTGATTGTCAATTTCAACAATATCGTTATCAGAGTTTAAAGTGTAATAACGATTAATGATATTTGTTTGGTTAAAAATATTCCATACAGAAGCACCTACTTCTGCTTTTATGTTTTTGGTGAATTTAAAATTATAAACTGCAGAGATATCTGTTCTAAAATAGTCCGCTAATCTAGAGCTGTTAGGTGAACTGTATTCAATAACAGAATTAGCATTGTTTTGAGTTTCAGAAGGTTTGGTGTATGGTCTTCCAGAATGCCAATTGATACCTAGGCCAATTTTAAAATCATGTAAATTGTAGGTAATTGAAGCATTTGCAACATGTCTTAAATCTAAACTATTCGGAAAAGGATCTTCATTATTTATGGTGTCAAACTTATAATCGTTTTTACTCAATGTATAACCCATCCAAGTGCTAAAATTGTTGAAGCGTTTATTGATAAGGAAATCGAGGCCAGTAACCGTATAAGAACCAATATCATTAACAAATTGAAATTGATTTTGAAACCCTTGACTACGCGCTGTAATGTCATCAACATTTTTGTAGTAACCTTCTAAGGAAACAAGTAAATTATTTTGATTATAACTAATGCCAAGCGATATCTGCTGACTTCGTATTAGTGGAACATTATCAGTGTTAGATAATTGCCAACGACGTTTTTCAATGCCAAAAAAGTCTTGCTGTAAATCTATTACTTGTGATATAGATTGGCTTTTCAATTCACCTAAAATCTCTAGTCTAAAGTAATCTGAAATTTTCTGATTAAAAGCAAAACGAGGTTCAATAACAAGTTCCTTGGGTTTTTCAAAATAACTAATTCTTGCTCCTAATCTAATGTATGTGTTTCTCGATTTTGAGTAGCGTTCAGTTTCTCCAAAAAAAGCATGTGTTCTGTTAATCTCTTTTACAAAACTGGTAAAATTTGGATTGGTAACATCTTCAAAATTTGTGACACCTACTTCGTTAAATTGGTAACCACCTCTAAGTTCTGTGTTATTGTCTATGGTTTTAGAAATGTCTAACCTAAGTCCATAATCTTCAACTTTATTTTCTTGCGTTAGTAGTTGCTGATTAGTGATGTCGTTATTCTGCGCATCCAAATCATAATTAGAATATGAGATTTGAGCCGAAGCAAATAAGCCATCTCTAAATAGTTTTGAATACGTGGCATTGGCTCCATAACTAACTTGGTTTAATGAGCTTTTGGCTTCTTGAAAGTTGTTGTCCGAATCTGTAAATACTTGATTATAATCTAGATTGTTGTAAATGTTTAAAAAATTAATGCGAAGTTTTGAAGTTTTATCAATATCATATAAAAACTTAAGGTTAAAATCATAAAACAAAAAACGTTCATTTAATGCCAGTAATGTGTTGATGTCGTTTGAAGCATTGAGCTCAGAATCCTTAAAAATTCTATCAAAATAAGCATCGTAAGTTGTTGAAGCTAAAACATCAGTAAAGGAACGTCTTGCCGAAAACTGTAACTCTGTTTTTTTACTCAATGGAATTTTTGCATAACCATCCACACTCAAGAGATTGGCGCCTATTCCCGAGCTGTATTTATCACTTATTTTGTTTGAGTTTTTAATGGAAATAGTACTAGAAACTCCATTGCCATATAAAGCACTTGTACCGTTTTTTGAAACTCTAATTTCATCAGATAAATAAGGATTAAATGCAGAGATGAGACCAAAAAAATGACCTGATTGATACATTCTTATGCCTTCAAACATAATGAGGTTTTGGTCATTAGTGCCACCTCTTACATTGATGTTGGAAATAAGCTCATCCACACTAATTACTCCTGGTAATTTTTGTACTATTTGCAATACATCGGGTTCTATTAAACCTGGTAGTATATCAAAAGCTTTGGTATCGACTTCTATAGCTCCGTTATTGGTTTTGGAGATTCCTTTAGTAAGATAATTGTTTACGACAACTTCTTCTAAACGCTCTATGGTATGATCTTTTGGAGTAATTGCTATAAACCTAGTGCTAAGTACAGTAAAGTAAAGCGGAGTTGTAAGTTTTAGTTGGTTTAGTGCTTGTTCTAGCGATAGTTCTGGGTATAGTGGAGGTATGGTTATGCCTTCAATAATTTTTGGTTCGTATGAAAACTTTACATTGTAACGTTTTTCTAACTGTGTAAGAATTTGAGCAAGTGGTTGTGGTTCCTCTTCCTGACTATACGCTAGACTGCAAGAGGTAATAATTAAAAAATATAAAACTACACGTTGTAATAGTTTATTCACGCTTTAATACAATAGACGTTCCAGACTTACTATAGCTTAAATTTAAAGGTATTGTAACAGACTGCAATGCTAAATCTAGATTTTTGTGCGTAAAAGTTCCTGTGAATAATCTGGAAGTGTCAACTTTATCCACGGATAAGCTTATATCATACTGATTTTCTAGTTCAGTTATAACATATAGTAATGGCACACTTTTAAAACTACTTTCACCACGCAACCAAGACGGTTGCGTAGCGATTTCTTTTTCAGTAGCAAATGGTTTCCCATCAATTATTCTAAAGCTTTCTCCTGGTCTAAGTTTTTGTGTTTTTTCATTATGAGTAACAGCAACTAAACCTTCGTAGCAAGTTACTTCAAAGTAGTTGTTGCGTTGTTTTACATTAAATTGTGTACCCAAAACGGTTACCGTTCCGTTGTCTGTAATTACATCAAATTTTTCTCCTTTAGCTACTTTAAAAAAGGCTTCACCTTTTAAAAACACGTTCCTATTGTCGTCCCAATCCCTTTTGTTGAATGTTACAATAGAATTGGCGTTTAGGTTTACGGTTGAAGCATCAGGTAACGCAATGTGAGTTTTTTGCGCAATTTGTGTATTGATTTCAGTATCTAAACCTGTAGTGTAATAATAGACACTAAAACAAATAGCTAATACAGCCGCTACTTTTAGTAAAGGCTTAAACCATTGGTTTGGCTTTTGTCTGTGAGTTTCTAGTTTAGATTTTAAATCGTTATAACGGTTATCAATAGAAAATTCAGGAGCTTTAAAAGATTTTAGAGCACTATTTAGTTGGATTAAATCATTATAATCCTCAAGCTGCTCAAAAGCCTTTTGCTCTTCAGTACTTAGGTCGTTATCCAACCATTTTTTTATGAGTTCTTCTCTATTCATAATTACATTTCAAGTATATAACAGTTAAGTTGAAAAAACTCCTACCCTTATTTAAATTCAAAATTCAAAAACTGAAAACTGAAACTGCGATTAAATACTACAACTCATCAATGTCTTCTCTTAACTTTTTTAACGCTCCATAAATTCGTTTTTCAACAGCCTTTGTAGAAATGTCTAAAATTGTAGCAATTTCTTTAAATCGTTTTCCTTCAACCCTATTCATTAAAAAAGCAACACGCTGTGCTTCGGTTAAATTAGCTAAAGCATTTTGTAATTTTTCATGATATTCTTTCTCTTGTATTACAAACTCTGGTGATTCGTTAGTGGAATGTTTTTGAGGTGTTTTTGTATATTTTAAAACCACTTTTTGATGTGCAACCTCATTAAGCATCATATTGTTGGCAGTTGTAAACAAAAAACTTTTTGCTTTGTTTGGTGATATTTTACCGCAGTTTTGCCAAAGTTTTATAAAAGCATCTTGTACCTTATCTTGTGGATTTAAATGCTCTCCAAATTTGTAATATAGAAAGTCATGAAGATTCTTTGAATGTTTTTTGTACAAACGTTCAAACAAATGTTCTTCGCAGATATTATCTTGTAATGGTTGGTTCATAATTTTATGGCTCACAAATTATAAATAAATTTTTTAAACTTTAGGTAGGAGAATTTAAACATTAACTGTTTTATAATAAATTGATTAAAGCTCCCAATGTTATGAAAACCAAAACCAACAAATTTTTTCTTTTAGCCTTTTTTGCGCTTTTATGCTTTACGTCTTGTCTAAATGAAGAGACGGAAGTCAACACTCCTAATGAACAAGAAACCATTGAGCCTACTTCTCAATTGGCAACATTAATGAGCATGACAACCGCTCATTTTGGTGGTATGGATGATATACTTGATGATTCTAGTTGTTTTTCAATAGAACTGCCAGTAACTATCATAGTTGGAGATATTACAATTATCATTGAAACTGAAGCAGATTTAGGACAACTTGAAGATTTGTTTGAACAGTTTGAGGATGATGACGATTTCTTGGATTTTGTATTTCCTATAACTTTAATTTTTAGTGATTATACTGAGGTGGTTATAGAAAATGAAGATCAACTCGAAAACTTTATAAATGAATGTGACGATGATGACCTTGACGATGTTATTGAGTGCGTAAATTTTGTATATCCTATTTCGTTTTCTGTATTTAATTCAGAATTTAATCTTATTGACACGGTTGTTATAGAAAATGACGAAGCACTTTACCAATTTCTAGACGATTTAGAAGACGATGACAGCGCGTTAATAGTTAGTTTAAACTATCCTGTAACTTTAGAATATACTAATGGAGATACGGTTGAGGTTAACTCTAATCAAGAATTGGCACAGGCTATTGAGGCTGCAGGTGATGATTGTGATGATGATGAATATGACTGCAACGAAGAGGATATTGCAGAACTTTTAGTGGCATGTCCTTGGGATATTGATGATGAAAACAACGATTTTGAAATCTATCAAATCATATTTAATGAGGATGGAAGCTTGGCAATTACAGAAGGAGAAACTACTTCCGCAATTGGTGGCAATTGGACGTTGACTTCAACCGACAATGGATTAATTTTACATCTATTCGACCTAACAGCTTTTCAAGGTGATTTAGGTGGCGAATGGTTAATTGTAGATTGTGATGATGACGAAATAGAGATTGTTCGTGGTGATTATGCCATTGAATTAGAACAAGATTGCGAAGACGATTTAGAATGTTTTATTTCAGATATTAATGAACTTTTAGGTGAATCATGTGCTTGGCGACTTGAAACTAACCTTATAGATTCTGTTGTTCCTATTTACGTTTACTTTACACCAAACGGACAAGTATTGGTGGATAATGGTAATGGAACTGAAAACCAAATCGGAACTTATGAATTGATGCTCGTTGCAGGTAATGTTTTTATAGAGCTTTCATTGCAGCAAGGCTTTAACGATTTGTCTGGTCAGTGGCAAGTTGTAGAATGTGATGATGATGACCTATATTTAGTTAATGGTGATAATTATATTGATTTAGAAGAAGAATGTGATTTATATGAAGGTGATGAGGTGTTTAACTGCTTTGGTGATTTTGAAATCGTAGAATGTCATCAACCAAATAATGTTCCTATATATAATTTAAGTACAAATACTGTTGGTTTAATAGATTGTCAGTACCCTTTTGCGGCTTCTTTTCATACCACAATAGCAGATGCAGAAAACAATACAAATGCTATTGTAGAAACCGAAGCTTATGGAACATTAGAATCTCAAGTCTATTTAAGAATAGAAGCTGCGAGTGGCAACTATCAAATATATACAGTGTATTTAAACACTGAAGAATGTGATTACTTTGGCTGTTTTGAGGATCGCGTAGTTGAAGTTTGTGATGAAGGTGTCTTTGATGGCTCGGCAGATTTTGATCTTAATGCTATCTACGACTGTCCTGAAGATAATGTAGAATGGTCATTTCACACGTCAATAGCCGATGCAGAGACATCCGTAAATCCTTTAATATCTCCATTTACAAATTATACGAATCCACAAACCATTTATGTAAGAGTACAGCTTGCAGGCAATCCAAGCGCTTTTGAGGTTTTTGAGGTAGAATTGATTGTGTCAGACTGTACCAATACAAGCGGTTGTGGTGAAGCAGATGTGGATGCCTTTTTAACAAGCTGTATATGGAATGCTGTAAACTACAATGGAAGTGATAATTTAATGGAGTGGAACTTTAGTTTTAATGCTAGTAATCAAATAGTAATTATTTATACAGATACTGATACTATTGATGCTACTTGGACAACATCACAGTCTAATGATGGTGTTATCGTAACGTTTACTAATGTTGCTGGTCCAAACATACAAGCAATATCAGGCGAATGGTTAGTTGTAGAATGTGAGGAAGATCGTTTAGAGTTGCACAGAGGTGATGATATTTTGGTTTTAGAAAGAACCTGTAATTAATACAAAGAACCGCTAAATAAGTTAGTAATTTTAGTAAGTTTAAGTTGATGAGGAGAGTTGCCAACCGCTGGGCAGCTCTTTTCTATTTTAAAATCTTCAACTATTTAGGGTTATATTTATAGATATCACATTCGTTTATCTCTTGTAAATTCTTAAATTTGCAACTTCTAAAAGAGATAAAGATTATGTTCAATAATTTAAGTGATAAGTTAGATAAAGCGTTACACGTACTAAAAGGTCATGGTAGTATTACAGAAGTAAATGTTGCCGAAACTTTAAAGGAAGTAAGACGTGCGCTTTTAGATGCCGATGTTAACTTTAAAATTGCTAAAGAGTTTACTAATAGAGTTAAGGAAAAAGCCTTAGGTCAAAACGTATTAACGACACTTCAGCCTGGTCAGTTAATGGTTAAAATCGTTAAGGACGAATTAACCGAACTTATGGGAGGTGATGCAGAAGGTATTAACCTTTCTGGTACTCCAAGTGTTATTTTAATGTCTGGTTTACAAGGTTCTGGTAAAACCACGTTTTCTGGTAAACTTGCCAATTATTTAAAAAATAAAAAGACTAAGAAACCTTTATTGGTAGCGTGTGATGTGTATCGTCCTGCTGCAATAGACCAATTACATGTTGTAGGAGACCAGATTGGTGTTGAGGTTTATAGCGATAAAGGAAACAGTGATCCGGTTGCCATTTCTCAAGCTGGTATTGCACACGCAAAAGCTAATGGACATAATGTTGTAATTATTGATACTGCTGGTCGTTTAGCTGTTGATGAAGAGATGATGAATGAAATCTCTAACATTCATAAAGCAATTCAGCCGCAAGAAACATTATTTGTTGTCGATTCTATGACAGGTCAGGATGCGGTAAATACAGCAAAGGCCTTTAATGATATTTTAAATTTTGATGGTGTTATCCTTACCAAATTAGATGGTGATACACGAGGTGGTGCAGCCATTTCAATTAAGTCTGTAGTCAATAAGCCAATTAAATTTATTGGTACAGGTGAGAAGATGGAGGCGATAGATGTTTTCTATCCATCGCGTATGGCAGATCGTATTCTTGGAATGGGTGATGTGGTTTCACTTGTTGAACGTGCTCAAGAGCAGTTTGATGAAGAGGAAGCACGTAAACTTCAAAAGAAGATTGCCAAAAACCAATTTGGATTTGATGATTTCTTAAAGCAGATTCAGCAAATCAAGAAAATGGGTAACATGAAGGATTTAATAGGCATGATACCTGGAGCTGGCAAAATGATGAAAGATATAGATATAGATGACGACGCTTTTAAAGGTATTGAAGCTATAATTCATTCTATGACTCCAGCAGAACGTTCTAATCCTTCAATAATTAATGCAAGTCGCAAAAAACGAATTGGTAAAGGTTCTGGTACTTCGGTACAAGAAGTAAACCAATTGTTGAAGCAATTTACCCAAATGAGCAAAATGATGAAGATGATGCAAGGTGGAGGCGGAAAGCGTATGATGCAGGCGATGAAGAATATGCCACGTTAAGTAGGTAAATCGTAAACAGTAAATAATCACTTCTAGCGTAAACAAGAAGTCTTAAAATAATTAGTTTAAATCAGCTTTGCGCCTTTGCGTCTCAGCGAGAAACCAAGAGTTAGAATGACAATACTAGACGGAAGAAAAGTAAGCAACGACATAAAAAATGAAATCAAAGCTGAAGTCGATAAGATGAAAGCTGATGGTGAAAAAGTACCACATTTAGCTGCTGTTATAGTTGGTAATGATGGAGCGAGTTTAACTTATGTTGGAAGCAAAGTTAGAGCTTGTGAGCGCGTAGGATTTGAATCGACTATGGTGCGTATGTCTAATACTACAAGTGAGATAGAAATGTTAGATAAAATAGAGGAATTAAATAACAATGATGATATCGATGGTTTCATCATTCAATTGCCATTGCCACCACAAATTAATACGCAAAAAGTATTAATGGCTGTTAATTCCGATAAAGATGTAGATGGTTTTCATCCTACAAACTTTGGGAAAATGGCCTTAGATATGTCAACGTTTATTCCAGCTACTCCATTTGGTATTTTAGAACTTCTAGATCGTTACGGAGTGGAAACAAAAGGAAAACATACTGTTGTGATTGGTCGTTCTCATATTGTTGGTCGCCCGATGAGTATTTTAATGGGACGTAAAGGTTTTCCGGGAAACTCAACGGTAACGCTAACACACAGTCATACTAAAAACATCAACCAGATTACATCTCAAGCAGATATTATTATTTCAGCACTTGGAGTGCCAGGATTCTTAAAAGCTGAAATGGTAAAAGACGACGTGGTTATTATAGATGTTGGAATTACGCGTGTTTCAGACGATTCTGAAAAAGGCTATTACATTACTGGTGATGTTGATTTTGAAAATGTAAGCAAAAAAGCAAGCTATATTACACCTGTTCCAGGTGGAGTAGGACCAATGACAATTGCTATGCTTTTAAAGAATACACTTTTAGCTAGAGAGCAACACAGAAAGCATAATAGATAATCTATATTATGTTTGTAAAATCACTTTCTATCGCATTAAACGCTGTAACGATAGGAAGTTTACAACATGTTTTGCCAATACTTTTAACTGTTGTTTTGACTGTCGTTTTTATCCGTTATTCTAATAAGCATTTTAACGCATCTCAAAAACAGAAAGCAATTCATTATTTTGCTTGTTTCGTGTCTCTTACCGTAATCAGTTTTCATGTATACAGAATGGGTTTTGATAACTATAATTTTAAAACTGATTTACCACTTTATCTCTGTAGTTTAATGGCATTGCTTATTCCTTTGTTTACATACTTTCGTAAATATTGGATGTTTGAGATTTTAGTATTTTGGATTATTGGTGGAACGCTTCAAGCTATCATTACACCAGATATTACACAAGGTTTTCCTAGCTTCGATTATTTTAGGTATTGGGTAGCACACTTAGGTTTACTAACCATTATATTCTACTTCATTTTTGTTTTTAAAATGAAACCAAAATTAAAAAGTGTTTTTAAATCTTTTTTGGCACTTCAGGTTTATGTAGTGCTTATGGTTGCAGTAAATTATTTGCTAGATGCTAATTATTTTTATTTGAATGAAAAGCCTAAGTCAGCATCGTTGTTGGATTATTTTGGAGAATGGCCTTATTATATTTTGGTAGGTCAGTTGATTATCATTCCACTGTTTCTCATTATATATTTACCTTTCAATATGTCTGCAAAAAGGAGTGAAATTACTTAGCAAACAATTGACTCATATCTTTAAAAGCTTTAAACTCTAAAGCATTTCCTGATGGATCTTTAAAGAACATAGTGGCTTGCTCGCCAACTTCTCCTTGAAACCTAATGTAAGGTTCTATAATAAATTCGATGCCTTTAGATTTTAATAATTCGGAAAAATCTTGAAATACATCCCACTCTAATACCACACCAAAATGAGGTACAGGTACAGCTTTGCCATCAACAGCGTTTGTGTGTGTGTCTTCTGCTGATTCCGGTTTGTAATGAATTACCAATTGATGACCAAAAAAGTTATAATCCACCCAATGATCACTACTTCTGCCTTCTTCAAGATTTAAAGTGTTAGTGTAAAAATTTCTGCACTCTGAAAGATTATGAACCGGAATTGCTAAATGGAAAGGAGATAATTTTGACATTTTTATGCTAATATAAAATTCTTAATAAAAATAAGAATTAGTCAGCAACGCTGTTCCAAATATCCAAATAGATTTTCCAATCACCATCGATTTTCTTCCAGATAATGACGTATTTTCCTTTCCAAGGTACTTCTTTTAGGTCTTTAGTTAGTGTTTTGCCTTCGTAATAGCCATAATCATAAGCTATATCATTTTCAATACGTATTTCACTAGGTGTAGCTTTATGGAGCACTATTTTTACACCTTCAGGAATAGTCCAATAAGATTTTAAATTTGTTTTACCAGACATTATTTTTCTGTTATTTGGGAGTATTTTCCCATCTTCTGTGTACATATTCACCAATGCATTTATGTCNATGTCGCCATCCATATAAGCTTTTGAAAATGCTAATGATTTTTTCTTTATAATTTCAGTATCAGAAAGGGTTTCAGTTTCTCTTTTACAATCAATTTTCCATGTTGGGTAAACGACCTTTTCAGTTTTGTCTGTCCATTCACCAATCCATTTGTAACCAGATGCATCAATATCATAAAAGGTAAGTCTAAAATAGCCATCGGTTCCATTTGGAGCTTTTTGATCACGATACAGAACAATATTTCCATTTTCCGTTTTGCTACCTTCCCAAGTTGGTAATTTGGTCGAAGGAGCTCCAGAAGCGTAATAATGCACATACCATTTGCTGCTATCTGCAATAAATTGGCGAATACTGCCAGAGTGTTTGCCATCGGCTTTAATAGTTTCGTCTTGTACGGCCATACCGTTCATTATGTATTTCCATTCCCATGTCATATCCACAGGATCAGCCCAAGTTTGGTCTTGGTTTCTTGATACGGATTTGCAGTTGCATTTACCAACTAAGGGTTGATAATCTTTAATTTGCTCTGGTGCCTCTGGATTTGGTAAGCCATAAGGGTTTGTATCTGATACGGAATACTCATTTTGCGAAAAACTAAAAAATGAGAATAATAGAAGAAGAGATAAAAGAGATTTCATATTGGGTTGATTTTCTTAAAATTAAAAATCAATATCTCAATATGCCTATTAATTATGATTTAATTAACGTCTGTTTTTTCTTGAAGTGACTTGTTTAGGATTGAAAGTTTTAACAGAATCGCTAATGAGTTCGCTTAACGTTTTAAACTCTTCTTTGGTGAGTTCGCGATACTTTCCAAGAGGCATATCAAGCTTAATATTCATAATGCGAATACGTTTTAAGGTCTGAACTTCGTAGTTGAGATATTCGCACATTCTTCGAATTTGCCTGTTTAAACCTTGAGTTAAGATTATGCTGAACGTAAACTTGTCGATCTTTTTAACTTCACATTTTTTAGTACGTTTTCCTAATTCTTCAATATAAATTCCACCAGCCATACGCTCAATAAAGGTCTGTGAAATAGGTTTGTCCACTGTAACGACATATTCTTTTTCGTGATTGTTACTCGCTCTAAGAATTTTATTAACGATATCACCATCATCAGTTAGGAGAATTAAGCCTTCACTTGGTTTGTCTAATCTACCGATTGGGAAAATACGTTTAGGGTAATTAATGTAATCTATAATATTATCCTTTTCTACTCTTGTATCTGTAGTGCAAACAATACCTACAGGTTTATTGAATGCGAGATAAACGAAATCTTGTTTGCGCTCACCAATAATTTCTCCATCTACCTTAACCACATCGTCAGGTGCTACTTTTGTGCCCATTTCTGGTACTACATCGTTAATGGTTACACGACCAGCATCAATTAACCGATCGGCTTCGCGACGTGAGCAGTAACCAGCTTCGCTGAGGTATTTGTTAAGACGTGTTAGGTTTTCTGACATACTGCAAAAGTACGACAAAGATTACTGATTTATAAACTCAATAATCTTTGGTGTTAAAGATTCATCCTTTAATCCATGCCCAAAACCAGTTGTGCTAATTAATTCAGAATTTTTAAAACGATTGGCAAAGAGTTGTCCATCTTCATAAGGAATAATTCTATCATTAGTGTCATGTATAATTAAACCTTTGGCATCTATCGATTCAGAGAAATTTGCAGCAGAATAATAATCTATAGGTTTTCCATAACGTTCCACAACTAAATTGTTCATGCCGTTAGTAATCCGTCTGTTATAGCCCATCATAGTTTTATACCTCTCAAAAACACCTGTAAAGTGTGCTGGTGCTCCCAATAAAACCATCTTTTTTACAGATGGTAATTGGTAGCTATGCATACAAAAAATGCTAGCCATGCCACCAACAGAATGCCCAATGAGGACCTCTGGTTTAAACTTTTTTGCAACTACATTTATAAATTCTGAATACAGTAAGGCATTAAATTGTTTGCCGCCAGATCTTCCGTGCGCTGGTGCATCTAACGCAATGATATTATAGTTTTGTGCTTTTAAGTCTTTAAGGATATATTCCCAACGCGAAGCATTACTTTCCCAGCCATGGGCTAACAATACGGTTTTATTTTTTCCGACCCATCTATAGGTTGCGATATCTAAACTATCATATTGTAATTCTTCAAAATAAGATGAATTAATTACTTGCCTTTGCACTTCAGTATAGCGTCCTTTTCGTGGTGAAGCAAATAGCTTAATAGCTTTTTTTGCTGCAAATTTTGAAGAAACTAAACTCGTTGCATTTAGTGCGTTGCCTATAGATTTTATTACAAAGCTACTCATACTATTTATGTTCTCTGTTTACGCTATCTATTGAAAATGCTGGTAAGCAGATAGCGATGTATTCACAAGGTTCTGTAAATGGGTTAGAGTATTGCAATCTTGTATTTTTGTTAACTTTTATGGATTGTCCAGCTTCTAAAACAATGGTTTCGCCATCAATTATAAACTGCTTTTTTCCTTTTATGATAAAAGTGTATTCATCAAACTCAGGTGTTTGAAAAGGTTCGCTCCAACCAGGTGGTGCTACCATGTGAGCTATGCTTATATCAGAATTACCATCAGAAGCATTGCCAAAATGTTCTTTTATAATTTTGCCATCGTCTGTAGGGACAACAAATGGTGATGTTTGGATTGTATACTTTTTCATACTAATTACTGAATACTACCAACTGATTTACCAATGTATCATAAAGAATTTAATCTTTGCTTTTTCAGGAATTTGAATAGGATCTATTGTGGCATCCATATCAAATCGTAAACTGGCAGGCAATTCCTTTTTATCAATTGTAAACGTTGCATTAATTTCATTTACTGAAACTACAACAGAGTTTATGAGATTATCAACTTTTGAAACTTTATATGCTTCTTTTATATCTTTAAAAGTACTTAGTGTTGAAATGTTCTTTTTCGTTTTGTAACGGTCGTCTATAATACGAACACTCGAGATTAAAGAGGTAGAATCTAAAGCTTCTCTTGGTGAAAGGTCTAAAAGTTTTTTTCCTCCTTTTTCAAAAACTTCTATAGTGTTTACAGAGCCTGCAAATTCATCACCAGCAATATATCTTACTACAGAGTCATTAGCAAAAATAGAATCGAGTTCTTTTACTTTGGTAGAATCAGTTAATAACCCAATATTGGTTTTAGAGATTAAAAAAGGATTTATTTTTTTCTCTTTTGCGCAACTCGTTATCAATAGCGCACCTATTAAGGCTGTGTATAAAATGTTTTTCATGTTAGATTTAGGTTTTAAATTATTTAAGCATTTTGGTTAAAATACCTAAAACACTTCGTATTACAGTTGGGCTTGATAATACTTTAACAATTGGATTTTGTCTCGTGCTTTTTCTACTTGAACTAGCACGTTTTTTGCTTTCGGCACGTTTTAGTGCTTCTTGCTCTTCTTTAGCCTTTTGTTTGGCTTCTTCTGCTTCAGCCTGCTCTATTTTTTCATTGAGCATTTCATAGGCACTTTCTCTATCAATTTCTTCGTTATATTTTCTGGCAAGTTTAGATTGTGCAAGCAAATTTCCTAGTTCAGCTTCGGTTAAAATATCCATTCTACTCATTGGTGCGCGCATCATAGTTGCTGCTAGTGGAGTAGGTTTTCCTTTTTCGTCTAAAGCAGATACTAAGGCTTCACCAATACCTAATGAAGTTAAAACCTCAGCAGTGTCATAATATTTAGTGTCAGGATAATTTTGTGCTGTTAATTTTATCGCTTTTCTGTCTTTTGCCGTAAATGCACGTAAAGCGTGCTGAACTTTTAAACCTAACTGACCTAAAACCGCTTCGGGAACATCAGTAGGGTTTTGCGTTACAAAATATAGGCCAACACCTTTACTACGTATCAATTTTACAATACTCTCAATCTGATTTAATAAAGCATCAGAAGCCTCATTAAAAATTAAATGAGCTTCATCAATAAACATAATAAGTTCTGGTCGTCCACTATCTCCTTGCTCTGGAAAGGTTGAGTAGATTTCAGCCAATAAGCTTAACATAAAAGTTGAAAACAACTTTGGTTTGTCTTGAATATCTGTTAATCTAATAATGTTTATATAACCACGACCGTTTTCATCTACTCTCAACAAATCCTGAGTGTCAAAAGAGGTTTCGCCAAAAAAGATGTCTCCGCCTTGTTGTTCTAATTCAACCAATTTTCTGAGAATAGCTCCCGTTGAAGCTGTTGAAATTCTACCATAGGCTTCTTCAAATTCCTTTTTTCCTTCGCTCGTAGCATACTGAAGAATTTTCTTAAAGTCTTTTATATCTAATAGAGGCAGTTTGTTGTCGTCACAGTATTTAAAAATCACAGAAATAATTCCGGCTTGGGTTTCTGTAACATCTAATATTCTTGAAATTAATACAGGTCCAAATTCACTAATTGTAGCTCTTAAACGCACACCATCTTGCTCAGATAAAGTCATCACTTCTACAGGAAATGATTTAGGTTCAAAAGGCAATCCAATTTTCTCGTGACGCTCGTCAATTTTTGCATGACCAGGACTTGGTTTTGCCAATCCGCTTAAATCTCCTTTTATATCCATAAGCAAAACAGGCACACCTTTTTCTGAAAGATTTTCTGCCAAAACCTGTAAAGTTTTAGTCTTTCCCGTACCAGTTGCACCAGCAATTAAGCCATGACGATTCATGGTTTTTAACGGTACATTTACATAAGCATTTTTAATTGTTTCTCCATTAAGCATTGCAGAGCCTAGAGTGATATATTCGCCTTTAAAGGTATTGCCTTGAGCAATGTCTTCGAAGAAAGTGTCAGAATTCGCCATTAGTCATAAATTTTGCATAAAAATAATGTAATTTTAATCAAGTTTAAAACCAATTGGAATGAAGTCAAAATTTTTAATTTGTATAGCATTGATTTTAGTGAGTTTTCAATCTTGTGAAGACGAAAATTCTGAAATCACTTTTCATAAATCTCATATAGCAAGTAGAGCAAATGTGCCATTCAGTGATGCTGTTGAGACAGAGGACTTATTGTTTTTGACAGGTCAGATTGGTCAGGATTTTCAAAAAGGAGGATTAGTTGAAGGAGGTGTAAAAGCAGAAACTAAACAAGCTATTGAAAATATTGAAGCTGTTTTAAAACACCATAATTTGACTTTAGATAATGTTGTAAAATGCACCGTAATATTGAAGGATATTAATGATTTTCAGGAATTTAATTCGGTTTATACAACTTACTTTACAAAGAAACCAGCACGTACAACCTTTGCTGCATCAGGTTTGGCTGTTGGTGCAAGTATTGAAATTGATGTTATTGCCGCTAAATAGTTTTTTTCGCAAAGGCGCAAGGTCGCGAAGTTTTGATTTTATGAATAATCTTCACACTTCGCTTTGCGCCTTTGCGCCTTTACGAGAAAACTTCAGGCTTCATTCTTCAAACTTCCAACGAAACAACTATCTTTGCCAACTATGACAAGAAGAGAAAAACAAGCACTTATAGACAAAGGTCACTTATTACCATTAATGGAAGAATTTTATACCATTCAAGGTGAAGGATTTCATAAAGGTACAGCTGCATATTTCGTAAGAATTGGTGGTTGCGATGTAGGTTGTCATTGGTGCGATGTAAAGGAAAGTTGGTTGCCAGAGTTACATCCAGCAACTGAGACCTCAAAAATTGTTGAGAATGCTGTAAAGTATAGTGATATCATTGTGGTTACAGGTGGTGAACCCTTAACTTGGGATATGGGACCTTTAACAGAACAGTTGAAGGCTAAAGGTGTGCAAACACATATAGAAACTTCTGGTGCTTATAAACTTACTGGTCAATGGGATTGGATTTGTCTCTCTCCAAAAAAGATGAAATTACCTACTGATGAAATCTATGAAAAAGCACACGAATTAAAATGTATTGTCTACAATAAAGATGATTTTAAATTTGCCGAAGAGCAAGCTGCTAAGGTCAATAAGGATTGTATTTTATATCTACAACCAGAGTGGAGTAAACGCGATAAGATGATGCCACAGATAGTGGATTATGTCATGGCAAATCCTAAATGGAAAGTGTCATTACAGACGCATAAGTACTTAAACATACCGTAGGTTAGTTGTCAGTATCTAGTATGCAGTAATCAGTATTCAGTAGTTGTATATGCTATGTTTTAAGTAATTTGTTAATAGTTTTTCTACTACCAATTAATTTCCTAATTTCAATTTTTAACCAAAACCTCATTTTACCCTTCGGTTTTCTTTCATATTATACTAAATGGGTTTGTAAATATTTCAATTTATAATCATTTACTTATTTTATGTTTTCAATATGAAACATTAGTATCATATTTGCTTTATAATTAATAAATAATAGAAACAAAAAATATAAAGTTATGTGCGGAATAGTATGTGCGTTCGATATAAAGCAAGAGGCAGACGAATTAAGACCACAAGTATTAGAAATGGCGAAAACCATACGTCATCGTGGACCAGATTGGAGTGGAATTTACAGTGATGACAAAGTAATCATGGCGCATGAGCGTTTGGCAATTGTGGATCCAGCTTCTGGAAAGCAACCGTTATTGAGTCCTGATAAAAGGTTAATTCTTGCAGCAAACGGAGAAATATACAACCATAGAGCATTGCGCAAACAGTTTGAAGGTAAATACGATTTTCAAACACAAAGCGATTGTGAAGTTATTTTAGCTTTATATCAAGAAAAAGGTGTTGACTTTGTAGATGAGATGAATGGTATTTTTGGATTTGCAATTTACGATGTTGAAAAAGATGAGTATTTCATATCTAGAGATCACATGGGTATTGTTCCACTATATATTGGTTGGGATAAAAACGGAACATTCTATGTGGCTTCAGAGTTAAAAGCTTTAGAAGGAATTTGTACTAAGATAGAATTATTTCCTCCTGGACATTATATGTCTAGTAAAGATGGAAAATTTGTAAAATGGTACAAACGCGATTGGATGGAGTATGAGGCTGTTAAAGAAAACGAGACTAGTATTGCAGAAGTAAAACAAGCATTAGAAGATGCTGTACACAGACAATTAATGAGTGATGTACCTTATGGTGTTTTATTATCTGGTGGGTTAGATTCTTCGGTGACTTCTGCTATAGCTAAAAAATATTCGCAACGTCGTATTGAAGCTGATGATAAAGAGCAAGCATGGTGGCCACAATTGCATTCCTTTTCTGTAGGTTTGGAAGGTTCGCCAGATTTAGCAGCAGCGCAAAAAGTTGCCGATCATATTGGTACTATTCACCATGAGATTAAGTTTACCATTCAAGAAGGTTTGGATGCTATTAAGGATGTAATATATAACATCGAAACATACGATATTACAACCATACGTTCTTCTACACCTATGTATTTAATGGCTAGGGTAATTAAGTCTATGGGCATTAAAATGGTATTGTCTGGTGAAGGTGCAGACGAGATTTTTGGTGGCTATTTATATTTCCATAAAGCACCAAATGCACAGGAATTTCATGAAGAAACTGTTCGTAAACTAGATAAGTTGCACATGTACGATTGCCTTAGAGCGAACAAAAGCTTAATGGCTTGGGGAATTGAAGGTCGTGTACCATTTTTAGATAAAGAATTTATGGATGTGGCAATGCGCATCAACCCAAAGGATAAAATGATTAATGGTGAGCGTATGGAAAAATGGGTCATTAGAAAAGCCTTTGAAGATATGTTGCCAGAAAGTGTAGCTTGGAGACAAAAAGAACAATTTAGTGATGGTGTTGGCTACAGCTGGATAGACACATTAAAAGAAATTGTGGAAAAGGAGGTAACAGATGAACAATTGGCAAACGCTAAATTTAGATTCCCAATTCAAACTCCTCAAAACAAAGAAGAGTATTATTACAGATCTATTTTTGAAGAGCATTTCCCGAGTGATGCAGCAGCTTTAAGTGTGCCGCAAGAAGCAAGTGTTGCCTGTAGTACAGCAACCGCTTTAGAATGGGATGAAGCATTTAAAAACATGAACGAGCCATCAGGTAGAGCTATTGCTAATGTGCATGATAAAGCGTACTAAATATATTATATAGCAAGCTGTTTCTTCATTGGAACAGCTTGTTTTTTTTAGGATGTTCGGTTCCTATTTTAATAGCCCTTTTTCAATAGCCACTTTTACGAGTCCTGCGACGTTTTTAACATCTAGTTTTTGAAATAAATTACTACGATGCGCTTCTACAGCTTTTGGTGTAATGAATAATTTTTCTGCAATCTCTTTTGTAGTTTTTTGGTTGGTAATTGCAATTAACACTTCTTTTTCTCTTCGGGTTAATTTTGGAATAAATGAAGAAGAAGTTGCTCCAAAATTTTCATTTAATAATTGAGTTTTTAAAGTTTCAGGAATGTATCTTTCTCCATTGTAAACATTTATAATGGCCTTAATTAATTCTTCTTTTGTTGTATTTTTTAGTAAATATCCCTTAGCACCATTACGCATCATATTCTTTACAAAACTGGTGTCACTATAATTAGATAGGCCAATGACAGAAATATCAGGATACTTTTTGTTAATGGTTTTACAGATATCAATACCATTAGCATCAGGAAGATTAATATCTAGTAATAATACGTCTGGCGTTTCTTTTTTTAGATAGTCCATAAGCGCAGTGCTACTACTAAAAGTTTTCGTTATTATAATGTCTGGTTGCCCTTTTAAAAGTGATTCTAGACCTTCTAGTATCATTATATGGTCGTCTAATATTGCAATTTTAATCATTTGGTAATTTTTCTAAATCTATACTAATCGTAACTGATGTACCATCTGTCCCAGAGTTGATGTCTAAGCTGGCATTTAAGTACGCAGTGCGATGTGCTATATTTTTGAGCCCAATACCACCATGGTTTGTAGTAGTGCTAAAGCCTATGCCGTTATCTTCTATGGTTATATCTATCGTTTTTTTATGATGGTTAATTTGAACTATAGCCTCAGTAGCCTGTGCATGTTTAATAATATTGTTGATTAATTCCTGAACAATTCTGTAAATTACAATTTCAATATTTTTTTTGAAGTTAAATTGATCTCCATAGTATTGAAATTTAATATCAATATCATGCGCATTATTTATTTTTAAACAGTATTGCTGTATGGCTTCTTTTAAGTTGAAGGAATTCAAAGAAGGAGGAATTAAATTATGTGATATCTGACGAATTTGTTCAACAGTTTGATCTAAAAGATTGATTGATGCCTTGTATTCTTTTAAATCAGCATTACTAAATTTAGAATAATCCAAAGCAGTCATTTTATATTTTAGAACAGAAAGATCACCATTTATGCCATCATGAAGTTCTTGTGCTAAACGCGAGCGCTCTTTTTCTTCTCCCTCAATAAGGGCTTCTAATCGTGTTAGATTTTGTTGTGCTTCTAATGTTGCAATCTGCTTGTTCTTAATATTTTGTCGTTGCCTATAAACTATAAAAAAACTTAAAAGAATTAATAAAAGAACAAAAATTGCAATGCCACCAAAAATATTCTGATCCCTACTTTTTTGTAGTGCCAATTGTTGTGCTAAAATTTCATTGTCTTTCTTTTCAACTTGATATTTTTTTTCAAGATCATAGACCATATAAGTCCGTTGCATTGTATTGATTTGAGAATTTAAATTTTGAAATTCATTTTGAGCTGCAATACTTTTTTTTGATTCATTTTGAGCGCTCCAGATATCCGCAGATAATTTGTAAAATGTACTCTTTGAATTTAAGCTACTAATTTCTGGTGTGAGATTATCAAGTTTTGCAATTATTGGGTTGGCTTTCTTCCAATTATTCTCATGTCCATATTGTTTCAGGCTCATTAACAATACATCATATTGGGTTTGGTTAGATAAGCCTTCAAAATCAATAGCATTTATGATATCTTTAGATTGCGTTTTGCGCTGTGTTTTCCAATAAATTCCTGCTAAAGCCAATCTAGCTTTAGTGAAGAATTCGACAGAATTTTTACCTTTAAGTAATTTTAAAGCCTTTTCAGCTTCTGTTTCAGCTTCAGTAAATTTTTTTAAACCTATTAATATATTGCTTTTAGCGATATGATTTTTACTCGCTAGAATCCTGAATTTATCTTCATTTCCCAAAGTCTGCTCTATGGCCTTATCTATATAAAGTAATGCCTTGCTGTAATCTGATACTTTGTAAAATACAGCTGATAATTGTAAATAGGCATTACCAAGTTCATAGTTGTTATCATCATCTATAAGATCAATACGTTTGTAGATGTAGTGAATTGTAGAATCGATTTGTCCAGAACTTAAAAACGAAGTCTCTTTAATATTGTAAAAATATTTAAGACTTCGTTTTTCAAGAGTGTCAGAAATAAAGGGTTGTAATTGGTTTAGTACTAAGAAACTAGAATCGAGTTTACCTTCCTTTCTAAGTAAACTAGCATATGCAGACTGTTGTTCTGTCCACCTACTATACATTCTAAGTTTTTTAAATATAGGGATGATTTTTTTTAAATACCTTTTGGCATTCGGAATATCTTCCTTGAACTTATATATTTCGGTTTTAGCACTATAACCATAGCTAACAAATAAAATATCATCATGCAATCTGCCGTAATGTTCAATACTATCGGCAATGAGTAAAGCTTTATTAAAATCTAGCTGGTTTAATGCATTTTGTAAGTTTTCACTTAAACTATGTTGTTTTTTAGATTTAAAATTGCCTTGTTCATGTTGTGAATATCCAATAATAGATTGAAATATTAAAGCCAATACAAAGTAATATGGAAGGAGGTTTTTCCGCATAGTCTTAGCTTTCAAAGCACAATTAGAATTCCCTTAAAATTAAGACTTATTTCTTAATTATTTTTTTTGATATACTGCCTTCGGTGGTGGTAATCTGTAAAAGATAGGTTCCGGCTTCTAAATCTACCATAGAGATATAACTTGAAACTTCTGAAAATTCAGAAATAACTTTTCCAGTCAAATCAATTAAAGTTATTTTATCAATACTTGTATCTCCTAAAGAGAAATACAATTTATCTGACACTGGATTTGGATAAATTGACATGTTTTCAAAAGTAAAATCAGTACTGCCTAACGTACTTTCAAATTCAGGTCTGGCATATAAGCTCCATTTGCCATTACTGTTTAAAACTCTGATATGCAAAAAATGGTCTCCTTCTACCAAATCATTTGGAATTTCAATACTCAATGTTTCGTTTATGGTTGGTCCTTGGGTAATGTCTATTGAAGTTGCATTGCCAACACCTGGATCAACATCAATAAAAAATTCTGCAGCAATAATGTCATTAGTACTAAATTCTTCAACTATATAAATGAGTTTTCTAGCATAAAGACTCCAAGTGTCATTATTGTTCTTTACCCTAAAATGAAGCCAATGAAACCCTTGTGATATGGTATTTGATGAAATATTAAAAGTCTCGTTTAGACTATTTTCGTTAGCAACAGATATTCCATTAGCATTCTCTACACCAGGATCGGTATCAATAAAATATTCAATACCATTTATGGTTTTTGTATTTAGTTGGTTTACGGACCTAATAAGAAATGTTTTTCGCGCATACATACTCCATTGGTCCAAATTATCTTTTACACGAACATGTAGTTGGTGTGTGCCTTCTGTTAACGCTATAGTGCTAACATTGAAGTTGCTTAGTAATGAGGTTTCGTTTGAAATTGTTATAGGAGTGGCATTTCCCACACCAGGATCATTATCAATAAAATACTCAGCAGCTGTGACAGTCTCTTGTGCTGAAAGTGTATTGAGTAAAAGTAAAAAAAGGCTTAAGAATGTAGTTTTCATAATAATTCTTTTAGTTTCCTTCTGCGGTTAATTCTACTTGCATTGTAGCTCCAGCCTGAATGATGGGATTAGCAATATTAATAGATGTTGGATATGGTAAATCAAAAGGATAGCCTCTCATTATAAAATTAAAAGATGCACCAAAAATCCCTAGGTCTGTGCCGTCTTCTCCAGCATTTTGTGCTGGCGAACCTACTGATATAGCATAATCTTTGTCATAAGAAAATAGAGGGTCTTCAGGAGTGCCAAGGTCTTCTAATTGCGGATTTACATTATCCAAATTGTTGATGCCATTGAGTGTGTCAATAGTTTGTCCGCCATAACTAAAAGTTAAACAATTTTGAAAATATACGGTACTGTTTTCTAATATGACTGATGTTGGTGAATTGGCATCATCAGCAAATAAGAATAAACAGTTTTTAACTACAGGTAAATTGCTATTTCTAAATATGTTACTGGTATCCTTAATTAATACGACGTTATTAGAAAATATATTGGTATCATTCATACCATTAATCAAATTAACTGATGATGAAACATTAGTCCAGTTAAAAATATTATTGGTAATTATATTGCCTGATTGGATTGGTCCAAAGCGAATTTCACTATTGTCTATAATATTGCCATTTACAAGTGTGTTAACTGAATTTATGAGGTCTAACCTTATGGTTATATAGCAATTAGAGATTTGTAGGTCTGAAATAGTGTTAGCAGCACTAACGCTAATGGTTGCGGTTTCAATACCTGAAATTGTGGAATCAGAACCAGAAGTTCCTGCAACAGAATCGATATCTAGTGAAATATTTGATAATTTGGCATGTTCGCCTCCGTTTAATTCAGGATTATGTCCCAATCCACGAATATGTAGTGTTTTTCGAATGCTTATATTTCCGTAATTGGTTTCTGAAGGATGTATATAAATATAATCACCCTCAGCTGCCGCATCAATCGCATCTTGCACATTATTAAATAAAGCTGTGGTACCTATTCGGTTATCGACCGTATGGACTTCTTGTGCAATAGATATTATTGGTAATAAAAATAGAACGAGATAAAGTAATTTAGTTTTCATGACATTATGTGTATTGGTTATGAACCAAAATTATAACCAATATGTCATTTGTTTAATAGTGAAATACATAGAATACAAAACTTAGGGTTTTACCTATGTTTGAAGTTTTAGGCACTTAAAAAATGAAATTTCAGACATAAATTAACTTCAAAATTTCAATTCTAAGCTACTTTGATAAATCTCAGTTCACAGAGAAGTGCAAAATTCATCAAAATCAAATTTAAGCTACTTTTTAGCCGTTTTAAGACGTTTTTGCATAATTAACAATTGTTGATAATTATCGGTTTCAATCGACAAAAAGCTTTTAAAAGGCATCATTATTTCGTATATTTGTTTGTATTCAAAAGGATGCTCTAAGGCATCTTTTTTTTGCGTAATATATAATTAGAAAATACATTATAAATCATATTCATAATGAGCGAAAAGAAAGAAGAATTTAACAAGCATAATTATTCGGCAGATAGTATTCAGGCTTTAGAAGGTATGGAGCATGTGCGTATGCGTCCTTCCATGTATATTGGAGATGTTGGTACACGTGGTTTGCACCATTTAGTATATGAGGTTGTAGATAACTCTATCGATGAGGCCTTAGCAGGACATTGTAACAATATCACTGTAATTATTAATGAAGACAATTCCATTACTACAGAAGATGATGGTCGTGGTATTCCAGTAGATATACACAAAAAAGAAGGTGTTTCTGCGCTTGAAGTTGTAATGACAAAAATTGGTGCTGGTGGTAAGTTCGATAAAGATTCTTATAAAGTTTCTGGTGGATTGCACGGTGTTGGTGTAAGTTGTGTTAACGCGCTGTCGGAGCACTTAAAAGCAACAGTTTTTAGAGACGGTAAAATTTATGAGCAAGAGTATGAGCGTGGAAAAACCATGTATCCTGTAAAAACAGTTGGAGATACCGACAAAAGAGGTACAACAGTTACTTTTAAACCAGACCCAACCATATTTACACAAACCTTAGAATATAGTTACGATACGCTTGCAAGTCGTTTACGTGAATTGGCTTACCTTAACAAAGGAATTACAATTCACTTAGTTGATAAGCGTACCAAAAAGGATGATGGTGAATTTGAGGGTGAAACATTTCATTCTGAAGAAGGTCTTAAAGAGTTTATCAAGTTTTTAGACGGAAATAGAGAGCCTTTAATGCAAGATGTTATTGCTTTTGAAGGTGAAAAGAATGGTGTGCCAGTTGAGGTAGCTATGGTTTACAATACTTCGTATGCAGAAAATTTACACTCTTATGTAAATAACATTAACACACACGAAGGAGGAACGCATTTATCTGGATTTAGACGTGGTTTAACTCATACACTTAAAAAGTATGCAGATGAATCTGGTATGCTAGATAAATTGAAATTTGATATTGCTGGTGATGATTTCCGTGAAGGTTTAACAGCAATCGTTTCTGTAAAAGTACAAGAGCCACAATTTGAAGGGCAAACAAAAACTAAGTTAGGTAACAGGGAAGTTTCTGCATCTGTAAGTCAGGCAGTATCTGAAATGCTAACGGATTATTTAGAAGAGCATCCAGACGATGCTAAAACTATTGTGCAAAAAGTAATTTTAGCAGCACAAGCACGTCATGCAGCACAGAAAGCTCGTGAAATGGTGCAACGTAAAACTGTAATGAGTATTGGAGGTTTACCTGGTAAACTATCGGATTGCTCAGAGCAAGATCCTGCAAAATGCGAAGTATTCCTTGTAGAGGGTGATTCTGCAGGTGGAACTGCAAAACAAGGTCGTGATAGAGCGTTTCAAGCTATTTTACCATTGAGAGGTAAGATTCTTAATGTGGAAAAAGCAATGACGCACAAGGTTTTTGAAAACGAAGAAATCAAGAACATCTTTACAGCACTTGGTGTTACCATTGGTACAGAAGAAGATAGTAAAGCTTTAAACTTATCAAAACTAAGATATCATAAAGTAGTGATTATGTGTGATGCCGATATTGATGGTAGCCACATTGCAACACTAATATTAACATTCTTCTTTAGATATATGAAAGAGCTGGTAGAGAATGGACATATCTATATTGCTACACCTCCTTTATATTTAGTGAAGAAAGGTGCTAAAAAGCAATATGCTTGGTCTGATAAAGAGCGTGATGAAATTATGGCAGAATTTGGTGAGAATGCAAAAATTCAACGTTATAAGGGTCTTGGTGAAATGAATGCAGAGCAACTATGGGACACAACAATGAATCCTGAGTTTAGAACGCTACGTTTGGTGCAAATTGACAATGGAGTAGAAGCAGATCGTGTATTCTCTATGTTAATGGGAGATGAAGTACCGCCTCGTAGAGAGTTTATTGAGAAAAATGCTATTTATGCTAATATTGATGCGTAATGATTGCGTAGAATTATAATAATCAAAAGCCGCACAATTAGTGCGGCTTTTTTTTTGTTAATAGTGTTCTTTCCGCTATTACGGTAAAGAAATATGTTTATAAGATTTATTTCTAGAAATCAAATCCTATAGAGAATTGCCATACTCTATTTTTAGGACTACCTTCATCATAAATATCACCCAATCCTAAATGGTATCTTACTCCTAAACTGATACCAGAATCGGTTTTAAAACCACCACCAAAGTTCACTCCCCAATCAAAATTGTTGGGCTCAAATTCTTGAGAGGTATCAAAGAGGTTAAAGTCGCTGTCAAACTCTTCTTCATGAGAAATTGCTAAGCCAACTTGTGGACCTACTTCTAAGAAAAAATTATCATCAGGATACATTTTAAACATTAACGGTAAGATAATGTAGTCTAACTTTTGGGTAAAAGTACCTCCGTTATCTTCAATTTCGTAGCCTTGTTGAGAATACATCAATTCAACTTGTAGCGCAATACTCTCTGTAAAAAAGGATTCACCATAAAAACCAATATGGAAACCATGACGTTGACCAGTTTCACTATCTTCATCAAAACTTACAGCAGCTAAGTTGTATCCACCTTTTATACCAAAATTAGATGTATTAGTATTTATGTCGTCTTGTGCATTAATACTTAAAAGTGCACAAAAAATCATTGAGATTGTTAAAATTTTAGTTTTCATTGTTTTATATGTTTGGGTTTATTTTAATTATTTTCTTTTATGGATTTGGAGATCTATAATACGCAGGCTGTTGAATTCTAGTGTAGCGTTAGGATATGTATGTAAAAAACGTGAGTGATTACTGCAGTTTCAATATTATGTATTTTGTTTTCTGAAATTTTTAGCTGCTACACATTTGTAAAATATGTTATTTTTAAAAGCAGCCATTTATACAACAGCTGCTTTTCCCCTAACATAAAATACTAATCGCTTTTTTTGGTTTAAATTTGAGTTAAAACCAAAGTCATGGCAGCATTAGTAGTACTTTGCAAAGAAATAGAGCTTTCAGAATAACTTGTTACTTCCCATGTGTGATTTAGTAATTCAAAAGTTGCATTTCCCGAAAAGTTAAGCGATAGGAACACTTCTAGTTCTGATGTAACTTCGTAGGTCCCTTCTACATCATCAATAATTGTGTTAACTGTGTTTTCAGCAGTACAGGTTAAGTCATTGGCAAAATCTATAGTATATTCAGCATATAAATTTGCAGTATTTACACCAGCGACAACAAAAGTTTCAATCGTAAACAAGCCATCTACCAATATACCTTCAAGAGCATCAGCATTTTCTTCAGCATCATCTTCGATTTCGTCTATTGCTAAACACTCATCAATTTGGGCTTGTAAATCTTCATCACTTTCAATTTCTATAGTGGTATCACCATTTATAGTAGCAGTAATTGGGTAATTTACAGCAAAAAATGCGTTGTCGTCAAAACTGTTTATATAGCTATACAATTGCTGTTCAGATTCTATAACTACACTTCCAGTTTGCTCTATATCAACATCATAGGTTAAGATTGTGATAGGAAAGTCAATATCTAAGCAACTAATAGCATCTTCTGCTTCTTCTTGGGCAGTTTCGCAGGCATCAATAAGAGCATCAAATTCAGATTGATTTGTAACAACTACTTCTGTGTAGTTGCTTAATCTTACCGTCAATGGAAATTGAAATTCTACGCTGTCTTCGTCATTAGTAAGAAGACCAAGAATGTCTAACACTAACTGATAATCGGTTTCATTTATAAGTGTGAGTTGAGTGCCGTTTACAGTAGCTGTTACAGGTAAAAGTACAGAAGAACATGGCATGCCGTCCATGAAGTCATCATGGCTGCCATCATACATTGCAGTGCGTTCTAGGTTTTTTGCAGTTGTAGAATTTGCAGAATTTGTATTAGGGTTTTCTCCATTTTCGTTATCTATTTCATCTTGGCAAGCTGTTAAACTTAATACAGATAGCAATAATAAGGCGGTCAAGAATTTTAAATTTTTCATAATTTTAATTTTTGGGTTTAATTTTTCTTAATCTAAATAGAATTATTTTTCACTTTCTATATTTAAGACGTTTATACATAATTTTACCCTATGATTTTTTAATCTTTTTTTGATATTTATTTTTAAGTGTCTTAAAATCAATAAGGTAAAACTATATATATTATTCATATTTTTGTGATATTATAATTGATTAGTAGTTAATGGCAAGCCCAAAATCAAAACTTTGTAAAGAAGAACATTTCAATTCATTCTATCTTGAGCATATACAGGCAGTTAATAATTTTGCTTTTTATAAATGCGGAGATAAAGCAGCTTCACTAGACTTTGTACAAGAGGCGTTTTCAAAAGTTTGGGTGAATTGTGCTGAAATAGATTTTGCCAAAGCAAAGACATATCTTTTTACAACAGTAAATAATCTATTCTTAAATACAGTGAGACACCAAAAGGTGGTGTTATCTTATGCAAAAGCTTCTCCTTATTTAGATAGAACAAATTTAAACCCTGAGTATTTACTAGAAGAAGAAGAGTTTAAAAATAAGTTACAAGCTGTAATTTCGGATTTAACCGAAGAACAGCGCGAAGTTTTTTTATTAAATAGAATAGAGGATAAAAAATATAGAGAGATTGCAGAAATGCTAGATATTTCTCAGAAAACAGTAGAGAAGCGTATGTCTGCAGCACTTAAAATATTGAGAGAAAAGTTAAAAGGAGTAAAAATTTAAAAAATCTATAGGGTAAAATTATTAACAAGTGTCTTAAGGTTGAATAAGATAAAAAATGAATAAAGATAAGGACATATTAAGATGGTTTAATGGTGATATTTCAACAGAAGAAATTAAAGCACTTTATCCCAAAGAAGATTTTTCGGTTTTAGAAAAGTCAGCTTTTTATGCTAAACAATTTGAAACTCCACAAGTTGAGGCAGAGAAGGCTTTAGCGGAATTTAAAACCAGATCATTTAATAAAAACGAAACCAAAGTTATTGCGCTTAATTACAAAATGCTGCTTAGGATTGCGGCTGTAGTTGTGTTAATGTTAACGTCTTCTTATTTCTTGTTTTTTAATGCTACGGCATCTTATACAACGGATATTGCTGAGACCACAACGTTTAATTTGCCAGATGATTCCGAAGTTATCTTAAATGCCAAATCTCAACTATCTTACAATAAAAAAGATTGGGAAAGTGAGCGTTCCCTTACATTAGATGGTGAAGCCTTTTTCAAGGTTACCAAAGGTGAAAAATTTACGGTAAATACCGATGCTGGATCCATACAGGTGTTAGGAACACAATTTAATGTTAAGGAAAGAGCCAACTATTTTGAAGTAAAATGTTACGAAGGCTCGGTAAGCGTAACTTATAATGGCAATGCTTCAGTATTAAAACCTGGAAAAAGTGTGAGAATTGTTAATGGTAAAATTAGTGTCGTTAAAGATTTTAAAGCACAAAAGCCATCATGGATAAATAAAGAATCTAGTTTTGACAATGTGCCTTTATGGCAAGTTATTGAAGAGCTTAAACTGCAATATAACATCAAGATTAAGGTTGCTGAAGAAGTTAATACAGCAGAATTATTTTCAGGAAGTTTCACACATAGCGATAAAAATGTAGCTTTACAAGCAGTAACAATTCCTTTAAAACTCAGTTACAGAATAAATGGTAACGAAGTTGAGTTTTATAACTATGAAGCTAATTAAACCCCTTATTTTATTCATTTTTTTTTGTTTTTCTTCATTAGTAGAATCACAAGAGAAAATCTCTCTTTTGGATATAATTCCAGAAATTGAAACTAAATTTGATGTCAAATTTTCTTATTCAGCAGATGAGGTAAAACCTGTTTTGGTTGAGCAATTAAAAGCATCCGAAACGCTTTCTATAATTATTAATAGACTTAATACTTCAACATTATTAAACTTCAAATTTATATCCGAACGTTATATAACGATTTCGTCCATAGACAAAACAATTTCAGTTTGTGGAGCTGTATTTACTGAAACAGATGAACCACTTTTTGGCGCATCTGTTGTGGTTTTTAATACCACTAATGGAATGATATCTAGTGAAGAAGGGAGATTTTCACTGAATAATGTTCCTGTTAATTCTAAAGTTGTCATTTCTTTTTTAGGATTTGAAACCAAAGTGATTGATGCTGTTGATTTATGGATGCATAAAGGATGTAGGTCAATACAGCTAAATGAAAAATCCGAGTTGCTAAATCAAGTCTTGATTTCTAAATTTTTAACGACAGGTTTACAAAAAAGTACTGACGGAAGTACGGTATTAAATACTGAAGCATTTGGTATTTTACCAGGATTAATAGAACCCGATATTTTGCAGACTATACAGGTTTTGCCTGGTGTAGAGAGTGTTAATGAAAGTATTGCAGATATCAATGTTAGAGGTGGAACAAATGATCAAAATCTTATGCTTTGGGATGATATTAAAATGTATCATTCCGGTCATTTTTTTGGTTTAATATCGGCCTATAATCCTTACTTAACCGAAAAAGTTACAGTCTTTAAAAACGGGACATCCAGTGAGTATAGTGATGGTGTATCTAGTACAGTAGATATGAAAACTAAAAACGAGATTAGCGATAGTTTTTCAGGAGGATTTGGCGCTAATCTCTTACATGCTGATGCTTTTTTAGAAGTTCCTATTGGTAAAAAATTGGCTTTTCATTTTTCAGGAAGACGGTCATTTACAGATGTATTTGCTTCACCTACTTACGATAATTATTTTGAACGAAGTTTTCAGGATAGTGAGATATTAATTGCTAACAATACCATCAATACCAATAGTCAATCTTCGGATTTTTCATTCTATGATTACTCGGCCAAATTGCTTTTCAATTTAAATGATAAGCATCAGTTTAGAACCAATGTTATTGGCATAAATAATAATCTAGATTACTCCGAATCTAACGCAAACGATTCAAACGAAACTAAATCTAGTAATCTAAAACAAGAAAACCTCGGTTTTGGTGGTAGTTGGAAAGCATCTTGGAGCAATAGATTTTCAACGCAAATGAGTGGTTACTATTCGCAATACAATGTAGATGCTACTGATTTAAGAGTGGAAACCAATCAAAGCGTTACACAAGCTAACGAAGTTATAGAAACAGGTTTTAAGCTAAAATCTAATTTTAGGCTAAACAAAAACCTAAATGTGTTGAGCGGTTATCAATTTACAGAAGTTGGTATTCTTAATGAAACAACAGTGAGTAATCCAGATTATGAGCGCACAAAAAAAGATGTGCTATTAAATCATGCCGTTTTCGCAGAAGCTGAATATAACAATGGTAAAACCTATGTTAGAGCTGGTGTAAGAGGAAATTACTTTCAAAAGTTTAGTAAGCTAATTATTGAGCCACGAATAAATTTAAGGCAAGAACTTACAAATAGTTTTTCAATAAAGCTTAAAGGTGAGTTTAAGAATCAGTCGGCCACTCAGATTATAGATTTTCAAGATGATTTTTTAGGAGTAGAAAACCGTCGCTGGATATTAGCCAATGAGCAAAATATCCCAATTTCAGAAAGCAAACAAGGTTCCTTTGGCTTTGAGTACAATAAAAACGACTTTCTTATTGATGTTGAAGGGTTTTATAAAAGGGTTGATGGTATTACAGTTTCTAACCAAGGGTTTTATAACAATTTTCAGTTTTTGAATGCCATAGGAAGTTACGATGTTAAAGGAGTTGAGTTGTTAATCAGTAAAACTGCACAAAAGTTTAGTACTTGGTTAAGTTATACCTATAGCATAAATGATTATGAATTTGAAGCTTTAAATCCTTCAACGTTTCCAAATAATGTAGATATTAGACATTCTGTTTCTGTAGCTTTTAATTATGATGTAATTAAAAATTTGAAACTATCTATTGGTGGTTTGTGGCGTTCAGGACAACCTTACACTAAGCCACTGGAAGGCAATGAAACTGTACAGAGCGGTAACACTACTTTTGTTAATTACGACGCTCCTAATAATGAAAACCTAGATGACTTTATGCGTTTTGATGCTTCGCTGAGCTATAACTTTAATCTTTCAACATCTATAAAAAGCATTCTACGTATAGGTGTGATTAATTTTACAAATCATGAAAATGTTATTAATCGCTATTATACAGTAGATCCTAATGATTCGGATAAAGCCTTACAAATAAGTAATAAGTCACTTGGGTTTACGCCTAATGTAAGTCTTAGGGTTAGCTTTTAGTTTAGGTTTCAGAAATTTTCAGATATTACTATTTTATTTCGTGCAATAATTCTTGATTTGGGTGTTTTACAAAAAAAACATAAAAGAAAGCAACTTACATAGTATATTTATGCAAGTAAAATCCTAGTATAAAATTTAATAAACATTAAAGCACTTTTAACCAAATACAAACTAGTCATCCGTTTTATTGCAATATTTTTGCTGGTATATGGTACGTTAACTCTAGGATATTACCTATATCTTAATATGTCTGATGGTTCCAAATACTATCCGGATTACATGACCAATTTAGTAGCTAAACAAACCAATGCCTTACTCAATGGTATTGGTTATGATACTGTTGTACT
Organism: Winogradskyella pulchriflava; assembly: GCF_042434315.1. Lineage (NCBI taxonomy): Bacteria > Pseudomonadati > Bacteroidota > Flavobacteriia > Flavobacteriales > Flavobacteriaceae > Winogradskyella > Winogradskyella pulchriflava. The sequence goes on along the minus strand of NZ_JBHLTQ010000004.1, from coordinate 64,352 downwards.
GCCGCATCCCAATGAAGCATCAATGAAAGTTATTATTGAAGGGAAATTTGTAGCAAGAGTTATCGAAGGCTGTAATGCTATTAGTATTATTATTCTGTTTTTATCCTTTATAGTGGCATTTTCAGGCAAATTAAAAACTACATTAATTTATTGTTTTGCTGGTAGCATTATTATATATGCGTTTAACCTAATTAGAATTGTAATACTTTCTGTAGGTTTATACCATTATCCATGGAGAAGGGAAGTTATGCATGAAGTTATTTTTCCACTACTTATTTACGGAACGGTATTTTTACTGTGGATGGTTTGGGTAAATCGTTTCTCTAAAACTGAAAAAGCTAATGCCTAAACTTACCAGATACATATTCGTAGTTGTTTTGTTTTTAGTTTTAGTAGCTATTAGAGCGTTTGAAGACCTGCTTTTTTACGACCCTTATCTCACCTTTTTTGAAAATGATTACCTCTATATTGATAGCCCAAGAAGAGAAGTTGCAAAGTTAGTGTTCTTCACGAGTTTAAGGTTTTTACTCAACACCTTAGCATCCTTAGGAATTCTGTTTTTAATTTTTAATGATAAGACCGTTATTAAATTTTCGTGCTTAGTCTATGTGTTTGCTTACCTGGTATTACTGATTCCTTTTCTGTATTTTGTGATTAATCCAAAACAAGAAGATTACTATTTATTCTTTAATATCAGACGTTTTTTAATACAACCAATCCTTTTAATTTTGCTGTTGCCAGCCTTCTATTACCACAAGTTGAAACGTTAATAATGTTTTAAACTAAATGGAGCTATTCATTAATTTTGTAGCTTTGCGTCGTGAAATTTCTACTTACACATAAAATAGTTTCGGTAACACTATCATTTTTGGTACTGTTCTCTACATTATCATTAACTATAGAAAAGCATTTCTGTGGTGACGTGTTAATTGATGTTGCCATTTTTACAGAAACTGAAAAGTGTAGTGATGATTTAATTGAAAATATTGAATCCAACCTCATTAAAAAGACATGTTGTAAAGATGAGATTGATATTGTTGAAGGTCTTAGCGAAATAGCAATAAATTCATTTGAAGACTTAGATGATATTCAAAAACAAGTTCTTTTAGCCTATAGTTTATCTTATATTAATCTTTTTGAAAATTTACCAGAATTGGTAATTCCTCATAAAGACTATTCGTCGCCTATACTCATTAAAGACATTCATGTCTTGGTTGAAACTTACCTTATTTGATTTAGTATAACTTTTATTGAAAAAGAGCGCTCACATTTATGCGCTATTAGTTATACCTACAAATCAAACAAATGAAAAAATATTTAATACTAAATTTTATGCTCTTGTCGCTTGTATTATCTGCGCAAGAACAATTAAAAGGCATTGTCTTAGAGGGTAGCAGTGCTCAAGAAAGTCCTTTGCCAGGCGCAAATGTGTATTGGTTAGGTTCTTCAATAGGAACTATAACAAATGATGATGGCACATTTGCATTGCCTTATAAATTCTCATTTAATAAGCTTGTTATAAGTTATGTTGGTTTTAAAACAGACACTATAACTGTAAACGAAAATAAGTTTATAAAGCATGTACTACAAGCTACAGATGAATTAGATACGGTAACGATTACATCTAGAAAACAAGCTACGGCAAAATCGTATTTAAAAGCTACAAATACACTTTTTGTTAGTAGTGACGAGTTGCTTAAAGCAGCTTGCTGTAACCTCTCAGAAAGTTTTGAAACCAATCCATCTATCGATGTTAATTTTGCTGATGCAGTGTCTGGAACACGACAAATAAAAATGTTGGGTCTAAAATCACCTTACATATTAATTACCACAGAAAATGTCCCAGCAATAAGAGGAGCATCACAAGCTTATGGTTTGAGTTTTATTCCTGGTACTTGGGTAGAGAGTATTCAAATTACCAAAGGATCTGGTAGTGTGGTTAATGGTTTTGAAAGTATTGCTGGCCAGATTAATGCTGAACTTGTAAAGCCTTCAACAGACAATAGATTGTTTGTAAACTTATATGGTGCATCTAGTGAGCGTATGGAGTTAAATACACATATTAACACTAAAGTATCTGATAAGTGGAGTACAGGTTTGTACTTGCATGGTAACACGCACCAACAAAAGCACGATGTTAATGACGATGGTTTTTTAGATATGCCATTATACAATCAGATTAATATCATGAACCGTTGGCAGTACACCAATCCAGAAAAGGGAGTTGTAAGCTTTATAAATTTCAAATACCTGAATGACGAGAAACAAGCAGGACAATTAGATTTTGATCCAGACACGGATAAAGGCACAACTAATTTTTGGGGAAGTGAAATAAATACGGAACGTTTTGAAGTCACAACAAAACTTGGCTATGTAAATCCTGAAATCCCATATCAAAGTTTAGGTTTTCAAACTGCTTTTAGTCATCATAATCAAGATTCGTATTTTGGACTGAATCAATATGATATAAAACACAATAGTTTCTATTCAAACGTGGTGTATAATACTATTATTTCAGATTCGCGTCACAAAGTAAAAACAGGATTAAGCTTTACCTACGACCATTATGACGAATTGGTAAATACAACGGATTATGAGCGTACGGAAAACTCAGTTGGTGCCTTTTTTGAGTATGCTTTCGATAACTTAGATAAGCTAACAATGACAGCTGGTGTACGCGTAGATCAGCACAATAGACTTGGCTTTTTTGTAACTCCACGTTTTCATGCACGTTACACTCCTTGGGAGAAATCTGCATTTAGAATCTCTGCAGGTAGAGGTAAGCGAAGCGCTAATATTTTTGCCGAAAACCAAAATATGTTCTCTAGCTCTAGACAGATAAATATTCTAAATTCTAATGGGAAAATTTACGGTTTAGATCCAGAAATTGCTTGGAACTATGGTGTAAGCTACTTACAAGGCTTTAATTTATTTGGAAGACAAGCGGACGTTACCTTGGATTTTTATAGAACTGATTTCAAAAATCAAGTCGTAGTAGATTGGGAAAATCCTTTTGAGATTAATTTTTATAACCTTAAAGGAGATAGTTATGCCAATAGTTTTCAGTTTGAATTTAACTATAATGTTTTTGAACATTTTGATATACGTACAGCATATAAGTTTTATGATGTTAAAACCACTTATAATTCGGGTAAATTAGAAAAGCCATTAACACCAAAACATCGCATATTTGCAAATGCATCTTATGAAACTAGTTTAAAAGATAATGGTTCTCGATGGAAGTTTGATGCTACTTACAATTGGTTAGATGCACAACGTTTTCCTAGTACTGAGATGAGTGATCCAGAATATCAGATAGATGACTATTCGCCAACAGTAGCGACATTAAACTTACAAGTGACTAAAGTGTTTTCTCCTAAATTTGAAGTATATTTAGGTGGAGAAAATGTCACTAATGTACGTCAAAGTAATCCCATTGTAAGTGCAGATGATCCGTTTGGCTCAAACTTTGATAGTAATTTTGTGTATGGCCCAATTTTTGGAAGTATGTATTACGCAGGATTGCGTTATAAAATAAAATAAAAATGAAGCCCATCCAACCTTCCCAGAGGGAAGGCAAAAAAAACATAATGTCACACTGAGCGCAGTCGAAGTGTCTTAATTAAAACAAATAACATGAAAAAAATAATCTTAATTTTTACAGTATTGCTGACTACAGCAACATTCGCCCAAGACAAAAACAAAAAAGCAAGTATCGAAGTAGATGGTGTTTGTGGTATGTGTAAAGAACGCATAGAGAAAGCTGCTATTAGAACTAAAGGAGTAAAGTCTGCAGTTTGGAGTGTAGAAACACACGAGCTAAAACTCATTTTTGATGAGCGTAAAACAGATTTAAAAACCATTTCTAAAAGTATTGCAGCTGTTGGGCACGATACCAAAGAGATAAAAGCTACAGACGAAGCTTACGATTCTGTACATCCATGTTGTAAGTACAGAGATGAAGAAGTCCAAAAAGATCACAAAAAAGAAAAAGGTGACGGAAAATAAAAGAAAAGCCTGAATTTAGATTCAGGCTTTTTTTATGTCTATTTTTTGTCATTCTGAACTTGATTCTGAATCTCATAGAATTTTACTTGGGTTTGTTAAAGTTTTCGACGACCTTCAAAATACTATCACAACTTTTAATACCACGATCAGTTGCAGTTTTTTTAATCATCAATGCTCCGTTAACACTTTGTAGTATGTTTTTAAATAGCTTTTCGTTACTGTACCCAAATTGTCCTTGTCGCATAGCATCAAAATCGGCATTCTCTATCATGTATTTGCCTAAATATTCTTTATGGATAATGTCTAAGCGCTCGTAATCTTTGAGCATTATTTGGTAGTTGGAGTAGTGGGTTTCAATGGCTGCTTTTAAATCAAAATCATCAATGAGTTTAAAGTCTCCAGAATTTATCATGGTTTGGTAAGTCACATCCTTTGGAAAAAAATCTGTTGAGGTAAATACACTGTAGATTTTATTCATTTTAGAACGCTTTTCAGGATTGTCAGTATTTATTAATGGCAAGACTTCTCTTAAGACATCGATTTTTGTACCTATAGATTGCGAAATAGATTCAAGGTTGTTTTTATCAATCTCAATATCACTTTTTATATTTTCTAAATACTGCTTTTTTAATGCTTCGTCTTTTTTGTTATCCGCACACTTATTCATGCTGAAAGCAATAGTTATCCCTACAATAACGATGAGTATTTCTCCTAAAGCATAACGAATTTCTTTTTTCATAATTGGTTAGTTTTTATAAAGCTATGAAATTAAAAGTAATAAAATACAAGAGTCAATAATTAGAGTCATAAACCAAATAAAAATTTATGCGATTTTAGTTAAATATTTGCCAATAAAAATATCACGAATCTGCTTTATAACTACCTTTAATATGTTCTTTTAAAACAGTAAAGTTATGGGACAGACAAAGTCAAAAAGTGCGTCTAAATCGGCTAAACCAATGCCGAAAAAGACTCCACAGGCTTCTCCAAAAAAGAAGTAATTTGTGGTAGGTTTATTTCGTATAAACCTCTTAATTAGGTAAAAAGATAAAAATGCCACCTCCAAAAGAGGTGGTTTTATATTTTAAAAAATAGATAAACAAAAAGCCCTTGATTTTCATCAAAGGCTTTTAATAATTGTATTGTACTCACTATTTTATTGTGCAACAGTGAGTTCACTGCCAGCGGTCGCTGACCGCCTACATCATGCCTGGCATTCCGCCTCCACCCATTGGTGGCATAGCAGGAGCATCTTCTTTAATATCTACTAAAGCACACTCAGTCGTTAAGATCATACCAGCTACTGAAGCGGCATTTTCTAACGCAATACGCGTTACTTTCTTAGGGTCAATAATACCAGCTTTTAGCATATCTACATACTGATCTGATTTAGCATCGTAACCGAAGTCTTTTTTGCCTTCTAATACTTTATTGATAACTACAGAACCTTCACCACCAGCATTTTCTACAATAGTTCTTAAAGGTGATTCAATAGCTTTGTTTACAATTTGTACTCCAGTAGTTTCGTCTAAGTTATCGGTAGTTATTTTTTCTAAAGTCTTTTTAGCTCTCACTAAAGCAACTCCACCACCAGCAACAATACCTTCTTCTACAGCAGCACGTGTTGCGTGTAAAGCATCGTCAACTCGATCTTTCTTTTCTTTCATTTCTACTTCAGAAGCAGCACCAACATATAGTACAGCAACTCCACCAGCTAACTTAGCTAAACGCTCTTGTAACTTTTCTTTATCGTAATCGCTCGTTGTAGTTTCAATCTGAGCTTTGATTTGGTTGACTCTAGCTTTAATATCTGAAGCTTTACCACTACCGTTTACAATTGTTGTATTGTCTTTATCGATAGTTACAGTTTCTGCAGTACCAAGCATCGTTAAATCAGCATTTTCTAAAGAGAAACCTCTTTCTTCAGAAATAACAACACCACCTGTAAGGATAGCGATGTCTTCTAACATTGCTTTACGTCTGTCACCAAAACCAGGTGCCTTTACAGCAGCAATTTTAAGTCCACCACGTAATTTGTTTACTACTAATGTTGCTAAAGCTTGTCCTTCAACATCTTCTGCAATGATTAATAATGGACGACCAGATTGTGCTACTGGTTCTAATATTGGAAGAATTTCCTGTAAGTTAGAAATTTTCTTATCGAATAATAAGATGTATGGATTTTCTAAATCCGCAATCATTTTATCTGCATCTGTTACAAAGTATGGAGATAAATAACCTCTGTCAAACTGCATACCTTCTACCACATCAACATAGGTATCCATACCTTTTGCTTCCTCAACAGTAATAACTCCTTCTTTACCAACTTTACCAAAAGCAGTAGCGATTAAATCTCCAATAGTGTCGTCGTTGTTTGCAGAAATAGCTGCAACTTGCTTAATCTTATCAGAATCACTACCTACTTTTTTAGATTGCTTATCTAGGTCATTTACAATGGCTTCAACAGCTTTGTCGATACCACGTTTTAAATCCATTGGATTTGCACCAGCTGCCACATTTTTAAGCCCTTCTTTTACAATTGCCTGAGCTAAAACAGTAGCCGTAGTTGTACCATCACCAGCTAAATCGTTAGTTTTTGAAGCGACTTCTTTTACCATTTGTGCTCCCATGTTTTCTAACTCGTTCTCTAGCTCAATTTCTTTTGCTACAGAAACACCATCTTTAGTTACTTGTGGTGCACCAAATGATTTACCTATAATTACATTACGACCTTTTGGGCCTAACGTTACTTTTACTGCATTTGCTAATGCATCCACACCACGTTTTAGTCCGTCGCGTGCATCAATATCAAATTTTATATCTTTTGCCATAATGAAAAATTTTGTTTGTCATTCCTGCGAAAGCAGGAATCTATTTGTATTTAATTTGGAATTTTTTGTTCTGATTGATGAGCTTCCTGCCTACGCAGGAATGACAATCTAGATAATCGCCAAGATGTCACTTTCGCGCATCATTAAGTAATCTTTGCCCTCTAATTTAAGTTCTGTTCCTCCGTACTTTCCATAAAGTACAGTGTTACCAACTTTTACAGTTAAAGGTTCGTCTTTTTTTCCGTTGCCAACAGCAACAACAGTTCCCTTTTGCGGTTTTTCTTTTGCATTATCTGGAATAATAATACCAGAAGCTGTAGTAGTTTCAGCTTCCATAGGTTCTACTAGAACTCGGTCTGCTAAAGGTTTAATGTTTAAAGCCATTTTTAAATATATTTTAATTGTTTAATTAATAATTTACGCTTTAGCGTACTTCGAAAATTATGCCAATGGAATAGGACTGACAAAGTTTCATACTTTATAAGGTGAAAAGTAGATATAAAAAAAGTCAACTGTTAAAGTTGACTTTGATTTTTATAATAAAAGGATGTTTATTATCCTCCAATTGAATCGTTTAAGTTTACAGCATCATCATTTGTTGTTGGTAATGTTGCAGGAGCATCAATAGCTTCATCTGCATCATAGGCTTTAGACTCTATACTAGATCCTGAATCTATCGTTAGGTTAGAAGCTAATATCAAAATGATAAGTGCTGTTGCCAAAAACCAAGTACTCTTATCTAAAAAATCACCTGTTTTCTTTACACCACCTAATTGTTGTGTGCCACCTCCACCGAAAGAAGAAGATAATCCTCCACCTTTAGGATTTTGAACCATAATAACTACAACGAGCAAAAAGGCTACGATTACTATTAGTATTAAAAATATTGTAAATGCACTCATTTTATATAGTATTTTTATCTTTTAATTCTTGCACCAATTTTATTTGGTCTGCAAAGAAACTACTTTTTTCTGGATATTTCAAACTTAAAATTTTATAAGATTGAATCGCTTTGTCATAATTTTTTTGCTCTAAATAAATACGTGCTAAAGTTTCAGTCATTAGACTGTCAGAAACAGCGTCATCATTATTAACCAACTTAGGTTTTGGTGCATGACTGCTAACAGGTTTTATCTTAGGATTTTCACTAATAAATTTATCTATAATAGCAAGCTTGTCTTGAAGTGGAGTAGTGGTTTTATCCGTTTCAGACTGAGGTTCTATTTCCGTTTCTTCAATTTCGTTTTCCCTTACAATGGGTTTGAAACTTGTAATTTTTAACCATTCAGCAAACGAATGACTTTCAGATTTGTCAAACTCAAGCGGTTTGCCAATGTTTAGTTGTTTTTCTGGTGTTATGTTTTTAACATCTACAGCAATTATTGAGTCTTCAATTTTAGGATCTTCAGTTTTTGGCAATGGATTTTGTTTAGCTTTAAACAGATTTGGATCCAAAACACCTTCGGTAGCTTTAATATGTTCTTTTAAAGCATCATCGATTGTAACACTTTTATTTACCGAAATATCTTCAGCTTCGGTAACTTCTATCGATTTAATATTCTCGGAATTCTGTCTAATTTGGTTAGATATTTCATTCTGATTAAATACTTCTGAGGTAATATAATCAAACAAAACGCTACGATCCGTTGTATGAGCAGCCGTAATTTTTAGGGCATTATTGTACTTATAGCTTTCTTTTTGTTTAAGACCTTTAAGTTGTAAAGCGCGCAAAGGTTGAAAGTATGGAAAATCATTGATTTTTTCAGAAAGCATATCTGTTTGATATCCAGTTATTGATTCTGGATGCTGTAAGAGATATGTGAGTTCTTGAAGCTGCATAGTTTACCAATTGGCTAGTGAAGCGTTAAAAATATCTTGGGTTAAACGCTCAAAAATTACTTCAAAAGCTTCATCTTTTGTACTCCCTATAAGTTGTGAATTGGCTGGATAATCAAAGAAGAACGAGAAGTTTCTTTCAAAATCTTTCTCTGTGTCTTTGATGTTAAAGTATCTTACGTTTACACCAATTGTAAGTCTGTTTTGAGCAGCTGTGTTTTCTGCAGTAGCTGTCATTGGAGCAATTCGATATTCTGTAATTTCACCTTCAAAAATTAAATCTCCACCACTATTTACTAAGCTTAAGCTTGTTTGATTTTGAATTAAATCTTGTAAAGCATTTGTAAAATCTATATCCAAACCAGGCTCTACCAAGTCTGCATTATTTTGAAAGAAATTAACCTGAAATGTTTTTGCATCACCAGTATCTGCTCCAGTAAACGAATATTGGACTTTGCATGCAGTAATAACTACACATAGTGTAAATAAAATAGAATACTTTAGTTGCTTCATTTAATAGGTGTTTGGTCGCTTCATTGTTATAAACGCGTATATATAGCCAGCGTTGTCTGCTACATCAAAATCTACATTGATTAAACGGTAACCTTTGTAGTGTTTTTCGTTAATTAGGTCTTCAGCTTCTTTTCGTATGGTTTCGGAGCTGTTTCTTGTAAACGACTTCCTAATCATAAATATTTCTACTGCTTTCATTCGGTGATTTCTAATGCTTTTTAAAAGTCTTATGTAATCAACTCAAAAATAAAACTTTTAAAAGTGTATTTTGTTATGGTTGATTTCATAAAATATACTTAAAATTTAAAGATCATATTGCTTAATCTTTCTGTATAATGTACGTTCACTAATACCTAATTCTGCGGCTGCCAGTTTGCGCTTGCCGTTATGACGCTCTAAAGATTTTTTTATAAGCTCTAATTCCTTGTCTTGTAAGGATAAAGTTTCTTCTTCTTCAATTTCTTCAGCAAAATGATATTTGTCTTCAGTTTCAGAAGGGCTTTGTTCGTCGGCTTCTATATGCTCAGGAATGGACAGTACATCTAAATCTTCTATAGTTGCGTCGAAATCATCATCCTTATCATCTCCATAGATTTTTTGAATAAGGTGTTCATTGTCCTTTTGCACATCTTTTGCACTGCCATTTTTCATGAGTTCCATAGTGAGTTTCTTAAGGTCGTTAAGGTCACTCTTCATGTCAAATAATACTTTGTAAAGAATTTCGCGTTCGCTACTAAAATCGCTTTCTGATTTAGAATTGTTTACAACAGCTGGTAAATTAGAACCTGTATTTGGTAAATAATGTTGAAGCGTTACAGCATTAATTGTACGGTTGTGTTCTAAAACAGATACCTGTTCAGCAACATTTCTTAACTGACGTATGTTACCATTCCAGCGGTATTTTAAAAGGGAATTAACGGCATCATCTGTTAGTTTTACAGTTGGCATTTTGTACTTTAATGCAAAGTCGCTTGCAAATTTTCTAAACAATAAATGAATATCCTCTTTGCGTTCTCGTAGTGCTGGTAAATTAATTTCAACAGTACTTAAACGGTAATAAAGATCTTCACGAAACTTCTCTTTTTTAATGGCTTCAAACATATTGACGTTTGTTGCTGCCACAATTCTAACATTGGTTTTCTGTACTTTGCTAGAACCTACTTTTATAAACTCTCCATTTTCTAACACACGTAGTAAACGAACTTGTGTGGTTAAAGGAAGTTCACCAACTTCATCCAAAAATATGGTGCCTCCATCGGCAACTTCAAAATAACCAGATCGTGTTTGTGTTGCACCTGTAAATGCACCTTTTTCGTGACCAAACAGTTCACTGTCAATGGTGCCTTCTGGTATGGCTCCACAGTTTACAGCAATGTATTTGCCATGTTTTCTGTGAGATAATTGATGAATAATTTTTGGAATACTCTCCTTACCAACACCACTCTCTCCAGTTACCAAAACCGAAATATCAGTTGGAGCAACCTGAATTGCTTTTTCTATGGCACGATTGAGTTTAGGATCGTTTCCAATAATACCAAAGCGTTGTTTTATGGCTTGTACGGATTCCATAATTATTTAGTTAACGTAATTAAATCTTTCGTTTATTTCAACAAAAACCGTTGGAGCATAGTCATAAATAATATCTCGAGTAATTATTCTTCCAGCTGAATTATATACAACATCGAAAGTAAAGGTTTCGCCATCGAAAACTGCACCAGTCCAATTGTTGGTAGAAATAAATTGAGCAATTACAGGTCCAATTTCATCCGAATATTCATCGGTAAGAAAGGTGAGAAGATAATTGTCGTTATAAACAACTTGTAGAGGATTTGTATTGTCATCAAACTGGTAGGTGGTGTTGTGCTCTAATTCGCCCGTTACCACACTGCTATTAATATTACCTGCTCCGTTGTAGGTTACAATTTCAGATTGTATTAAAACCGAACCGTCAAAAGATTCCTTTTTAATAATACGGTCAAAACCATCTAAAGTAAATACCGTAGAAATGCTAGTGCCAACTTCTGTTCTGGTAATAGTGTTGCCATCGTAACTGATGTTGTAGGTGTAATCTTCAAAATCATCCTCATAATAATCGTAGGTAATCTGAGATACTACTCCAGCAGTATAGGTCATAACATATTCATTAGTTGTTACACCTCCAGGAGTAACAGAAATGTTATGTGTGATTTGCCCAGACGAATTACGTGTGTATGTCTGATTTTCCGTTTGAAATGGACTTCCGTTAGCAGATAAGTCAGTAACAGAAGATACAGCCTTATCGTCTATTATATTAATATCTGAATTAGTAATAGTATTAATAGGAAATCCAAAGAAATCTAATGTTAATTCGGTATCCAATTCATAAACCTGAAGGCTTAAATCACCGCTTTCACTTCCGTCATCACCTCCATCGTCAGTTCCACCAACTAAATCTGGATCAATGGGTTCATTTTCACAAGACGTAATTAGTGTAAGCGTTAGAAGTAATAGAAAAATTTTTTTCATCAGTTATGTTTTTATATTAATTGTTGTCCGAATAACCCACTGCCTCACCAATAAGCGTTGCACTGGTGCAATCCGTTATTTTTACATTTACAAAATCACCTGGTTTATAATTTTCTTTTGGAAATACTGCAACCATATTTTGGCTGTTTCTTCCTGCCCAATGCTGGTCAGATTTTTTTGAAGATTTCTCAATTAAAATCTCCTCAACTTTGCCAACATGTTGTTGCGTTCTGTAATGGCTATGTTTACGTTGAAGATCTTGAATCTCATTTAATCGTCGTTGTTTAACGTCTGCAGGAATATCATCTTCCATTTTACGACCTGCTAGTGTTCCAGGACGTTCAGAATATGCAAACATAAACCCAAAATCGTACTTTACATAGTCCATAAGACTTAAGGTGTCCTTGTGATCTTCTTCTGTTTCCGTTGGGAAACCTGCAATAATATCTTGGCTTATCCCAACATCTGGTATAATACGACGGATATTATCTATAAGTTCAAAATATTCCTGTCTTGTGTGTAAACGATTCATTTCTTTTAAAATACGATCGCTACCACTTTGTACAGGTAAGTGAATGTAATTACAGATGTTTTTGTGTGCAGCCATGGTTTCAATGACATCTAAGGTCATATCCTGTGGATTTGAAGTAGAAAAACGGAAACGCATTTTTGGTTGGTTCTTGGCACAAAGTTCCAAGAGTTTTGCAAAATTAACAGCAGTTGCCTTTTGCAACTCTGAAGCTTTTTCAAAATCTTTTTTCAGACCTCCTCCATACCATAGGTAGCTATCTACATTTTGTCCTAAAAGTGTCACTTCTTTATAGCCTTTTGCCCATAGATCGTTAACTTCTTCTATAATACTTTGTGGGTCTCTACTACGTTCTCTGCCTCGCGTAAAAGGCACCACGCAAAATGTACACATGTTATCACAACCACGTGTTATAGAAACAAAAGCACTTATGCCATTACTGTTTAGTCTTACTGGAGAGATATCTCCGTAGGTTTCTTCTTTTGAAAGAATAACGTTAATTGCATCTCTACCTTCATCTACTTCAGCTAAAAGGTTAGGCAAGTCTTTGTAAGCATCTGGACCAACAACTAAGTCAACAATTTTTTCTTCTTCTAAAAATTTGGTTTTTAAACGCTCTGCCATACAGCCCAACACACCAACTTTCATGTTTGGGTTGTGCAGCTTAACTTTGTTATAATATTTTAAGCGCTTTCTAACGGTTTGTTCAGCCTTGTCTCTAATAGAGCATGTGTTGACTAAAACCAAATCGGCTTCCTCAAGGCTTTGTGTTGTGTTAAAACCTTGCTCAGACAATATTGAAGCTACAATCTCACTATCACTAAAATTCATCTGACAACCATAACTCTCAATAAAAAGCTTTTTTTGATTGCCTTCCTTTTGCCCTAATATTAAGGATTCACCTTGTTTGTTTTCGTCTATTATCTTTTCCATTTATGCTGAACTTGTATCAATATCTAGTTCTGTGAAAACTTCTGTAAAAACAGAAGAACTTTTAATGTTTGTTTTAAATCTCAATAAGCATGCAAAGATAGGATTATTTTATATATTATGACAAAGTGACAGATGTAATATTATTTTGAATAAATGTCTAAAAAAGATTTATTTTTGATGAACTAATCAAACCAATACAATGAACATTTCAGAAATTCAACAACGTATTCAAAATGCCAAAGATTTAGATTTTGGTACAATCTTTAACCAATCAATAGAACTTTTTAAGAAAACCTGGGTAAATGGCTTAGTAGTAGTTTTATTAAATATGGTATTAGCTATACCAGCAGTGATGCTCATTTATATTCCATTAATATTTACAGGAATGATGGATGTGTATTCAAGTAGTTATAATCCTTACGATCCTTATATGCAACCTGAAATAAGTCCAATTGCTGCAATAGTAATGTTTATACTGTATCTAATAGCTATGGCGGCTATGAGTGCTATTGGTTTAGGGCTTAAAGCAGCGTTTTATAGAATCTGTAAGTTAAAAGATCTTGAGGAAATGGGTCAGGAAGATTATTTCTACTTTTTCAAAAAGCCTTATTTAGGTAAAACCATTAAGCTTGGGTTGGTATATATAGGTATTACATTGGTTGCTGCACTATTGTGCGTGTTACCTTTGATTTATGCCATAGTACCGTTGTCTTATATGTTTGTGGTTTATGCTTTTAATCCAGAAAAATCTGTTTCAGAAATCATAAAATTAAGTTTCGATTTAGGAAATAAGAAATGGTTAATTTCTTTTGGGCTCTTGTTTGTTTCTGGTTTTTTAGCTGGAATAGTTGGGTTCTTAATGTGTTTTGTAGGTGTTTATGTAACAATGTCTTTTACATTTTTACCTCCTTACTTAATTTACAAAGAAGTTGTAGGTTTTGAAGATGAAATGGATAATATACAAATAGAAGAAAATTCAGGTTTTTAGTGCAACCTTTTAGAAATTTTACATCTTATAATAAAATGATGTTATGAAATTTCAAAAATTAATTACGCTATCGTTATTTGCAGCTTTATTTTTAAACATGCAATGTAGCGAGGATGACGCAACTGCTGCTTATGAGCCACAGTGTAGCGATGTTAATGTTATCGTTGATAATACAGAATATCAAAACGCCGAATCTGATTTTTACTCTTTTATAGGAGTTGGAATAGATGGTGATTGTTTGGTAGTTAGTTTTTCAGCAAGTGGATGTAGCGGAGATACATGGGAATTAAAGTTGGTGGATTCTGAAGCGATAATGGAGTCGTTTCCTCCACAAAGAAGCTTAAGATTTGTGCTTGTAAACAATGAGGCATGTTTGGCAGTTTTTACACAACAAAGAGAGTTTGACATAAGGAATTTGCGTGTAGAAGGTACTGACGAAGTTATTTTGAATATTGATAATTTTGAAGGGCCAATAACATATTCGTATTAATTTTAATGTATCAAAAATATTCAAAGCCTTGTATTTTGCAAGGCTTTTTTAGTTTTTTAAGGTGTTAAAAGCACGATAAAATGTATCGTATTTCAGACCAAATTAGGATTGTAACTTAATTTTCATATACATTTGTATCTTCAAAAAAATAAAGAATGCCAAAAAATCTAGTCATAGTTGAGTCACCAGCAAAGGCCAAAACCATAGAGAAATTTTTAGGGAAAGATTATAAGGTTGAGTCCAGTTTTGGACACATTGCCGATTTGCCTTCAAAAGAATTAGGTGTTGATGTTGAGGGAGACTTTGAGCCCAAATATAGGGTATCTAAAGACAAGAAAGATGTCGTAAAAAAACTAAAAGAACTGGCAAGCAAAGCAGATATGGTTTGGCTAGCAAGTGATGAAGATAGAGAAGGGGAGGCGATAGCATGGCATTTGGCAGAGACCTTAAAATTAGATAAAGCAAAAACCAAGCGTATTGTATTCCATGAGATTACTAAAAGCGCTATAAATAAAGCTATAGAAAATCCACGTAGTATCGATTATAATTTGGTTGATGCGCAGCAGGCAAGACGTGTTTTAGACCGTATTGTAGGTTACGAATTATCTCCTGTATTATGGAGAAAAGTTAAAGGTGGTTTATCTGCAGGTAGAGTACAATCTGTTTCTGTACGTTTAATAGTAGAACGAGAAAGAGAAGTTCAGGATTTTGAACCAGTTGCATCTTATAGAATTGATGCAGAATTTACAACTGAAGATGGAAGCACTTTCAAAGCTAAACTGCCTAAGAATTTTAGTTCAGAAGAGGAAGCTACAGAGTTTTTAAACAATAATTTGTCTGCAACATATCAGGTTGCTGATTTGCAAAAAAAGCCTGCTACAAAATCACCAGCAGCACCATTTACAACCTCTACATTACAGCAAGAAGCTTCAAGAAAATTAGGCTTTTCGGTAAGTAGAACCATGAGTAATGCGCAACGACTTTACGAAGCTGGTCTTATAACATATATGAGAACAGATAGTGTTAACTTATCTGATGAGGCAAGAAAAGGAGCTGAGAACGAAATAGTTTCAACTTACGGATCCGAATACAGTAAGCCTAGAAATTATAAAGGAAAATCTAAAGGTGCTCAAGAAGCGCATGAGGCAATTAGACCAACAGATTTTGCTAACAATACGGTTAGTGTAGAACGAGACCAGGCAAGATTATACGATTTAATATGGAAACGCGCTATTGCTTCACAAATGAGTGACGCAAAATTAGAGCGTACCAATCTTAAAATAAAAATTAACAGTTCTGCAAACCTCAGTGAACAATTTACTGCAAATGGAGAAATTATAACTTTTGATGGATTCTTAAAAGTTTATTTAGAAGGAACAGATGATGAAGATACAGAGCAAGAAGGGCTTTTACCAGACTTAAAAGTTGGTGAAACACTTCAGAATAAATATATAACTGCAACTGAAAGATTTACAAGACCACCATCAAGATATACAGAAGCTTCTTTGGTAAAACAGTTAGAAGAATTAGGTATTGGTCGTCCATCAACTTATGCTCCAACGATTTCCACAATTCAGAACAGAAATTATATTGAAAAGGGAACGCATGAAGGCGATGAGCGCAAGTACAAGCAATTAGTGTTAGCTAAACAAAGTATAAAAGAAAAGAACTTAACAGAAAAAGTTGGATCTAATAAGGGTAAACTTGTACCAACAGATGTAGGTTTTATTGTTACTGACTTTTTGGTTAATCATTTTGAAAGTATTCTCGATTATAATTTTACGGCAAAAGTAGAAGAAAGTTTCGATGACATAGCAGAAGGTAAGGAAGATTGGCGTGCAATGATGAAAGATTTCTACAAAGGTTTTCATCCACAAGTAGAAGATGTGCAAGAAAATGCGGAACGAGAATCTGGCGAACGAGTTTTAGGAACTGATCCAAAAACAGGTCGTCAGGTAAGTGTGCGTCTTGGTAAGTTTGGACCTATGGTTCAGGTGGGTACAGTAGATGATGAAGAGAAGCCTAAATTTGCAAGTTTATCTCCAGACCAACAATTAAATTCTATTACGTTTGAAGAGGCAATGGACTTGTTCAAACTGCCAAAAGCTTTAGGACACTATAAAGATGACGAGGTTGAAGTAAACAATGGTCGTTTTGGACCGTATGTAAGATATGGGAAAAAGTTTGTGTCGCTTCCTAAAGGTGTAGATCCTTTAAGTGTAGAATTGGAAGAAGCCATTACATATATTAAGGAGAAAGAAAAAGCAGATGCACCTATATATGTATATGAAGGATTAGAAGTTGTAAAAGGTAAAGGGCGTTTTGGACCATTTATTAAATGGAACAATATGTTTATAAATGTGAATAAAAAATACGATTGGGACAATTTATCTGAAGAAGACATTGTAACTTTGATCGAAGATAAAATCCAAAAGGAAAAAGATAAACTTATCCATGTTTGGGAAGAAGAAGGCATTAGAGTAGAAAAGGCAAGATGGGGAAGACATAATGTTATAAAAGGAAAGCAAAAAGTAGAATTGGCAAAAACAGTTGATGTAAGCGACATGACATTAGAAGAAGCCAAGGAATTATTAGAGAAAAACGCTCCTAAAAAGAAAGCAAAAAAAGCAACAAAGAAAAAAACGTCGACCAAAAAGAAGTAATAAACTATGAATTTTAATTTTCTAACGCCTGTATCTGATGCGGTTTTGGCTCACAAAGAACTAATTGCGCAACAAGCTTTGGGAAAAAAAATTAAGGTCCATTCACGACAAAACGGAATTCCAGATTTAGATGATGTGCAACTCGCTATCATTGGAGTTCAAGAAAGCCGAAATGATGTTAACTATATGGGAGCTAACATTAATTTCGATTCTATAAGAAAAACACTTTATACATTGTTTCCAGGTAACTGGCACACGATAATAGCAGATTTAGGAGATATTGAACCAGGCGAAACGGTAGAGGATACCTATTTTGCAATCAGAACCGCAATTACGGTTTTATTAGAAAAGAAAATTATACCAATTATATTAGGAGGTAGTCAGGATTTAACCTATGCTAATTATCGTGCTTACGATTCGGTAATGCCTATGGTTAATATCGTCAATGTTGATACTAATTTTGATTTAGGTGACGCCAATCTGCCAATAAAAAACAACAGTTATGTAGGTAAGGTTATAGTAGAAGAGCCTTACAATCTTTTCAACTATTCAACAATTGGATATCAAACTTATTTTAACTCCCAAGAAGAAATAGATCTCATAGAAAAGTTGTACTTTGAGGCCTATCGTTTGGGTGAGATTTCGGGAGATATTAATAAGGTAGAACCATTGTTGCGAGATGCGCATATTGTGTCCATAGATTTAAAGTCTGTAAAGGCATCAGAAGTGAGTGATAACCAAAAGTATTCACCTAATGGATTCTCAGGAAAAGAAATTTGCGCCATTACACGTTATGCAGGTATAAGTAATAAAGTATCTTCTTTTGGGATTTATGAATATCATAATTCTAAAAATGATAGTGCATCGTCAATGTTATTGGCGCAAATGATATGGTATTTTATCGAAGGAGTTAATTGCCGTGTTGCAGATGACGATTTTACTAACGAAAAGTACTATCAAAAGTATAATGTTTTGGTAGATGATGATGAGCTTATTTTTTATAAAAGCTTAAAAACAGGACGCTGGTGGATAGAGATTCCTTTTTTGCCAGATGTTAATAATAAATTAAAAAAGCATACGTTATTACCATGCATGCATTCCGATTATGTGATTGCAACGCAAGGTGAAATACCTGAGCGATGGTATAAGGCATTTAGGAAGAATAGCTTTTAAAATATACCCTTTATCGATATTTAACATTTATTTTGTCGATGAAATGCTTATTTTTAGGACGAAATGCAAAAAAAACAATAAAAAAGTTGTATTTTAAAAAATATATAAATATGTTTACGACCTTAAAATTAAGGACGACTAATTTAACCTCGAGTTACTATGAATATTAAGAAGTTTATTTTACTAACCACTGTATTAGTTTTGGTTGCCAGTTGTAATTCTGGAGACCGAGGACAATTAGTAGGTGTTAAAGGTAAAAAATGGCACCCAGAAAAGCCTTTTGGTATGACATTGGTTCCAGGTGGAGCTTTTATTATGGGTAAATCTGATGATGATTTAGCAGGTGTGCAGGATGCACCTACTAAAACAGCTACAGTTCGTGCATTTTATATGGATGAAACCGAAATTACTAACAGCGAATATCGTCAATTTGTATTTTGGGTAAGAGATTCTATATTAAGATTAAAATTGGCTGAAATGGCTGATTTGGAAGGTAAGACTCCAGGTAATGGTGATATAGGTGAATTTGCTTATGTTGATGCTAATCCAGACGATATGAATGCCTATGAAAGCTATATGCTTAATACCTATGGTAATGAGCAAAGAAAAATTAATCGTGATGTAGAGCTATATTTTGACACCGATGATTATCCTGATGAACTATATGCTGAAGTTATGGATGGTATGTACTTACCTTTAGAAGAATCTTACAATGGTCAACGTACTTGGGATGTAAAGCAATTTAAATTCCAATACACTTATATGGATATTGCTAAAGCAGCTAAGGACAGAAGTTTAAAACGTTCTGAGGTTATAGAGCAGGAAGAAGTAGAAGTGTATCCAGATACTACGGCTTGGATTAGAGATTTCGCGTATTCTTATAATGAGCCAATGCACAATGATTATTTCTGGCATGATGCTTATGGAGATTATCCAGTAGTTGGTGTTTCTTGGAAACAAGCTAGAGCATTCTGTCAATGGAGAACATTATATCATAATGGTTACCAAAAGAGTAAGGGAAGACAGCCTGTAAATTCATATAGGTTACCTTCTGAAGCAGAATGGGAATATGCTGCACGTGGTGGACTTCAAGGAGCTTCATATCCTTGGGGAGGACCTTACACTAAAAATGATAGAGGATGTTTTATGGCAAACTTTAAGCCGTTACGTGGTGATTATGCAGCTGACCAAGCTTTATATACCGTAGAAGCAGATGCTTACGATCCAAATGACTTTAACCTATACAATATGGCAGGAAACGTCTCGGAATGGGTAAATGGTTCTTACGATCCAGGATCTTATGAGTTTTCTTCAACAATCAATCCAAATGTAAATGATCCAGATAACGCACGTAAAGTCGTTAGAGGTGGTTCATGGAAAGATGTTGCCTATTTCTTACAAGTAAGTTCTAGAGATTACGAATATGCGGATTCTGCTAGAAGTTATATCGGATTTAGGACAGTTCAAGATTATATGGGAACTGAAGTAACTAAAAACGCAGCAACGAATTAAAACTAAATTTTTAAAATAACAACCCAAACTAAATTATAACCTACTTAAGTTATATATCCATTAACTTAAACTTAAAAACTAAACAAATTATGGCACAGAAAGGTAAAATGACATTAACAAACATGATCTACGGATTAGGAGCGGCAATCGTAATCGTTGGAGCATTATTTAAGATTCAACATTGGCCTTATGGTTCTGAAATCTTAACGTTAGGTATGATTGTTGAAGCATTGGTATTTACATATTCAGCTTTTGAAAAACAACAAAGTGAATTAGATTGGTCTTTAGTATATCCAGAATTAGCAGGTGGTAATTCTTTAGGAAAAAAGAAAAAAGAAGAGCCTAAAGATGCTGAAGGATTATTATCTAAAAAATTAGATAATTTATTAAAAGAAGCTAAAATAGATGGTGAGCTTATGGCAAGCCTAGGTAGTAGTATTAAAAACTTTGAAGGTGCTGCTAAGAGCATTAGCCCAACAGTAGATTCTATGACAGCTCAAAAGAAATACAGTGAAGAATTATCATTAGCTGCTGCACAAATGGAGTCTTTAAACAGTCTTTATAAAGTACAAATGGAAAGTGCAAATCGTCAAGCTGCTATTAACGAAGAAGCTGTAGAAAACGCACAGAAATTAAAAGAGCAAATGGCATCTTTAGCTTCTAACCTTTCATCATTAAATGGTGTTTACGGTGGAATGTTATCTGCAATGAACAAAAACTAATTAGTTTTTATAAGTAATCAATTTAATTAATTAACATTTAAAAACTAATTACAATGGCAGGAGGAAAATTATCTGCAAGGCAGAAAATGATTAACTTAATGTACTTGGTATTTATTGCTATGATGGCAATGAATATGTCTAAAGAAGTACTATCCGCTTTCGGATTGATGGAGGCGAAGTTTGCAGACTCAAATGCATCTACGGCTGACAGAAATGAATTATTGCTAGCTGATTTGAAAGAAAAGAGTAATGAGAAACCAAAAGAATTCTCAGTTCCAGCAGCAAGAGCGCAACAAACAGAAATAGCTTCTGATAAGTTTTATAAATATTTAGAGTCTTTAAAACAAGATTTACTTAGAGAAGGAAATTATAAAATAGATCCTGAAACAGGTAAGTTGCCTTTTGAAGCTATGGATAAAACCGATATTTTAGACGAAGCATGGTTTACTGGTGACCGTTTGACCAAAAAGGGTGACGAGGTAATGGCAAATATCAAAGAGTACAAGGAGAGTATTTTAGAAGTATTATCTAAAGACGAGTCTTACAGAGGAACAGCTGAAGATTTTCAGAAAACCTTTAGTACTGATAAAGTAGAGAATAAAGATGGAAAGAAAATCGATTGGTTAAATTACCATTTTCAAGGTTTTCCAGCTATAGCATCTTACACTAAGCTTACCGCTATGCAGAATGATGTTAGGGTTGCTCAAGCTAATATGCTTAACCTATTCTTAGGTAAAGTAGTTACAGAAGCTACAACATTAAATAATTATAAAGCGATTGTATTAGCAGATAAATCTGCATTTTTTGCAGGTGAGAAGTTTCAAGGAAGAGTTGTTATAGGTAAATATGCAAATGTTCCTCCTACAAAATTAGTTGTACAAGGTGAAGAGATTAATTTATCTGAAGCAATAGACTCAACAGGAGCTGCTACATTAGACTTTAACGTAGGAAACGTTGGTGAGCACACAATTAACGGTGAATTTACTTTCATCGAAAATGGAAAAGAATTACCAATTCCAATTGAAGCTAATTACGTTGTTGTACCTAGACCAAACTCTGCAACAATTTCTGCAGATAAGATGAATGTTGTTTATCGTGGTGTAGATAACCCAATGACTATTTCTTTTGCTGGTGTTCCAGACAATAAAGTAAGTGCTAGTGGACCTGGTTTATCAAAAGTTGGTGGTCAAGGAAAATATATAGTAAAAGCTGGTTCTGGTAAAGAAATGACAATTAATGTTACAGCTACCTTAGATGACGGTTCAAAAGCTAGTGATAGTAAAACCTTTAGAATTAAAGATATTCCTGCACCAACAGGCATGATTGCTGGACAAACAGGTGTTGTGAAATTACCAAAGCGTAATGTTGAAATAGGTACAGTTAGTGCAAAATTAGATGATTTTGTATTCGATTTACCAATTGCAGTAACTTCATTTAAAATTAGAGTTCCTGGACAACCTACAGTAAATGTAGCTGGTACAAAAATGAATGCACAAGCACAAGCTGCTATTAAAAAAGCAAGACGTGGTGATAACATTACAATTTTTGATATCAAAGCTAAAATACAAGGAAACGCTACTTACAGATTGAAGAATGTTTCACCTGTAATTGTTGAAGTTACAAGTAACTAGTTATAATTTATTTTAAATTTAAACGTTACTGATAAAACAAACCCAAATTATTAATATAGAATAAGATGAAATTAAGAAGCTTTTTATATATAGGATTAACATTCTTGGCAACAAATACCATGTTTGCACAAGCAAATATCCTAAATGCAAAAATACCAGAAGAAATTGGTATGAAAACCGAAGCGCAATTACTTCTAGATAACGATAAACCACTTGAATATGGTTATGTAGGTGATAGAGATATCTTATATTCAAAAATGATTTGGGAAAAAGTCGTCTTAGATGAACGTGTTAATTTTCCATTATATTTTCCTGTAGAAGGAAATCTTGGTGATGACAGAAAGTCTTTATATAGAGTCTTAATGGACAATATAGAAAATGGTATGATATCCAAAATTTACGGTGATTCGTATTTTGCAGAAGAGCGTACACTTAAAGATATCGAAGCTGCACTGAGGATGAGAAAAATCACTAATGCTGGAATTGACTATATGAATGAAAATGGTGTTGGTGAAGATGAAATACCTGAAGAGTATATCATTGAAAGAAATATTGAACCAGCAGATATTAGCGCTTATTTAATTAAAGGTCTTTGGTATTTCGATAAACGTCAAGGCGAACTTAAATATCGTATTCTTGGTATAGCACCTGCTGCACCAGATGTGAATTTTATTGATTCTGATGACGAAGCACAAAAAGAACCTATTCCAATGTTTTGGATATTTTATCCAGAAGTAAGAGAGATTTTACACGAAGCAAAAGCATTTAATAATAATAATAGTGCTTCACCAATTTCTTTTGACCATTTATTGAATAGCCGTCGTTTTGGTGGGTATATATACAAGGAGGAGAATGTTTATGGAGATAGAGAAGTTACAGAGTACATTGCTGAGAATGCTTTAATGCAGCTTTTAGAATCAGAACGTATCAAAGATAAAATTAGAGACTTTGAACAAGATATGTGGAGTTACTAATAACACACATTATCAATTATATAACGCTCACTTTTTTAAGTGGGCGTTTTTTATTGATTGAGTACTATTATCATAATATTTATTCAATATAAATTCCCTTCCTTGGAAGGGCTAGGGATGGGTAAATAAAGGTTTAACTTTGTATTCATTGAATATTAAGAAGTTATGTTAATGGTAACGAAGTCAATAAATAGTTACTATTTTTACCTCAATGAAAGAAGTAGATTATATAGTTGTTGGGTGTGGCTTAGCTAGTATAGCCTTTTGTGAGCAATTAAGAGCCCATAAAAAATCTTTTATGGTCTATGATAATAATTCTCAAAAATCCTCTATAGTAGCAGCTGGATTATACAATCCAGTAATTTTAAAACGATTTTCAGAGGTTTGGAAGGCTAAAGAGCAATTAGACATTGCTTTGCCTGTTTACAAAAAAATTGAAGTAGATTTAAATATTAAAATAGACCATAAACTTCAACTTTTAAGACGATTTGCCTCAGTAGAAGAACAAAACCTTTGGTTTAGTGCCGCAGATAAGCCAAAGCTAGAACCCTTTCTTTCAACAGATCTTATTAAAAATACTAATACATGCATAGACGCACCTTTTGGTTTTGGTGAAGTTTTACATGCTGGCAGATTAGATACTGTAACATTAATAGAGGCCTATAAAAACTATATAAAGACTATTGGAGCCTTCAAGGAAATAGAATTTGAATATCATAAACTTCAAATTAATGCAGCTGATATTCAATATGAAGATATAAAGGCTAAACATATTGTATTTGCTGAAGGCTTTGGTGTAAAAAATAATCCCTTCTTTAATCATATTCCTTTAAATGGAACAAAAGGAGAGGTGTTAACAGTAAAGGCACCAAAATTAAAATTAAATTTTGCTATAAAATCTTCTGTATTTATAATTCCGTTGGGTAATGATTTATATACAGTTGGCTCTACATATAATTGGGAAGACAAATCAAACAAGCCCACTTCGGAGGCTAAAAATGAATTAATAAAAAAGCTAAAAACTTTTATTAAATGTAAGTTTGATATTGTTAGCCATGTTGCAGGTATTAGACCAACAGTTAAAGACCGAAGACCATTAGTAGGTAAACATCCTCAGCACAACAATTTGTATGTTTTAAATGGCTTGGGAACACGAGGAGTAATGATTGCACCTTATATAGCCGACAAACTATTTAAATTTATAGAAGCGAAAGAAGCACTAGATAACGAAATAGATATTAGGCGGTTTAATTAAGCTAAGATTAGCTTTGCGACTCTGCGTCTTTGCGAGATAACGATTTATCATAACTCATAAAAAGATTAATCCAAATATTACGCGATAAACGCATAATAACTGGCATAAATCCAATAAGGGTTAATACTATAGCAACAAAAGAAGTTAAAAGTGAAGACTCAAGCATTAAATAGCTAATTACAAAGGCTGCCACAGCAAAAGCAATACCAACTCCATAGCTAACATACATAGAACCGTAAAAAAACGAAGGTTCCATTCTATATTTAGTTCCGCAATGCGAACAGTTATCATGGATTTTCAAAGTCTCTGATAACTCATAAGGATTTTTATTAACATACATTGATTCTTGGTGACATTTTGGACAAGCACCAAAAAGAATACTATAAAGTTTCATTCCTTTTCTAATCATAACTAAAACCTTTACTTTTGCGTTTTTTAAGACAATGCAAAGATAAAGTTTTATAATTCTGGTATTGTAACAATTGTAACATTTATAGCAATTGTATTATTCAAAAAAGTTATGCTAAATATTCATAATCTATCTATATCCTTTCAAGGAGAATATCTTTTCGAAGAAATTACCTTTAAGCTTGGTCTTGGTGACCGTATCGGTTTAATTGGAAAAAACGGTGCTGGTAAATCCACAATGCTTAGAATTCTATCAAAAGAACAAGAACCAGATACAGGACAGATAGCTGCAGATAAAGATCTTAAAATAGGATTCTTAAAACAAGATATAGATTTCGATTTTGGAAAAACTGTACTCGAAGAATCCTACGAAGCTTTTAAAGAAATAAAAACTTGTGAAGCTAAATTAGAAGATATTAATACGCAACTAGCTGAGCGAACAGACTACGAAAGTGAATCGTATAACCAATTGATGATTGATTTAAACGAAATACAGCATCAATACGAAATACTTGGAGGTTATAATTACCAAGGTGAAACAGAGAAAATATTACAAGGTTTAGGGTTTAAGCGCGAAGATTTCAATAAGCTCACTGATACGTTTTCTGGTGGTTGGAGAATGCGAATAGAGCTGGCAAAGTTACTACTTCAAAATAATGATTTATTACTTTTAGATGAGCCAACAAACCACTTAGATATTGAGTCTATTATTTGGTTGGAGAGCTTTTTGAAAAATTACAGTGGTGCAGTAGTCATTGTATCTCACGATAAAATGTTTTTAGATAATGTTACCAACCGAACTATCGAAATTTCATTAGGAAGAATATACGATTACAATAAACCTTATACTAAATTTTTGGCGTTGCGAAAGGAAATGAAAGTTCAGCAATTAGCAGCTCAAAAAAATCAGGAAAAACAAATACAACAAACAGAGAAGCTAATTGAAAAATTTAGAGCAAAAGCATCAAAGGCAACTATGGCGCAATCTCTAATAAAAAAATTAGATAAAATAGACCGAATTGAAGTTGATGAAGATGACAATAGCGTCATGTCATTAAATTTTCCTGTATCTATAACACCAGGAAAGGTTGTTGTAGAGTTAGAAAATGTTTCAAAAAACTATGGTGACATACAAGTACTTAATAATGTTAATCTTGCCATAGCAAGAGACACTAAAACAGCTTTTGTTGGACAAAACGGACAAGGTAAATCTACATTGGCCAAAATAATAGTTGGTGAAATAAAACATCAAGGAAAACTAACCTTAGGGCATAATGTTCAAATTGGGTATTTTGCTCAAAACCAAGCAGAGTATTTAGATGGCAATAAAACTGTTTTAGATACTATGATTGATGCTGCCAACGAAACTAATAGAAGCAAGGTTAGAGATATATTGGGTTCGTTTTTATTTAGAGGAGACGAGGTAGAAAAGTACGTAAAAGTTTTATCTGGTGGTGAAAGAAACCGTTTAGCATTGGCTAAACTGTTATTACAACCTCTAAATGTCTTAATAATGGATGAGCCTACTAACCACTTAGATATAAAATCTAAAAATGTGTTGAAAGAAGCTCTTAAAAAGTTTGAAGGGACTTTAATTTTGGTATCTCACGATAGGGATTTTCTTCAAGGCTTAACAGATACTGTTTACGAATTTAAAGACCAGAATATAAAAGAATATTTAGGCGATATAGACTTTTACTTAGAACAACGTAATCTCGAAAATCTAAGAGAAGCCGAAAAACGAACTGTAGTCGAAAATAAACCTAAGGAAAGTAACAAACAGAGTTACGAAGATCAAAAAAAGGTTAAATCTTTAAATAATAAGCTTAGCAATATTGAAGCTAAAATTAATCAGCTAGAAAAAGACATTAAAGCAGACGATGTTAAGCTAGCTACTGACTACGATAAAACAGCTTCTGACCCAAAATTCTTTGATGCTTATCAGGATAAAAAGAAAAAGTTAGAAAAATTAATGGCAGATTGGGAGACAGTACAATTTGAGCTGGACGAAATTTCAGGTTAATATTAAGATTATTTTAACTGCATAGCGTTTTCAGTTAGGTAAATTTGCAATTTACTGACCGTCACATTATGCTAAGAAAAGTTATTTTATCTGTTCTAGGAGTTGCCTTGATTATAGGCGCTTTCTTTTTTGCTAATTATTTAATTGACAACAAAAACAAGCCTAAGCCTGTTGTTCCTAAAGTTGTTAAAACAGTTCTTGTAGATACTGTCCAAAATTCCTTGATTCCCATTGTTATTTCTGCGAATGGAAATCTTACAGCAAAACAACGTGTAGAGTTGTATTCTGAGGTGCAAGGAGTTTTTAAAACTGGGAGCAAATTATTTAAGCCTGGTCAAAAATTCAACAAGGGAGAAACCTTAATTCGTTTAGATGCTTCAGAATATTATGCAAGTGTACAATCTGCTAAAAGTAATCTCTATAACAGCATTGCTGCTATAATGCCGGATTTACGTTTAGATTTTCCAAATGTGTATCCAAAATGGCAAAACTATTTGAATGGTTTCGATTTAAACAAAAGCACACCTCAATTACCAGAGCTGTCAGATGAAAAGGAAAACTATTTTATTACAGGTCGTGGAATAGTAAGTACATATTACAACGTTAAGAATTTAGAGCAACGACTTTCTAAATACAGAATTTCAGCACCTTTTACAGGAATTTTAACCGAGGCTTTAGTAACTGAAGGAACACTTGTTAGAAGCGGACAAAAGCTAGGTGAGTTTATTAACCCTTCGGTTTATGAAATGGAAGTAGCTGTGAGTAAATCTTTTGCCGATGTTTTAAAAGAAGGAGAAAAAGTAAGTTTAACCAACTTAGAAAAAACTAAAACTTATAACGGAACAGTATCTAGGGTTAACGGCAGTATAGATGCAACAACACAAACCATTACAGTTTATGTAGAAGTAAAGCATCCAGACCTTAAGGAAGGTATGTATTTAGAAGCCAACTTAAATGCCGAAAAAGTTGAAAATGCTATAGAAATAGACAGAAACTTATTGTTGGACAGTGAAGAGATATATGTTGTTAGAGATAGTTTGTTGGATGTTATTTCCGTAAAACCAGCACATTTTTCAGATGAGAAAGTCGTTTTAAAAGATGTGCCAAATGGTACGATAATTCTAAGAAAACCTGTACCAGGAGCTTACGCAGGTATGCAAGTTAAAGCCGCTGAAATTAATTCATCAACCGTAGATTCTATTCAATAATGAGAAAAATAATTGAATATTTTATTAGATATCACGTTGCGGTAAATGTGGTTATCATTGCATTTTTTGTGTTCGGGATTATTGGCGCGTTTTCATTAAAATCTTCATTCTTTCCTTTAACCGAATCCAAAATAATAAATGTAGCAATTACGTATCCAGGAGCATCACCACAAGAAATAGAAGAGGGTATTGTACTTCAAATTGAGGATAATCTCAAAGGTTTAAAAGGCATCGATAGAGTTACATCTACCTCTCGCGAAAATAGCGGAAGTATTACTGTAGAAATTGAAAAAGGTGAGAGTTTAGACTTTATGTTGCTCGAAGTGAAAAATGCAGTAGATAGAGTACCTTCTTTCCCAACAGGAATGGAGCCATTAGTGGTTTCTAAGCAAGAAGCTGTAAGAGAGACAATTTCTTTTGCTATAAGTGGTAAAGACATTCCTTTAGCAACGTTAAAGCAATTGGCTAGGCAAGTAGAAACCGATTTGCGTGCTATAGATGGAATTTCGCAAATTGAAATTTCTGGTTTTCCTGAAGAGGAAATTGAAATAGCAGTTAACGAAACCGATTTACTGGCTTATAATTTAACTTTTGGTGAAGTTGCTGAAGCAGTTAGTAGTTCTAACATATTGGTAACAGGAGGTAATGTAAAAACCGTTGCCGAAGAGTATTTAATTAGAGCCAATAATAGAGAATATTATGGTAGCGAATTGTCTAACATCATAGTTAGAGCAACACCTGATGGAAAAGTAGTGCGATTAAAAGATGTTGCAATCATAAGAGATCGCTTTTCCGAAACACCAAACTCTACTTATTTTAATCAAGAATTAGCAGTAAATATAGACATTACAAGCACCAACAATGAAGATTTAATTTCTTCAGCAGATAAAGTTGTAGAGTTTATTGAGGTTTACAATCAAAAGTATGATAATGTAAAGATTGATGTTGTAAACGATAGATCCATAACGCTTAAGCAACGTACCCAGTTATTGACTGAAAATGCCATAGTTGGTATGTTTTTGGTTTTATTATTTTTATCAATTTTTCTGAATACAAGGTTAGCATTGTGGGTTGCCTTTGGTTTGCCAATATCATTTTTAGGAATGTTTATGTTTGCTGGTCAGTTTGATGTGACTGTAAATGTTCTATCGCTTTTCGGAATGATTATCGTAATAGGAATCTTGGTTGATGATGGAATTGTAATTGCAGAAAACATTTATCAGCATTATGAGAAAGGGAAAAAACCAATTCAAGCAGCAATAGATGGTACGTTAGAGGTTATTCCGCCAGTGGTTTCAGCAATTATTACTACAATTTTAGCCTTTTCTTTATTTTTCTTTTTAGAGAGTAGAATTGGTGAGTTTTTTAGCGAGGTTGCTGTAATTGTAATTCTAACATTGGCCGTATCCTTATTTGAGGCACTTATTATATTACCTGCGCATTTAGCCCACTCAAAAGCTTTACGAGTAAAAAAGGAAGACTTACATGCTAAGAAATCTAAAGGTTTTTTTGCTGTAATGCGTGGCATAAATAAATCAGGAGATAATTTTATGGCTTTCCTTAGAGATAAGGTCTATACTCCGGTTTTAAACTTTGTACTACAATTTAAATTATTCGCATTAGGCATTTTTGTTACCTTATTGGTATTAACCTTTGGTTCCATTGGTGGTGGCATTATTGGTGTTACGTTATTTCCTAGAATAGCCAGTGATGCAGCAAATATAGAATTGGTAATGCCTGCAGGTACCAATGTTAAGATTACAGATTCAATAATTTCAATGATCGAAGAAAAATCATTCATTGTAAATAAAGAACTTACAGATAAATATCTAAAAGGTACAGGAAAACAATTGTTTGAAAATACAATAGTAGATATTACCAGTAGCTCTAGTGCCAGACTAAGAATTAATCTTTTGCCTGGAGAAGAACGACCAGATGAAATTCAAGCATTTTTAGTCACTAATCGTTTGGAAGAATTGGTAGGTCCTGTACTTGGGACAGAGCGATTGATTTATGGTTCTGGTGGAAATTTTGGAGGAAATCCAGTTTCAGTGTCGCTATTAAGTAATAATATTGAAGAATTAAAAGCCTCCAAACAAGAGCTTAAAAAGTATATGGAATCTAATCCACTACTTAAAGATATTGGTGACAACGATCCTGCAGGTATTAAAGAAATTAGATTAGAACTTAAGGAAAGTGCTTATTTATTAGGTTTAGATTTAAGAACTGTTATGTCGCAAGTTCGTTCAGGTTTCTTTGGCGCGCAAGCACAGCGTTTTCAACGTGGACAAGATGAAATTAGAGTTTGGGTACGCTATGATAGAAATAATCGTAGTTCTATCAATGATTTAGATGATATGCGTATAGTAACTCCAAGTGGTGAGCGTGTTACTCTAAAAGATATAGCAACTTATAGTATTGCCAGAGGAGATGTAGCGATTAATCACTTGGAGGGTAAACGAGAAATCCAGGTATATGCCGATTTAAAAGATCCAAGCACAAGTAATACGGATATAATAGACGATATAAGAACTGTTTTTATTCCAGAGTTACAATCTAAATATCCTACCATAAACGCATCTTTTGAAGGTCAAAATCGGGAAAAAGATAAATTAGTTGGTTCATTACAAGTAGCAGGCCCAATAATATTATTATTAATATACATCACAATAGCATTTACATTTAGAAGCTACTCACAACCATTTTTACTCATTCTATTAATTCCATTTAGTTTAACGGCTGTAGCTTGGGGACATTGGCTATTAGGTTTTCCGGTTAATATTTTATCGTTACTTGGTATTATTGCTTTAATCGGTATTATGGTTAATGATGGCTTGGTTCTTATAGGTAAGTTTAATAGTAATCTTAAAGAAGGAATGAATTTTGATTTGGCTCTATCCGAAGCTGGCAAATCTCGATTTAGAGCAATTTTCTTAACATCGTTAACTACAATTGCTGGTTTAGCACCTTTATTATTAGAAAAAAGTAGGCAAGCCCAGTTTTTAAAACCTATGGCAATTTCAATATCATTCGGTATAGCGTATGCTACT
Organism: Winogradskyella pulchriflava; assembly: GCF_042434315.1. Classification (NCBI taxonomy): domain Bacteria; kingdom Pseudomonadati; phylum Bacteroidota; class Flavobacteriia; order Flavobacteriales; family Flavobacteriaceae; genus Winogradskyella; species Winogradskyella pulchriflava. The sequence continues at coordinate 33,100 of NZ_JBHLTQ010000004.1, read as the reverse complement.
GTTTTAACACTATTGGTGTTACCATTATTTTTATCTTTTAGTAATGCTATTAAAAAGAACAGCAAGTGGTTAGCAACTGGTAATGATGTTACAAAAGAAGAAGTAGAACGTGCAATTAAAGAACAAAATGAAGGTAATGAGCATTAAAAGCAAAGTCATAGTTCTGTTTTTGTTGTGTTGTATTAGTGTACAAGCGCAAGAGGTGTTGACCAAAGAGCAAGCAGTGGCTGTGGCTTTAGAAAATAACTACGGAGTTAAAATTGCTGAAAATGCGGTTGAGGTAGCAGAAAATAATACCAGTATTCTAAACTCAGGTTTCTTGCCTACAGTTACAGGTAGTGCAGGAGCAACCTATAATATCGATAATACGGAAGCTGAATTTTCAAACGGTGAGTCAACAACATTAAATGGTGCCGAAAGCTCAAGGTATAATGCTAGTGTTAATGTGAATTATACACTTTTTGATGGTTTAGGCAGACGTTACAATTACAAACGCTTAAAAGAACAATACCAATTATCAGAATTACAAGCAAGAGAAACCATAGAGAATACCATCTTACAATTATTTTCTGTGTATTATAACGTTGCCCAACTTACAGATAATTTAAACACTTTAGAAGAGACAATAAATATCACTAAGGATAGATTGGTGCGAGCAGAATACCAATTTGAATATGGGCAGAACACAAAATTGGAAGTGTTAAATGCCGAAGTTGATATTAACAACGATAGTATTAATATTATCAATACAAAACAACTCTTAAAAAATGCTAAGCGAGATTTAAAACTTGTTTTAGGAGAAACCTATACTAATGATTTTGATGTAGAAACCGATGTTCAGTTTGTGCTTCAATTTCAAAAAGATAGTTTATTTCAAAAAGCTAAATCGAGGAATGTAGCGTTGCTTCAAACAGAAAAAAACATTGCCATAAGCAAATTGGATATTAGTTCTGGTAAATCTGCATATTTACCTACAATAGGTCTTGTAGGTACTTATGGATGGAATAAAAGTAACAATAATGCTGCATCATTCGTTGCTGTCTCTACCAATACTGGATTGTCTGGTGGCTTAAACTTAAGTTGGAATTTGTTTGATGGTGGTACTACAATAAATAGAGTACGAAATGCCAAAATAAATCTTGAAACGCAGCAATTACAAAAAGAGAGTATTCTCCTCACTATTGAACGCGATTTTAATAATGCTTGGGATGAATATCTCAATAAATTAGAGATATATAACATTCAAGAAAAAAATATTCTTACCGCAAAAAACAACTTTGAGCGTACACAAGAAAAGTTTAAAATAGGTCAAGTTAATTCTATTGAATTTAGACAGGCTCAGCTAAATTTATTGAATGCAGAGTTAAGTCGTAATCAAGCAAAATATGATGCTAAATTAGCCGAGTTGAACTTACTTCAAATTAGTGGTGAGTTATTAAATGTTCAATTTTAAATTGAAGCTTTATGGAAGAGTATTTTTTTCAATGTCCTTATTGTTGGGAGCAAATTTCTATGCTAATTGATACGTCTCAAAAACAACAAAATTACATTGAAGATTGCGAAATTTGTTGCAATCCTATTCAACTTTCAATTACCGTTTTAAATCAAGAAATAACAAGTTTTCAGGCTTACAGTATAGAACAATGAAAATTTATAAATACCTGTTAATCAAGTATCTATAAATTTAAAGTGTGTAGTTCGTCGAAAAAATTTGCATTTAAAGGTGTTTGCTTCTATATTAGACTTATTATTGTGCCCCTCCACAAAAATCTGCTATTATGAAAACTTTAAAATTAACATTAATTTTTTGCCTACTTTCTGCAATAACTTTTGCAAGTGTTTCGCAAAACGATAAAGATGCTTTAATTGCGCTTTACAATTCAACAGACGGAAAATCTTGGAAAACTTCTTGGAATTTAGATCAACCAATTTCGGGTTGGCACGGAGTTACAATTGAAAACGATAAAGTTGTTGCTATCGATTTAAGTTTTAACAATTTAGATGGTGTGCTTCCTAATGAAATTTCACGATTAACTTCATTAAAAACATTAAACTTATCATTCAATAAGTTAAAAGGGGAATTACCAGAAGAACTGACTGAGATGTCTAGTTTAGAAGAACTAAAGTTATTTTCTAATAATTTAAGTGGATCAATTCCTTCTAATATAGGGAACATGTCTAACTTAAAAGTATTAGAGCTTTATAACAACAACTTCTATGGAGAAATACCTTCATCTATTGGAAACCTCTTAAAGTTAGAAAGTTTAATTTTAAGCAGTAATCAATTAATGGGGAAATTACCAGCTAGTATATCTAACCTTAAGTCGTTAAAGGTATTAAGTCTTTTTGATAATAATTTATTAGGTACAATTCCATCATCTATTGGCGAATTAGGACAACTAGAGGAATTGGTATTATCTAATAATGCGTTTTATGGAAACTTACCAGGAGAGTTAGCACAATTATCTAACCTAAAGACTTTACTTTTAAGCAATAATGGGTTTAAAGGCAATTATGCTGCATTAAAGGGAGAACTACCTAACATTGTGGACTTTGATTTAGATGAAGCTAACATGAAAGGTGCTTTAGCGACGCTAGATACAGAGGATGACGAAGATTAATATAATCTTTCTTTCTAATAAATGAGTTATTCAATAACGCTTAGTAAATAATCTAAGCGTTATTTTTTTGTATTAATCCTTGTTAAAATTAAAAAGCATTGTATATTTGCAGTCCAATATTTCTGTCGGCATTATGAACCGAAAGTTAAAAGCTAGTTGAAATTTGGAAAATTACAACGCGGGATAGAGCAGTAGGTAGCTCGTCGGGCTCATAACCCGAAGGTCACTGGTTCGAGTCCAGTTCCCGCTACAAAGGCGAAAGCTATTAAAATCAACGGATTGTGTACTCACAATCCGTTTTTTTATGTCTTCTATTTTCTTACTTTTACAAAAAGTACACGAAAACGTACACGTTTTATCAATGAAAACCAATTATTCTGAGCCTAAAATCTATACTGGAGGGGTTGATATCAATCAATGGTCTAAACTCACTAAATCAGAACAAACCAAGGCTTTAAATAAAGACTGGTATGTTCATTATAGTTTCAGGCATCCTGAATCAGGTCGATTGATAAGACAAACAAACATTAAAGCTGGGGCAAATAGATTTAAAGATAAAAGATCTAGGTACCATATTCTCAAGGTTATCAAACAAAGTCTTGAAATTATATTAAGTGAAGGCTTCAATCCTTATGAGGATAACGCTAATCTGAAACAATATCTAGAAGAAAGACTCGATAATAAACAAAGAACAAAGAACAGTTCTAAATCTGAAAATATTACAACTAAATTAAAAGTAAAGCCCAATGATAAATTCGAGACAAATGTAAATTTGAAGGAGGCTTTCGAACTAGTATTGAAATTAAAAGAGAATGTTATGACGCATGACTCTTTTGTCAAGTACAGGAGTAGGATTAATAAGTTTAATACGTGGCTGCTTAATAACGGTTTTAACACTAAGTCTGATATAAGGAGCATTCAGAAAAAGACTGTTATTACTTATTTAAATCAAAGATTAGAAGATACGGGAGTTAGAAATAGGAACAATGCGAGAACGGATTTATCCTCATTTTTTCAAACACTAAAGGATAATGATATTACTGCACAAAATTTTATAAAAGAGATTAATATTCTAAAAGCTACGCCGAAGAGAAATAAGTCCTTTTCACCTAAACAGGAAAATGAAATTTTTAGTTATTTAGAAAAGTCAGACAAAACTTTATTGTTATTCATTAAGTTTATTTGTTATGCGCTACTTAGACCCATAGAAATATGTCGCTTGAAAATCAAGGATATCGATATACCAGACAAAAAGCTCTATGTAGTCGCAAAAAACCAGCCCGTAAAAATTAAAATAATTCCTGAGATTTTATTGAAGGAAATCCCGAGCTTAAAAGACTTTGATCCAAACCATCCTTTGTTCTCCAAGGATTCTTTAGGGCAAGAATGGTCAGTAAAGGAAAGCAGCCGTAAGGACTATTACACGAAGCAATTTAAAGCGGTCAAAGATAATTTTAATCTCAATTCAGACTATGGACTTTATAGCTTTAGACACACTTATATTGCCAAGATGTATAAGAAACTGGCAAGAGAAAGTTCACCTCACAAGGCTAAGAGTGATTTGATGTTGATTACAGGTCATACCTCTATGTCTGGATTGGAAAACTATCTAAGGAGCATCGATGCCCAACTACCAAAGGACTACTCTAATTTATTGAAATAGCAATGGATGAAATCATATTATATAAGAATCACTATAAAGCTATAAAGATCAAGGCAAAACATATTATTATTGCTTTATTTAAAAAGCACAGTTCAGATAGAAGACCCTTTAATTTTTTCTACCCAAAGATAATCGAAAGGGTTGACAAATATCGTGATACCTTTTACAGTAAATTATATAGCACTAAATATGTTGATGCGTACGAATTCTTTGAAAGAAGAGGAATGCATTATAAGGCTAGCAAAGATGAAGTTATTACACTTATATTTCAGAATGACATTGCACCTTTGTTCGAAAACTTTCCTACTAAAAAGTATGAGAGTTTCATTATTGCAATGGCAAGGAAGGAGGCTATTCACAATTTATTTTTACATTTAGATAACTTCTATGACTATTATCGTTTAGTTTATGAAACAGAAAGTTTCCAGTATATTTATTTGAAAGGCTTTGATAATCTAGATTTCAGAGATTCTAAGGAATATCATGATATGCTCGACATAAAGTATCCTAACAGGATGAATAGCCAGGCAAACATTGAGATGAAATTACCAAAGGAAGATGACAATTCAAAAACTAGTAGTTCTAAAAATGACAAGGATTCTGAAATTCAAAACAAACTAAATGATTTTACTGATGATGAAAGAATGATAATTGGTTATTTAATATATGAAAACTATTTAAAATCAAAGAAAAGATCAATTACCTTTAATAAATTTTTACTTCTTGTAAAAATAATTGGAGGGTACGAAGAATTATCTATATTTTATCAAAAAACAAATTCTAATACCTTATATAAAAAAGGGAATGAAGGTCCTAAATACTTCGCTGAATCCTCACAAGTGAAATTACTAAATTCTCTACTATTTAAATTAGGGGATTTGGGAATTGACGATATATCTCCTTTGATTAGAAAAGAACTAAGAAAATTAAAATAATCAAGTACTCTTCTTCCGAAAATATACTAAAAAGGATTATTTTAAATGTTAAAAAATCGACATAAAACACTGTAATACATATGTTTGCAGTTGTTGTGTCGGAATCCTTTGTTCTTCCGACACTTGTTTGAAAACTATAGATCGTTTATAATATTTGTTTCCGTAGGACATTGTCCCACATAATTAAAACATTGTTTATATGGAAACAAAAATCAACTTAAGAATTGAGGAATTCGTCAAAGAGTCATTAGAAAAAAGTGCGAAAGAAGATGGTAAATCTTTATCTGAATATATTAGAGGAATTTTAAGAGAATACGTAGAATTCGAAATAGAAGCACCTATACAACAAGAGTCAAAATTCCCGGAGATTGTTTTTATAGATACAGATAAAGGTTATGAGTCAACTTTTGAGTTCACTTATCTATTAACATGGCTTTTTTGCAAGTATATGTCTCCAGTTGACATAAATCATGTCGATGCTATTAATGCATTAAAAAGAAGAGTAGAGCTTGTAGTTAGTGAAAGTACATTTTCTCAAGAACTGAAAATGGAGTTTGTTAAGGTTCTAAACGATTTAAACCGCTTTCTAGTAGAACCGCCTTACGAAGGAAAGCAATTTTATTTTTCTATTCCAAATAATCATTTGTCATTTAATTACAATATGTTGATGAATGAAATATGGTCTAAAAATTAAAATCTTCATGGATAAATCAAATTTACATAGAGATTTTATATCAGATTTTAGCAACAATGAAGCAATATTGAGATCTGAACATGGTAGAAATGATTGCTTACTTATTAAACCTGCCAATCAATGGATTGATGAAGCAAAAAATCGACCAATCCCCAATATGCTCTTTAGCGAATTCTGGTATGAGAATGAACTATGCATTCTGTTTGCAGATACTAATCTTGGTAAATCTGTTCTTGCGGTTCAAATTGCTGATAGTATTAGTCGTGGTGTTGCCATCCCTAACTTTAAACTTGAAACCAATCCCAAAAAAGTACTCTACTTGGATTTTGAGTTGTCAGACAAACAACTTGAGAAACGTTGTTCTGTTAATTATGAAGAACATTATAAATTTCATTCAAATTTTTATAGAGCAGAACTTAACAGTGATTTTGAGCTACCAGAAACCGCAAAAACCACTGAGGAATATTTGTGTCAAAGCTTAACGCAATATATTGATAGTTACAATATAGAGGTAATAATCGTAGATAATTTAACCTATCTCAATAATGACAATGAGAAGGCAAAGGATGCTCTTGTATTAATGAAGTTTCTCAATAAATTAACGAAAGACAGTAATATTTCAATACTTGTTTTATGTCACACGCCAAAACGCTACGACTCAAAACCCATTAGTAACAACGATGTTTCAGGTAGTAAAATGCTTATGAATTTTTGCGATAGCTCTTTTGCGATTGGTAGAAGTATAAAACATCACAATTTAAGGTATATCAAACAAATTAAGCAACGAAATACGGAGCATATGTATCATTCAGAAAATGTTATTGTTTGTGAAATTGCCCAGGACTATAACTTCTTACAGTTTCGATTTATCGAATTTGGCTCAGAATCCGAGCATTTGAATGGTGATAAATCTATTGATTTAGAAGAGCGAGATGCTTACATGGTAAATTTAATAGAGCAATGTAAATCTAATGTTGAAATTGGGAAAATTTTAGGCATTTCTGAAGGAACTGTTAGAAAACGTAGAAAAAAGTTGGATATGTAATCGATGAATGCTAATGACGTATATAATATAGCCACCGCACTTCCAGAAGAAGAGCTTTTAAAGCTATGTGATATGCTAAAGATTAGTGTGAAACCTGAAAATAAACTTAAAAAGAAACGAAAAAAATTGCCTGAATTTACAGTTAATGAAGGGATTAGGTACTTAATCAATAACCATTTTAATAAAATTAAAGAACCCTAAAAGAATAAACTCGTACCACTCGTACCTCTTTTTTTGGTACGAACGGTACGAGCGGTTCGAAAAGTGATACAAATGAACTTTAAATACAAACTTGATCCAACTAGTAAGAAATTTTATTGTCCTGCCTGTGGTAAGAAATCATTTGTTTGTTACATTGAGGTAGCAACTAATAAGTATTTGGAATCAACCATTGGAAGATGCGATAGGGAATCTAAGTGTGCTTATCACAAAACACCAAAGGGAAATCTGCCGATATCATCAACTTGTTTCATACAACAACCAAAAACCCCTACGTATCATACCGATGACGTTATTGGTTATTATGGAAGGGATTACAATAATAATAAGTTTGTATCCTATTTAAAGCAACACTTCGCACCTAGGGATATCAAATCTGTAATACAAAAATACTTTATTGGTACGTCATCCCATTGGAAAGGTGCAACCGTTTTTTGGCAAATAGATCATAAAATGAATGTACATGCAGGGAAAGTAATGTTATATAATCCATTTACAGGGAATAGGGTAAAAAAACCATTTAATCATATTAACTGGATGCATAGAGTATTACAAATAAATAACTTTGTGTTACAACAATGTCTATTTGGAATACATAATTTGTGTGATTTTGATTCAGATAGTACGGTTTGTATTGTTGAATCAGAAAAAACAGCAATTGTTATGAGTTTGTTGTATCCGCAATTCCTGTGGTTGGCAACTGGTTCAAAATCAAATCTTAAACTTGATTTATTACAGCCATTAAAAGGGTATAAAATTATTGTATATCCAGATAAGCTTGAATATAATGATTGGAAAATAAAAGTGCAAAATTTCAAGAATTTGGGGTATAATATTATTTGTAGCTATTTTGTAGAGAAATTATCTGTTTGTGAAGGGGCTGATCTTGCTGATGTTTTAATTTAGTAAACGATATTTATATTTATCCATAAATCAATGAAATTATGAATTGATTACAAGGTTTTTATTATTTTTAAAAACCCTTAGAATTATAACCCTTGTTGATGCGCAATTTATTAATCAATTTGTCTATGTTAGAAAGATAGGCGCAACTATATATGATATTCAACGAAGACTCTAGAGTTAAAATACCTTCAATATTACATTTAATTCAACTGGGTTATGAATACCTGTCGCTGAAGGATATCACTTGGGATGAAAATACTAATATTTTTACTTCAATATTTAAAGAGCGTGTTCAAAAGATAAATTCCCAATTATCGGAAAAGGACATTCAAAAGGTATATGATGATATTTCTATAGCCTTAGAGAATGAAGATTTAGGAAGAGCATTTTACAACAAACTCATAGATCAATCTGGAGTAAAACTTATTGACTTTGAAAATTTTGATAATAACTCTTTTCATGTTGTTGCAGAATTAACTTATCAAAAAGATGATGAAAGCTTTAGACCAGATATTGTTCTTTTAATAAACGGAATGCCTTTAGTGTTTATAGAAGTTAAAAAGCCTAATAATCGCAATGGTGTTCAAGATGAACATAAACGTATGCAAAGGCGTTTTCAGAATAAGAAATTCCGAAAATTCATTAACCTCACTCAGCTCATGGTATTTTCCAATAATATGAGTTATAGTGAAGATGATACGCAAATGCTTGAAGGTGCTTTTTACAGTACCACAAACTATAAGAAACCAATTTTCAATTACTTTAGGGAAGAAGAAACATATGATTTAAAATCACTTCTAAATCCAATGACTGATGAAGTTGAGAATTTTGTTTTAAAAGACACCAATCTTTTAAGTATTAAAAGCAATAAAGAGTATCAGTCTAATAAAAAGCCAACCACAGCAACCAATTCCATTTCAACATCTCTGTTTCAGCGAGACCGTTTAAAATTCATTTTACGTTATGCTTTTGCTTATGTAGAAGAGGAAAATGGACTAGAAAAACATATTATGCGTTATCCACAACTATTTGCTACTAAAGCGATAGAAAAGAAGTTGGAAAACGGAATTAAAAAGGGAATTATTTGGCACACACAAGGTTCAGGTAAAACGGCTTTAGCATATTTTAATGTAAAACATCTCACACATTATTTCCAGAAGCATACTATCATTCCAAAGTTTTACTTCATTGTAGATCGTTTAGATTTATTAACCCAAGCTGCAAAAGAATTTACAGCACGTGGTTTAGTGGTACATAAAATTGATTCTAGAGATGCCTTTAGTAGAGATATTAAATCGACGAATGTAATACATAACAGCTCTGGAAAAGCAGAAATTACAGTCGTAAATATCCAAAAGTTTAAAGACGATCCTGATGTTATAAAAAACAATGATTACAATTTAAGTGTGCAACGTGTTTTCTTTTTAGATGAAGTACATCGTAGTTATAATCCTAAAGGTAGCTTTTTAGCGAATTTAGAATTAGCCGATAAGCATTCCATTAAAATTGGTTTAACAGGAACACCTTTGTTAGGATCAGAATATAACTCAAAAACCTTATTTGGCGATTACATTCATAAATATTATTACAATCTATCTATAAAAGATGGTTATACGTTACGATTAATTCGAGAAGAAATTGAAACAAGTTACAAGCTTCAACTTCAAAAAACACTTGATGAAATAAAAGTCTTACAAGGGAATATTAATAAAAAAGACCTTTATGCTAAACCTCAATTTGTAGAACCTATGCTAGACTATATTGTAAAAGATATGGAACAGGCTAGAATTTCTATGGGAGATAATAGTATTGGCGGTATGGTAGTTTGCGATTCGTCCGATCAAGCTAAAATGATGCAAGAGATTTTTGATGTTAAATATGCTGAAAAATTGGAATCTCTATTTAATGAAGCAGCAGAAGAACCTGCTAGTTATGGTAACAAGAAAAAAGAAGAAAGTAAAGTAAACAAAGCACAGGTTATTTTACATGATATTGGCACCAAACAAGATCGTAGAGATTGGGTGTCCGATTTTAAAGTTGGTAAACTCGATTTACTTTTTGTTTACAATATGTTATTGACTGGTTTTGATGCCAAACGATTAAAGAAACTCTACATAGGCAGAAAGATAAAATCACATAATTTACTGCAAACGTTAACTCGTGTAAACAGAACTTATAAAACACACAAATATGGTTATGTGGTGGATTTTGCAGACATTCAAAAAGAGTTTGATAAAACCAATCAAGATTATTTTAATGAGTTACAGAGTGAGCTAGGAGATGAGATGCAACATTATTCTAATCTGTTTAAAAAGCCTGAAGAAATCCAAGAAGAGATTGAAGAAATTAAAGATGTTCTGTTTAAATACGATACGGCTAATGCTACTGTTTTTGGCGAGCAAATTTCAGAAATAAACGAACGTTCAGAAATTCGTCAAATTGCTAAAGTTTTAAACAATTCAAAAGAATTATATAACCTCATTCGTTTGTCTGGTAATTTTGAATTACTTGAAAAATTAGATTTCAGAAAACTATCTGTTTTAGCACGATTAACAAACGATAGATTAGCCTTAATAAACACAAGAATTGCATTAGAAAACAATGTAGATACCGATAACATTTTAAACACAGCTTTAGAAGATGTCATTTTTGCTTTTACCAAAGTGAAAGAAGAAGAAATGATATTGGCAGACGAACTGAAAAACACCTTAGGTAAAACAAGAGAAATGTTAGCAGGAAACTTCGACCAGAAAGATCCTATCTTTATTTCATTGCGTGAGGAGCTAGAGCGTTTGTTTAAAAAGAAGAATTTAAGCGAAGTCACAAAAGAAGAAATGGAAGCGAATATAAAAGCTTTAAACGAAATCTATGACAAAGCCAAAAAGCTAGAACGTGAAAACCAGTTGCTGAAAGCTAAATACGATTACGATGCTAAATATGCACGTATTCATAAACGCTTAATGGAAAAAGACCCATTAACCGATAGCGAACGCAAATTGTTTGAAGCTTTAAAGGGTTTGAAAACCGCAGTAGATAAAGAGATTTTGCAAAATTCTAAGTTATTAGAAAATGAGAGTTATGTAGAAAAAATGATGATGCGTTTAGTAGTGAGCCAATTTAAAAAAGAACAAAGGATAGATATAAATACAACCGATGTAAGACGAATTAATAGCCTTATAGTAAAGGAGTACATGAACGAATACAATGGTTACGTAGCTTAAAATAATATATGACAAGTACAACACAATTTGAAACCCAAACCAAAGCACTCATAGACGACCTTAAAAGCGTCTGTGCAAATTATGGTTTAGGGAATGACGGAAACGAATTTAAAATAATTACTCAGGTATTTTTGTATAAATTCTTAAACGATAAATACGTTTACGAATTGAAACAACTAGAACCCGATTTAGCAAAAGCGGATAACTTTGACGAAGCACTTAAAACGTATTCTGAGGATGATTTGGAGATGCTAACCATGCAAATAAGCGAAAACACAGCACGCATCGCCCCTAAAAACTTATTGTCGCGCTTGTTTGAACAACAAAACAAAGACAATTTCGCCGATATTTTTGATGAAACTTTAGTAAGCGTAGCTAAAGATAATATCGATATTTTCTCGGTACTCACTCAAGGAGGCGAAAAAGTAGTCTTGTTTGAAAACCTAAGTAAATACGTAACCGATAAAAAGGATGACTTCTGCAAAGCCATAGTTAATAAGCTAGTTGGTTTTAGTTTTGAACATATATTCACGCAGAAATTCGATTTTTTCGCCACTATTTTCGAGTATTTAATTAAAGATTACAACACCAATTCTGGTGGTAAATACGCCGAGTATTTTACACCACATGCTGTAGCTAAAATTATGGCAGCTTGTTTGGTAACTGGAGACGATGTAAACAACGTAACCTGTTACGACCCAAGTGCAGGATCGGGAACCTTGTTAATGAATATAGCACACGCCATTGGCGAAGATAAGTGTACCATTTACTCGCAAGACATCTCGCAAAAATCGTCTGCCTTATTACGTTTAAATCTTATTTTAAACAATCTGGTACATTCCATACAAAACATTATACAAGGGAATACCATTTTAAGTCCGTATCACAAACAAGACAACGGACAATTAGAACAGTTTGATTATATCGTATCTAACCCACCATTTAAGTTAGATTTTAGCGATTACAGTGCAGATTTAGACAGTAAAGCCAATAAAGAACGCTTTTTTGCAGGCATCCCAAAAGTACCAGCCAAAAAGAAAGATTCTATGGCTATTTACCTGCTGTTTATACAACACATTATGCACAGTTTAACCGCGAAAGGTAAAGCAGCTATTGTAGTGCCAACAGGTTTTATAACTGCACAATCTGGTATCGATAAAAAAATTAGAAAAAAATTGGTAGAAAGTAAAATGCTAGCAGGTGTAGTGTCTATGCCATCTAACATTTTTGCCACCACAGGAACCAATGTTAGTATTTTGTTTTTAGATAAAACCAATACTAAAGATGTGGTATTGGTAGATGCGTCTAATTTAGGAATCAAAGTAAAAGACAGCAATGGAAACCAAAAAACTGTTTTAAGCGAAGTCGAAGAACAACAGATTATTAATGTTTTTAATGCGAAAGAAGCCAAAGACGATTTATCTGTTGTGGTGTCTTATGACGATATTAAAGCCAAAAACTACAGCCTAAGTGCAGGACAATATTTTGAAGTTAAAATTGAATATATAGATATTACTGCGGAAGAATTTACAACTAAAATGAAGGGCTTTGAAAGTAATTTAGAAACATTTTTTACGGAATCTAAAAGTTTGGAAAAAGAGATTCAGAATAATTTGAAAAGTTTGAAGTATGACTAATCCGCTAAAAATAGTTGCTGATTACTCGAAATCTAGAATTGCTTTAGAAGATATTGATGTTGATACTTATGTAACTACAGATAATTTACTTCAAAATAAACAAGGTAAGGTTAGTGCTGAAAAAATGCCTAAACAAACATCAAATACTGTTACGAGATTTGATAAAGGAGATATTTTAGTTGCAAATATACGTCCTTACCTAAAAAAAATATGGTTAGCTAAATATACAGGAGGTAGTTCAAGTGATGTATTAACATTCAAAGTAAGAAAGAATTTTGACTCAACATTTGTTTATTATTCGCTTTTTAGAGATGATTTCTTTGAGCATATGATGAATGGTTCTAAAGGAACGAAAATGCCTCGTGGTGATAAAAATCAAATACTGGATTTTCCTATTCCTGATTATAAATTTGATACCCAAAAACAAATAGCCAAAGTCCTTTCCGATTTAGACGCCAAAATAGAAGTCAACAACAAAATAAACCAAGAATTAGAAGCGATGGCAAAAACGCTTTACGATTATTGGTTTGTACAGTTTGATTTTCCAGATGCTAATGGGAAACCTTATAAATCGTCTGGAGGTAAAATGGTTTTTAATGACGAGTTGAAACGTGATATTCCTGAGGGATGGGAGGTGAAACAAATTAAAGACATTGCTAAAACTGGTTCAGGAGCAACACCACTTAAATCTAAAAAAGAATATTATGAAAATGGTAATATTCCTTGGATAAATAGTGGAGAAGTAAATGCTTCATTTATTATATCTTCAAAAAAATATATTTCTGAATTAGGTTTAGAAAAATCTAGTGCGAAACTATTTAAAAAAGGAACAATTTTGATGGCAATGTATGGTGCTACAGCTGGTCAAGTTAGTTTAATAGATATTGAAGCGTGTACAAATCAAGCCATTTGCGGAATAAATGTAAATGAAGAAAAATTCAAATACTATACTAAATTCGCTTTAGAAGATTTATATAAATATTTAATCCAATTAAGTACAGGATCTGCAAGAGATAATTTATCACAAGATAAAATTAAAGAGTTAAATTTAGTTATCCCAGATGATCAAATAATTTCAAATTTTCACAATAAAGTAGATTCAAATTTCACAAATATTTTATTGAATTTAAAACAAAACCAAAAACTCTCAGAGCTTAGAGATTGGTTGTTGCCTATGTTAATGAATGGGCAGGTTACTGTTGGTGAGGCAAAAGAGCAGTTGGGTATGGTTGCGGATCAAGAAGGAAAATATCAATAAAGTTTTGTAAGACTATTTACTTTTTTGGTTTTGAGGTTATATTAAATAAAAACAAAAAATATGGATGAACATTTAACATTTGAACTTGCAGTTAGGGAATTAACTGAGTTAGGTGATTTTAATTCAACAACTATCGAATTAGATAATAAGGTTTTATTTAGAGTAAAAGTAGTAGTCAATGATAAAGAATATGAAGAGTTTAATGAAGATTTAGTTGTAGCAACAATTAGATTAAGAAATAGTATTTAAAAAGAGTAGACTGTTAGAGTTGCGGTACAAACCGTAGAATATGAAATAAATAATTGTTTATGTATAAAAATATGGACATAGAATATGGTTTTCAAGTTGTGCTATCAACAATTCCTAATCAAGATAATATTGATTTTGAACAGGATATTGAGGAACATTTCTTTAAAAGCTACAAGGATAAAGTAAATAGTACCGATGAGTATTTATATAAGCCTCTAAAATTTTATATGTTGGGCAGTTATGATGTTTGCTATATTTCATTGATTGATAATTTTAAATTCTCTCATAGACTATTTGAACCTAAAAGGAAAGGATACGAAGAAGGTTTTGTTTATAATGATCATGCATTTCAAAGTTACAGCGGCTTTGCACTTAATGACAAAACCCACTTAGAAGAAATATTTACCAATAAACCGAACAAATATTTTACCGGAATAATCAATTTAAAATTGAACAACGGATTATTAATTGGTAATGGTTTAAAATATATCGAGGCTGTTGTCGCTTTACTCAGAAAGTTAATAGATATTCCTTTTTTAGTTTTTCAAACATTTTCTTGGTTCGAAATTTCATTAGTTGTTTTTTTAGACTATCCAGAAGAATTATCTAAAATCATATCTGAATTGAGAATTGCTGAGTTTAGAGATTTAGACAATGAAAAATACGATTTAAGTAATTCACTTTATTCAGAGATTTTTACTAATGCTGAGAATTTAAAGATTAATAGAACGAGTATTTTTTCTGATACACATACCTACTTTGGATTTAATGAAAACTTAATTAAAAGCGAAAGGAATAGCGAATATTTCAGTGATTTTGAAGGTCTCGTTAAAAAAGGTAAAATATCTTTAAAAACTGAAGTTGAGTGGCATGTTAAACCTGGGCATATTCATGAATTAGGAAAGACTTTGGAAAGACATAAGGATCTAAAAGCATTACTAGATGATGGAACGAAGCAATTTGTTCTGGGTAAAAGCGATTATCTTTTGAAAGAAAAAGAAACTGATATTCTATCTAATATTTATCTTATAAGATATATTATAAATTACGATGGCTACTGTGACTTATTTAAAGATGTAAGAAAGATAAAAAGTTATGTTTATTTAGATTCATCTTTTGACAAATGCAATATAAAGCCAAAAAATACTGAACCTCTATTCTGGTTTGATAAATTAAATAAGTTGTGTGTAAGTTCTCCTGATTTTTTAAGATTTGATAAACGATTAAAATCACTAAAAATTTCAAGACAGATAAGGAATAAAATCTTGAAAATTTTCTCCAACTATAACAATGGTATCCAAAACCCTATACTATTTCCTTATTTTCTAGATTTTACAGTATTCATTGAAAATTTGAAAAACCTGATTAATCACGAGTTCGATAAATCTAAAAAAAAGCTAATAGAAGTTAGGACCTTAGAAAAAAAATTAAACGAGAATATTAAAGTATTCCAAGAAGCCTATAATGTGAGATTTCTGAACGGCTATCATTTTGAGAATATCTCTGATTTCGATTTAGATTTTAATAATTCTATTCAGCAATTACTGACAAGTTACGGTACTTTTGTTTATGAATACGGCAAGTATTTTTACAATTCATATAAATCTAAAATGGATGCTGAGTATTCACCAATTATTCAATTGAATGATATAGATACTATTTCAAATGATTTATCTATAAATTATTCTGTGCATCACCTTACATCACCTGAGTTTGTATTTGCCACAATTCTAAAAGAGCTATTGAATCATTTAGATATTTATAATGACGACATAAATAAAGCTGTATTAGATCAATATAATAAAAACTTAGAATCAATAAAAGATAGCATAAATCAAAGCTATTTAGATGATATGTTCGAATCTGAACTCATCGAAATAAATTATTTTATAATTGATTCAATAAGGTTCGCTTTAACTTTTAATTTCGATTTTGATTTGTTTTTTCACTGGTTTTGGACCTATAATTTCCAAAACTCTGCACTCTTTAATACAAGCGGTATGATTAATGAATATCGATTAAAAAGTGAATTGTTCAGAATAATGCTGGTTAAAAATTATTTTGGTGTTAAAAAGAAAATGAAATGCCCATCACCTGAAATATATTCATATTGGAAAATCCACTATGACAAAATTGATAAAATCTCAAGAGCTTTTTTAGAAAGAATTGATGCGGATGGTGGTTTTTTCGGTTTTATAAATGATACGCTTGTTAAATACTTTTCTGAACACTATATGTCGAATGAAATTATAAACAACCCAGAAGAATGGCAAATAGCACTTAAAGAACTTGAAAAATTAAAATTGCGAGTAACTAATCTTGATAAATTCGATGCCCAAATAAACGGTAAGTTCATTTTTAATATTTTAGAAGAAAAAGATTATTCAAATAACCTTTATTTCTTAGATGATTTAATGTGGAAATTATTAAAAAAGCATTATTGCAGTAATAAAGAAGATATTACCACAATGAAACGAGATTGGGATAAGGGAGAAGTATTACCTCAATATAATGCCAATTATGATGAGATTTTATATTCTATTGACGCTACTGGTGGAGTTTATTTTTTTAATACTCAGAAATCAAAAGATTACTTTAAAGTCAATGCTGAATGTTTGCTGAAGATAATTGACTTTTCATTAAAACAAAAAAAACAATTTATTTCAAATAGAGTATGTTAGACACATATGTAAATATAATATGGTTAAGTGATATACATTTTCTTTCATCTTATGAAGAAGATGAAAAATATGAAAATCTAAATAACTATATAAATTCATTCCACGCACATATTGATAGCATAGCCGATAAAGATCAATATGATTATATTCTAATTTCTGGGGACACTGCCCAAGGGGGAGAAGCTAAAGAATACGAATTATTCATTGAAAGAATTTATAATAAATTAGAGAAAGCTTTCCCCAACGCATCTTTACTAATTGTGCCAGGTAATCATGATGTAAATAGATTTCAAACAAGCGAATTAACAAGTCTATTTATAGATAATATTGGAATAAATGATAAAAAGGACTTTCTATCAGTTAATAAGGAGTTTTTTTATTCTGCCTTTGAAAATTATTCCACATTTTTTCAACATAAAAAACTTCCGACCTCAGAATCGAGTTTAAAGGATAATAAACTTCTTTTTGGTTATGTGTTAAACAAAGAAAAAAAAATGCTCTTTATCCTTTTGAACTCTGCATGGTATTCGGTTGGAAACGGATTTCTAAATCACTATTTAACTGAGAGAGTGTATAATATTGACTATGATAAGGACAGAAAAGATATTTTAGAGGAGTTATCAAATGAATTCAAAGATGTTGATATCAATGTAGATAATTTTATCACATGTTTAACAAGTATTATTGAAAATAAAACGTATATTAATAACGTTAAATTGATTAATGAGTTTGTTAATAATTTAATTGAGCAAAATACTATTACAGAAGGTTGTTCTATCCCCTCTTTTGAACCCATTGTAGATGCAATAATTAAATTTAAAAGAAAATATATTCTTAAAGATATTGAATATATAACCAATGAATATGGAAAACAATTAATTGGATTGGATGTTTTTAAAAAAGAATATTTGAAGATAGAAGAGCTATATAATACCTATAATGACTTTATTGTTACAACAATAATGCATCACCCAATTAATTGGTTGGATTTCAACGAACGTATCCCCTACAAAAGCGAAAAGGATGAAATCTCAAATTTTCACGATATCAAAAACTTTACTGATCTGTTGTTAACAGGTCACGAACATGTACCTACTTACCATAAGACTGAAATGATTAATAACAATGAATTGCTTCATATTCAGGCAGGGTGTTTTATGGACGCAAAAAAACCATTAAAATTTAAAGCTAAAAAGAATTGGTTTTCAACATTATCCATTAATATAAATAAAAGAACAGTAAGTCAATCAAAGCATTATTACGATTCCGATGTATGGAATGTTGAAGAACTAGAACCTGTTAAGCTGAATAAAAAGCACGATACAGTTTTATCAAAAGATAGGAAAGAGATCATTACTACAAATACTTTTGATTTCCGAAAATTAATTGACAAAGATAATTTTGAAAAAGTTATCAAATTAGAATCTAACTTTTACTCTATTGGCAAAAGACTTTATATGATAATTGATCAACTAGAAGATAAAAACTTTGGCGTATGTTTTGATAAGTTAAAGGAAATGATCGATAAAAACTCGTTAAAGAAGATCTATTTTATAGCAATGGATCATCACCATAGTCAATTCAAATTATACTCAAATAAAGAAAATCAAAAGTTAAGGGTTTTAGATTCAATAAAAAGAGATTTTGATTTCAAGTTTGATAAATTAAGAAACAACTTCTTTAGCGAATTAAAGGAATCTGAAACTGAAAAATATAAAAAATTAAAACTCATTGGAGTTATAAAGCCATATTGGATAACCGAAACGTGTATTTAATGTATCTGAACGAGTAACACGCTCTAAATTTGTGATAATCAATGTTTTTGTATACATTTAAACGTTTTTTGAAGTAAAAACAACAATAGGGTTGCTAGATAAATTTAAAAAAGTATTATCTTTGCACCCCTTTAATAATTAACTTATTATGAAGAAAATGGAGCTTAATTCTAATCAAATAATGCTTGAATTAATTGATTATATCTTAAAGGAAGATTTAGTAAACAAATTTGATTTAAATACAATTAAAGATAGTGCTAATTCTTTCTATGAGAATTTCTATGCTTCAAAACATCGAAAAACTAAACAAAAATTAGTTGAGGAAATTGAGAAGTTTTCTTTGTACGATATGTCTAATTATAATGGATATGAAACTGCTATTATACCAAATTTAATAATGGTTCTTTCTATATTCAAGCCTGAATTTGTAAGAAAACTTACGTCAAATAGCGATAATAAAAAGTATATGGATTTTGGCGGATTAAAACGCAAAGTGTCGCCTCCAGTGGAAGCATATGAATATGTCGGTAATAACAAACTCGACATTTCACCAACGCATAGAAGCTACGGGCTATTATTCGAATAAAACTAATGTTGAAGCCATCTTCTCAGATGGCTTTTTTTGTATCCATTTTTAATTCCAATTAAGTCAAATATATTTATAATCAATCATTTTGTAGAATTTACTAATTCTTACAATTAATGAAAGTATGATTATTTACGCACTGAACCTGGAAATTAATAGTAACGGATTTGGGTTGAATCTAATAGAAAAAGATTTTTTTCGGAATTCACACCTTCCCGAAAAAGACAACTATACATCTCAATGGATTATTATCATAAAGAGGGTAGATATTAGAATCTAAAATATAGTTCTTAATATAAACAGAAAATCAAACTGTTTACGTTGCTATTCTGTTACTTACAACAACACAAAACACTGAAATAAAATGTCTTAACGGGATTTTTAGTACTAAAGCTGGGTGCAGTTCGAGAAGTATGATTATGTAGAAACCTTTTGTCACAAAACAGGTAAAAGATCAAATTGAAAAACAAGTATGGCAAATCCTATTTTAACTAATTGAAATTACTACCTTTAGGGAGTAGTAAATTCAAGGTATAGGTATCAACTCACTACCTTTCCCAAAGCCTTTAATTCCACACCAAGCTCATTAAACATATTTAGAATACTACTGATTTGAAGTTCTTCTTCCGTGTACTCTTGGGTATTGATACTACAAGTAAATTCCCATATTTCGAGAACTTCATCTATTGGTACACTATAATCGTTATAGGTTTTGTTGTCAGACATCAATAACAATGAACCGTTAAAATCTATATTGTTCATTACACGTTTGTAGACCATACCGTCATTTAGCGTAACCAAAACATAGGTTCTACCTGTCTTAATCTCGTTTCTATCTTCTATGAATCTACCTACAACAAAAGCACCATCTTTCATTGGCAACATGGAGTCACCTTTTATTGGGAAAGCTCTATGCTTTCCAGTGGGTAAAAAAGGAAGTTTAATCTTTTGAAGTTGCTCAATGTATTCAGGATCGTCATAACCATTAAGATAACCAGCGGATGCTTTTGCCGGAACTATTTCAATTAAATCATCATTATCTGAATCTACTGATATAGGGAACAGTACACGCTGTTTTCCAATTTCAATGAATGACGCATCTTTAGATTTTGTCAAATCATTTCTTAACAAGATATCGATTGGTAATCTGAAAAAATCGGATAACTGAATGAGAAATTCAATGGTTGGTGCAGACCTACCCTCTTCATATGATCCAATCCTAGACCTTGATACTTTTAGGCTTTCTGCCAGTGTTTCTTGCGTTAAGCCTTTGAGTTTTCTTAAGTGACGAATGTTTTTTGCTACAATATTCATAATACTACAAATATAAGCAATAATTACTTATATATGTAGCTAATTTTGTAAAATGGAAAAGAATATTTTACACTTGGATTTAGACACTTTTTTTGTCTCTTGCGAACGTCTTATTGATAGGCGTTTACAAAATAGACCTTTATTGGTTGGCGGAACTGGTGATAGAGGTGTTGTAGCTGCTTGCAGTTATGAAACTCGACCATTTGGAGTACATTCTGGTATGTCCATGAAATTTGCCAGAAGATTATGTCCCGAAGCAATAATTATTCGAGGTAATTCTTCCATTTACACCAAATATTCCCACTTGGTAACCCAGATTATCAAAGAAAGTGTTCCTGTTTTTGAAAAAGCAAGCGTTGACGAGTTTTATGCTGACCTTAGTGGTATGGATAAGTTTTATGGTTGCTATAAATATGCATCCGAATTGCGAAAACGCATTATTAAGGAATCAGGGCTTCCAATTTCATTTGGTTTATCCGCAAACAAAATAGTTTCTAAGGTTGCTACTGGTGAAGCAAAACCTAATAACCAATTGAAAATAGATAATGGTTTTGAAAAAGACTTCTTAGCACCACTATCCATTAGGAAAATTCCATCCGTAGGGACAAAAACCTATCAAGTGTTGCGGAACCTTGGTGTCGATACGGTAAAAGTAGTGCAAGAAATGCCATTGGAAATGATGATTAGTGCCTTGGGTATCAACGGTAAAACAATCTGGAAACGGGCACATGGTATAGATGACCCACCACTTGTGCCTTTTCATGAACGCAAATCAATTTCAACCGAACGCACTTTCAATAAGGATACAATCGATCTACACGTTTTAAAGACCACAATTTTTGCAATGGCGGAAAATTTAGCTTTTCAACTGAGAAGAGGAAATAAATTAGCAGGAACGATAAGCGTAAAAATTAGATATTCGGATTTTAACACCTACAACAAGCAAGTAAAAATACCATATTCAAGTGCGGATCATGTCATAATTCCTAGAGTACTTGAACTATTTGAAAAATTGTACCAACGACGTTTACTTATACGATTAGTTGGAGTTAAAATCAGTGATATAGTTAGTGGACATTATCAAATAAATCTGTTTGATGATACCGAAGAGATGATTAACCTTTATAATGCCATGGACAAAGTACGGATACGTTATGGAGAGTTGAGCATTATGAGAGCTTCATCAATGGGAGCAAAAACCATAGGGCGTTTTCAAAACCCTTTTAGTGGCGAACCACCAATATTATTGGCACATCGTAAACAGTGATGTATTTGAATTGTCATACATATTATTCCTTACGATACGGTACATTTTCTGAAATTGAGTTATTAGAGCTTGCCAAGGAAAATGATATTGATGTTTTGGCTTTGACCGATATCAACAACACTTCTGCTTGTTTGAACTTTATCAGGAAAGCAAAAGAGTTTCAAATTAAACCGATAATTGGAATTGATTTTAGAAGCGGTAATGACCAATTATATGTTGGTTTAGCCAAGAATAATGAGGGCTTTAGGGAGTTAAATGAATACTTGTCGTATTATTCTGAAAAAGGAATAGAATTACCTGACATTCCTAATTTACCGCTTAAAAACTGTTATATAATTTACCCTTTTGAAAAAGTTTTAGAATTAGAAAAAACGGTATTTAAGGAGAACGAATTTATAGGCGTTTCTGTTGTAGAACTCAGAAAATTACGCTTCTCTAAATTGCTTTCACAAAAGAACAAATTAGTTATACAACAACAAGTAACGATAAGAAACAAAAGAGACTTTAATGCGCATCGTTTACTGCGTGCCATTGATAAAAACTGTTTGTTAAGCAAACTAGATAAATCTGAAGAATGCTTGTTTACAGACAAAATGTACTCAAAAGCAAATTTAGAGGAGGTCTTTAAAGAATTTCCCTTTATACTAGATAACACAAGGCATATACTTGAAGATTGCAGAATTGATTTCTCATTTGGTAATAACAGAACATCACAAAATCTAAAACTCTATACGGATTCTTCTGAAAATGATTATGCATTATTAGAGCATTTATGCTATGAGAACATAAATAAACGGTATAAAAACCCTTTACCTCCAGTCAAAAAACGGTTAAAAACTGAGCTTAGAACAATAAAAAAACTAGGATTTGTATCATTCTTTTTAATTAATTATGATATTGTTTGTTATGCTAAAAGCAAAGGCTATTTTCATGTTGGTCGTGGTAGTGGTGCTAATAGCATAGTTGCCTACATTATTGGTATTACGGACGTAGACCCAATTGAACTTGACTTGTACTTTGAGCGTTTTATCAATCCGTTTAGAGCATCACCACCAGACTTTGATATTGACTTTTCTTGGAAGGACAGAGACGATGTTACCGCATATATTTTTAAACGGTTTAAGCATACAGCATTAATGGCTACTTACAATACATTTAAATACCGTGCTGTGGTAAGAGAATTAGGCAAAGTGTTCGGTTTGCCAAAAGAAGAAATTGATAAATTAAGTAAGGGTAATTATACCTTTTCTAATTTAGATGACATCTCTAAATTGGTACTACGCTATGGCAAACTTATAGAGGGCTTCCCTAACTATCTTAGCGTGCATTCCGCAGGCATCATCATCTTAGAGAAACCAGTGCATTATTATTCCGCTACAGATCTTCCACCCAAAGGATTCCCAACGGTTCAGTTTGATATGATAATTGCTGAAGATGTTGGCATTTTTAAGTTCGACATTTTAGGGCAACGTGGCTTGGCAAAAATTAAAGAAGCCTTGGAAATTATTAAAACCACCAGACCAGAAGCACAAGATATAGACATTACAAATGTAGAAGCCTTTAAGGCAGACAAAAACATCAATCAACTGCTAAAATCGGGTGGTGCTATTGGTGCATATTATGTAGAATCTCCAGCGATGCGTGGACTAATGCAACAGTTACAAACTGATAATTATTTGGGTTTGGTTGCTGCCAGTTCCATTATTAGACCAGGTGTATCTAGTTCGGGTATGAAAGACGAATATATTAGACGCCATCGTAACCCTGAAAAACGAAAAGATGCTCATCCTATATTAATGCAAATTATGCCAGAGACTTATGGAGTTATGGTTTATCAAGAAGATGTGCTTAAAGTAGCAAATCAGTTTGCTGATCTTACACTTGGCGAAGCTGATATACTGCGACGAGGAATGAGTGGTAAATATCGGTCAAGGAAAGAGTTTTTAGAGGTAGAACAAAAGTTTATATCCAATTGTAGAAATAAAGGCTTTAATGATGATTTAATTTTTGAGGTGTGGAATCAGATCAAAAGTTTTGCAGGCTATGCGTTTGCTAAAGGACATTCGGCATCCTATGCCGTAGAAAGTTACCAAAGTTTGTTCTTAAAGTGTTACTACCCTTTGGAGTTTATGACCGCTGTTTTAAATAATGGTGGTGGCTTTTATAGTGCAGAACATTATTTACATGAAGCTAAAAAGCAAGGTGCAAATATTTGTTTACCATGTATCAATAAAAGCGACCATCCTAATAGGCTAATAGGAACTTCTATTTACTTGGGTTTTGGTTATCTTAAAAATTTGGAAACCTATACCATTCAAAGAATAATTAGTGAAAGGCAATTACATGGAATTTATAAATCTCTTGATGATTTTATAGATCGGATAGTTATTAGCATTGAACAGTTAACGATACTCATACGTATCAACGCCTTTAGATTTACAAAAAAGCATAAAACTGAATTGTTGTGGCATGCTATTTTTAAACTTAATGCTAATGGTATAAAAAGTAAGCAGGCACAGCTTTTTAAAATCCAACACAAACAATTTAACCTTCCTAAACTTAAAACGAATTGGGTTGAAGATGCCTATGATGAAATGGAACTACTAGGTTTTCCATTGTGTGATTACTTTAATATGATAAATGAAGAAATGCATGGAGGAATCTTAGCTAATGAAATGAAGGATTTTGTGGGCAAAAATATATTTATTTATGGTAGCTTAGTAACAACTAGATTTAATAAGACATCTCAAGGTAAACTTATTAGGTTAAGTACATTTATTGATAAAGCAGGTAGTTATTTTGATGCGGTACACTTTAGTGACGTAGTTGATAAATACCCAATTAACGGCTTGGGCACTTATGCTTGTTATGGTACAATAAAGGATCGATTTGGTTTTTACAGCATGGTTATAGTTAAAAGTAAAAAATTGGGGATACTTCCAGATCCTAGAGTATTTTGAAAAATTTAATCATATACATCCGTTTATCACTAATACTTACTATGTATAAAAACCAAATATATAATCTTCATCACCCAGTTCGTCATTTACTAATGTAAAACCGTCTTCATTCCATTGTGCCAAACTCTTTCTTCCATTATTAGACAGATTTCGAATCAACACTTTATATAATTTATTTTCCTTAGGCTGCTCTTCTGAAAGATCTTTTAGTTTTAATTCCATATTATCAATAATTATAGATAAATTTAATCAATAATAACAAAATAAAAATCATCTAGGTTATATGTGTTTCCATACCAGCACTACTGATAAGGTTAAAAAATTAGAGAAGCATTTCAAAGTTAACATAGTTGATCCTTCAATGGAGAAATATTTTGACAAACCTACCTATCATCACAATGGCTTTTCTCATCCAAATATGTTAGTCATACCACAAGAACGCTCTGATGTTTTAGCCCCCGGAATATGGGGAATTGTACCCAACTATAAAACCAAGGACGAAATTAAAGATTACCATAAAGAAGCAGTGCGTTATGGTGGAGGCTTAAATGCTCGCTCAGAAAAGGCATTCAATCATTTTATCTATAAAGAAGCAATTATGGACAAACGTTGCATAATCCCTGTTTCTGGCTTTTTTGAACCACATGACCACAATGGAAAAAAATACCCATTTTATTTTAAGGATAAAAATGATGAACCTATCGCATTGGCAGGACTTTATACGGTAATTGATACCTATATAACATTTACTATTTTGACAAAAGAGGCTTCGCCATTATTTGCCAAAATTCATAATAAAAAAAATAGACAACCTTTGATTTTAGATCAAGAATTAACCCATAATTGGTTGTCAGTTGATTTAGAAGAAACGGATGTCGAAGACATTCTGAACTTCAGCTTCCCAGAAGACGAATTGGAGACTTATTCGGTAAGTAAAGATTTGTATAGTCCTAAAGTTGATAGTAATGTGAAAACGATTATAGATAAATATGAATATGAGGAATTGTCATAGTATTATAAAGCAATTTTTATTATTTTAGTTTTTTGGTTTAATCAGAGTACACAATACAGTACACGATTTTTAAGCGAAATGCCATTTTGGGGCAGTTTCAGGGTGATTTGTCGAACTCATAACCCGAAGGTCACTGGTTCGAGTCCAGTTCCCGCTACTAAGTGTAAATAACTCTAAAATTAACGGTTTAGTTCACTCTAAACCGTTTTTTTATGCAAAGTATTTATGAATTAGTTACCTTAGAGTGTCAAAATGAACACGATTTAGAACACACTTTGGAACACAAGACAAAATTTTCTCAACCTAAGGTTTTTGATGCCAATGGTGATTTAAATAAACGCTGGTACGTTTATTTTTCTTATCGCAATCCATTAACAGGTAAACTAGAACGCCAAAAGAATATTTATGGTAAAGCTCATCGTTTTAAAACGAAGGCTGAACGTTATTCAGTATTAAATCTTTATAAGAAACGTTTATTAAAGTTTCTAAATGATGGGTTCAATCCCTATGAGGATAATACAAAACTTTATAAAGATAAAATGGTTGTTAAACGTAACGGAAATGTAAATGATAAACAACAGTTTCTTAAGAATTTGCAACCTGGTTTGCAGGAGGTTGCTCTGCAACCAAAAACAATAAAGGAAGCTTTTGATAAGGCTATGTTGCTTAAAACCAATGTGGTTAGTACAACAACCCTTAAAGATTATCA
The DNA here is from genome assembly GCF_042434315.1 of Winogradskyella pulchriflava. Lineage (NCBI taxonomy): Bacteria > Pseudomonadati > Bacteroidota > Flavobacteriia > Flavobacteriales > Flavobacteriaceae > Winogradskyella > Winogradskyella pulchriflava. Next base: position 6,348 of record NZ_JBHLTQ010000004.1, on the reverse strand, counting down.
GAGTCGTATCAACCAATTTCAAAGATGGTTGCTCGAAAATCACAAAACCGCAACCTTCATCAACCAAGTTTCTAAGAAAATGGTGGTTGCATTTTTAAATAGTATTCAATTAAATACCTCTGCAAGAAATAGGAATAACTATAGAACGGTCTTTAGTAGTATATTCCAAATCCTTGAGGATAATGAATTTATTGAGAAGAACTTTATCTCTCAAATTAAATCTATAAAAACGCAACCGAAACGTAATAAAACGTATTCATTAAAAGAGCAAGAAGCCATATTTAAATATTTAGAAGCTAATGATCAAATTTTATTGCTTTATATAAAATTTGTTTCTTACAATTTGCTAAGGCCAATCGAAGTATGTCGATTACGAATAAAAAATATCAATCTAGAACAAAAAACGCTTCAATTTCAAGCCAAGAATAAAGTTTTAAAAACGAAAATCATTCCTGAAATACTATTTAATGAACTACCAGATTTATCTAAAATGGATGGTGAATTACTGTTGTTTACACCAGATAGAATTGGAGGACTTTGGGATACACAGCTAAATAATCGAAGAGACTATTTTAGTAAACGTTTTAAAACGGTAGTTAAAGACCATTTTGGATATAATGAAAATTATGGTTTATACAGTTTTAGGCATACGTTTATTACTAAACTCTATAGAGCACTGGTTAAAAAATCATCACCATATGAGGCAAAGAGCAAGCTTATGCAAATTACAGGACATTCTACTATGACAGCACTAGAGAAATACTTAAGAGATATTGATGCTGAATTACCAGAGGATTATTCAAACTTATTATAGACTATGGGATTAAATAGTGATATGCAAAGCTTAATAGATAATATAAAGCAACCTATGGTTTTTTATTTATCTAGAAGTCTGTTTGAAATTGCCATAAAAAAGGACTTAAAACCATTAGAAGATTTAGGTTTATTCAATTCCTTAGTTGTTCTCAATTCTAAAGGAGAAACTAAATTGATATCAAATGCTTTTCAATTCGCACAAGTATCAGAAAAAAGTAGAATTCTAAAATCTAATGTTTTTGAATTATTAGAGTTAAGATCAAAACTAGATAAGAAGGCTTTTCATTATTTAATTGATGAGTATTTTAAAGAGTTAAATAATTTGATAATTATAGCAGATACTGTTAGAAAAGAGGCTAAAACAGAAGTTAATAATTACGAGTCCTACATGCAAAATTATTTAGAACTTCAGTATAAAACTTTTAAAGCGCATCAAGAAGAGTTGGAAGGTCATTTTGGTGAATGGAAAACCTGGTTTGAACTTGAACGTGTATTTAAACTATCACCTTATGACCTTGACAAAGGAGAATACAAAAAAAGCAACATAACAAATGCTAATAAACCAAAAACCGAAACTGTTAATCAGTCTAAAACAAAGTCATCAGCTAAAAAAGTCTTACTAAATGAAGATGAAGTAGATAAACACCTTTTAGAATCGGTTTTCAATATTGATTTCTCAAAGATTGATGATGAAAAAAGATAAATATTTAGTATTTTAACGTTAAATGAACGTTTATTTAACGAATAATGAAACAAATAAAATACTATACCTGCGAATATTGCTATAAAGAATATATTCCTAAACGAAGAGGCGTGCAGAAGTACTGTAGTAACTCATGTCGATCTAATGCATGTCGAGTACGAAATTCAAGTAACACAAAAACGGATGCTATAAAACATTTAGAAAACAAAGATTTAAATCGATCAGAAGAAAAAATGTCATTAGCCGGTGTAGGTAATGCTACAGCTGGAGTTATGATTGCAAATACCATTAAAGCAGTATTTACAAAAGAGGATGACAAAGCTGCTACTAAGCGTGATTTAAAGTTATTAACAGAAAAACTTTTTAGTAGATATCATTTGGTAATGAACTTAGAGCCAAATTCTAACGGTGAGTATCCTTATTTTGATTTAGAGAAAAATATAATCGTATATCTATATACTAATAACATAGTCACAAAAAAGTAGATATTTATTATTTTAATAATTTTTATTGCATTGTTTTTGAATATACTTGATTAAAATTCTAAAAAAAAAATCGCGAAAAAAAGGTTGGCAAAAAATTGCGAATTGTATTGTCTTTAACGTGTATGTGTATGGTTAGTTGCGTGCAAATACGCTGTTATTCTTTGCTAAGCAATATAGTGAATTTTGAGAAAAAATCCTGCGCTTAGCCAACATTAGCAATTAACTATACACGTCTTAAGTTTACAATCTATTAAATTTAAGGTATAAATCAGAAAGAACAAAAGAGAGGATTAAGGTTATTATACACGCAGAAGCCTAGACTTCGTCAACATTGAAAATCCCCTCTCTTTTCTACCCAGATTTCGTACAGTTCTATGAGGCCTTTTGGACCTCGCTTTTAAGTCGTTGAAACTCGTGTAGATTGTCCTTTCAAAAAAAACATTTTGTTATGAATAAAGGTATTAAATATTTTGGGATTGACATTAGCCATTTAGTGTTTGACGTTACGGATTCAGATGGCAATTACTATCAGTTTAAAAACAATGAGTTTGGGTTTAAAAAATTCTCTAAACTCTTGGATTGCAATAGCCATTGCGTTATGGAGGCCACAGGTTATTACCATTACCAGTTGGCTTATCATTTACTGGAATCGGGTATCAAGGTATCGGTAGAAAACCCGTTAGCGGTAAAACGTTTCATCCAGATGGGACTATCAAAGATCAAGACCGACAAGAGCGATTCAAAACTTATATGTACTTATGCAGAACAAGTGGAACTGAAGCTATGGCAAGGTAATTCCAAAAGTGAAATAGAGAGCCTTCAAATCGTTAGAGCCCTTTCGGTATATACAAAACAGAGCACCATGCTAAAGAACAAACTACATGGTGAAGCGGTTTTGGGCAATCCAAGTAAGCTCGTCGTCACGTCTTTAAAACGTGAGTCTGAGACAGTTGACAAAAGAGATAAAAACGTTGGAGGATAAACTATTGGCTTTAGTAAAAATAGCACACCAAGATCTGTTTACACGTTTAAAGACCATCCCTGGAATTTGTCCAAAAACAGCGATTATGTTAGTGGTCCTGACAGGTGGCTTTGATCGTTTTAATAGTGCAAGTGAGCTGTGCAGTTATGCAGGGTTGACTCCTGTGATTAGACAAAGTGGTAGCAGTGTAAAAGGGCGACCAAGAATAAGCAAAATAGGGAATCAGAAACTGAGGAATTTATTATTCATGTGCAGTTTTAATGCATGTAAGTACAACAAAGCTTGTAGAGATTTATATGAGCGCATTCTAGCCAAAGGAAAGAGTAAAAAATTAGCGTTAATCGCAGTATGCAATAAACTATTGAAACAAGCCTTTGCAATTGCTAAATCGGGATTAATATATGATGATACTTATAGAAGCACGTTGGTGAAAAATTAATGCGATTTTACTTGTTTTTTACCACAGTACTTTGTTAGGTGCAGTTTTTTTATTCCGCTTCTACTTTTATTTCCGTTCTACAGGCAGTTCCGCAAACTTTGCAAATTCCGTCAATGTAAATTTTTCCGCCGAATTCATATTCGATTGGGTAATGCAATCCAGTATCCGCTTTTTTACATTTTCCGCAATAATTATTTTCCGTAAACCATTCCTGTTCGTCTATATCTCTTTCTTTAAAATTCCTTTCCATTCTTTCATAGACGACATTTTTTAAAACTCTTGGTTTTTCATACGGTTTTACTTTTTCGAACATTTCATTAATTCCATATTCCCAAGTAAAATCCGCAATTATTTCAGTTCCAGCTACAGCACAATCTTCTATATCATCTTCGGTTGCTGAATAATCTAATATACATAACCATTGAACTTCTTTATCTATTAATTCAATTGACGCTTTACGTAAAGATTTCGGCGTATTTCCTCCGAGTGCTCTTTTAGCACTACTTTTTAAAAATTCGTTTATGTCTTTCCCGAAGTTCATCGTTTCTCAAATTGCACCTAACGTGTTTGTGTATGGTTAGTTGCGTGGTTAAGCAACTAATTTAGTAAACATTCACGAGCCAGAGAAAATTCCGCAGGAATTTTCGCAAGTAAGCACATAAAAAGCAATTAATTATACACGGTGTTGGCATTTCGTTTTTTATTTATTCGTGTTATTATAAAACTCCACTTGATTCCATTTATATTCAGTTGTTCCGTCTCCTTGACCGAGAATTGCTGAAAAGCTTATAATTTCTCCAGTTCCGACTTTTACGTTTTTAACTTTTAGATTATTAAATCCAATAAATTGCACTTGTAAATCATATTCAGATGCAGGCATTGTAAATTGAAATTCGCCTTTCGAGTCAGATGTTGTTCCGATTAAAGAGTCAGTTTTTAGGTCTCTTACCCAAATATTTGTAAATGCAAAATTATCAGTCAGAGTATCTTTTTCATTAATTGACTTTGCATAAATTTTTCCAGAAATACTCGCAAGAGTTGTGTCCGCAATTCCGATTCTTTTCAGATTAAGTATTTCACTATCAATTGAAACAATATTCAGAACTGGCTCAAGTCCGCAAGAATAGATTTTTTTCGAACAGCTAATTAGTCCGATTAAAATTCCTGTTGTCAATATGATTGTTCTGATTTTCATAAATGAATGCCAACGGTCTCGTATAACCGTCAGTTACGGGTTAATATGCGTTAATCTTCGGTTTAGCACAGACGTTAGCAATTCCTAGTGGATTCGGACGAAGTCGAATCCGCCGTAATTGCGTTTATACATTGTTGTACGCTGGCTTTTTATTTTTAAAATTTCCACCAAGGTTTTTTCGGTTCTAGTGGTTTAATATCTTTTTCAATTTCCCAAAAGGATTGGTTAAACTTTTCATTCAGAGTTTTTTCAGTCAAGCTGTGTCCATATGGATAAATTCCGTCTTCGAGTCCGTTTTGAATTCTTTTCATCATTCTTTGTCCAGGCCAACAAGTTGTTCCATCTCCAAGTTCGACAGCAATATTAATTTCTCCTTGTGGGTCATTGTCGTCAGTAATCCATTTTGAATTAGGAACATTTTTAATCAAAGTTTCTCCAATATATGCTCCGAGTGAAAAAATAATTCCGCCTAAATTCTTTGATAGTCTGCGTCCTTTTACTGGTTGTCCATCTTTGGTGTGCATTTGAACAAACTTGTCGATTTCCATTAAACTATTTATCGAATAGTCCAAAGTCAGTCCATCTTCTTTAAACGCTTTTACAATCCAATCTGAATATTTTAAAATATCATTTTTCAATGTCGCCATTCGGTAGTTTTTTTAGCTTGCGTACAACGGTCTCGGCTATGAGTAGTTGCGTGGTTTAGCACTTAAGTTTGCAAGTACACACCAAGTTGGAAATTCCGCAGGAATTTCCAAAGTAGGCGAGTAGAAGCAATTACTTATAGCCATTGTTAGCCACTGTTATTTTTTTAATTCCAATATACGATAATCCCATTCCAAAAATAAATAACAACCAATAGACGAAATTGTAATTCAGTCCGTAGCTCCATTCATAATATGATTTTCCATAAGCCACTAATAGCAACCAACTTAAATTGGTCAGAAAGTGTAAGATTATCGTATAAAATATATTTTTAGTTCTATTATATATTAAGCACGCTATAATTCCAAAAATGAATGTGGGTAATAGGTTTCTATAACTTGGTAAGTGAATTATAGAGAAACAAATACTTGAAACAAGTATTGAAATAGTTAATGAGTGTTTTTTTAATACCTCTCCGAATAAAAACTTACGAAAGAAAAGTTCCTCGAATATTGGTGCAATTATTAAAACAGATATTCCACGATAGAGAATTGACAAGTTCGAACTTTCGGAAAATTCAAATGGTTTTAATTCCGCACCACTGAAATAATCACAAATTTTGCTGAAGTCAAATAACGGTCGGTCAAACAATTCAAGTCCAATGGTGATTAAAATCAAATAGAGAATGAAATCAGGTTTTACGCCTTTTACTTTTTCAATTCTGTTGTCAAATCTGAAGATAGTTTTATACGACAAGTAAAAAACTATTAAGTAAGCTATTACTGTTGGTATTCGACTTGTAATTCCGAAATAATGAATCAGACTGTTATCACTTAAAGAATCACTTACTTTTGGCTCTATGAATTCATAAACTCCTAAAGAAATTAGAACTTCTAATCCCATTAATAAGGCGGTAAGTAAAATGGCTTTGAGGATGTTCATTTATAATTGTGGCTAACGTTTATGTGTATGGAAAGTTGCGTGCTTGTGTGCGAGGATTTTCCGAAGGAAAATCGGATGCAAGCAAGCAAAGCAACTGACATTGGTTTAGTATAAAACTAGCAATTTTTTATACACGGTGTT
>NZ_JBHLTQ010000003.1:0-494748 GCF_042434315.1 Winogradskyella pulchriflava | reverse complement strand
AGGTGGTTATAGCGACGGGGCTCACCTCTTACCATTCCGAACAGAGTAGTTAAGCCCGTTTGCGCCGATGGTACTGCTTTCTGTGGGAGAGTAGGTCGCCGCCTTTTTTGAAAACCCTTACTAGTTATCTAGTAAGGGTTTTTTGTTTATAGATGCTTTTGAAAAATGAATTGTAATAATGTTATTTTTTCTTTTTGAAGATACTATTAATTATAGTATTAATTCCAATAAATAATAGTACTATAGCTGCTATGCATAATAATATTGATACTATAAGCAATGGAATATACAACGGTTTGTCATCATTACTTAAACTAAGATGAAGTAAAGTTGGCCCCATAAACATTAGAATGAGACATATTCCCATTTGTTTTAACCCCTTAGTTAATATGTTTCTATCTGTTCTATTATTTTCGTCCATTAATTATGCTTTTTCTTACGCTCTTATACTTATGTAGGAGCTTAGTTGCTTCCTCTTCATTAACATTCAATTCATTCATTATCATTTTTACACCTCTATGAACAAGCTTTTCATTGCTTAATTGCATATCTACCATTTTATTTCCCTTTACTTTTCCTAATTGAATCATAGTAGTAGTAGTTACCATGTTAAGTACAAGTTTTTGAGCTGTACCAGCTTTCATTCTTGAGCTACCAGTTAAAAACTCTGGACCTACAATTATTTCAATTGGGAATTTTGAGGTTAATGATAATGGACTATTTTTATTACATGTAATGCAACCTGTAATAATATTATTTTCATTGCATTTTTTTAAAGCACCAATAACATATGGAGTAGTTCCAGATGCTGCAATACCTATTACTATATCTTTATTTGAAATATTTAATTTTTGTAAATCTTTCCAACCTTGTAATGTTGAATCTTCTGCATTTTCAACTGCTTTTCTAATAGCATTGTCTCCTCCAGCGATTAATCCAATGACTAAATCATGCGGAACACCAAAAGTAGGTGGACACTCGGAAGCATCTAAGATACCTAAACGACCACTTGTGCCAGCACCTAAGTAAAATAATCTTCCTCCGTTTTTTAGTTTTTCAACGACTTGTTCTATGAGGTTTTCTATTTGTGGTAGAGACTTTTCTACTGCTAATGGAACCGTTTTATCCTCATTATTAATATTAGTTATAATCTCATTAATAGACATGTCTTCGAGATTATTATAATGTGAGTCTTGTTCAGTGGTTTTTATAAAAGTCATACTTTAAATATACGAATTACTTTTACTGAATTGTATAGATTAATTCATCTACTTCAGATAATCTAAAATATCCAAAAGGATAATTTTCAGGATTTGTTTCGTTTATGCAGTTGCCTCTAACAGTTGCTGGTTGTGTTTCAAAAGGGCCACCATCATCACTTCCTTGTTGTAGAAGAATAAACATAAATTCATAAAACCTTTCAGAAACACCGTAGTTTCGTATTGTAACTATATCTCCAGGCTCTAAATCTTCTTCAGTATAAAACCCAAAGATTTGATTGCCATCAGTAAATTCATCATTATAGACTTCTAATGTCGGTATTACAGGAATATCACTAATGAATTCGAAAAAGTAATAATTTTCTATATCAGCAGGATCTGTATAGTAAGCCTTTAATTCAATATCTTCTCCTGTAAATCCACCTTCATTATTTTGTTCAATATAGTCAATAGAAGAAACAGATTTTAGAGTTTCTGTTGCAGTATAGGTTTCATTATTATAATTTATGGTAAGTGTATACGTTTCATTAATTACAGGAATAAAATTATCATTAAGATAATTACCAGTATCATTATCTTCTATAAAGTTAAAAACATTACCATTGCTGTCAGAGATATTTACAATAGCGTCATTAGCTGGAGGTACATTTTCATTATAAAAAGGTGCTGATAAAGTTAATTTTACACTTTGCTCATTTCCTGATGTATTTTTGAACCAATTAATTGAAGCTTCTATTACTAATCTTGGTTCTGCTTCATTGAGGTTAACATCTATGACATCTTCACAGTTGAAACAGATACTTAAAATGAATATTATATATAATCTTTTTCTCATGATTTAAAACTTAAAATTGTAAGATACTGAAGGCACTATTCCGAATATTGAAAGCCTTACAGCTTCGTTTCTCCCAGAATTTCTATCTTCTCTAAAACTAATACTTGCTGCATTTCTTCTGTTGTATATATTATAAACGCCAAAAACCCATTCTCCTTTAAAATTTTTAGTGCTATTTGGGTTAGGATTATAATTTACTGCTATGTCTAAACGATGATATGACGGTAATCTACTTGAGTTTCTTGCTTCATAACTAGGTACAATAATATCATTGTATTGATATTGTCCATTAGGAAATGTAGAAGGTTGTCCAGTTTGAAATATAAAATTAGAACTAAATGACCATTTTTTATTTAACTCGTAACTTCCAGTTAATGAAATGTCATGAGTCTTATCATAAGCAGTGTTATACCAATCACCATCATTAATACCAGTTTCAAGGTCTGTCCTGCCTGGCGTTTTTTGTTCAGATTTTGAAAGCGTATATGATAACCAACCTTTCAATTTACCTTCATTTTTTCTTAATAATAGCTCTAGGCCATAAGCTCTAGCTTTACCATTTAAAATAACTTGTTCTATAGCATTATTTGCAATTAAGTCTGCACCATCAATATAATCAATCCGGTTTTTAATGGTTTTATAAAAGGTTTCTATTTCTAATGAGAATGCGTCATCCTTGAAGGTCTTAAAATACCCTAAAGCAATTTGATCTAAGAGTTGTGGTTTTACATATTTCCCACTTGGTGTCCACACATCTAGTGGAGTAGGCGAACTAGTGTTAGATAATAAATGCAAATATTGGCTCATTCTATTATAACTTGCTTTTATGGATGTATTATTATTTAATTGATAAGCAAGGGCAAATCTAGGCTCAATGTTTGCAAATGATTCTATAACATCACTTCTGTCGTAGGTTTTTGTACCTATTGGTTCTGCCTTTTCATAAATGCCTATTTCTTCATTAAAAACCACGGGATTATTGTTCTCATAAATATTTAGCTCATCTTGGCCTAAACGATGAAAAGTACTAAACCTTGCTCCGTAACTAACCGAAAGCTTATTGTTTAATTTGTGTTCTGCATCAACATAAATTGCATTTTCAAAAGCATATTTGTCTATGAGTTTAAATGGATTAATACCAGAGCTCTCAGTAGTTGGGTTAATTTCACCTGGATTGAATTTATAGTAGATGCTATTTAATCCATATTCCAGCTTAAAATTATTACTTAAGTAATGCTTAAAATCATATTTAAGATTGAAATTTCTGATACCAGATTCCCAATCAAATTCAACAAAATCCAGTTTTAAACCATAATAGTAATCGGAATAAATCATAGATAAATTTGAAAATAGTTTATCTGAAAATAAATGATTCCATCTAAAGTTAACTACAGTGTTTCCATATGTGTTAGCAAAACTATTACTTAGTTCAAATACATCACGTCCAAAATAACCCGATAGAAAAACACTGTTATTATCATTTATTCTATAACTTAATTTTGTGTTAAGGTCATAGAAATAGGCAATGTTGTTAATATCAAATAAAGGCAGGAACAAATGCGCATAACTACTTCTACCACCAAAAAGAAATGAGCCTTTGTCTTTTTTTATAGGACCTTCTGCAAGTAACCTGCTAGAGATGAGTCCTATGCCTCCATTCATATGAAATTCAGAGCTATTTCCTTCTTTTTGATATATATCTAAAACTGAAGATACGCGACCACCATACTTTGCAGGAATACCACCTTTGTAAAGTTTTAGATCTTTTATGGCATCTGGGTTAAAAACCGAAAAGAAGCCAAATAGGTGCGATGAATTAAATATAGTTGCTTCGTCTAATAAAATTAGATTCTGATCTGCGCCACCACCTCTAACATTAAAACCAGATGATGCTTCACCAGCATTTGTAACACCTGGCAGAAGTGTTATAGACTTGATAACATCAACTTCTCCCAAAATTACAGGCATACTCTTTATCGTTTTAATAGATAAAGAATTAACACTCATTTGAGGTTTCTTAATATTTAACCTTTCTATGTTCTCTTCAATTACAACTTCATCCAAACTCTCTGCAGATTCACTCAATTTAAAATTTTTAGATAAATCAGTGTTAAGCACAATAGTTTCAGCAATGGTTTTATAACCCAAATAGCTAATCTGTATATTATAAGTACCAGTAGGAAGCGTTATTGAATAAAACCCATATTCATTTGTTACAGTACCTGTCTGCAAATCTGGAATAATAATATTAACACCAATGAGGGTTTCGTTACTTTGATCATCTGTTATAGTTCCGCTGAGTGTGAATTTATCTTGTGCCGTAAGTATTTGTAGACCTATAAAGAAAAAGAGCAGTAGTACTCTGTGTGAGATTGCCATGAAATGTCTAATATTTTTTTGATTGATGATATCTGTTTTATAAAAATAGACGATTTGCGTATTAATTAGTTACATAGAATTAAAAGTATAAAAAAAGCTTCTATATAGAAGCTTTTTTTATATGATCTAAATACTATCATTTTTAGCTAAGTATGTTATTTAATACTTTACTTGGTCGCATAGCATTAGAAACTAGATCTTCGTTTGGATAATAGTATCCATCAATATTTACGGACTTACCTTGGCAATCAATAAGTTCATTTATAATAGTCTCTTCGTTTGCAGAAAGTTCAGCGTAAATTTTTGAAAACTCAGTTTTTAATTCTTCATCTTTTGTTTGTTTAGCCAATGCTTCTGCCCAGTATAGTGCTAAATAAAAATGACTACCTCTATTATCTAGTTCATTAACTTTTCTTGAAGGTCCCTTTTTATTCTCTAACAATTTATCAGAAGCGTCATCTAAAGTTTCGCCTAAAACTCTTGCCTTTTCATTGTTATTAACGATAGCAAAATGTTCTAGAGATACTGCTAAGGCTAGAAACTCACCCAATGAATCCCAACGTAAATGATTTTCTTTAATAAATTGTTGTACGTGCTTAGGAGCTGAACCACCAGCACCAGTTTCAAATAAGCCTCCGCCATTCATTAATGGCACAATAGATAACATTTTTGCACTTGTACCAACTTCTAAAATTGGGAATAAATCGGTTAAGTAATCTCTTAATACATTTCCTGTTACTGAAATAGTATCTTTACCGTCTTTTATACGTTCTAATGTGAAATTAGTAGCGTCAATTGGTGATAAAATTCTAATATCTAAACCTGTAGTATCATGATTTGGTAAATACTGATTCACTTTTTTAATCAATTCAGCATCATGAGCTCTATTTTTATCTAACCAAAAAACAGCTGGTGTTTGAGAAGCTCTTGCTCTTGTTACAGCAAGTTTTATCCAATCTTGAATTGGTGCATCTTTAACCTGACACATTCTCCAAATATCACCAGTTTCTACAGCATGACTTAATAATACAGAACCTGAAGCAACAATAACTTCAACTTTACCGTTTGAAGCTATTTCAAAAGTTTTATCATGAGAGCCATATTCTTCAGCTTTTTGAGCCATAAGTCCAACGTTTGGTACAGTTCCCATAGTTGTTGGGTCGAACGCTCCATGTTTTTTGCAAAAATCTATTGTTGCTATATATACACCAGCATAACTACTATCTGGTATTATAGCTTTAGTATCTTGTTGTTTACCTTCAGCATTCCACATTTGTCCAGACGTACGAATCATTGCTGGCATAGAAGCATCAATGATTACATCGCTAGGGACATGCAAATTGGTAATACCATTGTCTGAGTTTACCATAGCTAAATCTGGTCCGTTTTCTAAAGCTGTTTTTATATCAGCTTCAATTTCTTCACGTTTAGCTGTTGGTAATTCTTCTAAGTTTTCAAGCAAATTCCCAAAACCATTATTTACATCTACACCTATTTCTTTAAATGTAGTTGCATGTTTTTCAAATAAAGATTTAAAATAGGTTCTAACAACATGTCCAAAAATAATTGGATCAGAAACCTTCATCATTGTTGCTTTCATGTGCAGAGACATTAACACATCTTGTGCTTTTGCATCTTTAATTTCTCTGTCTAAGAAGTCCAATAATGCTTTTTTGCTCATTACTGTAGCGTCAATAATTTCGCCTTTTAGTAAAGCTAAATTATCCTTTAAAACCGTTTGAGCACCATTAGTATCTGTATGAACAATTTTTACATTTGTTGCATCTGCTATTGTTACAGATTTTTCGTTATGAGCAAAATCTCCAGCGCTCATTGTAGCGACATGTGTTTTAGAATCTGATGACCAAGCACCCATGCTATGTGGATTTTTTCTGGCATAATTCTTAACTGCTTTTGGAGCACGTCTATCTGAGTTTCCTTCTCTTAGTACAGGGTTTACCGCACTACCTTTTATTTTGTCGTAGCGTGTTTTAATCTCTTTTTCGGCATCAGTTTTTGGCTCGTCTGGATAGCTAGGTATTTTATAACCCTTAGATTGTAATTCTTCAATGGCATCTGTAAGTTGAGGAATAGATGCACTAATATTTGGTAATTTTATGATGTTAGCCTCTGGCTTCTTTGCTAATTCACCTAATTCAGCTAAAGCATCAGCTACTTTTTGATCTTCGGTTAAAAAATCTGGAAATGCAGCTAAAATCCTTGCTGCTAATGATATATCTTTAGTTTCAATGGTAATACCAGAAGATTTGGTAAATGATTGAACAATTGGTAAAAAAGAACGTGTTGCTAAAGCAGGTGCTTCATCGGTTTTTGTATAAACAATCTTTGCTGTTTTTGTCATAAGTCGTTAATATAATATGATTGCGAGTTGGCTAAAATTTAAGCTGTGCAAATATACAAAAAAGGTACAGTTTTGTATATGTTAGATTCGTAGTAAAGCACCTAAAAATTCACTAAATTGATAATTGAGAGTCTTAAAATTTAGCTTTATGACTCAATTCTAATCTTATATGCATTAAGTAATCCTAAAATGTTCTCTTTTGAGAAAATTGCATTCTTAATTGTAGTTGTAGAAGGGTTGATTGAAAAGTTAAAGGCTGAAGAAAAATCTGAGCCATTAAGTTGCGCACGTTCAAAAACGGCATTTTTTAAATCACACTCAGAAAAGTCTACATTTTTAGCTTCTGTTTCTGTAAAATCTACATTGTGCATTTTACAATTTAAAAATTTTGTATTGTTAATTTTTAACTGGTAAAAGGAACTTAAATTTAAGGAACAGTTTTTAAAACTAAAGGCTAACAAAAAATCATTACAATTTTGAAATTGTACACCAACAAGTTTACAATTATTAAAATCAACCTCATTAAATGTGGTGTGCATAGCATTAACGTTACTAAAATTACATTCTATAAATTCGCATTCTAGAAATATTGTATTAGAAATATCAGAATTTTCGAAATTACAGTTAGTAAACGTACAGTCTAGGTATTCTATTTTTGGTAGAAAGTTTTTGGTAAAATCTTGGTTTATAAAACTTTTATTATCTACAGATTGTTGATTCATTTTACAAGAATACAAAAGATTTGATTAAAATTTATGACATCCTGAAACGAGTTTAGGATACTAAAACTGAAAATGTTTATATAAATAAAAAGCCATATCACTACAGTAAACTGTGCTGACATGGCTTCTCTTTGAAACAGTACTGCTACGACTTATTTAGTATTACACTAACTCAGCTGTATGGCTTACACCATCATCCTTTTCGGTTCAAGCGTTGCTGTTTCAATGAAACTGTTCTTACCTTTCAAAATGTATTGACCTGATATTACTAAGTTTCTCAAGATTTGTTTTTCTTGATGTTTCTCTTAACATTGTTCGTTTGCGCGTTCAATACGTCCAAAAAACATTGCTTATCCTATTCGCGTTCACTTTCGATTCCGTTACTTTTTCAAAGCTTTTCACTTACGTTTTCTAACCTACAGTGCATGTTACAAAATATAAGCTTCATGGTTAACTACACCAACACTTATCTACATAAGCGGTTTGCTAACCTCAAAAAACAATCTCATTATATAAAGAACGTTACTTTACTACAATTTAACATAAATTCAATTCCGAAGATTCAAAACCAAACTAGGTTTGTTGTTAATTGTTTAGTAAATGTAGATTTATATTACGAATATACAAATTTTTTAACTAAATAGATATAAACATCTTATAAACTGTAGTTATTAACAAAAGTTAATAACTAAAAAAGCCTTCATAACTGAAGGCTTTTTTGAGTGGTATGTAAGTTAAATTATCTTCTAACTTCTTTAATTCTTGCTTTTTTACCAGTAAGACCTCTAAAGTAGAAAATTCTAGCTCTACGTACTTTACCTCTTTTATTAACTTCTACTTTTTGTAAAGCAGGTAAGTTAACTGGGAAGATACGCTCTACGCCAATTGTTCCTGACATTTTACGGATTGTAAATGTTTCAGAAGTTCCTGTTCCTTTGCGTTGTAATACTACACCTCTAAAGAACTGTGTACGTACTTTTTCTCCTTCTCTAATTTCGTAGTAAACAGTAATTGTGTCACCAGCACTAAATGCAGGAAGGTCTTTACGGGTTACAAATTCGTCTTGTACAAATTTTACTAAAGAATCCATGTTTTTTCTTTTATTATGGTTGTTTCAAATCAACATTCACGATTTTCGCCAGAGGTTAATCTAAAGTGGGTGCAAAGATAATTAAAAAGTTAAAAGTAAAAAGTAGAAAGTGAAAAGTTTTTTACCGATTGTTTATGGGTTTAATCGTTGAGTCGTTTATTTGTTTTTTTAGCCATTAAGCATTAACCATTAAGAAGGTCTGGTCGTCGTTCTTGTGTTCTTTTGTAGGCTTGTTCTTCGCGCCATTTTTCAATTTTGCCAAAATCTCCACTAAATAACACTTCTGGAACCTTCATACCTTTATATTCTCGTGGTCTGGTATAAATAGGTGGTGCCAATAAATTATCCTGAAACGAATCGGTTAGGGCAGAGGTCTCATTGCCCAAAACACCAGGTATTAATCGTATTACAGCATCGCATAGCACAGCGGCTCCAAGTTCTCCGCCAGAAAGTACATAGTCTCCAATGGATATTTCTCTGGTTATAAATTTATCGCGGACACGTTGATCCACACCTTTATAATGTCCGCAAAGGATAATAATATTTTCTTTTAACGAAACCTGATTGGCAATACTTTGGTTAAGACGCTCGCCATCTGGCGTCATGTAAATAATTTCATCGTAGTGACGCTCTGCTTGTAAACCTGAAATACATTTATCTATAGGTTCTATAAGCATTACCATACCAGCTCCTCCACCAAATTGGTAATCGTCAATAGATTTGTAATTATCTGTGGTGTAATCTCTAAGGTTATGAAAATGGACTTCTACCAAATTGGCTTCTATTGCACGTTTAAGGATTGAGGCTTCAAACGGACTTTTTAATAGTTCTGGTAATACGGTTATGATATCTATGCGCATTGTTTATCTAAATAGAATGCAAAGGTAAGTTTAATTGAGATATTTTTTTGAAGTTCGTTTAATGGCTCGTGGATATAAAAGCGTTTAAATGTTTTATATCCAAAGTAAAACGAAGTTAGCTGAAAAAAAATAAAATGACAAACTGTTGTGTATCATTCAGTAAGGTTGTGATAGGGAATAAAAAAATCCGCAATAAAAATTACGGATTTTAAATCTATATATTTTAAGACACTTCGACTACACCTTTGCGATAGCTTCGGTCCACAGGTGCGCTCAGTGCTACAGTTTTGTTATGACTTATTCTTATTAATTTCGTCTTGCAACTGTCGTCTTACTTTTTGCTCGCGCTCTAAAGCTGTACGTCTGTGTTCTTCAAACTCTAATTCTACTTCTTCAAGTTTGTGCTTGGCATCTCTGGTTGCAGAATTACTGCCTTTAAACTTGTATATAAAAAACAACAGAAATCCTGTAAGCGCAGCAATAATGCTCCACATTATTACATTATAATTGGT
The DNA here is from genome assembly GCF_042434315.1 of Winogradskyella pulchriflava. Classification (NCBI taxonomy): domain Bacteria; kingdom Pseudomonadati; phylum Bacteroidota; class Flavobacteriia; order Flavobacteriales; family Flavobacteriaceae; genus Winogradskyella; species Winogradskyella pulchriflava. The sequence continues at coordinate 484,768 of NZ_JBHLTQ010000003.1, read as the reverse complement.
TTTGCTGGTTTGCATGCCTAGCAAAGCCATATTGTTTTTTTCAGAATTTGTTTGGTCTAGTGTGGTTTGGGTATTACCAAGTTTGGCTTTTAAATCTTCTATCTCTTTGGCTTGATTCGCTACAATGTTTTCAGAATTTTCTAACTTCTTGTAGGTTGTTTTTAAAGAATCTAAGACGTTTGCCTTTAAGGTTAAAAGCGATGAGAATTTTACAGCTTCGTACTTCTGTCCGTTAACACCTTTAAAGTTTCCAGATTTTCTAAAAATATATTCAAACTGGCTGTCAATTGTACCACTGTTTAATGATAATTTATCTTCTTCTTCATCAGCATTAGTTTGTGCTTTTACAGTTTGAAGACTAAATGTAACTGCTAGAATCACAGCGACTTTTGTTAAGAATTTCATCTTAGATGTATTTTTGGTTGTATTAGATTAATTAAGTTGCCAAGATAGTAATTTTATAAGCATATTATAAATAAATTACTAAACAAATAGCCTCTCAATTACGAGAGGCTACTTATATACGAACGAAGTTTATAAATGGATGTCATATATTTTATAAAACAAAAAAAATCTTGCCATTAAGACAAGATTTTTTCTTTTTCTTTTTCAAAGAATTCTAATAGTAAGCATAGCGTCTTACTTTAGAAATATATTTTGCTAAGCGAATAACCTGGTGGCTATAGCCGTATTCATTATCGTACCATATATATAAGATGGCATTTTTACCGTCTGTTCTTACGATGGTAGCTTTACTATCGTAAATAGAAGGTGCAGAACTACCAACAATATCGCTAGATACAAGCTCATCACTCATTTCATATTTAATCTGCTCAACTAAATCACCTTCAAGTGCATATTTTTTCATGATGGTGTTCATGCTTTCTACAGAAGTTTCATTTTCTAACTCTAAGCTTAAAATTGCTAAAGACCCATTAGGAACAGGAACTCTAATAGCGTTAGAAGTTAGTTTTCCTTCTAATGATGGTAATGCCTTGCTTACAGCTTGTCCAGCTCCAGTTTCGGTAATTACCATATTTAATCCTGCAGCTCTTCCTCGTCTGTATTTTTTATGAAAGTTATCTACTAAATTTTGGTCATTGGTATAGGCGTGGATGGTTTCTAAGTGTCCGGATTTAACACCAAAAGAATCTTCTACAGCTTTTAATATAGGAGTAATAGCATTTGTAGTACAAGATGCTGCCGAGAAAATATCTACTTTATCTGGATCGTATTCTAAATGGTTAACACCATGAACAATATTTGGTACTCCTTTGCCAGGTGCAGTTAATAAAACTTTACTAACACCTTTAGACTTTAAGTGTCTTCCTAAGGCTTTATCGTCTCTAAATGCTCCTGTATTATCAATAACAAGGGCATTGTTGATACCATATTTTGTGTAATCAATATCTTCTGGTGCATTGGCAGAAATAATATTTACTGTTGTACCATTGATAATTAGTGCACTATTTTCTACATCAACACTTACCATTCCTGAGAAGTCTCCGTGTACAGAGTCGTTTCTTAATAATGATGCGCGTTTTTCTAAAACGGTTTTGTTAATCTCACCACGCGTTACAATAGCTCTTAATCGTAGTTGATTGCCTTTGCCAGTTCGTGCCATTAACTCACGTGCAACTAATCTTCCAATTCTACCAAAACCATAAAGCACTACGTCTTTTGGTTGTATGTCTTTCGACTTTTTAGAATCGCCTAATTTTGCAGAAACAAATGCAGTTGCATTGTCGTATTTCTGATCTTCTAAGTGGTACTCGTAAGTTAGTTTACCGATGTCTAATTTTGCAGGAGGCAAATTTAGTTTCTTAATGGCTTGAGCAATCTCAACGGAATCAAAAATAGATATTGGCTTCTGAACAAATTCTCCTGCATACTCATGCAAGTTTAAAATTTCGCTCACTTTTCTGTCAATTAACTGATTTCTGAAAATTACAAGCTCAATTGAGTTGTCGTACCATAAGTCGCTTACAGTTTTAATAAATTCAACCGTTGCTCTGCGACGGTCTGCTTGAAACGCTAACTCTTTTTCGTAAGTGTCGTTAAAACCCATTTTGTTTTTGGTTTAGTGATTTTAAATTTTGCGCAAAAATACATATTTCAAACGTTTTCGTAGCACTTTTTAACGAAAATAAAAAGCCCTTTAAAGAATAAATCCTTAAAGGGTTTTTTTAGTTGAATTTTAGATCTATTTACCTAAAATTATAGACCACTTTTTCACCTTGATTGTTTATAACTTCAAATTGAAGTGGCTCATTATAGTTTTTAGCTTTTAAAGCATTTTGAACGTCATCTACAGAATATAATTTTTTTCCGTTAATACGAGTGATGATACTACCTTCTTCAACACCATTCCTTCTCCAGTAGGATTCATAATTAGGGTCATCAAGGCTAGAAATTTTTAAACCATACTCAATATTATATTTTTTCAATTCTTTCTCAGAGGCATTTTTTACAATACCAACTGTTGGTAAATTGAAAATATTATTTTTCAAAAGCGTTACTGGTAGTATTTCCTTTTTACCATCTCTTATTAAAGTAACATTAACAACATCATCTGGGCTCTTTGTTTTTAAATAACCAGACAAGTCAGAGAATTTATTAATCTTAACATTGTCAATTTTTTTAATAATATCTCCAGATTTTATACCAGCTTTTTCTGCTCCAGTATCACTGGTGACTTCGCTAACATAAAATCCTTCTGTAATATCTGTGCCTAATTGCTCAGCTGTTTTGCTATTGAGAGCACCTCCAACAACACCAAGAATCCCATTTTGTACATTTCCGTACTCCATAATATCATTTACAATTTTTCGGGCAATATTACTAGGTACAGCAAAAGAGTATCCTATATAAGAACCATCACGAGACGAAATAGCAGTATTAATACCAATTAAATCTCCGTTGGTGTTTACCAAAGCTCCACCAGAGTTTCCGGGATTTACTGCAGCGTCAGTCTGTATAAAAGATTGTAGGTTTCTGCCGCTTAAGTCTCTAGATTTTGCACTTATTATTCCTGCGGTAACTGTAGAGTTTAAATTAAACGGGTTGCCAACGGCCAAAACCCATTCACCTATTTTGGCATTGTCAGAATCTCCAAAAGCCATAAAAGGTAAATCTTCCTCTGCATCAATTTTTAACAAGGCAATATCTGTAGTTTCGTCTGTGCCGATTAACTCAGCCATATAAGATTTGTTATTATTTAGGGTAATGCTAATTTCGTTGGCATTTTGTATAACGTGATTATTTGTAACGATATAACCCGTTGGCGAAATTATAACACCACTTCCTGTACCAACTTGAGCTCGTTGAGAATTACGACCAAAAAATAAATCTTGCATAGTCATATGACCCGAAACTATGGCTGTGTTTTTAACATGTACAACGGCATCAATAGATTTTTCTACAGCATCAACAAAATTTGGTGCTAAAGATGCATTGTTTATTGTGTTAACCGTGTTATTAGTAGGAACAAAAACTGGAAAATCAGATGATTGTTCTACAGCTAATTGTTGATTGTCTTTTTCGACAAAAAGTTTATAACCACCTAGAGTTAATAGACCACCTAATGCCGAAACACATACTAATGTTAGAATCTTCTTCATTTTTTTCAGAATTTAGTTTAACTATTTAACGTTTAAAATTAGATATTTATTGATTTTGATTTTCATTTTAACTACTATTTAACGTCAACTTTAACTACGCTTTAACAAGTAATTTTACCGCCTAATATTCTTATATTTGCGGGTAATTATGACAATGACATTTTATAAATATCAAGGCACTGGAAACGATTTTATTATAGTCGATAATCGTTTGAAAATTATAAACAAAAAAGATACCAAACGTATTGCTGAACTGTGTGACAGACGTTTTGGCATTGGAGCAGATGGTTTCATTCTGTTGGAAAATGACAAAATTTCGGACTTTAAAATGGTGTATTACAATGCAGATGGTAATGAAAGTACAATGTGTGGTAACGGAGGACGATGTATTGCAGCTTTTGCGAAGTTTATCGGTATAATAGATAATGAAACGGAGTTTGTCGCCATTGATGGCTTACACAAAGCTAAGATTGAAAATAACAATGTACAGCTTCAGATGCAAGATGTATCAGAAGTAGAAACGCATGCCAATCACTTATTTTTAGACACAGGCTCTCCTCATCATGTTGAAACTGTTTCAGATATAAAAAGTTTGGATGTTAAATCACTAGGTTCAAAAATTAGATATGGTCAACCTTACAATGAAGCTGGAAGTAATGTAAACTTTGTTGAGCAGGAAACTGCAGATACTTTTGCGGTTAGAACTTATGAGCGTGGAGTAGAGGATGAAACCTTATCTTGTGGAACTGGTGTTACAGCTGTGGCATTAGCCATGCATGCTAACGGTAAGACAAAAAGTAATTCAGTTCATCTAAAAACACCAGGTGGTAAACTAAATGTTACTTTTAAATGTAATGGTGAAGGTTATAATAACATTTGGCTAACAGGACCAACGGAACAAGTATTTAAGGGCGAAGTAGAATGGTAACATTAAAAGGCGAACATATATATTTAAGAGCCTTGGAGCCTGAAGATTTGGATTTTGTGTTTAAAATTGAAAATGACACCTCACTCTGGGAACTCAGCGATACACAAGCACCATATTCTAGATTTTTGATTAAGCAATACCTCAAAAATGCCCAACAAGATATATTTGAAGCTAAGCAATTACGATTGGCCATTTGTACTATGGATAACAATACCATTGGTCTTATCGACGTTTTTGATTTCAACATAAAGAATAAAAGAGCTGGAATAGGTATTATAATTCAGGACGAATCCAATCGCCAAAAAGGATATGGTAAAGAAGCTTTGGAGCTTTTGGTTAACTATTGTTTTAAAACGCTTCATTTACATCAGGTGTATGCCAATATTTCTAAGCATAACAAAGCTAGTTTAAAGTTGTTTGAGAGTAATGGTTTTAATAAAATAGGCTTAAAAAGAGATTGGAGTTTTGATGGTGAAAAGTTTACAGACGAATATATTTTACAACGTATTAACGATTAATTTATGTATTTAAAAAAGATTCTTTGGGCAGTGGCCTTAATTGGATTAGTGATTTTTGCAGTAATTGCCTATTATATTTATGGAGCAATGTTTAAACCTAATACAACTTTTAATAATGAAGTTGCCTATATATATGTACCATCTGATGCTAATTACAACCAAGTAAGAGAACAATTAGTGCCTTTATTAGATAATATAAATACGTTTGATGCGCTAGCGAGTCAAAAGAAATATACTGCCAACGTCAAAGCTGGGCGCTATGCCATTAAAAAAGGCATGAACAATAATGAGATTATCACTTCCATTAGAAGTCAAAACCTACCGATTAAGATTGCCTTTAATAATCAGAATAGTTTAAATGATTTAGCAGGAAGAATAAGCACTCAGATTGAAGCTGATAGCCTTTCCTTATTGAATGCTATGACAGATGAAACTTTTTTAACCAACAATGGGTTTACCAAAGCGACAGCATTGGGTATGTACTTGCCCAATAGCTACGAATTTTTTTGGAATACATCTGCTGAAGGCTTTAGGGACAAAATGCTAACGGAATACAATCGTTTTTGGAATGAGAGTAGAAAAGCCAAAGCTAAAAAATTAAACCTCAGTCCAAATGAAGTTATGACCTTGGCTTCTATAGTTCACGAAGAGTCTAAGCAAGCAGATGAACAACCAAGAGTGGCAGGTGTTTACTTAAACAGATTAAGAATTGGTATGGCATTGCAAGCAGATCCTACACTAAAATTTGCTGCTTACCAATTACCTGAGTACAAAAACACAGTAATTAGACGTGTTTTAAATATTCATAAAGAAATAGACTCTCCTTATAATACATATAAAAACGTAGGGTTGCCACCAGGACCAATTGCTATGCCAGATTTATCTGCTGTAAATGCTGTTTTAAATCCTGAAAAGCATAGTTACCTATATTTTGCTGCAGATGCTAAAAATGTGGGTTATCATAAATTTGCTAAAACCTTAGCACAGCACAATAATAATGCACGTGAGTATCAAAGGTACTTATCTTCAAAGGGTATAAATAGGTAATATTTTGAAATCATCTTATTACTATATAGCCTTTTTCTTAGTAATAAGTAGTTCTTTGTTTTCTCAGTCAAAGTTCAATCAGTTTTTAAAACCGAGTGACACACTTAATAAGCAAAGACGTAATGCAGTAGTTATAACAGAATCTTCTGTAGCAATTGCAACGCTTATTGGTTTAAATCAGCTTTGGTATGCGGACTATCCTAAATCAAAATTCAAAACTATTAATGATAGTGGAGAATGGTTGCAAATGGATAAGTTTGGTCATATTTTTTCATCGTATCAATTAAGTCGTGTCGGAGCTAGTACCTTTAATTGGGCTGGTGTTAGTAAGAAAGACCAATTAATTTATGGCTCTACTTTAGGTTTAGGGTTTTTAACGGCAGTAGAGGTTATGGATGGTTTTTCTGAAGAATGGGGTTTTTCATGGACAGATATTGCAGCCAATACCTTTGGAACAGGGTTTTATGTTGGTCAGGAATTACTGTGGGAAGAACAACGTCTGCTTCTCAAATATTCTTTTCACAGAACAAAATATGCGCAGCAGCGACCAAACACATTAGGTAATGGACTTTCTGAAGAATTTCTGAAAGATTACAACGGACAAACCTATTGGTTGAGTGCTAATATAAATTCGTTTTTAAAGACCGACTATATTCCTAATTGGTTAAACCTTGCATTTGGCTATGGAGCAGAGGGTATGTTAACAGGTGATACCAATGATTTATTATTTCAAAATCAAAATAGAATACGTCAATTTTATCTAAGCTTAGATATTGATTTGAGCCGCATAAAAACAAAATCTCACTTCCTGAAATCCATTTTTGACGTTCTAAACGTAATTAAGCTTCCTTTTCCAGCAATAGAACTTAATAGTAAAGGAAGTGTAAAGATGCATTATTTCTACTTTTAGCAAGTATTAATAACTGTTAAACGGTTGATTTTCAGTATTAAAAATAATTTCGTATATTTGCACGCGATTTAATAAAGCTATTTTGGGGAAAAGTTTTATTAGTTAAAATTGGCTGTTATGACTAAAAATAACGTTAAGAATTTTGCATTACCTTTTTCAATCTGTTTGCTGATTGCTTTAGCACTGTATCCAGATTCTAATCTCGATTTTGATAAGTATTCCACAGAAGGGTTAGAGCTCAACTATAATATGTCTAAAGAAATGGCTATGACACTAGGGTCAGATGAGCCTAAGTATAGCATATTTACTCCGCATTTAGGTAAATCCTTTGAAGGATTTAAAGAAGCTTTAGCTTTTAAAGAATCTAGAGGTGATTATTTTACTGTAAATACTTTAGGTTATTTAGGAAAATACCAGTTTGGCGCTGAGACTTTAAAGCTTATTGGTATTTATAACCCTAATCAATTTTTATACAATCCAGAGTTACAAGAAAAAGCATTTATTGCTAATGCTGAACGTAATAAATGGATTTTAAGAAAGGATATTAAGCGTTTTGAAGGCAAAGTAATTGGAGGTATAAAAGTAACAGAGTCTGGAATCTTAGCTGCTGCTCATTTAGCAGGTCCAGGTAGCGTAAAAAAGTATTTACGCAGTTATGGCGGTACTAACTTTGCTGATGCATATGGTTCAACCGTAAAGTACTACATGAAAAAGTTCTCTGGTTACGATACTTCAATAGTAGAACCAAATAAAAAAGCTAAAGCAAGAATTTAGTCTTTTTGTATAATAAAGATGGCAGGTCTTTTATGAAAGTCTTCTTTATTGTGTTTCCAATCTTTCGCAGGAAGAGTTTTAATAAACTCAGAAGGAAGCGTTAGGTCGCACGCAACACAAACTCTAGTTTGTGGTTGTAGTACATTGGTTAAATCCTCTAGCATTTTCATATTTCTATAAGGTGTTTCAATGAAAATTTGTGCTTGGCTTTGTTCAAAAGACAAGCGTTCTAGTGTTTTTAATTTTGACTTTCTTTCACCTTTGTCAATAGGCAGGTAGCCATTAAAAGTGAAGTTTTGACCGCTCATTCCAGATGCCATTAACGCTAATAAAATTGATGATGGTCCAACTAATGGAACAACTCTTATATTCATTTGGTGTGCTAAGCTCACAATATCCGAACCTGGGTCTGCTATTGCAGGACAACCAGCTTCAGAAAGTAAGCCAACAGATTGTCCTTCTAAACAAGGATTTAAATATGTGTTACGCTCGTCTTCAGTAGTATATTTATTAAGTACCTTAATGATTAGTTTTGGTTGAGACTTGCTTGGTAATACACGTTTAATGAAGCGACGTGCCGTTTTTTCATTTTCAACAATGTAATAATCAACGTCTTCAATTACTTTCTTTATTGAGATTGGTAAGACTTCCAAAGGCGGATTATCTCCTAATCTCGTTGGAATAAGGTGTAATTTACCAGTGTTTTCTTTCATTAATTTATAACGAGTTTATGTACCCTCTGCAGATTATTACTGGTATTTATTTTTAATATATAAATACCTTTTGCAAGTTGGGATGTATCAATTTTTTGAACAGTGTCAGCATCTTTATTTATGGTGCTTATCGCTTTGCCTTGAATATTATAAATTGAAACTTCCGCAGATACTGAAGAATTTATAGATGAAAAATCTATAGTCAATTCACCCTTTGTTGGATTAGGATATATTGATACGTTAGATAAGTCTTGCTCGTCAACAGTTAATGATGCATCAATTAATTTAGAGATGTTTCCACCTAAACTTGCAACGTAAAGTTCTCCATTAATATCCTCACCAAAAGCAACTAAGCTTCCAGAGAAATTTTCAAAAGTCATGGACCAACTGCCTCCTACATCTTCTATAAAACCGACTTCTTGTGTACAAACATCCGCAAAGAAATACAATCCATTAAAGTTTGGAAATTCAGAACCTCTGTACCTATAGCCACCAGTAATAGAGCAATAAATATTATGGTTTCCATATTCTGCAACAGGAAAAGTTAATGAGCTACTACTTGGGCAGCCTGTGGTATTGTATGTGGCAGAACCTTCATAGCACCTCCAGCCATAATTGAGACCGGCTGCTGAGCCAGGAGCATTGTTGATCTCTTCAAAAGCATCTTGACCTACGTCAGCAATCCAGATGTCTCCATTGGATCGGTCAAATGAAAATTTCCACGGATTTCGTAATCCATAAGCCCAAATTTCCTCATTGGCTCCAGCAGTACCAACAAATGGGTTGTCCGCAGGAATATCGTAAGGATTTGAAGTCGTTGAATTGTTTACATCAATTCTCAATATTTTACCTAAAAAGGTTCCTAAATCTTGTCCATTATCTTGTGGATCACCACCAGAACCACCATCTCCACTGGAAATGTATAAATAGCCATCTGGTCCAAACTGCAATTCACCTCCGTTATGATTGCTAAATGGCTGGGAAAACGAAAGAATTATTAATTCCGAATTTGGGTCGGCAATTGATGGATTAGAACTGTCTCTAGAGAATCTTGAAACAACCGTATTTCCTGAATTATTAATGTAGTTTACAAAAAAGTAACCATTAGTTGCATAGTTTGGATGAAAAGCTAACCCTAATAACCCTTGTTCACTGCCCGAACTATTAACACGTGTATCAATATCTAAAAAGGGTGTACTATTTACTGAGCCATCAGAATTTATGATTTTAATGATGCCATCTTGCTCTGCGGCAAATAATCGACTATCTCCAGCATGCTTAAGGTTTACAGGTCTGTTTAAGCCTGACGCAAACAATTCAAGTTCTAAATCTTGTGCATTACAAAACACAAAAAAGAAACAGCATATAAAAAAGTGTAAAGTTTTCATGTCAATTTTTTTTAAGAATGTTGTTGATACTAAGATACAAAAAATAGCGCAATAGTAAGAATATCGTTACAATTGAGCACTTGTTAAATTATCTGCAATCAACTGGGAAGTAGCTTCTAATAAGTCAAAAACATATTCAAAATCACTGATATCGCCATAATAAGGGTCTGGTACATTTTTATCGGAAATAGAATTGTTCGCTTCTAAAAACAATTTCACCTTTTCTATATCATCAGTATGTCTTGCTAAGCTTATTATATTGGAATAATTAGATTGATCCATGGCGAAGATATAATCAAAGTTATCAAAATCTTCGACCTTAAATTGTCTAGCTTTTTGATTGCTAATAGTAATGCCATGAGTTCTGGCAACTTTAATAGAGCGATGGTCTGGTTTATTGCCAACATGATAAGCAGCTGTGCCTGCAGAATCAACGTAAAACTTATCTTCAGGAAGTTTGGATTGTAAAATACCGTGTGCTAGTGGTGAACGGCAAATATTACCGAGACACACCATTAAAATCCTAGTCATAAGTGTTTATGATTAAAGTGCTAACTTTTTAGAAAGATCTTCTACATACTTTCTAAATTGCTTGTCGGTAGATGATAAGTTGTCAACAGTTTTGCAAGCGTGCAATACAGTAGCGTGATCCCTTTGCCCTATTTGAGAGCCAATACTAGCAAGTGATGCTTTGGTATATTTTTTAGCAAAGAACATAGCCAATTGACGTGCCTGTACAATATGACGCTTACGCGTTTTAGATTGAAGTGTATTTACATCCATTTGGAAGTAATCTGAAACTACCTTTTGTATATAATCTATAGAAACTTCGCGCTTAGTGTTTTTAACAAACTTCTCTACAATATCCTTGGCGAGATTAATTGTGATTTCTTTTTTGTTAAAAGAAGACTGTGCGATTAATGAAATTATGGCTCCTTCTAACTCTCTTACATTGGTTTTGATATGCTTGGCAACATATTCAATAATTTCTTCAGGCATTTCTACACCATCTCTGTAGAGTTTGTTCTTTAAAATAGATACTCTAGTTTCAAAATCTGGTGTTTGTAATTCTGCAGAAAGTCCCCATTTAAAACGCGATAATAAGCGTTGTTCAATATCTTGCATGTCAACAGGTGCTTTGTCACTTGTTAAAACAACTTGCTTACCGTTTTGGTGTAAGTGATTGAAAATATGGAAGAATACGTCTTGTGTGCCAGTTTTTCCTGATAAGAATTGTACATCATCAATAATGAGTACATCTATAATTTGATAGAAGTGAATAAAATCATTTCTATTATTCTTCTTTACAGAATCAATGTATTGTTGTGTGAATTTTTCAGCAGAAATATATAAAACCGTTTTTTCAGGGTATTTGTCTTTGATATCCACACCAATAGCGTGTGCTAAATGTGTCTTACCTAAACCTACACCTCCAAAAATTAGAAGCGGATTAAATGATGTGCCACCTGGTTTGTTAGCAACAGCTATTCCTGCATTTCTAGCCAATCGGTTAGAGTCTCCTTCTAAGAAATTTTCAAAGCTATAACTTGGGTTAAGCTGAGATTCAATCTTTACATTTCTAATACCTGGAATTACAAATGGATTTTTTAACTCTGGGCTTTTATTATTGAAAGGAACATCTACATCTTGAGATTTAACAGCGCTTCTATTAGAACTAGGGATTTTCTCCGTAAATGGTTGCTTGTTGCCATAAGTGTTTTCCATCTTAATAACATAAACCAGTTTTGCGTCTTCACCTAATTCTTTTGTAAGAGATACTTTTAAAATTTTCACGTAATGCTCTTCAAGCCATTCGTAGAAAAATTTACTAGGAACTTGAATACTTAAAGCATTTCCTGAAAGTTTTACAGCTTGTATAGGTTCAAACCATGTTTTATAGGCTTGTGGTTGTATATTATCTTTTATAAAGGCGAGACAATTACTCCATACAGATTCCGCTGTGATCTCCATTCGTTAAGTTAAATTTTCGTTGTTAGTTAGATTAGCAAAAAAAAAGAGAATAAGGATTCTCTTGTTGTTTTGAACAGGACAAATATGTGAACAAAATTCTTAAAAAAAAAATCAAATTCTATTGAATTTTCGGAAATTTTTCCCCATGTTTAAAACATTTGAAAATTACAAATTTTTTCCTAAACAAAAGCATAGAATTGAATTTTAACGAAACAAAAATACAAGTACGCTATGGTGAGACTGACCAAATGGGAGTTGTGTACCATGCTAATTACGCCGTTTATTTTGAAGTTGGTAGAACAGAGTGGTTACGCCAGTTTGGGCTTAGTTATAAGCGTATGGAAGAAGATGGCATAATGCTACCCGTAATTTCACTATCCATAAATTACAAAAATTCAGCACGTTATGACGATGTGCTTAAAGTAAAAACTAAGTTAAAAAAAATGCCAACAGCTTCCATAGAATTTGAATACGAATTAATAAATGAATCTGGTGAATTACTGGCTACTGGATCAACAATTTTGGCATTTATAGACATGAAACGAAACAGGCCTACGCGATGCCCAAAATATCTTTTAGACCAACTGCAAAATTATTCGTTATAATTCATGTATTTCAACGCCAAAAAATTGATTAAAGAGTTCAAAAACTTTAAAACTGTTACCTTTTCTGACAGATATTTCTAACAGACAATTGTGTTCTAGCGTTTGATTGATGATTTCAACTTGATTTTCTTTGAGTATTCTCATCACTTTACTCATGTTTTTATATTCAAATCTCAGCTGAAATGCCTGATTTATGGTTTTTTCAATTATATCTGCAGCATCTAAAGCTAATTGCGCACCAGTTCTATAAGCATTAATTAAACCACCAACTCCTAATTTTACGCCTCCATAGTATCTGATAACCACAATTAAGATGTTTGTAAGGTCGTAAGATTGTATTTGTCCATATATAGGCATTCCTGCAGAATTATTAGGTTCGCCATCATCATTTACTCTATACTGAATAGCTTCTGTGCCCAATTGGTAGGCATAGCACCAATGTCTTGCGGAATAGTGTTCTTTCTTTAGTGTTTCAATATGTGTTTTTATTTCTTCTTCCGTTGTAACTGGGTAAGCGAAACCATAAAACTTGCTGTTTTTGTCTTTAAAGAGTTCTCCTTCTGCAGGTTTTGATATGGTTTTGTATGTATCTTGGTTATCTAACATTTAAAGTGTTACTAAAATTATGGAGATCAACGCTATGGCTACACCTATCCAATTTTTAATAGATATGCGCTCTTTAAATAATACTAATCCTGTAAGTGTAGAAATTGCAATAATCGCCACATTATTTATGGTGAAAATGGTTGAGCTTTCATTACCTTCTACTTGTAAAGCTTTTAAAAGGAAGTATAATGAACAATAATTCACTATCCCTAGGGCAATACCAAAGGGTAGGCTATTTGCTTTGAGTGAAATCTTTTGGTTTATATGTTTAAAGAGTAAAATAAATATTCCTGCTAAACCAGCCATTGCAAAGATTATGGATAAAAAAAGCGTTAGGTTATCTTTTGGTGCAAAATGGTTGACGCTAGTGTCTATGATGCCAGAACCCAAGAATAGTAGGATTGGTAGATAACTAAACTTACTAATCACAGCTTTATCCTTTGGTTTTAAAGCTGTAAGAATAACGGCTATTAAAGCCAGTAGGATTCCGATAATTTTCTGATAGCCAGCACTCTCATTATAAACATATATGCCAAATAGCACAGGGATTATAACACTCATTTTAGTTGCTACAGAAACTACTGATAAACCATTTTTTTGAGCCGTGAGCGCCATGATGTTAAATATGGTAATAAACAATAAACCCAATCCGATTGCGACATACAACCAGTCACTATCCAAAATATAAGAAATTTTTATGTCTCCTTTATACAATAGTAAGCCACAAATAAACGCTGTAAAATAGTTAACAACAATTGCTTGTAAGGTGTTAACCTTGTATTTGCTAAATAGTTTAAAGAATACAAAAATTACCGTAGAGGATAAGATGCTTAGTATTAAATAAATCAAAACAGTTCTTTTTTTATTTTGAATAAATCAACAACATCTTCACGTGTTTCGTCAATGTTCCAGGTGTGAAAGCCTAATTGTCCTGCCGTATCTGTATTGTCTTTTGTGTCATCTATAAAAAGGCATTCTTCAGCTTTTAATTTATTTTCATCTAAAACAAATTCAAAAATATCTGCGTTTGGTTTTCTTAGATTGATTTCTTGAGATAAGTAAAAAGCATCAAAATAGGCTTTAAATTCCTCATAAAATGGAACATTCTGTTTAATGAAATCAATATGCATATTATTGGTGTTGCTCAATAATATGAGTTTATAATCTTTTCGTTGAGCGAGATTTTTTATAAACTCTAATCGATGTTCGGGAAAATCTTTGATTATGCAGTTCCAAGCATAAATGAGATCTGTTTCATTAATACTTTTAAATTTAGTCTTATAAAACGCAACAAACTCAGCTGTTGAAATCTTACCAATTTCATACTGAATGTTGGTTTCAATCATATCAGCTTCAAAAGTCTCTAGTTTAAACAAGTTTAAAGCATTTTGCATCGCTCCTTGTTTGTCTAGATTAATGAAAACATCACCAAAATCGAATATTAACGTTTTAACCTTTGACATAAATTTTTAATAAATCTGTTTTAATTTTCGTTTCAGAAATAAGAGCTCCTTTAAATAGAGGTGCTTTTGTGCCAGTTGTAAACACTACATTTCCTGTAAAAACTCTTGCTTCGTCCCATAAATCTTCATCTATAAAAGTTTGAAGTGTTTGTGCTCCTCCTTCAATAATAACCGAATTGATATTTTGGGTATATAGTACTTCACAAATTTGATTGGCAATGGGTTTACTAAAATCTATCTGTTGGTCTGTAATTTTAATGGTTTTGGCATCGTCATTAAATACGTTGAATTCTGAATGTAGTTTAGATGTCCTGTCCAAAACAATTCTAATAGGATTTTCGCCAATCCAATCTCTAACTGTTAGACTAGGATTGTCATCCAAAACGGTATTCGTTCCTACTAAAATAGCTTGTTCTTCTGCACGCCATTTGTGTACAAGTTGGCGCGAATAAGGATTTGTAATCCAAACCGGCTTTTTTTCGTCCTTTATTATAGGAGCAATAAAACCATCTTCAGTTTCTGCCCATTTCAATATAATATAAGGACGCTTTTTATTATGAAAGGTGAAAAATTGCTTATGATGAAGCTTGCATTCTGCCTCTAAAACACCAACAATAACATTACAACCAGAAGCTTTCAGTTTAGCAATGCCTTTACCAGCAACTTCAGGATTGTCGTCGATGCAACCTATAACAACCTCTGGAATTTGATGTTTTATAATTAAGTCACTGCATGGTGGAGTTTTTCCAAAATGGCTGCAAGGCTCTAGTGTTACGTATAATGTACTTTTTGCTAACAATGATTTGTCGTCAACCGAATTTATAGCATTGACTTCAGCATGATTACCACCATAAGCACTTGTAAAACCTTCACCAATAATTTTATTCTTGTAAACTACAACGGCTCCAACCATAGGATTTGGTCGTGTTTTGCCTAAACCATTTTTGGCAATTTTTATACAACGTTTTATATAGAGTTCGTGCTTTTGCAAACTATAGCTTTATTTTTAGTTCTTGGGTTTCATCTACGGAATACGTAGAAGAGTAGCCTAAAACTTTATATTTTATATCACCTTTATACTGCACTTTTAGACGTTGCGAAATTAAACTACCTAGTAAACCTCCAAGGCTTTTGTTGTCCATAATGCTATCTGTTGCTACTGCAACTATGAGAGGAATTGTAAAATTCTTTTTCGAAGGTACATTAAACTCGTCCGAAACTACTGTGGCGACTTCGGTGTCATTAATATATACTTTAAGGTCATCCGTTTTTAAAGAACCTCCAACATCATTTGGATTCATAAACAATGCATCGGCTTTTAGCGTAATTGTCTGAATATTAGAATTTACTACCTTGATGTTTTCTAAGCCTATAAACTCTGGTTTTTCGGTCACAGTACAGTTGAAAACTAGTGTAAAAAACAGCAAAAACAATAAATATCTTTTCAGCATAAAATGGTAATTATATGTATCTTCATACCGAAGAAAAATCAGTAAAAAAATAACCCTTAGAGTGCGTAAAGATACTATTGTTATTCGAGAAATAGAACTCAAAGATAATCCTAAAATAGCCAAAGCAATTCGTTCGGTTTTAATAGAATACGGAGTGCCAAAAGTCGGTACTGCATACGAGGATAAAGCCTTGGATTGCATGACGGAAACATACAGCGAAGCAAAGAAAAAGTATTTTGTTATTGCTAAAGGTGATGCTATTCTTGGCGGAGCAGGAATTTCGCCATTAGATAATTACGATAGCAATGTCTGCGAATTACAAAAAATGTATTTTATGCCTGAAGCACGAGGAAAAGGATTGGGTAGTGAAATGATGGAGAAATGCCTTGATTTTGCAAAGCAAGTTGGTTTTGAGCAATGTTATCTTGAAACATTGCCTTATATGGAAGAGGCTAGAAAATTGTACAGAAAAGTAGGTTTTAAAAGTATTGACAAACCTCTTGGAGACACAGGTCACTATTCCTGTACAGAATGGATGCTTAAAGATTTGTAAGATTTGAAACTACTCGATTTAAAAAATATATTCCACAAAGAACTCGATGCTATTTACGGTAAGGAAGAGGTGCAAAGTTTTTTCTACCTATTAATAGAGCATTATTTGTCTGTGCCTAGAATTCAATTAACGTTGGAGCCAGAATTTACAATTACAAAATCTGAAACTGATATATTTTTTAAGGTGTTAGAAGATTTAAAACTGCAGAAACCAATTCAATATATTATAGGTGAAACTGAATTTTATGGCTTGCCTTTTAAAGTGAATGAAAATGTGCTCATTCCAAGACCAGAAACGGAGGAATTAGTTGATTTAATTATCAGGTGTCATTCAGAACATAGTGATGAATCTCGACCAAAAATCCTTGACATTGGCACAGGTTCTGGTTGTATAGCAATCAGTCTGGCAAAACATTTGCCAAACGCAAAGGTTTATGCTTTAGATATTTCTGAAAAAGCATTAGAAATAGCCGAATATAACGCAAAGCATAATAACGCAAACATTACATTTATAAAAGCAGATATTTTAAAGTTGAAGGATTCTTCCCTTTGGGAAGATGTCGCGGAGCGACAGAAGGGGTTTTTAGACCTTATTGTTTCCAACCCACCATACGTAAGAAACCTAGAAAAGGCAGAAATAAAACCCAATGTTTTGGACAATGAACCGCATTTGGCTTTGTTTGTTGAGGATGAAAACCCTCTTCAATTTTATAAAGCAATCACAAAGTTTGCTGTTGAAAACTTAAAGCCAAAGGCTCAACTATTTTTTGAAATTAACCAGTACCTTGGAAACGACACCAAACAATTATTAGTAGATGCTAACTTTGAGGATGTGGTATTGTTGAAAGATTTGAATGGTAATGATCGAATGCTTAAAGGAAGAAAAAAATAATATGAAGAATATAGCAGTGTTTTGTGGTAGTAGTGAAGGTAATGATGAGAAAATAATTAATGAATCTTATGCGTTAGGAAAGACCTTTGCCGAAAAAAATATAACTTTAGTATATGGAGCTGCTAAGATTGGTATTATGGGCAAAGTAGCTCAAGGAGTCATTGATAATAATGGTGAAACCATTGGAGTAATTCCACATTTTTTAAAAACAAAAGAAATTGTTCATACTGAGCTTACCGAATTAATCGTCACAGATAACATGCACGATAGAAAGGTGATTATGTACGATAAAAGTGATGGCTTTATCATTATTCCAGGTGGATTTGGCACAATGGATGAGTTTTTCGAAATCACAACTTGGGGACAATTAGGATTGCATACCAAGCCAATCGGAATTTTAAACACCAACGGTTATTATGATGCTTTAATAATGCAATGCAAAATGATGGTAAGTCGTGGATTTTTAAAACAAGAAAATTTAGACGCTGTGGTGGTAGATACTACTATTGATGGCTTATTAGAAAAAATGAATAATTACAAACCATTGCCTGCACCACAATGGTTGAATAAAGAAAGGCTCTAAATTCCTGCGAAGGCAAAGGAATAGAAATAATTTGATAAATTGAAACTAACCAAGGAGGATATTAATAAATATTACAGGCTTTTTAGCTATGTTAGTATTGTTTTAGGAGTACTATTATTATTTATATTGAATGCAGAATTAAGTGAAAAAAATCTTATTGCAATTACAATTAATATAGTGTATCACGTATTTTATTTTTTTCCTAGAATTATGGAAATTCACAAACCTTTTAAAAAATTTGCAAGTGTGAATTTGGGTAAAATGATATTGAAGATTTTTACAATATTTTGTTTTTGCTGGGCTTTTTCTTTGGTTTTTTACATAATATATTCAATAATAATTGATAATTACTATGAAAGCCTTTTCATTGTAACTTTACCAATAAGTTTTTTTCTAGGTTCATATTCTGTATGGCATAGTTTAAGTAAAAAATAATAATATGAATTAATTGAAATGACTGTACTTCTAAAAATACAACAACTTAGAGACGAGCTACGTCAACACAACTACAATTACTACATTTTAGATAATGCAACAATTAGCGATTACGAGTTCGATATAAAGTTAAAGGAGCTTCAGGCTTTAGAGGAGGCGCACCCTGAGTTTTTTGATGCCAATTCGCCAACACAACGCGTAGGAGGTGAGATTACCAAAAATTTTAAAACAACGGTTCACGATTTCAGGATGTATTCTTTAGACAATTCGTATTCTAAAGAAGATTTATTGGATTGGGAAACGAGGATTAAAAAAATGGTCGATGGTGAGGTGCAATATACCTGTGAGCTTAAGTATGATGGAGCGTCTATGAACCTAACTTACGAAAACGGAAAGCTGCTAAGAGCCGTGACACGTGGTGATGGAGTGCAAGGAGATGAAGTAACAGCAAACGTAAAGACCATAAAAACGGTTCCGTTGCAACTAAAAGGAGATTATCCTGAGCGTTTTGATATTAGAGGTGAAATAATTTTACCTATTGAAGGCTTTCTGAAAATGAACGAAGAGCGCATAGCCAATGACGAAGAACCTTACCGAAACCCAAGAAATACAGCTTCAGGAAGTTTAAAGCTACAAGACAGTGCTGAAGTTGCTAAACGACCTTTAGAGTGTTTGCTCTATAGTATAAAAGGTAATAATCTCAATATTCAATCGCAGTTTGAAGGTTTGGAAAAGGCGAGAGCTTGGGGATTTAAAGTACCAAAAGAAGCTAAACTAGTAAATTCCATTGATGAGGTTTTAGAGTATATTGAGTATTGGGATAAACATCGCCATGATTTACCATATGAAATAGATGGAGTAGTAGTTAAAGTTAATAGTTTCTATCAGCAAGATGAGCTAGGCTTTACGGCAAAAGCTCCGCGTTGGGCAATGGCTTATAAGTTTAAGGCAGAGCAAGTTTCAACACGATTAAATGAAATTACATACCAAGTTGGTAGAACTGGTGCTATAACACCAGTTGCCAATTTAGAACCTGTGCAACTTGCAGGAACAATAGTAAAACGTGCGTCGTTACATAATGCCGATCAGATTGAAAAATTGGACATAAGAGAAGGTGATGAGGTGTTTGTAGAAAAAGGAGGTGAAATTATTCCGAAGATTATTGCAGTGGATTTTACCAAAAGACCAGAAAATTCACAGCCAACACAATACATAAGCCATTGCCCAGAATGTCATACCGAATTACAACGTATAGAAGGAGAAGCGAAACATTATTGTCCTAATTATAATGGTTGTCCACCGCAGGTTGTTGGTCGTATTCAGCACTACATCTCTAGAAAAGCTATGGATATTGATGGTTTGGGAGGTGAAACAGTTGCATTATTGGTTAAAGAAGGATTGATCAGTAATTATTCAGATTTATACGAACTGACCGTAGAGCAAGTTATTCCGTTAGAGCGAATGGCAGAAAAAAGTGCCGAGAATTTAATTAATGGAATAGAAGCTTCAAAACAAATTCCTTTTGAGCGTGTACTTTTTGCACTCGGAATACGTTATGTAGGTGAAACAGTTGCTAAAAAATTAGCTAGGCATTACAAATCTATTGATGCATTGATGTTTGCTTCAACCTTAGATTTAGTTACAGTTGATGAAATAGGCGAGCGTATTGCTGAAAGTGTTGTTGAGTTTTTCTCTTCAGAAGAAAACAGAACCATTATAGAGCGATTAAAGGCTTTTGGAGTACAGTTAGAAATCTCTGCTGAGAAACTTGCGAATCAAACTGATAAGTTAAAAGGCTTATCAATTGTAGTTTCTGGAGTCTTTGAAAGTATTTCTAGAAATGAACTCAAAAAACTCATAGAAGATAACGGAGGCAAAGTTTCCTCATCTATCTCATCTAAAACAAGTTACTTGGTGGCAGGTGATAAAATGGGACCAAGTAAACGCGTAAAAGCAGAAGACTTGAGTGTTCCAATCCTTACAGAGCAGGAGTTTTTAGAGATTTTGAAATAATTTCCTACAAAAAAATATGCTTTTTATCGATAAAATGTATTTTTTTATCGTTTAATTGTAAAATTATTTTATATTTGATGCATTAATAAGGGATTAATTAATAATGTTTATAAATAGACTAGTAAAAGTAGTATTATTGCTTTTAGGTGGAGTGTTCGTGTTGCTTCAAGGTTTTGCTTTTGAAGTTGAAGGATCTGCCGTAGGAGCTATATCTTTAGTATTGCTCGCAATACTGTATTGTATTTGGACAAAAAACAAGACCAAATTTTTCTTTTGGTTTTTAGTTACCTTTATGGTTGCACAATTACTAAGTTATGCGGCTTATTACGCTCCAGAAGTTGATGAAATAAAGGTTGATTATTATTATTACGGTGCAAATATCCTTTACATTATATCTTATTTGTTTTTGATTACTAGAATTGTTACCGAATTAAAATTTAAAGCTGTTTTTAAAGAATTGGCAATTCCTATAGTAGTGCTTATTGTATTAGATGTTTTTTGTGTGACATTGGTTACGGATACTGCTCAAAGAGCGCTTTCAGTGTATGAGTATAGTCTTGAGTTTGTTTATAATGCTGTTATTATGGTGCTGCTTTCTGTAGCATTGATAAATTATATGTATAGAAATGATAATAAGTCTATTCTGTTTTTAATTGGCTCTATTTGTATTGTGTTTTCCGAAATTATACAACTAGCCTATTACTATATTTTAGAAGATAAAAACTTAGGGTTTATTTATTCTTTTTTCTTGGTTGTAGCTTTTATATTTTTCTACATTCAGTCTCAATTACAATTCACAGGTCCAGAACCGACTTATTACGACGAACAATTAGAAGCTTAACTTATTGCCAATAACAGGTATGGTTTTACGCTGAGTGTATAATATAATAGCACTGAGAATAAAAGTTACAATTGCAGTGCAAAACAATACACCATTATCACCTTTTACTTCAATACCCAATTTTGTTAAATGCATTAGTATGGCTCCTCCAATTATAATAAGCGTTAAAGTTGCTCCAATCCAAATGGTTTTTGGGATTAAGAGTAGAATACCTGCAATGAGTTCTAAAATGCCAATTCCTATTCTGCCATAAGGTTCTAAACCAATAGTTTCAAAAATATAAACACTAACGTCATCAGCAGTAAATTTAAAACGTAGTGTTTGAATAAGAATAAGTGCTACAATTATTCTTAGTACTAAAATAGCTTTTCTAGATGTCATGATTTCAATAGTTGTACTGAAATCTTAGACGCTTCAATTTTAGATGCTTACAAAAATTTTATACTATTATTGAAGCTCCGTTGGCTTTCGTCGCTTTTCCAGGTTCAAAATAAAAGTCGATTCTTCCAAGATATAAACCATAAGCACCAACCTGATTAATAAGTACATTATTACCTATACTGTTCTTTTCTATAGTTGGTTTTGGTAAAAACGTATGTGTATGTCCACCGATAATGAGATCAATATCTTTTGTAGCTTTAGCTAAAGATAAATCGCAAACTCTATCTGGAACATTACTATAATGATAACCAATATGAGAAAGGCATATAACCAAATCACAAGCCTTTTCTTCTTTGAGGATACGAGACATATCCTGAGCTATTTCAATTGGGTCATGGTAAACAGTTTCCTTATACATGTTTTTATCAACAAGCCCATCAAGTTGAACACCTAAGCCAAACACACCTATCTTAATGCCGTCTTTAACAAAAATCTTATAGGGTTTTACATGCGTATCCATTACGGTATTTGAAAAGTCGTAGTTGGCAGATACAAATTCAAATTTAGCATGTGGTAATTGCGCAAAAAGACCATCAATACCATTGTCAAAATCATGATTACCAATGGTTGCTAAATCATAGTTTAGCATGCTCATGAGTTTAAATTCTAATTCACCACCATAATAATTAAAATATGGTGTCCCTTGAAAAATATCACCAGCATCTAATAAAAGTGTATTGGGATTTTCTTTTCTAATGGACTCCACCAATGTAGCACGTCTGGCCACACCACCTTTATTAGCATTTCTGCCATCTTCAGGTCCAAAAGGTTCAATATGGCTATGCACATCGTTGGTGTGTAGAATCGTTATTTTTTTGGCTTTAGAGGCATCAAAAGATTGTAATCCTATACCACCTAAACCCAATAACGCTGTTGCTGCTGTAGATTGCTGTATAAATTGTCTTCTCTTCATAGTTTAATTGTTAAGCATAATAAAACGATTATCACGTATAGGATTAATGGTGTCTTTCTTTTTAAAATAATCTATGAGAACGTTACGCACCTTATAATCTAGCACATACAAACTATCATTTGGTTGAAAAAAGGTCATGCGATCTCCACCGTTATAAAGGTAGTCGTTTGTTGCTACATAATATGTGGCAGTTTTATGTATAGGTTTTCCGTTTATGGTAGCAGATTCAACTTCAGAATTTGAGTTTAAAGTTAATTGTAATTGACTTGAAACTGGGTGTGCACGTTTGGCTTTAGAGAGGTAGTCCATCATTTGAAAAATTTGCTCACCTTTTAACGCTACAACAACAACTGAATTTTCAAAAGGCATAACCTCAAAAGCTGTTCTGGTTGTTACATTTCCTTTAGAAATTATAGATCTAATGCCTCCATGATTTAAAAGCACAAAATCAATAGTTTCGCCAGTTCTTTTGTTGAAGATGGGATTGCTTTCTGCAAAAACAGCATCTGCCATTAAGTTGCCAATAGCTGTGTTGAGTTCGCCGTCAGATTTAGAATAGGTTTCAGGCGCGTAAGAAATAACACTATCCAGATTTTTGTTGACATTTTCTCTATACGGAGCAATGAAATTTTCTATAGTAGAATCTGAAGCAATAGCTTCATTAATCTCAACACGTTTTCCTTCTATTTTTGAGATATGCGAATCGTTATTACACGAAAAAAATAAAAGTAAAATGCAGAATTTAAAAATATGTTTAATAGTCATTGAATAACTTCTGTTTAGTTAACAAATATTGTTGGTGCTTTTGTTAAATTTGCACACAGGTTAAAGATAAATGTTTTTAAAGGCTTTTAAAGAAAAATCGAATCGAAAATACGTTAACAAATTGTTAGACGCTCCTAAGGTAGCAGTTAATAACAATAAGGTTAAGACGGTTGCTGTTTTGTTAAATGCTGAAGAATATGATGATTTTGAGATGTTTAGGCAGTATTTTAGGCAGTTAGAGTTAACATCTCCAAAGCATAAAATTATTGCTTTTACCAGTGATGATAAATATGAGTCTAGCCAATGGGAAACTTATTTTAGTCCAAAGGACTTTGGCTGGAAAGGTAAAATCAACAACATTGACTTGCAGGCTTTTATTGATGAGGATTATGACGTTTTGGTAAGTTATTATAAGAAGCAAAACTTATTTCTAAATTTAATTACAGCTGCATCCAAAGCAAATTTTAAAGTAGGTCTTTGTAGAGATGATGAACGTTTATATGATCTTATAATAGATGTAAAGCCAAAAGAAATTAAAACATTTAAAACTGAATTAAAAAAATATTTAAACATTCTAAATAAATTATAATGACCAAATTTATAGGCACAGGAGTTGCACTAATAACACCATTTACGGCAGATTTGAAGATTGATTTTGATGCGCTTCAGAAATTAGTGGAATACAATATTGAAAACGGCATCGAATATTTAGTAATAAGCGGTACAACTGGCGAAAGCGTAACTGTTACGGCAGAGGAGAAGAAGGAATTGGTGAAATTCATAGCTAAGGTCAATAATGGTAGATTGCCTTTGGTTTTAGGCATCGGAGGGAACAATACAGCTGCTGTAGTTAATGAAATAAAAACAACAGACTTCTCTGGTATTGATGCTATTTTGTCAGTATCACCATATTATAGTAAGCCAACACAAGAAGGCATTTATCAGCATTTCAAAGCAGTTTCAGAAGCTTCTCCAATACCAATTATATTATATAATGTACCAGGTAGAACATCATCTAACATGTTGCCTGAAACAACCTTAAGACTAGCTAAAGATTTTAAAAACATTATAGCAGTAAAGGAAGCTGGTAACAATGTGCATCAATATTTAGAATTATTGAGAACAAAGCCAAAGGATTTTCTGGTACTATCTGGTGATGATGACTTAGCTTTAGGAGTTGCATTAGCAGGTGGCTCAGGTGTAATTTCGGTAATAGGTCAGGCATTACCAAAAGAGTTTTCTGAAATGATTAGATTAGGTATTGCAGGTAAAGCAAAAGAAGCTTATGATTTACATTTTAAGTTAATGCCAATAACCGGATTGATTTTTTCTGAAAACAATCCAGCAGGTATAAAAGCAGTTTTAGAGGCTTTGGATATTTCCAAATCCCACGTGCGATTGCCTTTAGTTGAAGCAACGGATAAGCTTAAAGAAAACATCAAAAATGCTTTAACTGTTCTGGGTAAAAGTTAAATTTAAACTAAACTATATTCAACACTAAAAACAAGGTTTATTTTAGCATATAATTTTTGTTTTCAAAATCCGTTAAAAATGCGTACTTTTGCATCTTGTTTAAAATTTATGAAGCGAGGACTTTACATACTATTTACTGCTGTTTTATTGATTTCGTGTAGCGATTTTCAAAAAACATTAAAATCTGATGATGTTGGAGCGAAATTCAATATGGGTACAGAATTGTTTGAAGCTGGTAAATATAACAAAGCTAAGAGACTTTTCGATCAAATACTTCAACAGTATAGAGGAAAACCTCAAGCAGAGAAACTAACCTTCATGCATGCCATGTGTTCGTATAAAATGGGAGATTACTATATTTCTAGCTTTCATTTTGATAAATTCACAGATGTGTATCCACAAAGTGAAAAAGCAGAAGAAGCATCTTTTTTAGCTGCAAAAGGCTATTATTTCAACTCTCCGATTTATACAAAAGAGCAGAAGGAAACTGTAGAAGCTATTGAGAAATTGCAATTATTTGTTAATGCTTATCCAAATTCACAATACCTTTCTGAGGCTAATACACTAGTAAAGGAATTGGATTATAAGCTAGAAAAGAAAGCTTTTGAAATTGCCAAGCAATACAATTTAATTAGAGATTATAAAGCATCCGTTAAATCGTTCAGTAACTTTTTGTTGGAATTTCCGGGTACGACACTTAGAGATGAAGCAATGTACTACAGATTTGATTCAGCATATAATTTAGCGATGCTGAGTGTTGACTACTTAAAAGAACAACGTCTTAAAGATGCTATAGGCTATTATAATTCGTTAAAAAAAGCGTATCCAAATTCTGAGTTTTTGGATGATGCAACTATAATGAGTGAAGAATTACAAAAAGAATTAAATACATTTACTAAAAGTTAATCTAATGATGGATTTAAAAAAAACAGATGCACCTGTAACAACTGTTACTTATAACAGAAATGAAGTTGATGCTCCAACAGATAACATTTACGAAGCTATTTCTGTAATAGCAAAACGTGCAGAACAAATAAACACAGACATAAGACGTGAGTTAATTGACAAGCTTGAAGAGTTTGCAACCTACAACGACAGTCTTGAAGAGATTTTTGAAAACAAAGAACAAATTGAAGTTTCTAAGTTTTACGAAAAATTACCAAAACCACATGCTTTAGCAGTTAAAGAGTGGTTAGATGATAAGATCTATCACAGAAATACTGAGGATACTCAGGAATAAATTTTCATGTCTATTCTAAAGGACAAAAACATTTTATTGGGCATTACTGCTGGTATTGCCGCATATAAGTCTGCCAATTTAGTCAGATTATTCATTAAAGCAGGTGCTAACGTTAAAGTCGTTATGACACCTGCTTCTAAGGATTTTATAACTCCACTTACACTTTCCACATTATCTAAAAACCCTGTATATTCTTCTTTTGTAGACGAAGAAGATGATAACCAAGTTTGGAACAATCATGTTGACTTAGGCTTGTGGGCAGACTATTTTGTTATTGCGCCTGCAACAGCAAATACTATGGCAAAAATGGCTAATGGTGTTTGTGATAACATTTTATTGGCTACATATCTTTCTGCAAAATGTCCTGTGTATTTTGCTCCAGCTATGGATTTGGATATGTACAAGCATCAATCTACAAAAACCTCGTTTGAAAAGTTAACATCTTATGGTAACAAGATGATTCCTGCGGGAACAGGTGAACTTGCAAGTGGTCTAGTTGGTGAAGGTCGCATGGCAGAGCCAGAAGATATCGTGGATTTTATTGAAAAGGATGTTTTAAATCAATTGCCATTAAATGGGCGGCAGGTTTTGATTACTGCTGGTCCAACTTATGAAGCATTAGATCCTGTACGTTTTATAGGAAATCACTCAAGTGGAAAAATGGGGTTTGAAATCGCCAATGCAGCAGCCAATCTTGGTGCTCATGTAACTTTGGTTACAGGACCAACACATCAGAAAATAGTGCATAACTTAGTGCAGATAAAACCAGTAGTTAGTGCAGAAGAAATGTATAATGAGGTTCATAAGCATTTTAAAGCCTCAGACATAGCCATACTATCTGCAGCAGTAGCTGATTATAAACCAAAAACTGTAGCAGACAAGAAAATAAAAAAGAAGGATACGACGTTTAGTATTGAGTTAGAAAAAACAAAAGACATTCTAAAATCCTTAGGAGAGATTAAAGCTAAGCAATTTTTAGTTGGTTTTGCGTTAGAGACCAATAACGAACTAGAACACGCCAAAGGCAAACTAAAATCTAAGAATTTAGATTTGATAGTTCTTAATTCTTTGCAAGACAAAGGTGCTGGTTTTGGCGTGTCAACAAATAAAGTTACATTTATAACGTCGTCTAACGATATCATAGAACATAAACTTAAATCTAAGGCAGAAGTTGCTACAGATTTAATGCAACAGATATTAAAACAGTTACATGCGTAAGATATTAGTATTATTAGTATTAGCAGTTTCGGCCATTGGCTTTTCACAAGAGTTGAATTGTACAGTTGCGGTCATTGCACAACAAACAGGTAATGATAACAATGTTGTTTTTAAAACTTTGGAAAAGCAACTAAACGAATTTATTAATAATACCCAATGGACAGAAAAGTCCTTTGCTCCTCAAGAACGCATTAATTGTAATATGGTAATTAATATTAGGGAGTATGAGAATGACAGATTTAAGGCTTCATTGCAAGTATCGTCTTCTCGTCCAATATATAATTCTAGTTACAGTTCACCAGTGTACAACTATAATGATAAGGAATTTAACTTTCAGTACTTAGAATTTCAGAATTTAGTATATAATCCAGTTCAGTTTGAATCTAATTTAGTGTCCGTATTATCTTTTCATGTGTTTATGATTTTAGGTATGGATGCAGATACTTTTGCGCTCAATGGAGGATCTGATTATTTTGAACAAGCGCAAACCATAGCTAATTATTCACAACAACTTAATGGGCAAGGATGGAAATTAGAAGATGGCTTACAATCACGTTTTGCCTTAATCGATAATTTGGTTTCGCCTACATTTAAAGAAATTAGGTCAACCATGTACAGTTACCATATTGAAGGTTTAGACAAAATGGCTGAAGATGTTAAAGGAGGTAAGGCATTGATTATTTCAACCTTAACAGAATTAGATAAGATACATAGAAGACGACCAAACTCTTACCTGTTACGTGTTTTTTTCGATGCTAAATCAGATGAGCTAATGGATATACTTTCTGGTGGTCCAAGCGTTAATATTACAGATGCTGTTGATATCTTAAACAGAATTGCTCCTATGCATTCCCAAAAATGGAGGAATATTAAGTTCTAAATTTTCAAAATTATTCTGCTGTCATGCTTTGCAGAACCAAAGTGTGTTTAAGTTGAATATTTCAAGTTCAAACTATTAATTTGAAGTTGTAAATCTTTACTTTTGTAATAACAAATTACAAATTTTTGCTCACCTCGTTATACATAAAAAATTACGCTCTCATTGATGAGTTAAATGTTAAGTTTAACAATGGGTTGACGATCATCACTGGTGAAACTGGTGCTGGTAAGTCTATTCTATTGGGAGGTTTGTCTTTAGTTTTAGGTAAGCGTGCTGATTTAAGTCAAATTAAAAACACAGATGAAAAATGTATCATCGAAGCTGTTTTTGATGTGGCTAACTATAATTTAAAATCACTTTTTAAATCATTGGATTTAGATTATGATGTGCAAACCATTATAAGACGAGAAATTTTGCCTTCAGGAAAATCCAGAGCATTTATTAATGATACTCCAGCTACACTAGATAGTTTATCTACTTTAAGCAATTACCTTATAGACATACACTCGCAGCACCAAACGCAGCAATTAACTCAAGATGATTATCAGTTTAAGGTTATAGATGCCTTAGCCGACAATGCTTCAACTATAGATTTATATAAAATACAGTTACAGGAATTCAAATCACTTCAAAAAGCATTGGAAGCATTGAAATCTTCTAAAGCTGAAATGATTAAGGAGTATGATTATAATCTATTCTTAACCAAAGAGCTCAATGAAATTAATCTAGAGCATGTAAATCTTGAAGATTTAGAATCAAAATATGAAGAACTCAACAATGTTGAGGTCATAGGAGAGAAACTCAATAATACCAAAGCAATTTTAAGTACAGAAGATTTAGGCGCTATCGACCAATTACATAGTGCTAAACAAGAATTGTCTAAAATTATTGGGTTTGGACAAGCCTATGAAGCTTTATCTCAACGTATTGTTAGTGTAGGAATAGAGCTCGATGATATTTTAACCGAAGTAGATAATTTACAGGAAAACTTATCCGCAGATCCACAAGAGTTAGAGCGTGTTAATGCTAAGCTTCAAATACTTAACAATCTGTTTCAAAAGCATGCTGTATCAGATGTAGCAGAACTTATTGATATTAAGAACCAGTTAGAAGCTAAAATTTCTAATACCGAAGGTTTAGATGATGCTATTGCTAAAAAAGAACAAGAGATTGAAAGCCTGCTTAAAAATCTTAATAAAGAAGCTTTAGAAATACACAATAGAAGAAAAAAGGTAATTCCTATTTTAATTTCAAAATTAGAAGCAATATTGGCAGATTTAGGCATGCCAAATGCCAAATTTAAAATAGAACTAGAGCATAAAGAACAATATACGGCAAACGGAAAGGATAGCTTGCAGTTTTTGTTTACGGCAAATAAAGGTTCTAACTTTAGTGAATTAAAAAAAGCGGCATCAGGAGGAGAATTATCTCGTATCATGCTAGCAATAAAATCTGTTTTGGCAGAGTATATTCAATTACCATCTATTATGTTCGATGAAATTGATACAGGTGTTTCTGGAGAAATATCCAATAAAATGGGAAGCATCATGAAACAGATGAGTGCTAAGATGCAAGTATTTACAATAACTCATTTGCCACAAATTGCAGCAAAAGGGAACACACATTTTAAGGTTTATAAAACCGATAGTGAAGATGAAACGCACACACAATTGAAAAAATTAAATGAAGCTGATCGTATTGTGGAAATTGCCCAAATGCTTGGAGGACTCAATGTAACTGAATCGGCAATGGCACATGCAAAACAATTACTCAATTAATATTATATTTACATATTAAATAACTAACAAACAACATAACAACTATGGCATATAACTTACTTAAAGGAAAAAAAGGAATCATTTTTGGAGCATTAGACGAAAATTCAATCGCATGGAAAACTGCAGAACGTGTACACGAAGAAGGTGGAACATTTGTATTAACCAATGCACCTGTAGCAATGCGTATGGGACAAATTAACGCTTTAGCAGAGAAAACAGGATCACAGATTATTCCTGCAGATGCAACATCTGAAGAAGATTTACAAAATCTTATAGAGCAATCTATGGAAATATTAGGAGGAAAATTAGATTTTGTACTGCACTCCATAGGTATGTCTATAAATGTTAGAAAAGGAAGAGCTTACACTGACCAAAAATACGATTGGACCCAAAAAGGAACTGATGTTTCTGCAATGTCTTTCCATAAAGTTATGCAAACCTTATATAAAGCTGATGCCATGAATGAATGGGGAAGTATTGTAGCCTTAACTTATATGGCTGCACAACGTGTATTCCCAGACTACAACGATATGGCAGATAACAAAGCCTATTTAGAAAGTATAGCGCGCAGTTTTGGCTATTTCTTTGGAAGAGATAAAAACGTAAGGGTAAATACCATTTCACAATCACCAACACCAACGACTGCTGGTAGTGGAGTAAAAGGTTTTGATGGCTTTATTGCTTATGCCGAAAAAATGTCACCATTAGGTAATGCCACAGCAATGGATTGCGCCAACTATACCGTAACCTTATTCAGTGATTTAACTAAGCGCGTAACTTTGCAAAACCTCTATAACGATGGTGGTTTTAGCAATATGGGAGTTAGTGATGCTGTTATGGAAGCTTTTGTGGATAGTCAGTAAACTGCATAAAACATACACTTTACAGCCATTATACAATTAGTGTAATGGCTTTTTTTTATATTGCTTAAAAATATTAGTCATGAAATTAGTCTTTTCTATAACGTTGTTAAGCTTTATGTTGCAGATAAATGCTCAGATAGCTTTTCAAAATCAAGCTTCCATTAGAGGTATTAATGAAGATACTGGAATTGTAAGCATGGGTGGTGGTATCAGTTTTGCTGATTTTGATGGAGATGGATTAGATGATATATCTTTGGGTACTGGACCAGGAGAATCTATTCAATTTTATAAAAATTTTGATGGTTTTTTTGTTCAACAAGACCTTTTGCCAATTGATTTAAATTTTCAAAATAAATCCATAACATGGGTGGATTTTGACAATGATGGTGATAAGGATTTATTTGTGGCTAGCCAAACCAATGGCAATAAATTATTTGAACGACAAGATGATAATTCTTTAGTGGATATAACGAGTTCAGCTGGGTTTGTTACAGATAATATGTTCACTTATGGAGTTTCTTGGGGAGATGTAAATAATGATGGCTGTTTAGATGTTTATATATCTAATTATACGCTTCAAGTTATTACAAATTATTTTTATTTAAATAATTGTGATGGCACATTTTCCGAGGTGACAGATGCTGTAGGGCTCAGTAATTCACCAGCACTAACTTTTTGTTCAGGTTTTTTTGATTTTAATAATGATGGTTGGGTAGACCTATATATCGCTAATGATAAAACAAAACAAAACTTTTTGTACAAAAATAATGGTGACGGGACATTTATGGATGTTAGCACATCTTCAGGTACGGATTTAGTTGTAGATGCCATGTCTGTTACCATAGATGATTATAACAATGACGGCTACTTTGATATTTTTATGACCAATACTCCAAATAACGAAGCAACAACGATAGGCAGTACTATTTTATTAAAGAACAATGGCGATGAAACTTTTACTAATGTTTCTGCAAGTAGTGGGGCACAACTTAATAGTTGGTCTTGGGGAGCTAGTTTCTTTGATGCAGAAAATGATATGGATTTAGATCTTTACGTCAGTTGTTCCTACGATGGAAGTCAAGGTTATCCATCTTATGCATTTTACGAAAATAATGGAAACGAAACTTTTATGAACTCTACTACTGTAGGGTTAGATAATACTGGGGAAAGTTTTGCGTCCGCCATAGGAGATATAGATAATGATGGGTTAGAAGATATTATTGTAATTAACAATGATTCTTCACCATTTCTATGGAAAAACTTAACAATAACAGGTAATGATTATTTAAAGATAAAATTGATAGGTACTATTTCTAATGCAGATGGTATTGGTGCTAAAATCGAAGTATTGTCAAATGGAGTTACCCAATACCGCTATACAATGTGTGGTGAAGGTTATCTAAGTCAAAACTCGTCAATAGAAACTTTTGGTGTAGGAGATAATACAACTGTAGAAAATGTAAAAGTAACTTGGCCTAGTGGAGTAGTAGATGTATTTAATAATGTAACATCGAATCAATTATTTACAATAACAGAAGGTATTACTTTATCATCAAACGATTTTGAAAATGATAGTAAATTAAAGGTGTTAAATCCAGTTAACGACTTTGTTTACATAGGAACAGACAAGACCATTAGCAAGTTGATAATATACGATTTGCAAGGGAAAATTATTTTAGATACAGAAATACTTGGTAGCGATACCAAAATAAATGTTAGTAATCTTACTTCGGGTATATATATAGGTAAGTTGGAATTTATTGATGGGATACTTGAAGTTTTTAAATTTTTTAAAATTTAAAAACACTAAATAAAGCTCTTAATTTGCTTGGTCTAAGCCAAAACTTTCAGCTCTTCACCAAAACATTTAAGTTTCACTTTATCGATTAAAATTGCAGATTGTCGGTTTGTCTCTTTTCGTTGCTAATTTTGTATATAATTAACATATTTTTATAGTATTACTAACTTAAAACATATTTTTTATGAAGAAAATTACTTATTTAGTATTGTGCATGTTTATTGGTGGTTTAATGACTGCTAATGCTCAATACTCATTTCCTGCTGTTGCAGGTCCAGTGGTTGTTGCAGCGGGCTCACCAGTAACACTAAATATTAATGATGCGGCTAATGCGGCTGGCGTACCTGCAGGTATGTATTCTACATTTTCTGTCTCTGTAGATTGGGCAGAGGATGCAGGAAATCCTTTCAGCAGTGAAGCGGATTTAACAATGACCACTACTGCAGGTTCAGTTTTAATTGACCCAGCGACAACAGGTTCTGCTGGTAGTGCGAATCCTACCACGATGACTTTTGATGGTACTTTCACAGCAGATTACGATCCTACAACAGATGGATTTATGGACATTGTCCTTAACCAATCTTGGAGTGGGAGTTCTGCAAATTGGTCTAATATTGTTGTAACAATTGTTCCAGCATTAACATGTACTCCACCTGCTGGAACAGTTGTTCTTGGTGCAGTAGATTGTTCTGCTGGTACTTTTGAAGTTGATGTAGATATTACTGACTTGGGTGATGGAAGTCCTTCGTTGTTTGATGGAACAAACACTTTTCCAATTGCTGCTACTGGACCTTTTTCAGTCGCAGGATACCCAATAGGAACACCTATTACTTTTACTTTATTGCATGGTAGCGACGCTCTTTGTGATCAAGATTTAGGAACTATTGAAGATGGCTGTCCTATATTTAGTGCTGTGGATTGTGCTGCAGGTACACCTGTAAATACTACTTTTTGTTATGGTGATGACGCAGATATTCAATATAGTTTTACATCGTCAGATGGATCTCCTTTAAGAGTAGATTTTGTTGAAGGTTATTTTGAAGATTGTTGTGATGATATTATCATTTACGATGGATTAACAACGTCTGATCCGGTATTATTTCAAAGTGATACTAATGCAGGGGATGATGCAACAGGCATTTCGGCGATATCTACTGGAGATTCTGTTTTAGTTAGATTAGTTTCAGATGGTTCTGTGAGTTGCGATGCTGGTTCTGGTTCTGGTATATCTTTAAATTTTGATGTATCATGTAGTTCTTGTACTCCTGCAACGGCTACTGCAAGTGTCGTTGATGATTGCGATATCTCAGGTGGATTTAATATTGTTGTTGATATAACAGATTTAGGATCTGCTACAGATATTACCTTGTCTGATGACCAAGGTAGTGCTGATCAAAATGTAACGGTAATAGGTATGTATACTTTTGGGCCTTATGTTAACGGTACTGATGTTTCTATAACTTTAGCGGACGATGCTGATGCGCAATGTACTGAAACTTTTGCTAGTTTAACTCAAACTGTATGCCCTCCTGCAAATGATGACTGTGCAAATGCCATAGCGTTAACACCTGGAGGGGTTTTTACAGATAACCCTGTTACTGGACAAACAAATGCTGGTGCTACAGATTCTGGTGAGATGCCTTTACCAGGTTGTGCTACTTATGACCCTGCGGACGTCACTGGTAATGGAGGAGATGTTTGGTATGCTGTTACAGTACCTTCTGATGGTAACTTAACTATTGAAACTGATTCTGACCCAACAGGAAATGGAGGAGATGGCGGAATGGCAGTATACTCAGGTACATGTGGCTCGTTGGCTCTTTTTGAATGTAATGATGATGGTGGAAATGGACTTTATAGTCAAGTTGTTATCGAACCAGCCGATGGTTTAGCAGACCAAACTGTTTATATTAGAGTTTGGGAGTTAGGTGGTAATGCTGTAATTAATTTCCAAGTGTCTGCATTTAGTGCTACACTCGGTATTGATGATGTCGAAAACAGCTCGGCTTTTACATTCTATCCTAACCCAGTTAAAAATACATTAACATTAAATGCTCAAAACACTATTGAGAATGTTACCATGTATAATATGCTAGGTCAAGAAGTATTAAGAGCTACACCTAATAATGTAGATAGTGATTTAGATATGTCTGGCTTACAAAATGGTACTTACTTTATTAAAGTAACTATTGCCAATACTACTAAAACTATAAGAGTTATTAAGCAGTAAGCTTTAGAATTTAATAATTGCATTTAAAAGCCACCCATTGGGTGGCTTTTTTATTCCTTAATTATAAGTATGGTCTTCATAAGGAATCAATAGAGAAGCTATAGCTAACTTATTTTCAATGTTAGATTTATTGAGCTTATAAAGTAGTATGTTTATGTAAATCCTAATATGATAGTAGCACCAGAGGTATATGAGTTAGCGATTTAGTAAGAATGTTTTTAGTTATAATAATACATCCATAATAATTAACCAGATAAAAAAAGAGGTTTTTTACGAACATTTCTAATAGATAAACTACAATAAATTGCGATGATATTATGTGGTATTTGTTTGAAAAAAATCTTCTAATTAACAGTAAAATTGAAAAAATCATAAAAATTTAACCAATTAAGTATTAAGTTATTAGATAATGTAGGTTGCTTGTCGTCATTTTCTTGGTGTTTATCGAATTGTTAATATGTTGCTGTAGTTTTTTTCTTGATAAAGGTTTTATTATGAATAATTTACAAGTCTATTAATCAATTCATTAACTAAAACATTAAACATGAAGAAAATTACTTATTTCGTGTTGTGCTTATTTATTGGTGGTTTAATGACCGCTAACGCACAATACTCGTTTCCCGCAGAACCTGGACCGGTGGTTGTTGCCCAAGGTTCACCTGTGACGCTAAATATTAATGATGCTGTTAACACAGCTGGTGTACCAGCAGGTATGTATTCTACATTTTCTGTATCTGTAGATTGGGTGGCCAACAGCGGAAACCCATTCGCTAGTGAAGCGGATTTAACAATGATTACGGCAGCAGGATCCGTATTAATTGACCCTGCAACTACTGGTGGTAATTCTAGTGCAGCTCCTACCACGATGACTTTTGATGGTACATTTACTGCAGATTATGATCCTGCTACAGATGGTACTATGGATATAGTACTCAACCAATCTTGGTCTGGGTCAGTGGCAGACTGGTCTAATATTGTCGTTACACTTTATCCTGCTCTTGCATGTACAACAGCTAATGTAGAACCTGGTGATGTCTTTGATGATTGTGCTAATGATCAATTTTTTGTCGATTTTGCTTATATCGACATAGGAGATTCTATAGGTATTAGTGATGGTACTACTACATACCCTATTGTAGATATGGATGTGAATACAGGTCCTTATAGCCTAGGTACTTCAGTAACATTCACTGTTGTTCATTCTGACCCTGCATGTGATTTCTCAATAGGTACTTTTAGTGATACTTGTGTTTCAGCAAATGACGATTGTGCTAATGCTATGCCTGTTGCATGTTTAGATAATCTAACTTTTAATACAGGCGGAGATACAGATACAGATGGAAACGGTAGAGTAGATACTTGGTTTTCGTTCTTAGGAACAGTTGCCGGTGATGAAGTTACTTTAGCAACTTGTGGTTCTGATTTTGATACAACACTTACTGTTTATGATGCTTGTGCAGGAACTGAAGTAGCATTTAATGATGACTCTTGTGGTTTGCAATCTGAAGTGTCATTTACTTCTGATGCAGCGACTACATATTTAATTAGAGTAGAAGGGTATAATACGGCTACAGGAAATGCAGTTTTAGATGTATCGTGTGCATCTACAACACCACCCTCTAATGATACTTGTGATACTGCAATCGCTTTAGATTGTGATGATAATACCGATTCTGGAAATTCTGATTTAGCAACTGATGATGATTTAAATGGATATCCTGAAGTATGGTATTCATTTACAGGTGATGTAGTTGGTGATGAAGTAACTATTAGTTTATGTGGATCTAGTTTTGATACTTTTATGACAGTATATACGGCTTGTATCGATGGAGCTATAGTTACTGGTAATGATGATTCATGTGGCTTACAGTCTGAAGTTACATTTACTTCTGATGGTGTTTCAACATACCTTATAGCCGTAGAAGGCTTTAATGGTGCAACTGGTAATTATGAGATAAATGTTTCTTGTGCATCTTCCTCAATACCTGATAATGATGATTGTCTTTCTGCAGAGGCTATATTATGTAATGAAACAGTTTTAGGGAATTCAGATTCTGCAACTGATTCAGATGGCAATGGTAGTGCAGATGTATGGTACTCATACGTAGGTTCAGTTGTTGATGATACTGTTACTGCTAGCCTTTGTGGTTCTGGTTTCGATACGATTATCACAGTATTTGATGCTTGTGATGGAACGGAAGTTACTGCTAACGATGATTTTTGTGGTTTACAATCTGAAGTATCATGGTTATCTGATGGTGTAACTACCTATTTGATTAGAGTAGAGGGCTTTGATGGCGAAACAGGTGATTATGAGTTATCTTTCTTATGTGATTCTGAGACACCACCAGCTAATGACGAAGCAGCAGGAGCTATTGATTTACCAGTAGGTGATACAGTATGCGAAAGCCCAGTTTTAGCAAATAACCTTTATGCAACTACTTCTGTAGAAAATGTTAATACTGCAGATTGCACCTTTGCTGGAGGTATTCCTCAAGGTGATGTTTGGTATAAAGTAACAGTACCTTTTACAGGAGAGATTACAGTAGAAACAAGTACCACAGGTGAAATTACAGATACTGTAATGACAATTTATCGTGGAACATCTGGAAATTTAGTAGAAGTAGGTTGTAGTGATGATGAAGGAACTGGTGCGTTCTCTATTATTGAGTTAACGGCTGCAGATGGAATTTCTCCAGAAGACGTTCTTCTAGTAAGAGTTTGGGAGTATGGTGATAATGAAAAAGGAACATTTAATGTTTGTGCGTGGTCACCAACTACTTTAGGTATTGATGATAACACTTTTGAAGGATTTAGTTACTATCCAAATCCAGTTAAAAATACATTAACATTAAATGCTCAAAATACTATTGAGGATGTTACTATGTATAATATGCTTGGTCAAGTAGTATTAAAAGCTACTCCTAATGCAATTAATACAGATGTAGATATGTCTGCATTGTCTAATGGTGCATATTTTGTACAAGTGACTATTGCTAACACTACTAAAACTGTAAGAGTTATTAAACAGTAGGTTTGTTAACTTATAAATTTTTAAAAGCCGCTAGTAATAGCGGCTTTTTTTATTATATTGATGTATCTAATGTTTTTTATATGATTGCACGTTATCAAATAACATTGTTTTATGTGTTTTTAATATGCAATGGTTTGATGGCTCAGGTTACGTTTTCAAATGAAGCCTCAAATATTGGTATAGAAGCTATCTGTGGAAATTCACTTTACGGCAGTGGCATTACTTTTTTTGACTATGACAACGATGGTTGGGATGATATTACCATTGCTTCAGCTCAAGGTGATCCTGTACGTTTCTTTAAAAATATTAATGGCAATTTTGTAGAGCAAACCCTAAATATTGCAAATAATAACTGGCGTAACAAACAAGTAAATTGGGTAGATATTGATAATGATGGTGATAACGATTTGTTTATTACCAGTGATACCAGCGGCAATAAACTCTATAAAAATCTCGGCAATATGATAATGGAAGACATTACCGCGTCCTCTGGTATGTTAACAGAAGTATTGGTAAGTTATGGAGCATCTTGGGGAGATTATAACAATGATGGCTTTTTAGATGTATTTGTTAGTAATAGACACACAAACATACCCAACGTATTATATAAAAACAATGGAGACCTTACGTTTACTATAGTAAATACAGAAGCTGGTATTATTAATGAAGGCATGTTGTCATTCTGCTCAGCTTTTTTTGACTTTAATAATGATGGTTATCAAGACATCTATGTTTCAAATGATAAAATTGAAAACACCAATATACTTTACAAAAATAATGGAGATGGTACGTTTACAGATGTAAGCGATGTATCTGGAACTGGTATAGCCATTGATGCTATGTCTGTAACCATAGATGATTTTAATGCAGATGGTTGGATGGATATTTACGTTACCAATGATGTTGTCGGTAATGTGTTCTTAAAAAATAACGGTGATGGTACGTTTACAGATATTGCAGAGATAACAAATACCACATTTAATAGTGTGGGTTGGGGCGCTGTTTTTTTAGATGCCGATAATGATAGTGATTTAGACTTATACGTTAGCGGTGAGCATTATGGGTCAGTTCCTGGATATTTATCTTCTGCCTTTTATAAAAATAATAATAACGGTACATTTAGTATAAATAATGCCGCAGTACCTGGTGATTTGGCTATAAGCTACTCTAATGCTATAGGTGATACTGATAATGACGGTTACCCGGAAATTGTTGTAAACAATATTAACCATGATAATATTTTTCTTTGGAAGAATAACACAGCACCAACAAACAACTGGCTAAAAGTTAAGCTAGAAGGTACTCAAAGTAATAAAAACGGAATAGGTTCATTAATTGAAATATTTGCAAATGGAAATAAACAATACCGTTATACACTTTGCGGAGAAGGCTATTTGTCGCAGAATTCTGCTACTGAGATTTTTGGACTCGGTGCAACATCTAATATAGATTATATAAAGGTAAAGTGGTTAAGCGGCATAGAAGACATTATTTATGATATTAATGCCAATCAATATTTGCATATTGTGGAAGGAACTACACTTTCGGTAGATGATGCTGTATTGCACGCTTTTAAAGTCTACCCTAATCCGGTAAAAAACATACTTTATATCAATGGAAATAAAACCATTTCAGATGTCGCAATCTATAACATACTTGGGCAGAATATTTTAAGTAGTAATCCTAATACAACTGAAGTACAAGTTGATGTTTCATCTTTAGAAAAAGGAGTTTATTTTGTGAACATTTCTGATGCAACGTCGAGTGAAATTGTTAAAATAATCAAGCAGTAATGTTGTAATAATTTGTGTTTGGTTTACTTACCTTTGCTTTATATGAAGGATATTGCATTTTCATTTATTATTCCTGTGTATAATCGTCCTGAAGAGATTAAGGAACTGTTAGAAAGTTTTTTAAAA
Source organism: Winogradskyella pulchriflava (assembly GCF_042434315.1). NCBI lineage: Bacteria > Pseudomonadati > Bacteroidota > Flavobacteriia > Flavobacteriales > Flavobacteriaceae > Winogradskyella > Winogradskyella pulchriflava. The sequence goes on along the minus strand of NZ_JBHLTQ010000003.1, from coordinate 444,906 downwards.
TTTCAAGCTAATCTTGACTTTGAAATAGTCATAGTAGAAGATGGCTCCACACAAACTTCAGAAGCTATAGTCCATAGCTATAAAGAGCGATTAAACATTTCATATTATTACAAATCCAATTCCGGACCTGGAGATTCAAGAAACTTTGGAATGCAAAAAGCAAAAGGTAATTACTTTATCATATTAGATTCGGATGTTTTATTACCACCTAACTATTTGGTTGAAGTTAATAGCTTTTTAAGCAACACTTATTACGATTGTTTTGGCGGTCCTGATGCTGCTCATCATTCATTTTCTAATTTACAGAAGGCTATTAATTTTGCTATGACATCATTTATAACTACTGGTGGTATAAGGGGAGGAGATAAGCAGGTTGAGAATTTTCAGCCGAGAAGTTTTAATATGGGTTTATCTAAAAAAGCGTTCTTGGATTCTGGAGGATTTGGTAAAATCCATCCAGGTGAAGATCCAGATTTGTCTTTAAGATTACTTAATCTAGGTTACAAAACTACATTGATAAAGAAGGCTTACGTCTATCATAAACGTCGTATTTCTTGGTCTAAATTCTACAATCAGGTGCATAAATTTGGTTTGGTAAGACCTATTCTCAATCAATGGCATCCAAATTCTAAAAGTTTGGTGTATTGGTTTCCAACACTGTTCTGTGTGGGATTAATAGGTTCAGTTATACTGTTGGCATTCAATATAACATTGCCGTTTTATTTGTACTGTTTTTATTTTGCATTGGCTTTTATCTTAGCATTGTTTTCTACAAAAAGTATTATTGTGGCATTTCAATCTATTATAGCTATACTGGTGCAATTTTTTGGTTATGGTTATGGGTTTTTAAAATCTACATTCAGTTTATTGGTATTAAGGAAGCAGCCAAAGGAGGCGTTTCCAAATTTATTTTTTTGATAAAAGATGAATTCTAAGCGAAAATTAAATATAACAGAGTATCTAAAGAGACGTAACGTTAAGCGTTTTAGTTTGTTTATGGTTATAGCTTTTGTATTCTTAATTTTCTCAAAGTTGTCTAACGACTATAAGCAAAACATAAAACTAAATATCGCTATTGCAAATACCGAAGATGAAATAATGCTTCATCATGATTCTTTAAATAATATTGAGGTCTATATTGAAGCCAAAGGTTTTGCTTTGGTACCTTTTATTTTTAAGACATCAAAAACTATAGTTCTCGATGCCAAAACAGATGTTATAACAAGACCAAAGCATTACATTTTTGATGTACAAAAACATAGATTTCTTATTGAAGGTCAACTTGGTTCGTCGTACAAAGTGCTGTCAGTATTGCCAGATACTTTGTTTTTGCCATATTCTAAAAGAGCTTTAAAATACGTTCCTGTGGTTTTAAAAACAGATGTTAATTTTGCGTCAGGATATGATATTTTTAACGACTACACGTTAAGCATTGACAGTGTAAAAGTTGTTGGGTCTTCAGAAATCGTTAATGAAATACAGTCTGTTGAAACAAATACATTGCGCTTACAAGAGGTTAACACAGACATTGACAAAAATTTAAGCATTAATGTACCACAAGGTATAGAAGTGTATCCTAATAATGTAAATGTAAAAGCAGAAGTAAAACGTTTCACGGAAGGAAAAACTGAGGTTCCAATAACAATAAAAAATAAGCCAGCAAATATAGTGTTGAACTATTTCCCTAAGACAGTTACAGTATCGTATTACGTGGATTTAGATAATTATAACAAAATAGAAACTTCGGATTTTAGAGTAGAATGTGATTACGAAGCGATTGAAAATAATCAATCCTATTTTGTTCCTAAAATCGCAGCGCAACCAGAGTTTGTAAAGCGGGTAGGTATGAAGCAAAAACGTATTGATTTTATAAAACTATAATATGATAGTAGTTGGGCTTACTGGTGGAATAGGTAGTGGAAAAACCACAATTAGCAAGTGTTTTGCATCTTATGGAATTCCTGTTTATATAGCTGATGAAGAGGCTAAAGCACTTATGAACCGCTCTAAGGTCATTAAAAGAAAACTTGTTGAGTTATTTGGTGCATCTGCTTATAACGACAAAGGGTTGAACAGACCATACCTGGCATCAAAAATTTTTAACGATAAAGAATTATTGACTAAAATGAATGCCATTGTACACCCTAAAGTGGCATCACATTTTAAACGTTGGCTAAAAAAACAAGATGCTCCTTATGTCATTAAAGAAGCTGCAATAATTTTTGAAAACAATCTAGAAAGCCAATACAACTATATTATAACTGTTGTTGCCGATGAAAATTTAAGAATACAGCGTGTTATGAAGCGCGACGATGCTTCAAAACAAAAGATAGAATCTATAATTGCAAATCAGCTTAGTGACGAAGAAAAGATTAAAAAATCGGACTTTGTAATTGTAAATAATGACTTAAAAGTAGCCATGCAACAAGCAGAGGAAATTCATAAAAAAATACTTCAAAAATTAAAATAGGATTTACGCCTTTTGTTAAGGTAAGGTTAAACCTAATTTGTACTAAATGTTAAAATGTTAAATTTGACTGATGGGCAAGAAGCTATTCGTGTTATTGGTGGTGTTAATGAGTCTATCACTCATTGGTATAATCTTTGTGCAATCATTTTTTATAAACAATAGTTTAAAAAATGAGGAGAAGAATTTTACGTTAAGTGTTACACGTGCTCTTAGTTTTGTCTCAAGGGATATTGAGGAATTTGAGCTTAAAAAGTATTACAGTTTAATTCAACCTTACATTGCTGAAGACAGAATGCCTGATTCAACAATTATCAGGCAATTGTACATTACCACTGAAGATAATGTTAATGACGAAACCATAGTTCATAGAAATACGATTTTGGAGGAGCGTTTTAAAGTGCCCTCATTGTTCTTTGAAATTGATGCAGACAGTATAAATGTTAGTAGTTTTACTAATAAACGAGTTACAGACTACTATAACAGATCTAGGTTAGACGGAAATTTCTTAAGTATAAAGCCTGAGAGAAGTTTAGTAGAGTTTTCTAAAATGCCGGAGATTCAAAAGCAGAGTTATGAAGCCTCTTTTAAAACGTTATTAAAGGATGTGCCTATACATAAGAGGGTTGCCAACAAACTTGTAAAAAAATTATTAAAGCAAAAATTACATAATGAAGGCATAGATTTAAATTTTGAATTTGCTATATACGATGATGATTTAGCAACCAAAATACAGACTATAAATTTTAATAAAAGTCCAGAAACAACGGTAGGAATACCAGTTTTTTTAGATAATAATAACGAGAGTAATTATACACTTTATGTCGATTTTCCTGATAGAAAAAAATACCTTCTATCTTCGATATTATGGATGGTAGTATTATCAATAGTATTTACTGGTGTTATAATTTTAGCGTTTTCTAGTGCAATTTATCAATTGATAAGACAGCGTCAGATTTCGCAAATAAAAACGGATTTTATTAATAATATGACGCATGAGTTTAAAACACCTATTGCGACTATAAATTTAGCCCTAGATGCAATTAAAAACCCTAAAATAATTAACGACCAAGACAAGGTTAAACGTTATTTAGGAATGATTAAAGACGAGAATAAGCGTATGCATGCTCAAGTAGAAAATGTATTGCGAATTTCTAAATTAGAAAAAAATGAACTCAACATTAGTAAGGAGCGTATTAAATTACACGACTTAGTTGAAGATGCTATTACTCACGTAGAATTGATAGTAGAGGATAGAAAAGGGTATGTAAACACACATTTAAATGCTGATAAATCATCAGTTTTAGCAAACGAAACACATTTTACAAATGTGATTGTAAATATTTTAGACAATGCTATTAAATATTCAGACAATGCACCAAAAATTGATGTGTACACTGAAAATATTGGAAACAATGTTATATTAAAAATAGCTGACCAAGGTAACGGAATGTCAAAGCAAGTTGCCAAACGTGTGTTCGAGAAATTTTATAGAGAACACACAGGAAATGTACATAATGTAAAAGGGCATGGGCTTGGTTTAGCTTATGTAAAAAGAATAGTAGACGACCATCAAGGTCATATATCAGTAGAAAGTGAAAAAGGAAAAGGCAGTACTTTTATTATAAAGTTGCCGTTAATATCATAAAAACAAATCATGGAAGAGCAAAACAAGAAAATTCTTTTGGTAGAAGACGATCCAAATTTTGGAACCGTTTTGAAAGATTATTTAATGATGAACGATTACGAAGTGGTCCATGCCAAGAATGGAATGGAAGGTTTTGAAAAGTTCAAAAAAGATGATTACGATCTTTGTATTCTAGATGTAATGATGCCATATAAGGATGGATTTACATTAGCAAAAGAAATTCGCGAAAAAAATACCGATGTGCCAATTATCTTTTTAACTGCAAAAGCAATGAAAGAAGATGTGCTTAAAGGTTATAAAGTTGGTGCAGACGATTATCTTAATAAACCGTTTGATAGCGAAGTTTTATTGATGAAGATAAAAGCTATCATGCAACGTAAGGCAACAGATTCTGTAGCAGATAGTAAGCAGTTTGAATTTAAAATAGGACGTTTTGACCTTAATTCTAAACTCCGTTTCTTAAAATTTGATGATGGAGAGCCAACAAAATTATCTCCTAAAGAAAATGAGTTGTTACGTTTATTAGCGTTGCACGAAAACGATCTTATGCCTAGAGAGTTGGCACTGACAAAAATATGGCGAGATGATAATTATTTTACATCACGTAGTATGGATGTTTATATTGCCAAATTGCGTAAATATTTAAAGCCAGATCCAAATGTGGAGATTCTAAACATTCATGGCGAAGGTTTCCGTTTGGTAATTAATAATAAAGATGATTAGTACAAAAAAAATCCGATTTAAACGTCGGATTTTTTTATACCTGCTTTTCTAGGTAAGTTATGATGTTCTTTATATCTGTATTAAAATCAAACCATTTAATGGTGTCATCTTTTCTAAACCAAGTTAGCTGCCGTTTTGCAAAACGTCGTGTATTTTTCTTAATTTCTGAAATAGCAAATTCTAGAGTCCATTTACCTTCAAAATAATTAAATAGTTCTTTGTAGCCAACAGTATTAAGTGCATTTAGATCTTTATACGGAAATAGACGTTTAGCTTCTTCAATTAAACCGTCATTGACCATTATATCTACACGTTGGTTTATCCTGTCGTATATGATTGTTCTATCAGCATCCAATCCTATTGTAACAGTATTAAAGGAGCGTTTTTTTTCAGGATTAGTTAAAAACGATGAATAGGGTTTGTTTGTACCAATACATATTTCTAAGGCTCTAATTAGTCGTTGAGGGTTGTCAATAGCAATAGTACGGTATGCTATTGGGTCCATAAGCTTTAGCTGCTCTTGTAAAGTTTTTAATCCTTCTGTTTCTAACTTTTTATTGAGTTCAGTTCTAATGCTAGATTCAACCTCTGGGAAATTATCCAAGCCTTTAGTTACTGCCTTTACGTACAATCCAGAACCTCCAACCATTATAACTGTATTATGTGTTCTGTGTAACTCGGTTATTTTAGCAATAGCATCACGTTCAAAATCTCCAACATTATAATTTTCTTCAATAGATTTATGCTGAATAAAGTGATGAGGTGCAGCTTCTAACTCTTCAGTAGATGGCACAGCTGTACCAATATGCATTTCTTTATAGAATTGACGTGAATCGGCAGAAACAATTACTGTATTAAAATGCTTTGCTAGTTTTATGCTTAATGCGGTTTTACCAATCGCAGTTGGACCAACTATAGAAATTAGTGTTTTATTCATGGTGTAAAGGACATCCACATTTATGGCAAAATTCTGCACCATCTTGATGCTTCTGAGCCATACAGTTTGCACAACATTGTGTGTTAAGTCTTACTGATTTTAATTGCTCTTGCTCTTCATTAGATATTTTGGCTTTAGAATTAGAGCCTGTAGCTTTGGTGTATTCCGCTGAAACTATTCCTGTAGGTACTGCTATTATTCCATAACCCAAAATCATGATTAACGCAGCAATAAATTGTCCCAAAGGTGTCTGTGGAGCAATGTCACCAAAACCAACAGTAGTTAACGTAACGATACACCAGTAAACACTTTTTGGGATATTGGTAAACCCATGTTCTTCACCTTCTACGAGATACATGATAGTTCCGAAAATAACAGAAGCAATAAGTACGGCAAATAAGAAGACAGCAATTTTTGCTCTACTAGCTTTAATAGCATTGGCAAGCTGATTTGAAGCTCCTAAATACCGAACAAGCTTTAAAATTCTAAAAATTCTCAATAAACGCAAAGCTCTTAAGGCAACTAAGGCATGTGTACCAACAAAGATTAGAGAAAGGTATTTTGGTATGGTAGAAAGTAAATCTATTATACCATAAAAGCTTAAGATATACCTAATAGGTTTTTTTACGGTTATTATCCTTAAAATATATTCTATGGTAAAAAGGATGGTTATAACCCACTCTGATATATTTAAGAACAAATGGTACTTTTCGTCAAAACTTTTAATACTTTCTAGCATTACCAATACTATACTTGCTAGAATTGCAATAAGAAGAACGACATCAAATAACTTTCCTTCAGGAGTATCTGCTTCATAAATTATTTCATGAAGCTTACTTTTCCAGGTATGTTTTTGGTTCGTTTCCATAATTTAAAAATACGAAAAGAATAGTTATTGATTCTCTAGTACGATGACCGAATTTTTTTGGGTCTCTACTACCTTATTCATAAAGCGTTTAAGATGCTCATAGAATTCTGGTGCATATATGGCAAAATCAAAGCTAACTTTAAAATATACGGTTAGTATATTGTCTTTTTGTTCTACATTAAAAATAAATACACCAGATTTATTAGGAAGAGAATAGTTGATTGCGTTAGGTACTTCAACGACTTTTAGATTGTCATTTAATTCAATTAATAAAGCATAAGAGTAAGCGTCTTTGTAACCAAAATCTATTGGATATGTTCTCTCTTGTAGTTTAAAAGGATTTTCTTCAAAAAATTTAATTAGAAAAGGGTTTAAATAAATTTTATTACCAATATATTCAGGAGTTAAGGATATATCAATTTTCTCATTGAACTCAGAATTGGTTTTGTCAAAATCCAATACTTCATGATTGGTTATTTCAATGTCTGAATAAGTGTTAATCTTTGATTCCTTATAATCTTGTTTGTTTTCGTCATACCTTCGTTTAAGGTTATGGGCATGATATCTACTATACTTACTTTCTATAATACCAGAAAAGACTTCATCCTCAAATGAACTGAGTTTTACTCTATGTTGCCTAGAAGAATGATTTTCGACTTCGATATTTTGCCAATAACTGCCGTCTTCAAAATCAATAAGTCTTCCATATTGATTTAAGCATCTAAAAGGTAGTTCACCAAAAGATAAATATGGGTCTGTAGCATCTAGAAAATAGTCTTTATCGTTTATAGTGATTTTTAAAATCACGTAATTAAAATCGGTCAGTACCGGAAAAATTTTTGTTGCTAATCCATTGGCACGAGTGGACATTAAAACAGGAAACACCTTAAATCCTTCACTGCTTAACAGATTTTCTAATAATAAATTAATTTCAAAGGCGCTACCGACTTTTTCTTTGTTTAGATCTTTTATAGAAACATCATAACGTTCAAACTTTCCATTCCACTTATAATTATCTAGTACAAACTGATAAATCGTTTTAGCTTTCTCTAGCTCATCATCTATTGCAGCTATAGTTGATGGTAAAAGGTTTTTTACAAGGCTTTTTTTACTGATTTGTTTTCCGAAATCACTATCAGTTCTTAGTTCTTTGTCAACATTAGCCCACGTCTTAGATAGTTTATCAACCCTGCCATCAAACGTCTTAATTTCATTAAGTTCATACTCTATGCGAGCGGTATAATTAAGCGCGGTGGTTGTGAAGCCTTCAGGTTTATAGGCTGGGATATTCTTCATAACATATTTGCTAACTGTACAATCAGCTTTGCCACCATTACCAACAGTTAAACAATTACGTTCAAGTCTTCTGTCTTCAACCTCTAGTGGGATTCCACCAACTAATTTAATGTGATAATCGTAATTTGCAGGTATACTGGTGTTGTATTCACTGTAAAGAACTGGGTCTGGCCCTTGAAAATACCACGGCTGGTATTTTGCCATAAAGCGTGAATGCGTTTCGTAACTTACGGTAATAACACTTCCAACTTTTACATTTGGCAGAACAAATTTTACTAGGATGTACTTCTCATTATCCTCTTCAAAAATAGCGTCAGGAGTCATTTCTGTCTTAACCGTTTTGCCATTCTCTAAGTTATAGGTAGCACCTCTTATGTTTAGAATTTTTTCTTTTGAAGACTTCCCTTTGTACAATTTTACTTCAAATTCTCCTCTGTCAATACCTTCAGTTCTTAGTATTTTTATTTTTTGTTGAATCTGTACTCTAAGCCAAAACGTACTATTATCCACAAAACTATTACCATAATCATAAATGACCAAAGCATTTGCGGTGGAATCTTTTGCATACGAAGTTAGTTCTAAATCACTTTTAGAAACTGGCATTGCAGGATTATAGCTTTGGGAAAAACTTAAATAAGTAATAGTAACGGCAAATAGTAATAGCTTTAATTTCATAAGTTGTCCTGTAATTCAATAATTTTTAAGCGTTTATTTCTGCGCATATAACTTTGGATTATATGCTGTGTGTCTCTATTATTTTCCATTGGTGTTATTAGTGACTTTAAAATATCTTTATTGTTAATCTGATGATTGAGATCAAAAAAGCCTAGTCCTTTAAAGACGCCATTCTCAATTAAGAAAACGCTTTTTTCATCTATATCACGACCTTTGTCAATAAGCAGCATGTTTTTGTTTTCGTAACTGTGTTTTTGTATCAAGGCATTAACACGTTTGTTGTATTCTTCGGGTGATTCTTTAGCTATACAAGCACCAGCACATTCTTTTACATCATACTTAAAACAGCTTGTTTTTGTATTGTATAAACCAGTTAATTTTTGGCAGAGGTTATAGTCATCAACATTTTTAAACATAAAATGCTTACCGCTACTTCTGGTACTAAATGTGGTTATTGCAGCATCTTTACCATCAGCTTTATCAATTTTTAAATTTATATAGCCTTCATCATCGACAAAACTGTATAGCGCATGAGTGAAAATAGTTCTCCTAAGCGCTCTATTAAATATGGGCTTGTTTTTTTTAATCTCAGCACTTTCTTTTAATAGTGCCGCAAGTTCGCTACCAGTTTTTTCATAAGTAACAGCAGCAACAAGTGCTTGAATTTTTTTAGATTTTGAGCTTTTATTAGTAAAATGCTGTATAATCCGCTTTCTAATATTATTGCTTTTGCCGATGTAGATAATTTCTCCCTTTTCATTATGGATGTAATATACACCAGTTTCAGAGGGTAATTCCTCAATAATATCTTTTAGGTTTTTGGGAATGTTAGATTTCTTTTCAACCTTAACAGCATCTTTTATAATTACTTTATCTAAATCCTTATGGAGTAGCATTTTAAACAACTTTACAGTTGCCATAGCATCTCCATTTGCACGATGCCTATCACTCATAGGAATACCTAATGACCTTGCTAATTTTCCTAAACTATAGGATTCCATATCAGGAATTAATTGTTTAGACAATTCAACAGTACATAAAGTTTTGCGTTTAAAAGGAAAGCCTAATCGTTTAAATTCTGTTTTTAAAATTCTGTAGTCAAAGCTAGAGTTGTGGGCAACAACAATGCAGTCTTCTGTAATTTCCACAATACGCTTAGCGACCTCGTAAAACTTTGGTGCGTTTTTAAGCATGTTAGAATTAATACCAGTAAGGTTTACTACAAAAGGTTGAATTTCGCGTTCTGGATTGACTAAGGAAATAAACTGATCTGTTACTTTATGACCATCAAACTGATAGATTGCAATCTCTGTTATGCCTTCTTCATTATACTTACCGCCTGTGGTTTCTATGTCTAGTATTGCGTAAATATTCTTAATTTGTTTTTCTCGCAAAGACGCAAAGGCGCAAAGCTTTATATTAATTTTTTGTTTGTTCTTTCGAAAATTGCCATTCGAGACTGTAAACTATTTTCTCACTCCAAATATACTACTTCCAACTCTAATCATGTTACTCCCACAATCAATTGCTAATTGATAATCTCCGCTCATTCCCATAGAAAGCGTGTGAAAATAAGGATGGTCTAATTTAAACTCATCGTAACAAGATTTTAAATATTGAAATTCACTTTTTATAATTGATTGGTCTTCTGTAAACGTTGCCATTCCCATTAAACCTACGATGGACACGTTTCCACATTCGGCATAAGATTTAGATGCTAAGATCTTTTTAGCTTCTTCTTTAGACAATCCAAACTTACTATCTTCTTTTGCGATTTTTAATTGTAATAAGCAATGTATTAAGTTGTTATGCTTCATTGCTTGTTTATTGATTTCTTCAAGTAATTTGAGGCTATCCACTGCATGAACAAAACTCACAAATTTAGCCATGTATTTAACCTTGTTTCTCTGAACGTGTCCAATCATATGCCATTGTATATCTTTTGGCATTTGTTCATACTTCTCAACCATTTCTTGGATTTTGTTCTCGCCAAAAATGCGTTGTCCTGCATTGTAGGCTTCCATTAAATCGCTCACTGGTTTGGTTTTTGAAACTGCGACTAGAGTGACATGCTCAGGTAAGGTTGATTTTATATTATCTAGGTTTGTTTTTATGCTCATTTAATCATTTTCATTTAAAAGGTGAGATTCTGAAACAAATTCAGAATGACATTATATATCAGTACTCATAAATCGTTATTCCACTTCTTAATTTAGGTAAAATATACGTGCTTTTTGGTGGCATTTTTAAGCCTTCATCAGCTATTTGTTTCATCTGTTCTACGTTAGAAGGGCACATGCCAAACCCAACTGTAAATTCACCACTATCTACACTGGTTTTTATAGTAATCATTTCGTGTTGTCCATTAACGTATTCTATACGATTGTCATTGCGTAAATCGCTTATACCTAGAATAGGTTTTAAAATGGTTTTGTACAATAATTGCGCATCCAATTTGTCTAACGCATTATCAAAGCTGTAGGTGGCTTTCCTTAAGTAAAGCGAATAGAATTCACCATCTAAATACATGCTAAAATGATGTGGTTTTGAAGGATTGTAAGGTAATATTCCTCTATTTTCAATACGATAAAACTCGTCTAGTTTTATGAGAAATTCTTCTTTAGTAAGTCCGTTTAAATCTTTAATCAATCTATTGAACTCATGAATAACCAAATCAGATTCGGGTATTAAATACGACATAAAAAAGTTATAAGATTCATTACCATTATGGTTTGGATTCTTTTCTTTTTCATCTTTATATAATAAATATGAAGAAGCAGATCTATGGTGGCCATCAGCAATGTAAATGGTTTCCATTTGCTCAAATTCATTTTGAATTGTAGCAATAGTAGCTTCGTTATCTATTTTCCATAAATAGTGAGTGTCTCTGTAGGTCATTGTAAACTCAAATTCTGCATGTTCCTTTTGGGTTTGTTTTATTATGGCAGAAATAACATTGTTGTCTGGATAGGTGAGAAGTACTGGTTCGGCATTAAAACCAACCGTTTGTATGTAGGTTTTAAAGGTTTCTTCGCGTCTTGCAATAGTGTCTTCGTGTTTTTTTATAACGTCGCGCTCGTAATCTTCAGCACTTGTTGCGGCTATAATACCATTAAATTCTTGTCCATGTCTGTTTACAATTTTGTAAACATAAAACGAAGGCTTTTTGTCTTGTACAAAAACACCATCTTCTTTAAATTCCAAATAACGATTTCTTACTAACTTATAACGTTCTTCACCAGTTACTTCTTGGTCGTATTTGTAACCAGGATTTACAATATGCAAAAAACTATACGGATTGTAATCCATACGCGACTCGCGCTCATCTACCGTATAACTTTGGTAAGGACGTGCTGCAACAAGACCAACAATTGCTCTGGTTGGTTTAACAGCCTTAAATGGAATAACTTTTGCCATATTTTTAGTGAAAAGTGTCGAGTGTAAAGTTCAAAAGTATCTGGTTATTAGTATCTAGTAAAAAGTGCTTGTATAGTGGTTTTTTATAGTGTTTTCATTCTGATTTGCTTGAGCCAAATTTTTCAGGATTCAAAATCATATAATTTAATAATTTGGCGATTTCTATAGATTGTTCATAAAGCTCATTATACTCTTCTGATGTCATATAGTTACAAGCCAAAGAGAATTCTAACCAAGTCTGAGTTTCTCCATTTTCAGCATCACAATCAGTTAATTTACTAATAAAATGTTTTTGATATCTCCTTTTTCTATATGCTTCAGATAAATTAGCACAAACACTTCTTGAAGAACGTCTTACTTGGTCTGTTAGCGAGTAAGTTTCTTCTTTAGGAAATTTTTTTGAAAGATGGTAAATATCCATAGCCAATTTGAACCCTTTCTTATATGCGATTAAATCTTGAACTATCAATACTTTATTTTTTTACTATATACTGAACACTTTTTACTTAGAAAATTGCGAAGCAATTTTCTCTGCTTTTCTACTTTCTGAATAATCATAAAATCCTTCTCCTGATTTAACACCTAATTTACCAGCTCTTACCATATTTACCAACAATGGGCAAGGAGCGTATTTTGGGTTTTTGAATCCGTCATACATTACATTGAGAATAGACAAACAAACGTCTAAACCAATAAAATCAGCCAGTTGCAATGGTCCCATTGGGTGTGCCATTCCTAATTTCATAACTGTATCTATTTCTTCTACACCAGCTACACCGTTATACAACGTTTCAATAGATTCATTAAGCATCGGCATTAGTATTCTGTTAGCAACAAAACCTGGATAATCATTAACTTCTGTTGGAACTTTACCTAGAGTTTTAGACAATTCCATAATAGTTTTAGTCACTTCATCGCTTGTGCTATAACCACGAATGATTTCAACCAGTTTCATTATTGGTACAGGATTCATAAAGTGCATACCAATCACTTTTTCTGGTCTAGATGTTACAGCTGCAATTTGAGTGATTGAAATTGAAGACGTATTTGTAGCCAATATGGTGTTTTCGCCACAAACGTCATCTAATTGCTTGAAGATTTTCAGTTTTAAATCTACATTTTCAGTTGCTGCTTCAACAACCAAGTCAACATTTTTTATTCCAGATTCTGTATTGGTAAAAGTTGAAATGTTTCCAAGGGTTTCTGCTTTATCAGCTTCAGAAATTTTTTCTTTGGCAACCATTCTGTCTAAATTTTTAGAAATGGTTGCTATACCTCTTTCAAGTGATGATTCGCTAATATCAATAAGGTTGACTTGAAATCCTGATTGAGCAAAAGTGTGGGCAATTCCGTTTCCCATAGTTCCTGCTCCAATTACTGCTATGTTTTTCATTTATAATGTATTTGTCATTGCGAGACTTTTTAAAGTCGTGGCAATCTGTTTGCAATATATTTTATAGTATATTTTGAATAATAAAAGAAAGATTACTTCAGTCATTCTTCCTTCGTAATGACGTTTCAATTTTTAAAACTGATTAATGATCATATTAGCTACTCTAAGCGCTTCAGTACCATCATGCAACGTCACGATAGGTTTTGTGTTGTTGTTAATGGCATCTGCAAAAGTTTCGAGCTCGTCTAAAATGGCATTGTTATTGGCGATTTCTGGATTGTCAAAATAGATTTGCTTTTTAATACCTTCTGCATTTTGAAGAATCATATCAAAATCTCCAGGATTTTCTGGAGCATCCTTCATTTTTACAACTTCACATTTCTTTTCAAGAAAATCTACGGAGATGTAAGCATCCTTTTGAAAGAAACGTGTTTTACGCATATTTTTAAGAGAAATACGACTAGCTGTTAAGTTAGCAACACAACCGTTTTTAAATTCTATACGTGCATTTGCAATATCAGGTGTTTCACTTACAACAGAAACTCCACTGGCTGATACATGTTTTACGGGCGATTGTACTACGCTAAGAATAATATCTATATCATGAATCATTAAATCTAAAACCACAGGAACATCAGTGCCACGAGGATTAAACTCTGCTAAACGATGGGTTTCTATAAACATTGGATTGTCAATTTTATCCTTAACACCAATAAAAGCAGGATTAAAACGCTCTACATGACCTACTTGGCCTTTAACTCCATGTTCTGCAACTAAAGTTCTAATGGTTTCAGCTTCTTCAACCGTGTTGGTAATTGGTTTCTCTATAAAAATATGTTTTCCTTTTTTTATAGCTTGTTTTGCACAATCGTAATGCGAAAGGGTAGGAGTTACAATGTCCACCACATCAACAGCATCGATAAGTTTATCAATAGTGTCGAAATAAGTATATCCAAATTCTTGTACAACACGTTTAGCATTTTCAGGATCGGCATCATAGAATCCTACGAGCTCATATTTGGAAGATTGATTAAGTAATCTAAGATGAATTTTACCAAGGTGACCAGCACCAAGAACACCAGCTTTTAGCATGTTTTTCAGTTTTTAACAAAAATAGTCGTTTTGAATCAGAAATTTAAAAAAGAAAATAGAAAATACTGTGAAATCAATAATTGAATTTTGGAGATAAAGTTTGAAGTTTCTCGCAGAGGCGAGAGGACGCAAAGTTAGAAGATGAATTTACATAAAAATTAATTTAAGCGTCTTTTGGGTTCTGCAAACTGAAGACTAGTTACAGGAAACTAAGGGTTGTAATGTCTTTACGTCTTAGCTGCTTAGCGAGGGAATCAAGGGACGATTGGATTTTGGTATTTAGTTATTGGATTTTGAATTGCTTTCAATTAATTTAGCATAAACTAAACTACGCTTTGAAAGATACATTTAAGCATCAAGGGATGCGCCAACAACTTGTTGAAACTCTTATTAATAAAGGTATAAAAGACGATAGTGTTTTAAAGGCTATTGGAAAAATTCCAAGACATCTCTTTATGGATTCTGGCTTTATAGACCATGCTTATCAGGATAAAGCGTTTCCTATTGCGGCAGACCAAACCATTTCCCAACCTTATACTGTAGCTTTTCAATCGGAATTATTACAAGTTAAACCTGGTGATAAAATTTTAGAAATCGGTACAGGTAGCGGTTACCAATGTGCTGTTTTGATAGAGCTTGGTGCTAAAGTATTTAGTATAGAACGTCAACAAGAACTTTTTAAAAAGACATCAAAGTTTCTACCTAAAATAGGTTACAGAGCTAAGAAATTAATTTTTGGTGATGGCTATAAAGGATTGCCAGAAGAAGCACCTTTTGATAGTGTAATTGTAACCGCTGGAGCGCCTTTTGTTCCCAATCCTTTATTGAGTCAATTAAAAGTTGGTGGACGTTTGGTAATTCCTGTTGGTGATGATGTGCAAATAATGACAATGTTTATACGAAAAGGACCAAAAGAGTTTGAAAAACATGAGTTTGGCGAATTTCGATTTGTACCACTTCTAGAGGATAAGAATTAAGAGTATCTAAATTTTATTTTGAAACTCATTTAGCCTCTGTTTTATTCTTCAGGTAAATATTCCTTTGGAATAGGATTTTCCTCAGATTCTTGCATCCAATAGATATTGATAATCCACCAACGCTCTCCATCATTTAATAATTGGATACTGTTAATACCTCTCATAAAAGGTGTTTCGTCAGTTTTTGTTCTAAAGGATTCATAAGTGCTGAATACTTGAGTAATATTACCAAAGGTTTGTACGGTTCGGTGAATTTCCTTTTCATGAAAACCGTTTTGTACCAGCCATGCTCCAGAGGTTTTTATATAATCATCTGGTGACATATAACGCGCTACAGTTTTTTCGTCCTTGTTTTTACCAGTTGGTATGAGCTTTGCGTTTTTGTGAAACAAATGTTTAAACAAATCCCAATCGCGCTCAAAGCCTTTGTCACCTGAAATTACTGAATATAAGGTTTCAATAGTACTATCTAAAGTAGCGACGTTTTTGGTGTAGTCTTTTTTTTCTTCTTGGGCGTTTATGCTAAATGAAATAAGGATAAATAATATGATGATTTTCTTCATAATGCAAAATTTTATTAGTCTTATGGATTCCTAATTACTCAGGGTTATCAAACTATAAAGTTAAAAGAATTTCAACCCAAACAAAATAGCATCACTTTGAAATCCGCTTTGGTATGAGCGAATATAATCTACGCGCAAAAACCTCCATTTTCCCCAGCCAATATTATCAACACCTACAGAGTATTCTTGGTAAGGTTTAAAATCTGGTGTAGCCAATAAATGCGCACCTATTACCAGATTAAAATTCAGTTTATTTAATAAAGGTACTTTTCCTAAAAGAAAACCATTAAAATCGTGTTCGGTATGAGCTTCAAAGTATGCGTCGTTAGTACTTGCAGCGTAATAAGGTAAGTTATTAAAGACATTGGTGTAATTACCTTCTGTGCTCACATGCGTTTGGTTACCGTTAAAATGTTGGTAATCCATAAAAGCGATATCGTCTGCATTAAAAAACTTTCCTGCTCTAAGGTTGTATCTAAACGTTCCTTTGTCTGCGACGTTAAAGGACTGATATAACCTAGCTTTAACTTGGTCAAAATTATAATCGCTATTGGTTGCTCCAAATCCTTTTTCGTAGCTCAATGCTAAGGTTGGGTATTTGTCATTACCTATATTAAATTTACTGTCAGGATAACTTAAATACTCTTGCCCAAAGTTAAATTGTGCGGTAATATTGGCCTTAATAATATTATGTGTTTCAAAAGGCGCGACACCATAAGCGGTTT
The DNA here is from genome assembly GCF_042434315.1 of Winogradskyella pulchriflava. Taxonomy (NCBI): domain Bacteria; kingdom Pseudomonadati; phylum Bacteroidota; class Flavobacteriia; order Flavobacteriales; family Flavobacteriaceae; genus Winogradskyella; species Winogradskyella pulchriflava. The sequence goes on along the minus strand of NZ_JBHLTQ010000003.1, from coordinate 428,125 downwards.
CGTCTAACGGATTGTTGCTAGTATATGCATCATCTTTGTCGTTATAAAAAACCTGATCCGTTGTATTGAACAAGGCTTTCCTTCTTTCGTAGTTTAAACCAGTGTAAACCCTAAAGCCATTAAACAATTCTTCACTGTAATTGAGTTGAATAAAGCTTCTGTCATAAAGTTTCATGTAGTTGTCTTCAAAAAACAAGCTGCTTACACTATTTATCAATGGAGTTATAGGGTTTGCAGCATTAAATTGCTGAGTACTTACACCACCTGAAAGCGATAAAAATGCACGACTTGTATTATTAAATTTATACGTTAGCGCTCCTGTAGCTCTTAATCGTTTGTCTGAAAAACCATATTCTAAAGTTCCACTTGCGCTAAAAAAACGTTTAAAATCATCATAGTTTTTAGTGTAAAACAGGTTTGCCTTTGCTGTATAACCTTGAACCGTATTAAACTGTAGAGCCATTGGAATATTGTATCCAAGACGGTAGTCTTTATGCGAGTTTTGATAGGTATAACCTAAAATACTTCCTAGCTTAAATTTGTTCTTTACGGCATCAATAGAATCGAGATAGGGTTTAGATTCTCTAACAATTTGTATGCTGTCTTTTTTTACATAATCCGTACGTTCTTCTGTAGTTAATGGTACAGGTCTAATTTTGTTCCAGAATAAGGAGTCTTTTTTGTTGGCTTCGGGTTCAAAAGCCACAATTTCTCTGCTAAAATCCTTTTTTGTTAAACCAGTATTAAATTCATAATTGCTATAAACTGCAGTAAAACGACCATCTCCCTTAATACCCAGGAACTTATATTTAAAATCTATACTCTGGGAAATTACAGCCCATAGATTATCATTTTCCGAATATGAGAAACTTTGCTTAAGTGTTATAATATCTACTACAGGTATTCGTGCTTGTACACCAGTAATATCGAGTTCTAGACCATAGATAGTCCATTGGTCTTCAACAATGTAAATAATACCAGCAAAAACAGGATCGTTTTCGCGTTTAGGAATGACATTAATTTTATTAATAAGATTCCCTCTTTCGTCATAAAAAACACCTTCTAATTTATAACGATAGTAGCTAAAAGCATTATTTGCTATTGGTGAAATAATTTCGTTACCAAACTTTACTGTATTGTTGTAAAAATTATAATCTACATCTAAGGCTGTATTAAAACTAAAGCCATTATCGTCTCCACTAACTTTTGAAGCTGTAATTTTTTCTTTCAGTTTGTCGGGTTTTAAAAACTGAATTTTAGAAATAGTTTCAGATAAATAAATAATTCCACTACGCGTAGAGTCCAAACCACCACCAAGATCACCAACTTCTTCGCCTAATATTTTTTCTGGTGCATCTTTAATTTTTATTAAACCTCTGGAATAAAAATCGGCTTTAAAAGAATTTATTTTTTCGAGATTTTCTTTTCGCTTAGCTATAGCCTGTTGCATAATAGCAATGGCAGGATTTTCTTCAGAATTTACAACCACCTCACCAAGGGATACCGACTCTTCTTGTAGAGCAACATCAATTTTGTATGGAAACTGGTCGATTACAACAGTTTTCTTTACAGTTTTGTAACCAATGAAAGAATAAATTACGGTATAAGTATTTGGTTCTGTAATGTTAAGTTCGTAGTAGCCATCGTCATTACTTGTTGTGCCTTTGTAGGTGTTTTCTATAAGAATGTTTACAAAAGGAAGTGGTTCGTTTTTTGTGTCTGTTATGGTTCCTACAATTTGTGCTGATGCTAAGGTGCTAAATGCTATAAAAAATAAGCCAAGTAATTTTTTTGTCATTGAGATTGATTGATTGATGGTTATACATTTATATAGACGCAATATTACAACGAATGGTTGTCTAATATGTTTCAAACATAGATTAAAAAAGCACTGTTAGAAGTTATAACTATCTTAAAGTTATCGAAAACTTTTCTTAATACGGTCTAAATTACGCTTGTTGTCGCGATCTTTAATGGTCTCGCGTTTGTCATAGAGTTTTTTTCCTTTAGCGAGTGCAATTTCTAACTTAGCGAAGCCTTTTTCGTTGATGAATAAACGTGTTGGGATAATAGCATTCCCTTTTACGTCCATTTCTTTTTTAAGCTTTTTAAGTTCTTTTCTATTGAGCAAAAGTTTGCGTACAGCTTTTGGTTTATGGTTGTAGTAATTGCCAAAAGCATATTCTTCAACTGTCATGTTTACCACAAACAGTTCTTCTCTGTCATTAAATTCGCAAAAACTTTCGGCAATAGAAGCCTTGCCAGATCTGATGGATTTTATTTCAGTTCCGGTAAGTACAATTCCAGCCGTATATTTATCTAATATCTCGTACTGAAATTTTGCCTTTTTGTTAAGTATGTTAACCGTTTTTTGCATGGAAGGCAAAGGTAGTTTTTAAAGTTAAAAATAGAAAGTTATAAGTTAAAAGTTTAAAAAATAGAGCACAAGCAATGTAAACAAATACTTAGCTTTACGACTTTATAATCTAAACATTTAACATGAAGTATTTATCTATAGTTTTATTTGCAATAATCGCTTTTGGCTGTAAAAATGAACCTAAAATTGAAATTTTATCCGCTAATGACATTATCGATAAATCTATTGAGGTTTCTGGTGGTGAACTTTTCCGAAAATCTAAAGTAAAGTTTAATTTTCGTGATAAATTTTATTATGGTCAAAGAATCGATGATAATTTTGTGCTTATGAGAGTTGCTGTAAATGAAAAGAACGATTCAGTAATTGATATTTTAACTAATGAAGGATTTGAGCGGAAAATTAATGAAGGGAAAAATATTGTTGTTGAAGATTCCATGATTCCAAAATATACTGCCTCAGTAAACTCAGTACACTATTTTTCGGTTTTACCTTATGGATTAAATGATAAAGCTGTCAATAAAAAACTGCTAGGAGAAGAACAAATTAAAGATAAAAATTATTACAAAATCAAAGTCACTTTTAACCAAGAAGGTGGAGGAGAAGATTATGAAGATGTTTTTGTGTATTGGGTTGATAAAAAGGATTTTAAGGCAGATTATTTAGCATATTCATATAACGAAGATGATGGTGTAGGAATGCGTTTTAGAGAAGCCTACAACGAACGCTATGTTAATGGCATACGCTTCGTTGATTATAATAACTATAAAGCCGAAGATGCATCACTAAAACTTTTAGATTTAGGAAAAGCTTTTGAAAATAATCAGTTAAAACTTCTATCTAAAATAGAACTAAAAAATGTTGAGGTTGCTTTAATCAACAACTAACACGGTTGATGTTTTAGTGTCACCAGTAACTGTAACAATGTAGAGATTTGCATTGTTGTTATCGTCAATCATATCATATTTCTTTTCTCCCAATAAGCCGTTGGCAAACATTGGAGTTGTGTTGCTATGACCAACGATTAAAACCGTTTTTCCTTTAGTGGTTTCGGTAAATTCTTTTAGTTTCATATCTCTTGGGTCGTAGAAATTCACTTCGAGATTATTAGCTTTTGCAGTTGGTGCAGCAGTTTCTTTGGTTCTATTGTAATTGGTAGAATACACCATATCAAACTCCACATCCTTTAAAGTTTTCGCCCAATTTTCTGCACGTTTTAAACCCGCTTCTGTTAAGTGAGGATCTCTATTGTTTTTGTCTGAACGGTCTTTTTCTGCGTGTCTTATGAGATAATAAGTGGTTGTTGCAGATTCCGTTTCTTTCTCTAGAGGACCTTCCCAAATCACTTGTTCTATCATCCATTTACCTTCTTCTTTAGAGAGTAGTATATAATCAACTCCCCAATATGCCATAACTTTTGCAGATGCGATATGGTTACCAATGTCATAAATTTCAACTTCACGGAAAGTATCTTCACTCTTTTTATTGTTACCTTCTGAAACCCTTAGCGCAAATGCCAAAGCTTTGTCATAGGTCATTTGGCTAGAATATTCATACTTGCCAGAGTCTTTATTTTTCCAATATCCAAACTTATATAATCTAGGTTTTAGAGCAGCTTTTAGTTTAAGCGTGTCTCCTTCATAAAAGCCATCAATGTAATTGTTTAAGGTTGTTTCAATTTGTGCTTTATCTGACTGCTCTTGTGCAACTGCAGTAAAAGACAAAGCCAAAAATAAGGCTAGAATAAAAGATTTCATAATAAGAGAGGTTGATTAATACTCTCAAATATACCTTAGAAGTGTAAAAAGTTTTTTTAAAAGTATGTTAAATAAATTCTAAGCCAATTCAAGGGCAATTCTAATCATATTTTTAAAAGTGGTTTCGCGTTCTTTGCTTGTAGTTCTTTCTCCTGTAACTAAAGAGTCAGATATTGTGAGTATAGCTAAAGCATTGACATTGTGTTTTGCCGCTACTGTGTATAGACCAGCTGCTTCCATCTCAACACACAGAACACCAAATTTGGACCATTTTTTATAGGATTCAATATTATCTTCATAAAATTCATCAGAAGATAACACATTACCAGCTTTAATAGGAATGTTTTTAGCTTTTGCGGCTTCAACAGCTTTAATAAATAAATTAAAATCTGCAGTCGGAGCATAATCTGCTCCACCAAAACGCAATTCGTTTACTCCAGACGTGGATGATGCTGCCATAGCTAAAACGACATCTCTTATTTCAATGTGTTTTTGATATGAGCCAGCACTGCCAACCCTTATTAGATTCTTAACACCAAACTCTTTGATTAGCTCATTGGCGTAGATTGAAATGCTTGGAATACCCATTCCAGTACCCATAGTAGAAACACGTTTACCATTGTATGTGCCTGTGTAGCCATACATGCCTCTAACTTCGTTAAAGCATATAGGGTTTTCAAAAAATGTTTCTGCTATCCATTTGGCTCTTAATGGATCTCCAGGTAGCAAAATGGTTTCTGCTATATCTCCTTTTTTTGCTCCGATGTGTACACTCATGCTGTAAAATTAAGCATTGTGTTTTAATTAATAAGAAGAATGTGCAATTTGATTGGTCATCATAGCAACACCTGAAGATGTACCAATTCTATGAACGCCAACTTCAATATATTTTTGTGCTGTCTCTGCATCTCTTATACCTCCTGAAGCTTTTATTTTTAAATGGTCTCTAACACTTTTCTTCATGATTTTAACCGCAGTTAGTGTTGCTCCGCTTTTTGAGAAACCAGTAGAAGTTTTTACAAAATCTGCTTTTGCATCGATACAGATTTCGCAGGCTTTTACGATTTCGTTTTTTGAAAGCTCACTAATTTCTAAAATAACTTTTAGAGGTGTAAGACCAATTGAGCGTTTTACATCGCTTATGTCTTTTAAAACAGCAACATGGTTTTTGCTTTTAAGGCGACCTATATTCATAACCATATCAATCTCCGAAGCTCCTTGCTCAATGGCTTTTTTGGCTTCAAAAATTTTGGCTTCGGTGGACATTGCTCCTAAAGGAAAGCCTACAACGGTACAAATCTTTACGTTAGATCTTCCTAAAGCTTGTTTTGCTATTGGCACATAGCAACTATTAATACAAACTGAATAGAAATTGTGTTTTAGGGCTTCGTCGCATAGGTTTAGAATGTCTGCTTCTGTTGCAGAAGGACTCAATAAAGTGTGGTCTATGTATTTATTTAATTCCATTTATATATAAGTAGGGTTTTGACAAAATAATACTATAGTAATCCCTTGTTTTTTGAGGGAAAACTAGACAAGTTTAATAACGTCTTTAAGTAAAATTGGAATTAAATAGCTCGATAAAATTAATGATTTATCCGTTAAAAAGAACTTAAAATTTTAAATTTTATTATGCATTTCGTCGAATAATTGTTAATAACTTTCGAAACTACTTCAATGCTAGACACATAGTAAAAGTTGAGTAAACTCAAGAAAAATGAAAAATTTAAACCTTCTTTTTTATGGTCATTATACGTTCTTCAAATGAGCTTTCTGGTATTGGATTATTGATGTTGTTGAATAAACTCATAATGTCTTCAGAATGTGTTTCTCGTTTTTGGGTAAGAAGATTGTAATGTGTAAATCCACACCAAATGATTGACTTTAGCTGCGTTTTATCTTCGTTATACATTCGCATTTCTGCTTTTATGTTACTGTCATCAAAATATATTAATTGAGATTCTAGTATCACGGTTTCCATTAACAAAGCTGGTCTTAAGTATGCTATTTGATTACTGTTAGATACCCAACTCTTACCTTGAAGTTTTGCCATTTTGTATATGTCAACATTGTAATTTTTTATTAATTCGTCTTCACGATGATTCATAAAATAATCAATATACTTTCCGTTGTTTAGGTGGTTGAACGGGTCGCAATCCTGGAATCTTATTTTTGCTTTGCTTTCTACGACTTTAGGTAAATTCATTTTTGTTTTGATTTTATAATATACCAATTGGTATATTTTTAGTTAAAAAAAATATTATGCTTTAATTTCGTTAGTAATCATGTTATCGATTTGGTTCATGGCATCACGCATATAAAATTCATCATCCATTGTGTAAGTCATAAAAATTGCGCCTTGTATCATAGAGTCAATGCGTTTGGCATATTGCATGGCATTAATTTCTGTCGAAATTTCACCAGCTTCAATACCATTCTCTATAATTGTAGCCACTTGGTCTTGTATGCGTTCTATAACTTGCCTTACTTTTTCTAATAATTCAGAATTTTGGTTATTAGCATCAACACCAATGTTTAAAACCGGACAGCCTCCATAAGTTTTACTTAACGAATAGTAATTTTTATAGAAATCTGAAATTAAATACAGCTTTTGCAATGGCGAATCACTTTGCTCAATATGTGCTGCAATTAGAGCCATTATCTTTTTTATAGTAAACTTAAAAGCGGCAATCGCTAATTCTTCTTTGTTTGTAAAGTTGCCATAAATAGCACCTTTTGTAAGACCTGTAGCAGTGGTTAGATCGCTCATGCTAGTTGCAGCATAACCATTTTTATTGAAAATTGGCGCTACAGTTTCTAAAATATACTGTTTGGTAAGCTCTGATTTTGTTAGCATAATAACAAATGTAGTAAAAATATACCAATCGGTATATTTTTATTTACTTTTTAAAAAATCAGATAATTTTGAAGTGTAGCAAGTTCGTTTAATACTCTAATTAAATTTGAATAGAGTAATAGGTTTATAAAAGGTAAGCAACACATCCCAAAAATCGATAGCTTTTCGATTTTAGTTCAGTGTTGCTTATACCAACCAATCAATATAAAGACTGTTTTAAAACTATTTTGTTACGCTTTGTTTCAAAATTTGTTTATAATTCCTCGGCAACCAAATCTCCTTGATTTCTAAAGACAAGCTTGTCATCAAACTCATCAAGTAGAATAATACTGTCTGTAGTTACACGTCCAGCTAAAATCTCTTTACTGAGTTGATTTAAGACTTCTTTTTGAATCACACGTTTTACAGGTCTGGCACCATACTCTGGATTATAACCTTTATCAGCCAAATACGCTTTAGCTTCTGGTGTGGCATCAAAAGTAATGCCTTGCTTTGCAATCATTTTTGTAATGTGCTTTAACTGAAGCCCAACAATATCTACAATGTTTTCTTTAGATAAAGGTGTAAACATAATAGTGTCATCTATTCGGTTTAAAAACTCTGGTCTAACACTTTGTTTTAGTAAGCCAAGTACATCAATTTTAGCACCTTCAATAGCTGTTTTAATGTCTTTTGTGGCCTCAAAACGCTCTTGTATAATTTGACTTCCCATGTTAGACGTCATAATTATAATCGTGTTCTTAAAATCTGCAACACGACCTTTATTGTCCGTTAAGCGACCTTCGTCCAAAACTTGCAACAGGATATTAAAGGTATCTGGATGCGCTTTTTCAATTTCATCCAACAACACCACAGAATAAGGTTTGCGTCTTACAGCTTCGGTTAGCTGACCACCTTCGTCATAACCCACATATCCTGGAGGCGCACCAACCAATCTGCTCACAGCATGACGTTCTTGATACTCGCTCATATCTATACGTGTCAAAGCATTTTCATCATCAAACAGATATTCTGCGAGTGCTTTTGCCAATTCTGTTTTTCCAACACCAGTTGTACCTAAAAATAGGAATGTACCTATTGGCTTTTGTGGGTTTTGTAATCCAGCTCTAGAGCGTCTTACAGCATCACTTACCGCTTCAATAGCTTCTTCCTGGCCAACCACACGTTTGTGTAATTCGTCTTCAAGTTTTAACAACTTTTCGCGTTCGCTCTGAATCATTTTAGTTACAGGAATTCCTGTCCATTTCGCCACAACATCAGCAATGTCCTCGTAAGTCACTTCCTCTTTAATTAAGGCGGTTTCTTGTTGTTCTGCTAATTGTTTTTGAAATGCTTCAAGCTGCTCTGTAGCTTCTTTAATCTTACCGTAGCGTATTTCGGCTACTTTACCATAATCTCCTTCGCGCTCAGCACGTTCAGCTTCAAGCTTATAGTTTTCAATCTCTTGTTTTATATTCTGAACGTTTTCAACCGTTTCTTTTTCAGATTTCCATTTGGCATTAAGCTCGTTGCGTTCTTCCTTAAGATTTGCCAAATCTGCTTTTAAAGACTTAAGTTTAGTCTCATCTTTTTCTCTTTTAATTGCTTCATGCTCAATCTCTAATTGCATGATTTTACGGTCAAGTACATCTAACTCTTCAGGTTTAGAGTTGATTTCCATACGTAATTTTGAAGCCGCCTCATCCATAAGGTCAATCGCCTTATCCGGAAGAAAACGATTAGTAATATAGCGATTAGAAAGCTCTACAGCACCAATAATTGCTTCATCCTTTATACGCACCTTGTGATGCGTTTCGTATTTCTCCTTAATACCACGAAGAATTGAAATAGCGCTTTCTGTATCTGGTTCATCGACGCTTACTTTTTGAAAACGACGCTCTAGCGCTTTATCCTGTTCAAAATATTTTTGATATTCATCTAAGGTTGTTGCACCAATAGCTCTAAGCTCTCCACGAGCCAATGCAGGTTTTAAAATGTTTGCGGCATCCATAGCACCTTGGCCACCACCAGCACCAACAAGTGTGTGGATTTCGTCTATAAACAACACTATGTCACCATCGCTAGTGGTTACTTCTTTTATAACGGCTTTTAAACGCTCCTCAAATTCACCTTTAAATTTTGCACCAGCAATAAGTGCACCCATATCTAGGGCAAAAATTTGCTTGTCTTTAAGGTTTTCTGGAATATCACCATCTATAATTCGGTGTGCTAAACCTTCTGCAATTGCTGTTTTACCAGTACCAGGTTCACCAACTAAAATAGGGTTGTTTTTAGTTCTACGCGATAAGATTTGAAGGATTCTTCTAATTTCCTCATCACGACCAATCACTGGATCTAACTTACCATCTCTGGCCAACTGGTTTAAGTTTTTTGCATACTTATTCAAAGAATTATAGGTTTCTTCCTGACTTTGGGAAGTTACTCTATCTCCTTTGCGCAGTTCTTCTATAGCGGCATTTAAACCTTTTTCTGTAATGCCTTGATCTTTTAGTATCTGCGCAATCTTACTTTTTGATTTAAAAATGGCTAAGACCAAATGCTCAATAGACACAAAGTCGTCATTCATCTTTTTAGCAATGATAGACGCTTCGTTTAGTGTTTTTCCTGCTTCGCGAGAGAGCATAATGTCTCCGCCAGAAACTTTAGGAAAACTTTCTAGTTCTTTGTTTAAAATTTGTTGTAGCATGGCTACATTAACATTCAACTTCTTAAGAAGGAATGGTAATACGTTTTCATCAACCTCAAAGAGCGCTTTAAACAAATGCTCATTTTCAATTTGCTGATGACCAAAACCTTGAGCAAGCTGTTGTGCCTGCTGTATGGCTTCTTGTGATTTAATTGTATAATTATTAAAGTTCATATTTATGTTATTTTTTGTCATTGCGAGGACCTAGGACGTGGCAATCTTAAAGTTGCTTTGCTTGCGCTCTGAATGACAATATTGTTTTATAATTTTATTGTTATATTTCAATAACCTTACCAATACAAAACGGTGAGGAAAAAACGACAAAATGACTGTTTTTGCTAATAATAACGTGACGTTTCGTCAGTTTGTAAGATTTAAAAATGTTAACGACTCACTACATATAATCGTATAAAGTTATGGGAATTTTTAATAAAATGTTTGGTAGTTCGTCTGAACCATCATCTTCTGTAAAAGCTTCAAAGAACAAAGAGGAAGAAAAAGTATTACCGTGGATTGCTCTAAACACTATTGAACAACTCGATGCTATAGAAGAAGCTTCTAAAACCAAATCCCAACTTATTTTTAAGCATTCTACACGCTGTGGTATTAGCCGTATGGTAATGAATGCATTTGTGTCTGATTACGATTTAGATGCTAATGCTGATTTATACTATCTCGATTTATTAAATTATAGAGACGTCTCTAACGAAGTGGGGTATAAATTCCAAGTGATGCACGAATCTCCGCAACTTCTTATCCTAAAAAATGGAGTAGTGGTGGCACACGCCTCTCATGGTGGTATTAATGATTTGGATTTGAGTGCATACCTTTAAAATTACGTAGTTCTACGTATTGATTTTGTGGATTTTATGTTTTAGTTTAGTGGTTGGTATAATGTGGATATAGTTATTGATTATATTCTGTTGTTGGCGGTAATTAAACGAAATGAATAAAACTACAATAGACGAAATAATAGCTTGGATAGACAAACGACCTGAGTGGCTAGTTTCTTCTATTAATTTGTTGTTCAAAAACAATCGACCTTTCTCGCAAATTGAAATTAATGATTTAGGAGATAAATGTATCCAAGAAGCTAAATCAAAGAAAGGAAAAGCAAAAATTGATAAGAAAGCTTTTAGCACTTATTTCGGCACTAATACGAATAAAGGTACTGTTCAGTTAAAGAGTTTATCAAACATAAAAGGCATAAACAATTTAAACCCAAAAGAACCTCTCGAACTTTCATCTGATAATATTACAATCGTTTACGGGAGAAATGGTTCTGGTAAATCTGGGTATGTTAGAATTTTAAAAAAAGCTTGTGGTGCTCGAAAAAGTGAAGATTTATTATGTGATGTATTCAAAGGGAAAGAAAACCAAGAATGTGACTTTGAGATAATCAAAAATGGTAAAACAGAAAAGATAAAATGGAAACCTGAAAATCAAATTGAAAATGACTTAAAAACTATTGATATTTTCGATACATCTTCTGGAATTAGTTATGTAATGGAAAATAATGAAGTTACTTATGAACCACCTGTTCTAAAGTTTCTAACTTATTTATCTGATACTTCTGATAAAGTCAACAATATTGTAATTGAAAAAATCAATAAACTTTCCCCTACTCTTCCTAGTTTTCCTTCAAACCTTCAAAACACATCAATCTTCAAAAAATATAATTCATTATCAAATACTAAAGACTTCAATAATGATTTAAAAAAAACTGCTTGGAATAAAACGAAAGAGAAACAGCAAACAAGTCTTGAAGTGCAACTTGTTAATAGCAAGAATTCTGATTTATTTCTCTCTTTAAAAAATCAATCTGATAGTATAGAAAAGATTATTAATAAGAACCAATTATTAGTTAATCAATTAAGTCTAAAAGAGTTTAGAGAAATTAATAAAATCAACAAGGATATTGCTTCAAAACAAAAGCAGATAAAGAATAGTGAAAAGCTACTAAAAGGCAATAAAATTGATGGAATTACAACGAGCTTGTGGAAAGTACTTTGGGAAGCTGCAAGAGAATTTTCGAATAAAGAGGTCTATCCTACTAAATCATTTCCTAATACAGAAAACAATGCAAGGTGTGTATTATGTCAACAAGAAATATCTAAAGATGCAATAACACGATTCGATTCTCTCGAAACATTTATAAAAAATAAGTTCAACACAGAGTTAAATCTTTTGAAAGAAAACCTCGAAGAAAAAATTGAGAATCTACCAAGTTTTTGGGAAAAAGAATTACAAGAAGCCATATTATCCAAATCCTCTCTTTCTTCAGACTTAAAAACAAAAATTCAAAAATCATTTGAAAATTTAGAATTACGCAAAGAATCTTTCTTAAAAGCAAAAAAAGAAACAGAACTTGTAAAAGTAGCTGATTACAAAATTCAGAAACTACTTAAAAAGGAATTAACATCTATTAAAAAGAAACTTAAAGGACTTGAAACTGCCAAAACTTCTAAAGGCACAAAGCTGAATGAAGAGAAAATTTTGGAGCTAAAAGCCGAGAAATGGATTGTTGACAACAAAAAAGCAATAAGTAAAGCTCTTTCAGATAAAGAAAGTCTTGTTGACTTAAATAAGGCTAAATCTTTATGCAGTACAAATGCCTTATCAACAAAGAAATCCGAACTAGCAGAAAATTTAGTAACTAAGGAATTTATTCAAAATTTCGAAAATGAATTAAAAGCACTTGGTGCTGATAATTTGAACGTAACAATAGTAAAATCCAAAACAGCAAAAGGGAAAGTTTATTATGCGATTAAACTTAAGAACTCAATTCTAACAGAGAAAATTGAAAATGTATTAAGTGAGGGCGAATTTAGGATTGTATCATTAGCGGCATTTTTAGCTGACGTATCTAATAAAACTTATAATTCACCTTTCGTATTCGATGACCCTATTTCTTCATTGGACGTTGATTATGAAGAAAATACAGTAAAAAGAATAGTTGAATTAAGTAAAACAAGACAAGTAATTATTTTCACTCATAGATTATCCTTTTTAAGTCTACTTAATGATGAAGTTAAGAGTCAAAAGGTTAAAGCGAATAATGTTACTATTTTATCTGAAGATTGGGGCAATGGTCAACCATCAAGTCCATTTATTGATTCGCAAAGACCTTCTAAGGCTTTGAACACTTTAATAAATGAGCGTTTACCTAAAGCAGTAAAGGTTAAAAAAACAATCGGAACTGCTGAATACTTACCAATCGCGAAATCAATTTGTAGCGATTTCCGAATCATTTTAGAAAGAATCGTAGAAGTTGATTTATTAAATTCAGTTGTTCTAAGGTATAGAAGAAGTATTATGACCAAAGATAAACTTGAACCTCTAGTAAAAATCAATCTGACGGATATTAAATTAATTGAGGATATGATGACTAAATACTCAATATATGAACATTCGCAATCTGCTTCTATACCAACAAAGCCAATTGACCCAGATGATTTAAAAAATGATATGGAAAAAGTAAGTGATTGGTTAACGAAATTTAAGGCAAGAAAATAACTACCGCCAACAACGTATATAAAAAATAGCGGTTTTAATGCTTAAACGAAAGATAAATAATAAAATAACGGTCAGTTATAATCCGAAAAGTTAATGCGTAAAATCCGCTACTTTTCATATACAAGACCGTTAGCAAAAATATTCCAAAAAGCATATGTACAATGAACATTACGTTTTCCAAACAAGAAACTCTTTCGATAAACCGATTTGGAGATATATGGATTTTTGGAAATTCTTGAATCTTTTAGAAACAAAATCACTTTTCTTTTCAAATTCTGATAATCTTGGAGACAATAATGAAGGGAGAATACCTCATTTCATATTAGAACGAATGATTGAACAGGATAATGAAAGAGGTAATAGAAATAATCAAGACTTGAACGATTATCTTGAAAGTACTTTAAGAAAAAATCATTTAATCTCATCCTGGAGTTATGCTGAAAGAGAATCTTTTGCTATGTGGAAAATGTATGCTAAAGACAAAACTGGAATTGCTATAGAAACTGACTTGAAATTACTTCAAGAATCGTTTAATAAAACGGACAGAATTGTATATATCGGAGAAGTTAATTACATAAATGAAGATAATTATCATTTTTCGACTTCTAATATGTTTTATCCATTCGTTACTAAATTAGATTTCTACCGATTTGAAAATGAAATTAGATGTGTAACTATAACCAAAGATGACGAAGAACCCGAAAGTAAATTAGTTGAAATAGATTTAAGCACATTAATCAAAAAAGTACATATTTCGCCGAATTCAAAACCTGAATTTCGAAAGTTAATAGAACTACTAAAAAAAGAATATCAACTTGAATTTGAAATATGTTATTCGAAAGTTAGTGATAGTTGGTTGTAAAAATACTTTTGCTAACAACGTATATAATCCATTGCTAGTGAGAGCCTACTTACGAAAATCCTCGCGGATTTTCTATTCGGTTTTTATTTGCTAAATTATGTGCTAAACCACGCAACGTATCATATACAAAACCGTTGGCAAACACCTAAAAAAAACGAACTTGAAATACTCTGATTACATTAACGAAATAACATCAAATGAAATTTATGATGGACTTATTGGATGTGGAATGTTCGCTGAAAAAATCCCAAATTTCTTGACAAGTTCTGATTTTCTTGATTATACCAAAACTCTTTCTTTACCGATAACTAATGTAAAAGACAAAGATTATGTTCGATACTCAAGTATGCGGAATATTAATATTCCAAGACCTATGGCTATTCCCGAACCATTTGCATATACGAACCTTTGCAATTCAATATCGCAAGATTGGAATCGGATTCAAAAATTCTTTGAATTTGAAACTAGAAATCAAGAATATAAAGTAAGCAGAATTCATTTAAGAAAAATGGACAATACGTGTGCACTTTTTGAAATGAATTATAAAAATTACGAAAAGGATGATTCGCCAGAGGAAGAACTTTTAATTAAAAGTAAATATTTAGTAAATGCTGATATTTCGAATTTTTTTCCTAGCATATACAGCCATTCAATTCCTTGGGCTTTGAAAGGAAAGCAATTTTGCAAATTAAGAGCTAATAGAGGTTCTCATTTATGGTTTAATCAATTAGATTTTTACACCAGAAATGTAAAGTACGGAGAAACTAATGGCGTTTTGATTGGTCCGCACGTCTCTAATCTGATTTCGGAAATTATTTTAGCCAAAGTAGACAAATCATTAATTCAGAAAGGATACAGCTTCTTACGATTCATAGATGATTATACTTGTTATGTTGAGTCATACGAACAAGCAGAAAACTTTCTAATTGACCTATCCGAAGAACTTAAAAAGTATGAACTTAAACTAAACGACAAAAAGTCAGAAATAGTTCCATTACCTCAAGCAAGTGTTAAAAATTGGGTAAATAAGTTAAACAACTACATTTTCACAAACACTTATCAACATCAAGGAAAGGAATCATTGAGACTAAAAGAGCTAAAAGCTTTTCTTGATTTTACAATTCAATTGTTTCTCGATGAGAAAAAAGATAGTGCAATACTTAACTATGCAATAAAAATCATTTCAAAAAAACATATAGGAGTAAATGCAAGAAAGTATTTTATAAATCAAATTCATCATTTGGTTTTATTGTTTCCTTATTTAATTCACTTACTTGACGAATACGTTTTTGAACCACAAAACTTAACGAGTAACGAAATCAAGAATATTTCCCAAAACATCTATGAATACGGCTTGAAAAAGCGATTCTATGAAGCAAACTCTTACGCTTTATTTTGGTCATTGAAATATAATTTTCAATTAGATGGAATACTAACGGATTTAAAAAAGAATTCAGAAAAATCAGAAGATACTGTTTATCTACTTCTTGCATATTTGTATGAAAAAAGACTTGGCAATTCTCTAACAGATTATAGAAAAATAGCTCGAAAACTAAAACCAGATTTTGACAGATTTTGGCTGTTTATTTATGAGGTTCTTGCTTGGACTGAATTATCAAGCGAATTCAGAGCAATGAAGCAAAATTCAGGAATATCATTTGTAAAACAAGCTTATAGATAAAAAAGGCGAATGGCTAACAATGTGTATAAGTAATAGCGGCTTAAGTGATAAAACGAAAGTATAAAAATAAAATAAAGGTCAGTGCAAGATCGAAAGGTTTGTGAGTAGAAATCCGCTACTACTCATACACGAGACCGTTAGTAGCAAGTTAAACTGACATTGCGTTCATCAACACTTAATAATAGAATTCGAATGTTAACACTCGATGAGCTTATAGAATTAAGAGACAAACTCATAAATAATGAGATTGGGATAGAACTTGCAAAAGAGCAATGCTGGAAAGATTTCAAAGAAGGACAAAGGTCTTGGCATACAAAAGATTGGAAAGAAAGAAGGATAAAATTCATTAAAGAAAAATGCCAAATTTGTAGTAGTACAGAAACTTTAACGATACAGCATCTTTCTCATCCAAAGAAATACAACGAGTATTTAAGAGAGATAACAAGAACCTATACAAATCATTATATAGATAACAATTCAGAAATTGACAAATCCGTATTTAGAAATCACGTACTAAATAATTATGAATATGTAGCGATTCCATTATGTCCGAATTGTATGAATAAGAATCCAAATGAAAGGGTAAGAAAAATTCCAAAATATCGATGTTCTGATTGTAAGCACGAATTTGAAGAAGCGAATTATAGGTCAGCAATTGAACTGATTTCTATTTTTTTCGAAGATAAGGATGCTTATGAAGTGCGAGATAAATGCTTTGTTTCTAAAGATAAATGGAGAAATCAACATAACATTTCAAACATTAAGTATTGGTTTCAAAGAGATATAGCAAAAAATAATGACGCTGAATCTATAGAAAAAAATGCGTTTATACTTTATCTAAACGACAACATCAAATACCTTTCCTTTGAGAACACAATAACAGCTTGTAGAAAATGTGCTTCGAATTATGACTTATACAGAATGGAATTATGCCCAAAATGTAAGGAGTACTACAAGGGAATTCAATATCCAACTTGTATTCAATGTTTACCAAAAGAAAAACGAAAAGCAGTAGAAGAACAAATTGAATTCGGTAAGCAATGGAGAGATAAGGAAAAAAAACTTGGAATTGATTGACAAAATAAAAATAATAAAACCAGCTGCTAACACCGTGTATAATTCATTGCTAGCACTCGCCTACTTACGAAAATCCTCGCAAATTTTCTATTCGGTTTGTGTTTCCTAAATTAGGTGCTTAAACCACGCAACTAATATTATACAAACACGTTACCTGCAAGCAAAGTGAACTTTAAAAATAATGAAATCATTCGACAATAAATTTGAAGGCAAATATCTCGGGAATCTAGGACAATTCATTGGACAATTCTCAAAAATAAAAATTGACGAAATCGATTGTTGGTGGAATCAAAGTAGAAATATTACTTTAATCATAAATGATGGAGAAAAAACAATAAATTGTAGTCAGAAATTATCTGATATAATTAGAGAATTTAATTTAGATGATAATACTGATGAGTTGAAAAAATATTCAGTATATGAATTTGTAGATGGAGGGAAATATGTCACTCATTTAATAGAAAATAAAGCTATATAAAACAATCCTGTTTTTGATTTAAAAAAGGAAAGTTTTGAATATAAAATTAAGGAATTGACAAAAAACAATGAACTCTATATTACTGAGCAAAATAGAAAAGGTAGAGCTTTATATTTAACAATTTCCGAATCAAGAGTACACGAAGTAATTAATGAAATAATAAAACAAGTTTCCCAATCTGAAAAAAAAATTGAATTTAGCAAAGAGGAACTTTTATCTGCATTCAAATCTTTACCAAGAAATCATAATACAAGTTCGGAATTAAGAAGTAATTATTATTTAGGTAAACAAGCTTCTATTTTTAACAATTTGTCGGAAGCAAGATTTTCAATTTTTGGAAATGGAAAAAGATTAGCTTTAGTGAAAGTAATATGCGATATGAGATATTTAGAATCTTTGAATATCCCTAATTTAGAGATTAATAAAAAAAATAATACTAAGGCTAATGAAATTAAGAAGAAGAAAGATTTCATTATTGCTAAAAAGAAAAAGAAAGATAAAATCATCTATTTAAGTTTTTCTGATGATAAACTAAATACACTTATTGATGAACTAATCGAAGATATCGAAAAATTTGGAGAGAAAAGTCAGTTTAGTAAAGAAGAATTATTAAACGCAATCAAGTCTTTGCCAAGTGAAGAAAACACAAGCGTTTACATTAAACGAGGATATTACATAGGTAAACAAGCATTTTTATTCCGAAATATTGCTGAAATACGTTTTTCTATTTTTGGTGTTAAACGTTTAGCTCTTGTGGGAATAGTTGCAAATATTCGTACAAGAATTATTCGCAAAAATAAAACTAAATAATTATAGACTGCTGGGAACAGCCGGTTTGCGAGTTTAGGTGGGAAAGTTAAATTATCGTTTTTATTACTTTATTCGTTTCGATAGTCAATATTACAATGACTGAAGAACAAAAATTAGAATAGGAAAAAAAAAGCCAGCAGGTAATACCGTATAAAATTAATTGCTAGTTCTATCTTACTTACTAAAGTCCTCATGGACTTTCTATTCAGTTTGTATTTGCTAAAATAGGAGTTTAAATACGAAATTAACTATTTAAAAATCCGTAAAGCACAAAAAAAGCCTCAAGTAATTTATACTAAAGGCTTTTTTTATTAGTGTCTTTTATACCGTTAGATCAACTAATATTTAACAATAAGCTTTTTGTTTATAAAACCTTTGTCGGTTTTTACTTTTAGAATGTAACTGCCTTCAGAAACCTTTTCAACTGGGATTTTAAACGTATTGGTTGTTGGTAGGTCATTGCTATTCCAAGTAACAACGGTTTGCCCAAGGATATTAATTAAGGTCATTTGCTCTATTTGTATAGACTGCGGAAGGCTAACATAAATCTCATTGGTGTTTTGTAGATAATGTACTATGACTTGGTCAAGCGTTTCTTTTACTGTTGAAAGTGCGCTGTCTTCCTGAAACACTAAATAGAATCTATTGCTATAGTTTCCGGCTTCGAGATTTATTTGGAAATTATAGTCGTTTATTCTTGTATAGCTGCCGTTTAGAGCATCAAAAATCATTACGTCTATAGTGTCTTCAAAGTTTTCTAGCGTACGTAATGCTATTTCTATTGGTCCTGCAGTTGCTAAATCAATGTCTAAAGGATAGGTTTTTGTGTCGTCAAAAGTGTTTACACCTTGTATTACAAATTTTTCACCTTCAATATTAAAGGACATATCATTTGGAAACGCATCTTGGTTTAAGGCATCATAACCATAGTCAATACCTTCTGTAGCATTATCATCGTTGGTAAAACCAATAGCTAAATGGCGCACGGCATTTTCAGGACTAATAAAATCGAGCCTAATTAACTGAACGGTTTCATTACCTTCCTCTGAAATGGTTTCGTCTGTTGAAGCCGCATTAGGTCTTAAAAATACCGAGTTAGAGCCTTGTTCTTTTACAAATGCCCTTTGGCTATTTCTAAATACTATGTTTCCACCAGTAGCATTACCTGTTACAAAGAACCCTTGCGCTACAGGAACATACCTGCCAGGAATTTTGTTAGCATTTCCGGTGCCGTTAACTTGAGGAGGGGAAACGGCTGGCAAACCTGTTAGTATGTTTCTCACCGCATAACCACCTTCGTAAGCGCTTAGATTGTGCGAGTTGTTAGATGCAGCATGTTCCCAGAAATATAAACTACCATCCGAAAGTACAGTGTTGTTATCATTAATAAAAGCATTAGCATCTATGGCAGAAGGGTAGGGATTACCCACAAGGGCTTGGTAACCACCAGTTACAGGTGATGTAATTGTGCCATTATTGGGTTGTCCAATAAAGGTGTAATTTTGGTCTGCTGTTCCGCTACCACTACCTTTCATTGAATAGCCTAAACCTACTGGAATGTTTTGGTTTTCGTCAATTTCATTCCAATCTGCAAAGGAATTTTCAGGATAATTTTCATAAAGAAACAACCATCTTCTACTAATAGTTATAGGATTTGTTAGCGCATTAGCGTTGTAAGAGCTTGTCCAGTTTACAGGCTGAGGATTTGAGGCTGTTGTGCCATCATATAATACTCCAGCTACAGTAAATGATGCTCCATCTGTACTTACAGGTGCGCTCCAATAATTGTAGTTGAATAGGTTAGAGGTACCTTGTTGGTCGCGTTCTAGGTTACCACCTCCGGAATAATCGACAATACTTCCCATAGGTTGTAGCAGTTGCGATTGATCTACTAGGTCTAGTGTGCCATCAATTTTTAAATACGTATCTACCGTTAATAATTGGTCATTGGTAATAGACAGTTTGTTGGAATCAACCAGTAAGCCAGCGACGCGTGTTGGCCTATTTGAAGATACATTGTGTTGCGAAATGACGATATTCCATGTTTGGGCTGTACCGTTAATACTATTTACTGTTGAGTTAGGTAATTGTTGTAAACTGCCATTTAACCATGTGGTTGCTGTGTCCCAAGCACCATTAGTGTTTGTAATGTATGGTATAGGTGCGGTTTCGATTTGTTCGGCTGTCATTTTACTGAGTTTACCAATAACAGGCGAAACGGTAGAAATATCATAAAGATTTCCATCGGCAACAGTGGTTTGAGAACCAGTAAGCATTTGGTAATAACCGATTAAGCTATTCCATTGTAAACCTCCTGTAATGTCAATAGGAACAACTACACCTCTTACATTTGCACCATTAGCTTCAATTTCTTGATTCATCATAGCACGTATTTGATCGATGGATAATTCGGTATTCCAAAAACGAACTTCATCAATAACACCATCAAAATAATTAATTGCTAAATCATTGGTAGTGTCCATTGCGCCAATTAAAGCTTTGTTAGTGTTTGAATTTGGTGAAGAACCACTACTATTGGTTTGCATTGCAAAGCCATCAATGTAAAGTTTATAGGTGTTAGTTCCGTTAAAGGTTACAGCGACATGATACCACTTTGTGTTGTTCATGGTTTGCGTTGAGAACATACTTTGGTTGTTCCAACGGAAATAAAGTCTGTTGTTGACCAGGCTTAAATCGTAACCAGAATTAAGGTTATTACTATTTCTTTTAGAGATAATCGTTTGAGTGCCAGTTATAATATCAGGTTTTACCCAAGCTTCAATACTAAAAGCACCACTGTCTAAACCGTAATTATCACCAAAAGAGATACTGTCATCAAACCCATCAAAAATTAATCGGTCTCTACAATCTGGTATTTCAAGAGTCATTGTATCAACATCATTTGCACAAGCACCTGAGTTAGTGGCTTCCCACTGTAAAATATAAATTTCACCACTTTCACCAGTGAAATCCGTATTGTACATTGTTGCATCAGCAAAGTAATAACTGTTGGCAGGTTGCCCAGAAATGACACTCCATTGTCCAGCAACATTATTTGCAGCAAGTGACGTTGTTGTTTTAGAGCAATTAGAACGTGTGATATCGATTCCAGCATTGGCAGTGATATATGTAGAAATATCCATGCTTAGTGTTTCAACCGTTGGGTCACAAGGACCACTAGGATCGTTTGAAGTAAACGTAAATGTTACAGGTCCCGTAGTTGCAATAGTATAAGTAGCAGTAGCTATATTTCCAACCGTCGTTGTAGTTATTGGTGTGCCACCAATACTCCATGTACCATCTATTGCACTACCGCCTAGAGTGGCTTCTAAATTTATTGTTCCATCTGCCTCACATACAGTTAATGAAGCTGGTTGTGTTATACTTACCGTTGGTGCTTCATTGACTACGATTGTTCCTGATGCCGTTTTTGGAGTTCCACAGGCACTGCTTGTAGAAATGGTATAAGTATAGGTGCCAAATTGTGTTGGTGTACCAGAAATACGGTAGATTTCTCCATTAAAATTTGTTTGAATGCCAGTCGGTAACGTATTGTTTGGATATGGTCCTGTACCAACAGGTGTACCATCTAACCACCATTGAATATCAGCACCATTACTTGCACCACCAACAGCGTAGGTGATATCTTCAAATGCTGTATCCTGACAGATTATTTGCTCGTCGTCAGTATAATCAGGTGATGTTAATATAATGAATGGATCTAGTGTACTGAATGAAATATCGTCGAGACCAAAATCAACACCAACGCTAGAACTGTTTAAATTTCTTATTTCAATATTTACGTTTTGTGGTCCAGGTAGATTAGGTGATGTCCAAGTACCATAAATACGTGTCCAGTTATCTGAGCCAGGATTATTATCGTTAGGATGTGTGGGTAAACTTACAGGAGTGCCTACATTGGTTCCATCAATATTAAAAGTTAATTGAGCCGTTTGGCTATTGTCATTTAAGCTCATTCCCCAAACCGAAAAATAATATTCGGTATTTGGTTCAATGGTTACTTGTTGTCTCCATACTACAAGTGTATTGCCATGACCATTGACTACCATAAAATTACTTGCAGCATCTCCAGTATGGTCATTGCCCCAAAAAGAAGGATTTACATCATTACCATTGGTTGAAATAGAATAACCATTTGTGCCTGAATCGTTAACTAGTTCAGTGTTACCAGCAATATCAGGATGGTAGGTATAATCTGAAGTAAAACCAATATTGCCTTGCGAAAAGTTGCCATTAACAACAAGCTCAGTAGCAATATTAATAGTTGCAGACGACGTACAGCCACTTGGTGATGTGGCAATAACTTGATATGTTCCTGCAGTATCAACGTAAGCTGTGTCTGATGTGTTATCATGACCACCATGTGTGTAATCAGGATCACCAATATTTGGATAGGTGATAACCCATTGAAAGGTCGTTCCAGGTATTGAAGATATAGCAGTAATCTCTACTTCATTATTATGTGGAACATTTGGACAATAATTGGTGGAAAATGATATTTCTGGTGTGGGATTTACGTTAACCGTTACTGTATCGGTTGCAGGACAGCCTTCAAGACTGGTTACGGTTACTTCGTATTCAGTAGTAACATTAGGTGTAACTGTGATTTGAGGACTGTTTGTAAAAGCAGGTAAACTCCCTGTATCACCAGATACTACAGACCAATTATATGTATAACCTGGACCAGCTACTGAAGCTTTTACTTGAAAGTTATCCAATAGAACATGTGGATTCGTTTCATTGCTATAAATACCAATACCAGAAAGGTATGTAGAACCATCATCGATACTTAATCTTATTTGTAAATTATTAGGATTAGTAACACCAGGTAATGGTTGCGTAAACCTTTTGTATGATGTTGTTCCTGCTCGTAAGCTTCGTGTACCAGCCGAAGACCAAGTCGCACCATTATCTGTACTAAATTCTACAACTATTGTTTTGTCCAATCCAGCTGCGTCTTGACGTTTAGCATCAAAATAAACTTCAAAATTTTGATAATTAGACAGTGATCCACCACCTAAGGTAAAAGTCCAATCTCCATCGTCTGGCATACCACCTGGATCATTATTAGGGTCAACATAGCCATCTTGCCAATCATCAATTTGTCTTAATGCTTGTCCTAATAGGTTAGGAGCAAAGGCAGGAGGATTGTTTGCTGTTCTACCACTTTGAGAACGATCAAAAGGGATATTTGAACTGGTTAAGGAGCTTGTAATGCCAATGGCTTCTTGTCCATTTAAACTGCTATAATCACTACCAGAATTAAAATTATAGTTTACAAGAACGATATCTGTTGAACCTACTCCTGCTCCAGCAATTGTAGCTGTTAAAATGCTGTCGTCACCAGCACAAAGGGTATCTGGTGAAGCTGTTATATTAGTAATTTCTGGTATTTCCAGTACTTCAATAAAAGGAGATGTTCTACTACATCCAGTTGTTGCATTAGTAAAAGTGAAATTAACATAACCATCACTGATACCAGTAATAACACCAGAGTTGGTAATAGTTGCAATTCCAGTATCACTACTTGACCACGTACCACCTGTGGTAGGTGATAATGTGTGTGTTTCATTTACGCATAGTTCATTGTCTGTAGGAAGATTAGAAATTACAGGTAAAGCATTTATAGTCACATTATTTGTTGTGCTACTACAACCGGTTGTACTATCTGTATAGGTAAATGTAACACTTCCAGTTGCTACGGAAGTTACTAATCCTGTATTGTCAACCGTTGCGATTGACGTGTTATTACTTATCCAAGTTCCTCCGCTGTTTGGTAATAAATTTCCAGTATCTCCAATACAAATTTGAGTAGGAGAGGTTACGTTTGGTAAGGATTGAACAGTTACCGTAATAGTATTACTTTGTTTTGGGTTGATGCAAGCAGATAAACTCGATTGCATTCTTACATATATATCATGTGTGCCAACACTTAAAGGAGTTATTGGTGTAAACGTAGGACTGTTTGTTCCGTATGAAATATTATCTATAAACCATTCATATATAGGAGATGCTCCGCCATCTGTAGGAGTTGCTGTAAAGGTTAGATTGTCGCCATCACAGATTAGATTATCACTGTCATCAGATACAATACTAACGGTAGCACTTGCTGCAGGATCTGTAACCGTAACATTTGCCGTACAAGTTGTTAAATTATTTGAAGTATCTCTCACAAATAATGTAACGGTATTAACTCCAAGATCTGAACAATTGAATGTAGTTTCATCTAATGTTATTGAAGATATTCCACAATTGTCATAGGATCCATTATCAATATCCGCAGCAACAATTGAAGCATTACCAAAGGCATCAAGCTGAACGGTTATGTCTTGGCAAATAGCAGTTGGACTAACGTTATCCTCAACGGTAACCACAGCTACGCAGGTTGAAGTTTGACCATTGCCATCATCAACAGTAAGTGTCACGTTGTTGGCGCCAATATCAGCACAAGTAAAATTGGTTTGTGATGCAGAAAGTGTAACAGAACCACAATTATCGGAAGAGCCATTATCAATATCCGCAGCAACAATAGAGGTATTACCAAAGGCATCAAGCTGAATGGTTATGCTTTGGCAACTAACAGTTGGTGCAATATTATCTTCAACAATCACCACAGCCACGCAAGATGAAGTTTGCCCATTGCCATCATCAACAGTAAGTGTCACATTATTAGTGCCAATATCAGCACAAGTAAAATTGGTTTGTGATGCAGAAAGTGATACAGAGCCACAATTATCAGTAGAACCACCATCAATATCCGCAGCAAAAATAGAAACGTTACCCGAAGCATCAAGTTGAACGGTTATATCTTGGCAAATAGCAGTTGGAGCAACATTATCCTCAACAGTAACGACAGCCACGCAAGATGAAGTTTGCCCATTGCCATCATCAACAGTCAGTGTCACGTTGTTGGCACCAATATCTGCACAAGTAAAACTGGTTTGCGATGCAGAAAGTGATACAAAACCACAATTATCAGTAGAGCCATTATCAATATCAGCAGCAACAATAGAAGCATTACCAGAAGCATCAAGCTGAACGGTTATGTCTTGGCAAATAGCAGTTGGCACAACATTATCTTCAACAGTAACGACAGCCACGCAAGATGAAGTTTGACCATTGCCATCATCAACAGTCAGTGTCACGTTTTTAGCACCAATATCAGCACAAGTAAAACTGGTTTGCGATGCAGAAAGTGATACAGAACTACAATTATCGGTAGAGCCACCATCAATATCAGCAGCAACAATAGAAGCGTTGCCAAGGGCATCAAGCTGAACGGTTATATCTTGGCAAACAGCAGTTGGATTAACATTATCTTCAACGGTAACCACAGCCACACAAGATGAAGTTTGACCATTACCATCATCAACAGTAAGTGTCACGTTGTTAGCACCAATATCCGCACAAG
Source organism: Winogradskyella pulchriflava (assembly GCF_042434315.1). Classification (NCBI taxonomy): domain Bacteria; kingdom Pseudomonadati; phylum Bacteroidota; class Flavobacteriia; order Flavobacteriales; family Flavobacteriaceae; genus Winogradskyella; species Winogradskyella pulchriflava. Next base: position 402,595 of record NZ_JBHLTQ010000003.1, on the reverse strand, counting down.
TAAAACTGGTTTGCGATGCAGAAAGCGTAACAGAACCACAATTATCAGTAGAGCCATTATCAATATCCGCAGCAAAAATAGAAACGTTACCCGAAGCATCAAGTTGAACGGTTATATCTTGACAACTAGCAGTTGGAGCAACATTATCTTCAACAGTAACGATAGCCACACAAGATGAAGTTTGACCATTACCATCATCAACAGTAAGTGTCACGTTGTTAGCACCAATATCAGCACATGTAAAACTGGTTTGTGATGCAGAAAGTGATACAGAACCACAATTATCAGTAGAACCATTATCAATATCCGCAGCAGCAATAGAAGCATTACCAGTAGCATCAAGCTGAACGGTTATATTTTGGCAACTAGCAGTTGGAGCAACATTATCTTCAACAGTAACGATAGCCACACAAGATGAGGTTTGTCCGTTGCCATCATCAACAGTAAGTGTTACGTTGTTGGCACCAATATCAGCACAAGTAAAACTGGTTGGTGATGCAGAAAGCGTAACAGAACTACAATTATCGGTAGAGCCACCATCAATATCAGCAGCAACAATAGAAGCGTTGCCAAGGGCATCAAGCTGAACGGTTATATCTTGGCAAATAGCAGTTGGTGCAACGTTGTCTTCAACCGTAACTAATGCAGTACAAGTATCGGTTTGACCTAGTGAGTCTTCTACTGTTAAGGTTACTGTTATAGGTGTTCCAATATCGGTACAGTCAAAAGTATTAATATCTATACTTAGTGATGGTGTATCAAAATCATCAGTTGATCCATTATTTATATCGGCAGGAACAATTGTAGCATTACCAGAAGCATCAAGCTGAACAGTTATGTTTTGACAGTTAGCAATTGGTGGATTGTCAACTCTAAATGATGCTCGGTAATCAGTTCCACCTGCATTAGCATAATGCGTAAAGTCTAATATGTTATCACTATCATCGTCAACGTCAGCATGAGTATATACTTCTAAATAATATTCTCCAGAGGGTAATCCATTTAAAACATCAATTCCAGCTGCTGTAGATTCCCAACGCTGTTGAAGTGCTGGTGTACATACTCCGTGATTGGCATTGCCATTATTAAACCCAAACAATATTGAAGAAGATGTATAGGCTGGTGCAGTTGCACTTTGTTCATAAATTCTATAATTAAGCCAGCCATTAAGAATGTTGTCATTACCACATTGATAGACATTCTGTTCAGCTCCATTTAAAACTAAACTATTACTTTGGGTAAATGTCCCTAAATTAGCTCCATTAAAATCGGGATTTCCAGTTTCAGCTTGTAAGTCATAATACTCATTTGGAAGAGGATCCAAATCAGAATTGATAATTAAGTAACTCTCATATATACCAGATTGCCCATTTGCTATCCTAAAAAGTAGGAGAACAAAAATTATAAAAATAGACTTAAAGCCTTTGTTTTTCATTAAAAATAGATATTACTATTAATCACTAAAGGAATTATAGCTCGTAAACCATTGCAAGCAAGAATTTTGCCGCAAAAAAATTAGTAGATAGGGTCGACAAATTTACATTTGTGCTTAGAATTAGATGAATAAAATCGTCAAAGCGCATATATAATCTACTATTATCTCGTTGGGTGATATACGGCATAGTTTTGACGGTTTAATAAGTTGGTTTACAGTATTTTTGGTTGGCTTGAAAGTAAATTGTAATTATAAAAAAACCTCCCAATTTTGAGAGGTTTTTTAAACATGATGATTATAATAATTAACTCCGTCTTACACGATAAGAGTTAATTATATTTTTTAGTTTTAACTTTAAATCTTCACCAGTATCATACACCATTTGATTATCTGTTGGAAACTGAACTTGACGTTGTCTTAAAAGATTATTATCACTACTGTTTAGTGCTCTTCTATCTCCTCTAAAATGACCAAATACGTTTTCAAATGTAAAGCCACTATCTATTGTAAATGAATCTACAATTTGGTTTTGTTTTAAGTCTTTGTAAACGACGTCTGCCATTACTTGAACGGACTTGGTTTGTAATACTTCAAAAAAACGTGCTTTTACATTTATAATCTTATCAATTTTAATGTCATTTCCCAAACTGTCCTTTACAACATTACCGTTTCTGTCTAACTGATATTCCCATCCATCAACAATTTGCTTTTCCCTTAATAGCTGACGCTCATTAATACGTTCTGGCGAAACATTAATACGCTTTAATTGCAATTCCATAGCAAAATCGTAATCAATAGTTTCGTCTGTATTGGCATGGTAAACTGTCCAAAATTGGTCTAAACCATAAGTATTGAAATCTACTAATTCAGCCTCTAGTTGTTGAGGGATAATTTGATGGGTTTCATTTACTATAGCCACATGAATAAAATCTGTTCCTTTATGGCGAGCCTCATCCATTAAACTTCTGGTTTCTTCAAAATTTGGGTTGATACGTTCTATATAGCTAAAGATATCGTAGGCTTTACGTGCATTGTATTTGTCTTCAGAATCTAATAACGTAATGCCTTGACCAATTAAATAATCAGATGTTTTGTATCTGTAATCTACAATTTCAGAACTGTAATCGTTGAATTTTAGATTTAATGTTTTTCCGTTAATCTTTAAAGGTAAAACACGTTTTATAGCATTCTGTCTTGCTTCTAAATCCAAATAAATATTATAGATGGTTTTGAATTGCTCTGGATTACCGTCTTTTTTTAGATGTGCAATATCCTGCAAATCTTCTTCTAAAACTTTATAGTAAGCATCTTCTAGCATTACAACATAGTCTTGCTTACGTTTTTTGTCTTTGTTGTTTTCTAATTTTCTTAAAGCATCAGAAATAGCTTCATCATAGTTACCATTACTAATGGCACTTTCAATTTGTTTTTTGGCACTACAAGATACGAGCACCGAAACTAGGACTGTAAATAGTAAAAATCGTTTCATAATCTTGTGTTTTAAAGGTTATGAAAGATTAATTTCAATCTTTGTGCCAAACTAAAAAACTCGAAGTCTAAAAGTTAATTTCAGGCTTCGAGTTTTTCTATAATATTTAGAGATATTACTTCTTTTTCTTAGGATTAAAAACAGGTAATAATTGTGTTTTTACTTGTCCAAAACCAATACGTACGTCATCATTTTCGCAATAACCTCGCATAACCACGGTATCGTAATCATTTATAAATTTACGTTCTGTACCATCTTTTAATTTAATGGGTTTAGTACCTTTCCAGGTTAACTCTAACATAGAACCGTAAGAATCTTCTGTTGGACCAGAAATGGTTCCGCTACCCATCATATCACCAGAGTTTACAGGACAACCATTAACCGTATGGTGTGCTAATTGCTGCGCCATGTTCCAATACATATATTTAAAGTTTGTTTTACAAACCGTAGTTTCTTTACCACCTTTAGGAATAATGCCAGCCTCTAAATGAATATCAAAACTGTGTTTACCTTTTGTTTGTAAATATTCTAATGGCTTAGGGTCTTGTTTAGGACTACTAACTCTAAATGGCTCTAAAGCATCTAAAGTTACAATCCAAGGAGACATTGATGATGCAAAGTTTTTTCCTAAAAACGGACCTAATGGTACGTACTCCCATTTTTGAATATCGCGCGCAGACCAATCATTAAATACTACTAAACCAAAGATGTATTCTTCAGCTTCTTCAACAGGTATTGGTTCTCCTAAGTCATTAGCATCTGTTGTAATAAATGCCATTTCTAATTCAAAATCCACTAATTTACTTGGTCCAAAAACAGGTGCTTTTGCTCCTTCTGGTAAGGTTTGTCCTTGTGGTCTGTGGATAGGAATGTGTGTTGTTATTATGGAAGAACTACGACCATGGTAACCAACAGGTATGTGTAACCAATTTGGTAACAAAGCATTGTCTGGATCTCTAAACATTGCACCTACATTTGTAGCATGTTCTTTACTAGAATAAAAATCCGTATAGTCACCAACAAGCACAGGCATTTGCATTTCTATTTCATCTAATCTAAAGCAAACAATCTCTTTATGTTTGGTGTTGTTTTTTAATGTTTCGTTATTAGCATCAAAAATCTCTGCAATACGATTTCTTACTGCTCGCCATGTTTTTCTACCATCTGCAATAAAATCGTTTAGTGTATCCTGAAGAAAAATATCATCTGTTAATGGAATACCATCAAAATAACCTAATTGATGTAGCGCACCAAGATCTATAGCAGTGTCTCCAATTCTTGTTCCTATGGTAATAATATCTTCTCTGGTTAAAAAAACACCAAATGGAATATTTTGAATAGGAAAATCAGAGTACTTATTGACGTATAACCACGATGTTCTATTTGGATTATTGGCTGATAAAGGCATAATGCTGTTTGTTGATTAAATGTTCATTAATTTCTATTCAAACCTACATAATTTTTAATACTAAAACTAATGTAATTCGTATTTTTGATGCTCATTTAACACAAGACCTTATTTATGCAACGCGACGAACAAATTTTTGAACTCATACAAGCAGAAAAAGAACGCCAAACTGACGGAATAGAACTTATTGCTTCTGAGAATTTTGTAAGTGACCAAGTTATGGAAGCTGCAGGATCTGTATTAACCAACAAATATGCTGAAGGCTATCCTGGTAAACGCTACTATGGTGGTTGTGAAGTTGTAGATGAAGTAGAGCAAATTGCAATAGATAGGGCAAAAACACTTTTTGGTGCTGCGTATGCCAACGTTCAGCCACATTCTGGAAGTCAGGCAAATACAGCGGTTTTTCATGCGTGTTTAAAGCCAGGAGATACGATTCTTGGGTTCGACTTATCGCATGGTGGACATCTTACACATGGTTCTCCTGTTAATTTTTCAGGAAAATTATACCGTCCTACATTTTATGGAGTAAAGAAAGACACAGGTTATATAGATTATGATATGTTGGCTGACCAAGCACAAAAAGAACAACCAAAATTAATTATTGCTGGTGCTTCTGCTTATTCTCGTGATATTGATTTTGCTAAATTTAGAGAAGTTGCTGATAGTGTCGGAGCTGTGTTAATGGCTGATATTTCGCATCCTGCTGGTTTAATTGCAAAAGGAATTTTAAATGATCCAATGCCACATTGCCACGTTGTAACTACAACAACGCACAAAACTTTGAGAGGTCCAAGAGGTGGAATGATTATGATGGGTGAAAATATTGATAATCCATTCGGTATAACATTAAAGAATGGTAAGCTACGTAAAATGTCTGGCTTATTAGATTCTGGTGTGTTTCCTGGAAACCAAGGTGGGCCATTAGAACATATTATTGCTGCTAAAGCAATTGCGTTTGGAGAAGCACTTACTGATGATTTTATGCACTATATGTTGCAAGTAAAACATAATGCTGATGCTATGGCAAAAGCGTTTGTTGCAAAAGATTATAATTTAATCTCTGGAGGTACTGATAACCACATGATGTTGATAGACCTTAGAAATAAAAACATAACAGGTAAAGATGCCGAGAATGCTTTGGTAAAATCAGATATTACGGTGAATAAAAATATGGTGCCTTTTGATACAGAATCTCCATTTGTAACTTCTGGTATTAGAGTTGGTACACCAGCTATTACAACAAGAGGTTTAAAAGAGAATGATATGGCTTATGTAGTAGATTTAATTGACGAAGTGCTTATGAATCATGAAAATGAAACCGTATTAGAAGGTGTTGCCGAGAAAGTGAATGCTTTAATGGGAGGACGACCTTTGTTTGTTTCCTAGTGAATGCTCTGTCATTCTGAATTTATTTAAGATTCGATTAAATAATAGTAAGATGCTGAAACAAGTTCAGCATGACAAATAATAAAAATTTAAGCCTTTCAATTTAGTTTGAAGGGCTTTTTTTAGTTTTTAAAGGGAATGATATTCCAATAGCGAATGCTCCTACAGACTGTTCAACTGAAGGTTGGGCGTAAAAGGTAAAACCTAAATCAAAATTATTGTTTCTGCCTAATTCCAACCCAAAAGCTACAGGTATATGGTAAATCAGTCCATTTTTTTCAATAGTTGTAAAATCAGTTAGTGTAGCAAACTTTCCTATAGAAGCACCTATTCCAATCTCTATATATGGAGCTACCCAGCGTATAGGTGCTCTCACTCTTGCTTTTCCGCCAATAAGAAAAGCTCTTGACTCAGCGAATTCATCAGTAGGATAGCCATTCAAGTCTTCATTATTAGCATTTGCTAATACTAAACCTGCATAAGGTTTTAATTCTAGCCATGAAGCTACTCTCATAACATATTCACCTTGAAGAAAGAATCCTGTGCCAGCAACTTCATCTGAACTTTCATACGGTGAGCTTACGGCAAATCCAATCTGTGCATTAATTGATTGTTGTTTAATAGACTGACCTTGAAATTCATTTGTTGCTAAAAGAGCAATAAGAATTATAAAAATTCTATTCATCTTATACTTATAGGATTGATTAGTTTAATGATTTTTAATCCTCATCAAAAACAACACTCTCATAAGCACCAGAATCTGGTTCAGGAACATTTCTAGATACACCTAAAATGTCATTTAGAAAGTTAAAGTCTGTATTAGCTAGTCCATTAGCACCAGAATCAGCACCAATGCGCATCATGTTTTCAAAAGGGTCTTCAAAATCTGGATCTAGATTAAAGACATTGTCTTCGTAGAATGTAATGTCATTAAAAATGTAGTTTCCTGTCCCTTCAAGATTACTGTTATTGAAACGTATAAGGCAATTGGTGAATTTAAAATTAAAAACCGATCCTTCGTCTTCTAATAAAATTTCAGGATTGTCATTGCCATAAATAATACAATTGGTAAAGTTGGCTTCAGTTAAATCATTAGTGATGGCAGTTCCGTTTTCGTCTAGTATAAAATCGTTAAGAAGAAGGGCAGGAAATTGTCTAAAACTATTATTCCAATAATTGGCAATGGTACAATGTACAAAGTTATATTTTCCGCCTAAAGTTCCTGCAAATGAGGATTGCCCAGAATTGTTAACCACTACATTTTCTGCTGAAATTGATGTAGCTCTTCCCAAAATACCAAATCCACTTGAGTTGTATATTTGCGAATTTGTAATCGTTAATTTATCGTTTGCAGCTGCTTGATTGCCTTCAGATAAAATACCTATAGTAGCATTTTTTATAGTGGCGTAATTAATGGTGTTGTTTAAACTTCCGTTGAATAACCAAATGGTTCCCCATTGTCCTGGTACATCAGTAAAAATGGGCTCTAAACGATCACCTTCTAGTATAACTTCGTTTTCCAATACGTCTTGGTCAGTGCTAAGTTCTCCGTTAATGTTTAGTGTTCCGCCATCGGTAACAATAATTCCGGAATCTGCGTGAAAATGAACACGTGTACCTGGTTCCATAGTTAACGTTTTTCCTGTATCAACACCTGCATACCCATAAATTACATAAGGTTTTTCGTTAGTGAAGGTGAGTTCATCATCTTCAAGAAAACGGCCTTGCAAAGTGGTTTCATCTACAGTGCCATCTCCATCAACATCGAAGGTTAGCGTTTCAATAATTCCTGTGTCTTCATCTCTATTTGGGTAAATGAAAACAGCATCCTTTACCAAGGTTACTAAATCCACATCTTGCTGGTTGTTGCCAGAATCAAATAGAATACGATCTGTATATAAAAATTGTGTATCTGATGCCGAAAGAGTTTCTATATCAATCGTAGTTTCAATAAATATAAACAAGCTATCCTTTGCCAAAATTTCGACATCTTCAAAAAACTTGCCTTCTTGTGGTCCTTCCAGTCCTGTGCTTCCATCAACGTTCAATCTGTAAAAAGAACCGACTCCATTTTCTAATTGAATTGTAGGAATTACAATATCATCATCACTTCGGTTATATACTTTTAGGTTGTAGGTACTAGAGCCTATGTTGGTAAAAACAGTATCTAAATACACCGTGTCTTTAGCAAATTTTAGATTTCCTTTGCTTGGAGAGAAATCAAAATCTTTACGACAAGAACTCCAAAACATTAAGACAACTAAACAAATAAAAAATGATAGCAATCGCTTCATAAGTGATAAATATAATTTGGCTTAAAAATATAACTTTTGAAGTTAGGATTTATTATAATGACTTATTATTATGAGAAAAACAGCTACAAATACACAAATAGTTTTTCAAAAATAAAGAGTGAATTTGCTACTAAAGGCGTTTTAATCTTTAATAACGTTATTTTCACCATACTCTTCAAGCAGAATCAAAAACAATTGACTATTTACCACCAAATGTTCTAGTAAATCCATTCTCTTTTCTTCTTTTAGTAACTCTGAGCTAATGCCTTTTGCAGTGCAAAAATCATAAAACAAGTTAACGTTAGTTTCTGGAATTTTTAAATTTTCGGTAACGAGCCGCTTATTAAAAAATGAACTTTTGGTAAACAATGAGTCCATTTGTGTATAAGTAATTGGTGTATATTCTAGTGTTTTAGGTCTTTTTCGTTTAAAAAGCTTAACAACTTGTCCTATAAGGTAAATAAAATCCACACCATAAGTTGCATTGGCAGACTGGTAAAGTCCAGGATTATTTTTTATATCTTCTTTTATTAGATTATGAAGGTTTTCGTTATAAGTTTCTTCTTCAAAAACAGGTTGTTCAGGTTCTGCTTTAATTTCTATTTCATCTAATTCGTTAATGATTTTTTCAACTTCAAAAACATTAATATCATCAAAATGATTTTGAGTTAACACGATTTCTTTAGGATGATAAAAGACTGATTTAAAAGCTATGGTGTCGTTAACCTTTGCTTCAATACTAAAGTTTCCTTCATGGTCTGTAACGCTTAATCGGTTTTGGGTTTTATTGAGGACTTTCATGTCTTCAACTACGGATTTAGAATCATATACTTTACCAGTTAATGTTTGTGATGTTACAATAGAGTGGAAGCCTATTAAAAGAAAGCAAAGGTAAAAATGCCGCATATTGAGTTGATTGTTACCCTAAAGAAAAGACTTTATAGTGAAACACATTAAGACATTAAAAAAACTTTAACCTAATGAAATGTTAATCAAAAAGTGTTGAAACTTCTGGAGTTATGCGCGTTGGTCGTTTTGTTGTAGCATTCATAAAACACCATTTGGTTTCCGAAACCACGATAATTTTACCAGTATTTTTATTTGTAATCTCTACATAGCGTGTTGAGGTTATACCTTCGGACTTGGAGACATAGGTTTTTAGTTGTAATACATCACCTAAAACTGCTTGATTTTTGTATTCAATATGATGGCTAAGGAGCACCCAGAAAAAATTGTCTAGTATATCCTTAGTGACATTTTTTAACCAATGCGATTCTGCAATATCCTGCACCCATTGCACATAGCGTACATTATTTACATGATTGAGTTGGTCTAAATCAGTTTTGGTAACGGTTATGGTTTTTTCGAAGGTTTGCAAAGCTGATTTACTGCTTCTTTATTTTTACTTCAAAAAGCTTATCCCAATTTTTGCCAGTAACAAAAATGGTTTGACGCTCAGGATGATAAGCTATACCATTAAGTACATCTAACTCGTCGTGTTGCTTTACTAATTTTCTAAGTGGCTCAAAATTAATAACGCCTTCAACACCTCCTGTTTTAGGATTAATAATAACAACACCATTGCGTTGATAAATATTAGCAAAAATCTTTCCGTTTATCCATTCTAACTCATTAAGACTTGGTATTTTTCCTTTTTCGGTATAGACTTCAATGTGGCTTTGTTCGGTTAGGTTTTCAGGGTTTAAAAGCCATATTTTCTCTGTGCCATCAGATTTATAAATGGTGTTTTCATTATTACAAATTCCCCAACCTTCTTTACTTTTTCCATAGTTAAAGGTGCTTAATTTTTCAAATGAGTTTACGTCATAGACAAAACCTCTTTGGGCTCTCCAGGTCAGCTGGTAAATTTTGTCATTTAATATAGTTAGTCCTTCACCAAAATAATTATCGTCTAGATTGATATTCTTTAAAACCTCACCAGTTTCAAAATTCACCTTTCTAAGTTTAGATTCTTTGTACTGTCCTGTGCTTTCGTACAATTCACCATTATGAAACTCTAAACCTTGCGTGTACGATGTAATGTCATGAGGGTAGGTGTTAACGACCTCATAGGTGTATATGGAAGGAATAATATTATTAAAAACGGTAACGTCTTTTGTGAGAGCTGCAGTTTTGTCGTCATAATTTACTGTAGCTGTAATGGTTTTTTTTCCTAATGTAATGTCGTTTAGGGCAACATTTTCGTCAATTGACTTACCATTGAGTTGGTATGTAACACTAGTGATATTCAGTTTTTTTGGATTGTCTATAGATAATTTTAAAGTATCACCTAACATTAGTGATTTTGACTTAATTTTTATGTTGAGTCCAGTTTGTTTAGAAGAATTAGTGTCGCCACAACCCATTAAAAAAACACATAAGTATAGGAGAATGAAATATTTAGATGATTGCATAAAGCCCGATATATTTTTTAGCAAGTTATTAAATAAAATTCAGTTTAAAAATCATTGCAAAAGTATTAAAAGGTTGTATCTTTGCAGCCGGCAAGTCCTACACAACCAGCTCCTGCTTAATCCTCCAGGACGGGAACGTAGCAAAGGTACGCGGTCGTAGCGGTGTGATGTAGGTAGCTTGCCTTTTTTTGTACAAAAAACTTAAATCTTATTACGTACAAAAAATAATGTTTTCCTTAAACTTTGTACTTTTAACTTCAAAACTTATAACTTAGAAAAATGTCTAAAGTTGTTTTAATAACAGGCGGATCTTCTGGAATTGGAAAATCTGTAGGTGAGTATCTTACTATTAAAGGATTTAAGGTTTATGGAACGAGTAGAAATCCTAAGAACTATACAGATAGTAAGTTTCCTATTGTAGCTTTAGATGTTACTAAACCTGAAACCATAAGTGCGTGTATAGCCGAAATATTAAAACATGAAACCAGAATTGACGTTTTAATAAACAATGCAGGTGCTGGTATTACAGGTCCTATTGAAGAAATTCCAGATGAAGAAATAAAACGAAATTTTGAAACCAATTTCTTTGGACCTATTAATGTTATTAAGGCTGTTTTGCCTACAATGCGGCATCAAAATTATGGTTTAATAATCAATGTGACTTCTATTGCTGGTTATATGGGTTTGCCTTATCGAGGTGTTTATAGTGCTAGTAAAGGAGCTTTAGAGTTGATTACTGAAGCTTTTAGAATGGAGCTCAAAGACTTTAATATTGAAATGACCAACATAGCACCTGGTGATTTTGCAACTAATATCGCAGCTGGTCGTTACCATGCTCCAGTTTTAGAGGATTCTCCATATAAGGAAAAGTATGGCAACACACTAAAAACCATGGATGAGCATGTAGATGAAGGCAATGATCCTAAGCAAATGGCAGAAGCTATTTTTAACGTTATTAATACAAAGCAGCCTAAAATCCATTATAAGGTTGGAGCTTTTATGCAAAAATTTTCTATTGTCTTAAAGCGAATTCTACCTGATAAAACTTATGAAAAGTTACTGATGAAGCATTATGACTTATAAAATGCGTTGTTAATATATTTTGAAAAAATAGTCAATTATAACAGCGTTATAAGTCGTAAATTCGCAGCAACTAAAAACACAACAAATTATCTATGAAATTTTTTATTGATACAGCAAACTTAGACCAGATTAAAGAAGCTCAAAATATGGGTATTTTAGATGGTGTAACTACCAATCCGTCATTAATGGCAAAGGAAGGTATTACAGGTACGGATAACATTATGAAACATTATATAGATATCTGCAATATTGTAGATGGAGATGTTTCTGCAGAGGTTATTTCTACAGATTTTGATGGTATGGTTAGAGAAGGTGAAGCTTTAGCTGAATTACACGACCAGATTGTAATTAAATTACCAATGATTAAAGATGGCGTTAAGGCATGCAAATATTTTTCTGATAGAGGGATAAAAACTAATGTAACATTGGTGTTTTCGCCTGGTCAAGCATTACTTGCTGCAAAAGCAGGTGCTACATATGTATCTCCATTTATTGGACGTTTAGATGATATTTCTACAGATGGCTTAAACTTAATTGCAGAAATTCGTCATATCTACGATAACTACGCTTTTGAAACACAAATTTTAGCTGCATCTGTAAGACATACAATGCATGTAATAGATTGTGCAAAACTTGGAGCAGATGTTATGACAGGTCCTTTAAGTTCAATTACTGGATTGTTAAAACACCCTTTAACAGATATTGGACTAGAAAAATTCTTAGCAGATTACAAAAAAGGAAACTAACTTAACTTAAACTATAAAGGAAAAAGCATCTTATTTAGTAATAAGGTGCTTTTTTTGTAGTAGCTCTTCAAGAATATCTTTAAATTCTGAAGCAAATATATTTGCGTTTGGATGAAGTATTGTAGCATTTTCATCTACAATAATGGCTTTGTTTAAATAATTAACAGCTAACGTTTTTCTTGCTGCTTTTGAGTCTTTAAACTTAAACTCGTTAATCGTTGGAAAATCATAGTTTTTTATGATGTTTTTCCAAAACTTATCATCATTGTCATTAACGTTAACGGAGATAAAATCTATCTGAGGGAATTGTAACTTTAGCTCCTCAACTATATAATGACTATTTCTGTATTGACTTTTAGAATTCGAAGACCAGAAGTAAATAACGGTTGGCTTTGTAATGATTGATTTCAAAAAATGCTCAGTGTTATTATAGTTTACCAATGCTAAATTGGGCAATGGATTACCTTGTCTTAATAACCTGAGAGAAGATGCAAGATCTTTCAAGTATAGCTTATCTTCTTCATTTGTGCTTTTGGCTAAGAAATAGTCTAGTATTTCGTTTGCTTCCTCTTCTGTATGGTTATTACTAATATAATCGCGTGTTTTATATTTTAAAAGATTGTTTTTTATAGTTTCATCAGAGATAATACTATCAATTAAATCAAGTTTAGATTTGTTATAATTTAGCGAATGTCTATCAAATGTACTATGGAATGCATTGTTTTTATAATACGTTTGTGTTGCAACATTGTCTATATAATGAAACAAAAAACGATTGTAAGCAAAAAAGCGACTTAAATGGTTGATGTTAAAATCTACTTCAGATCTGTAACTGTAAAAATCTTCAGGTAAATCTTTAATGTGAATTAGTTTGTTATTTCCAAAGTAAGCAAAAGGATATATCTCCTTATCAGCATAAGTGTTGTAGTTTATATTTGCTTCAATAATGGACTTAAAAAAATCAGACTCTTCACTATGCGTTAAGAATTCATAGAACTCTTGTAATTGGCGTTGACGTCTCTCTTCAACAAAATCGTTGAAAGCTTCTGGTTCCATTTTAGAATATTTTACCAGTTTTTTTGCTTCAGACTCGTTAGAGAGATACGTTTTTATAAGATAGTTATTCTTTTTGGCACCATGACCCGTAAAAACCAAAGATTCATCAAAATCATAAGTGTTTAGCCTAAACATTACACTATCATTCGCCTCTAAAAGTATCATTTGGTATTCGCCTCCATGTGTAATAGAGTATAATCCAGATTTAAAATCAGCTATTTTATGTATAAATCTATTATTGGCATCAAGAGTGAAGGAATCTACTACTGATCCATGTGTGTTGTAAAGAACTACATTTTTGTTCTTAGGATTTATAATTTCACCACCAATATAGGCATAACTATCATTACCACCATTATTAGTTTTGCACCCAAAAATCATGGAGACCAAAACAACGGATAAAGCTATGTACCTAGTTAGCATGGGGAATTGTATAATCATTTTCAGAGCAAAAATATATGTTGAAAGGCGCAAACCTTGTTAATAGCACGTTAAATCTTGATATGAGGTACATTTATTTCGCTCAATGGCTTTAATTTTCTACTTTTGCAGTCTCAAAAAAAGCATTAAATAATATAAGATATGTTATCAGTTTCTAATCTTTCAGTTCAATTTGGAAAACGCGTACTTTTTGACGAAGTCAATACAACGTTTAACAATGGTAATTGCTATGGAATAATTGGCGCAAATGGTGCAGGGAAATCTACGTTTTTAAAGATTATTGCTGGAAAAATGGATCCAACATCTGGCCATGTACATTTAGAGCCAGGCAAACGTATGTCTGTTTTAGAGCAAAACCATAACAAACATGATGAGGATACGGTTTTAGAAACAGTTTTAAAAGGTAACAAGCCATTATATAAGTTGAAGTCTGAAATTGATGCACTTTATGCAGATTATACAGATGAAAATGCTGAGAAGATAGGTGAACTTCAAGTTCAGTTTGAAGAAATGAACGGTTGGAATGCCGATAGCGATGCCGCAGCAATGCTCTCTAACTTAGGGATAAAGGAAGATTTGCACTATACGTTAATGGCAGATTTGGATGGTAAGCAAAAAGTACGTGTTTTATTAGCACAGGCTTTATTTGGTAACCCAGATTTGTTAATCATGGATGAGCCTACCAATGACTTGGATTACGAAACCATTTCTTGGTTAGAAAACTTTTTAGCTAATTACGATAACTGTGTTATTGTGGTGTCTCACGATAGACACTTTTTAGATGCTGTTTGTACACATATTTCTGATATTGATTTCGGAAAAATTAATCACTACTCTGGTAACTATACGTTTTGGTATGAGTCTTCTCAATTAGCAGCTAAGCAGCACGCACAACAGAACAAAAAAGCAGAAGAGAAAAAGAAAGAATTAGAAGAATTTATCCGTCGTTTTTCTGCTAACGTTGCAAAATCTAAGCAAGCAACAAGTAGAAAGAAGATGATTGAAAAATTAAATATTGCGGACATTAAGCGCTCTAGTCGTCGTTATCCAGCAATTATTTTTGAACGCGACCGCGAAGCTGGTGACCAGATTTTGAATATAGAAGGTTTATCTGCTAGTTTAGATGGAGACGTGTTATTTAAAGATATCGACATCAATTTAGCTAAAGGCGATAAAGTTGTCGTATACTCTAAAGATTCTAGAGCTACAACGGCTTTTTATCAAATCATAAACGGAAAAGAAAAAGCGGACTCAGGTAAATATGCTTGGGGAGTTACCACAACACAATCGTATTTACCATTAGATAATAGCGAGTACTTTAACAATAAACTAACTTTAGTAGATTGGTTACGTCAATGGGCAACTACCGAAGAAGAACGTGAAGAGGTTTATATTAGAGGATTCTTAGGAAAGATGATTTTTAGTGGTGAAGAAGCTTTAAAGACAGCTGATGTATTATCAGGTGGTGAAAAAGTACGTTGTATGCTAAGCCGAATGATGATGATGAGAGCCAATGTATTAATGTTAGATGAGCCAACAAACCACTTGGATTTAGAAAGTATTACGGCATTCAATAATTCCTTAAAAAACTTTAAAGGAACGATTTTGCTAACCACACACGATCATGAGTTTGCACAAACTGTAGGTAATAGAATCATAGAATTAACTCCAAACGGAGTTATAGATCGCTACATGACATTTGATGAATATATGAGTGATAAAAAGATTAAAGAGCAACGCGAGAAAATGTATGCTGTAACGGCTTAGGCTAACTCTTAATTTTTATGATAGATTCTGAAAAGAGTTCAGAATGACAAACCAGTATTCGTCTCTGTTAATTAGATTTACAGATAACCTTAGTTGTTGTCATACTAATATTTATTTCAGCACCTGTAATTCTTTTTTTAGAGTAGGGTAAATTAACCTGAATTTCAAATTCAGGCCTCCATTTCAGCCTTAACACGGTTAACAACCACCATAGCTTTATCCAGTTCATCGTTATGAACATAAACTTCTTGAAATCCAGCATTCATTGAAGCATAACCTGCTAATCTTTGAGATTCTCCTTCATCTTTAATGATTGGGACAATACCTGTACGTTCTAACTCATCTTTAACACGAGTTACTAAAATAAAATTACCGTAATAAACTTTTGTATATTCTGTAGTGCTCATATCTATGGGTATTAAATTACTTTATTAAGTTACATAAATTTTAGAAATATTCCTACTTATAAATTTATGTAATATTAAATAATACTATTCAAATATTCTATACTATAAATTTTGACTATTAAAATATTTGATAAAAAAATATGCAGACTTTATTTAAAGGAGTTTATTTCATAATTTTAAGCAAATAGAAATTATAACTTAAAACAATTTAAAAATGGATAATAATCATCATGGAGAAGCATGGGATATTAATGATTCTGATGCAGGCAAATGCCCTTTTATGAGTGGAGATCAAAAGAAAACAGCTGGTCGAGGAACTAGTAATAGAGATTGGTGGCCAAATGAATTAAAACTTAATATTTTACGACAAAATGCACCAAAAAATAATCCTTTGGGCGATGAGTTTAATTATGCCGAAGCTTTTAAAAGTGTTGATTATGCGGCTTTAAAACAAGATGTTATTGATTTAATGACCGATTCGCAAGATTGGTGGCCAGCAGATTATGGACACTATGGTGGATTTATGATTCGTATGGCTTGGCATAGTGCAGGTACTTACAGAGTAGGAGATGGACGTGGTGGTGCAAGTTCTGGTTCTCAGAGATTTGCCCCTTTAAACAGTTGGCCAGATAATGGAAATTTAGATAAAGCACGCTTGTTACTTTGGCCTGTAAAAAAGAAATATGGAAATAAAATATCTTGGGCAGATTTAATGATTCTTGCAGGTAACTGCGCCTTAGAATCAATGGGATTTAAAACGTATGGTTTTGCAGGAGGAAGAGAAGATGTATGGGAACCAGAACAAGATATTTATTGGGGAAGTGAAACAGGGTGGTTAGATAATGACGAACGCTATGATACCAGTGATGGTGAGTTAGAAGGTCATCTAGGTGCTGCTCATATGGGATTAATTTATGTAAATCCTGAAGGACCAAATGGCGAGCCTGATCCTTTAAAGTCTGCACACGATATAAAGATTACATTCGGACGTATGGCAATGAACGATGAAGAAACTGTAGCCTTGATTGCTGGAGGTCATACATTCGGAAAGACCCACGGAGCTGCAGATGCGGGTAAATATGTTGGTGCTGAACCACATGGTGCGCCAATGGAAGAAATGAGTACAGGATGGAAAAACACATTTGGTACTGGTGTATTAGATGATACTATTACAAGTGGACTAGAAGGGCCATGGACACCAAATCCAACGCAATGGGATCATGATTATTTTGATGTATTATTAAACTACGATTGGGAACTAACTAAGAGTCCAGCTGGAGCGCATCAGTGGACACCTACAGAAGCATCAAATGCGAGAAGAGCACCAAAAGCAAGTGGAAATGGAACACAAGCCTTAATGATGTCTACTGCAGATATGGCTTTAAAGATGGATCCGGAGTATAGAAAAATATCTGAACGTTTTCATAAAGATCACGCAGCATTTGAAGAGGCTTTTGCTAAAGCTTGGTACAAATTAACGCATAGAGATATGGGACCAATTCAGCGTTATTTAGGTCCAGAAGTACCAAAGGAAGAATTGATATGGCAAGATCCTATTCCTACGGTCAACTATACGCTAAGTGATTCAGATATTACTTCATTAAAGAAAATGATTTTGGCCTCTGGTTTATCTATTTCAGAATTGGTGAAAACCGCTTGGGCTTCAGCTTCAACATATAGAGATTCTGATAAGCGTGGTGGAGCTAATGGTGGTCGATTAAGACTAGAGCCACAACGTAGTTGGGAAGTTAATAATCCAGAAGAATTAAATAAAGTATTAAACGTACTAGAAGGCATTCAAAATGAATTTAGTGGAACAATATCTATGGCAGATTTAATTGTTTTGGCTGGTTCTGCTGCGGTTGAAGAAGCTGCTAAAAATGCTGGTCATGATATAAGTGTGCCATTTACACAAGGTAGAGGAGATGCTTCACAAGAACAAACCGATTTAGAATCGTTTGGATATTTAGAGCCATTAGCTGATGGATTTAGAAACTATATGAGTTCTAAGTTAAATGTTGCTGCTGAAGATATGTTGGTGGATCGTGCTAATTTATTAACACTTTCCATACCAGAAATGACAGCTCTAGTAGGTGGTTTAAGAGTTTTGGGAGCTAATTATGATGGTTCTAAACATGGTGTATTTACAGATAAAGTAGGGAGCTTAACAAACGATTTCTTTGTTAATCTTTTGGACTTTTCTATAACGTGGAAAGCTACGACATCAGAAGATAAAGAATTTATAGGTCGTGATCGTAAAACTGGTGCGATGAAATTCTCGGGAACTAGAGCGGATTTGATTTTTGGTTCCAATACTGAGTTAAGAGCTGTAGCTGAAGTCTATGGAGCTAATGATGGTGAAGCGCGTTTTGTTAAGGATTTTGTAGCGGCTTGGACTAAAGTGATGAACTTAGATCGTTTTGATTTAAAATAAGTTGATTAATAGCAATTAAAAAAGGTGATTCAATATTGAATCACCTTTTTGTTTTATATAAATTATTGAAGCGCTTAGTTTACATGCTTCTCTAAAAATTCAGCAACGCCTTCGTGAGTTGCAGCCATTCCAGATTTTCCTTTGTTCCAGTTAGCTGGACAAACTTCACCATTTTCTTCAACAAATTGTAATGCATCTACCATACGTAATGCTTCATCAACGTTTCTACCTAATGGTAAATCGTTAACGATTTGATGACGAACAATACCTTCTTTATCAATTAAGAACAAACCTCTGTATGCTATTAATTCCCCTTCAGCTTGTAGCATATCATTTTCATCATAATAATAGTCACCAGCTAAAACATCGTAGTTTTTAGAGATTGTTTTGTTAGTGTCAGCAACTAATGGGTAAGTAATACCTTTTATACCTCCTTGGTTTTTCTCTAATTGTAACCATCCAAAATGAGACTGCTCAGTATCAGTAGATACAGCAATTACTTCAGTATTTCTAGATTTAAATTCTTCTAATTTTTCTTGAAAAGCATGTAATTCCGTTGGGCAAACAAAAGTGAAATCTTTTGGGTAAAAGAATAACACAACGTGCTTTTGTCCTATGAATTGATCTAAAGAAAAATCAGTTACAAATTCACGACCATTTACAACTGCTTGTGCATTAAATTGAGGTGCTTTTTTTCCTACTAATACTGCCATTTTTTAATCTATTTTAATGTTAAATTTTAAATTGGCTGCAAAGATACGCATCCATATAGGATTGGCAATGAAGAAGTATTTTAAAAATTTATTAAAAGATAGATTAAGCCAATCTGCCTGATAACTGTTTAATTTATATTTTAAATGCAGAATAAATCAATAATTATTCCAATTAAAAAAAGAACAGCTAGTTTTATATATCCCGACTTAATTTTTGTTTTACCTCGAATGACTGATATACCTATGAGTATTCCTAGAGAACTCATAAATATGAATAATACTAAAACCCAATCTGGTATTATAAAAGGAGTTAGAATATAAATATTATGGTAAGAATGCCATAAATTACAAAAATGAAATATCCAATATACAGATATTAGAATTTGCAATATTCCATTAATAGTTAGAGCAAAATTTGTCTTAATATTTTTCAATTCCTATTTTCCTCTGAGCATTCTTATTTTTATTCTAAATGCAGCAAAAATTAAAGTCGTAAAAGGGCTTAGCCAGTTAAATATAGCGTATACAAAATATTCACCAACACCAACACCTAAAACACCACTTTGGTATGCACCACAAGTGTTCCATGGAATCAATACAGAAGTAACAGTACCAGAGTCTTCAAGAGTTCTACTTAAGTTTTCGGGAGCTAAACCTTTGTCCTCAAAGGCTTTTTTGAACATTTTTCCTGGAATAACAATGGCCAAGTATTGGTCTGAGGCTATAATATTTAATCCTAAGCAACTCATAACTGTACTTGTAAACAATCCAAAAACTGTAGTAGCAACCGACAATAAGGCTTTTGTAATTCTTGCTAATGCACCTATACCATCCATGATACCACCAAAAATCATGGCACATATTATTAAGAAAATTGTCCAAAGCATACCATTCATTCCGCCTGCACTAAACAATTTTTTTAGTCGTTTTATTGTGATTAATTTTTCTAAATTTTCAGCTTTATTTTGTAAAATGGTTTCATCTTTATAGTCTGAAGCAAAGAATGTTTTTAGTGATTCAACAGTATAAACTCCTTTAAGGTCATCATCCGAAAAAAGATTTTCTAGACCATCTTTGTCAGCATTGATTTTTTCTATATCTAAATCAGAAAAGACAGCTAAATATTCTTTGTCTGCAATTTCAACATTTGTATCTGTAAGAATAGAATTAACAACTGTTTCGCTGGACGAATCAGTTATTGTGTTAATAAGTTTTGGTTGAAAAATAAAAGCAAAAATTATAGCTAAAATTACACCAGAAGCCAGAGCAACTAAAGGTTTTGTTTTTAATAGAATTAAGCCTACAACTGCAACAGGAACTAGAAATAACCATGGTGAAATATTGAAATATTTGTCAATTGTACTTAATATAAAATCTGTGTCAGAGCTACCAGTCGGTTCTATAGTTGCACTAATAATTCCAAAAACAATTAAAGTTACTGCAATCGTTGGTACAGTTGTATATGCCATATATTTTATATGTGTAAACAAATCAGTGCCAGCCATTGCAGGAGCAAGGTTTGTTGTATCACTAAGAGGTGACATCTTATCTCCAAAATAAGCACCTGAAATCACTGCACCAGCAATCATTCCTGGATTGATTCCTAGAGCTGTACCTATACCAACTAAAGCTATACCAACAGTTGCAGAGGTCGTCCATGAACTTCCTGTTGCTATTGATATAACAGCTGCTATAATCACAGAAGCAGGTAAAAATATTTCTGGACTTAGCACTTGCAAACCATAATATACCATTGCTGGTATAACTCCACTTATTAACCATGTACCTGCTAGTGCACCAACCAAAAGTAAAATCATTATAGGTATAAAAACACTTTTAAGGTTCTCCCATACTTCTTTTAGCATTACAATAGGGCTTACCTTATTTAATAAGCCACCAATAAAAGCTACAAAACCACCAATTAATAAAATATATTGATTAGAATACCCACCAAACATTTCTCCTTCAGCACCAAAGATGTTATATGCTAATAAACCCATTAAAATCAAAACAGGCACAAGAGCTTCCCATATATTAAGTTCTTTGTTGTCAATAATTTTTTGGTCTTCTATGTCAATTTTAGATAAGTCGTCGTCTTGCATTTAAATTCAGTTTAGTTCTGTAATGTTACAATAATCTACTTTTTATAACAAATTAACAGTAATCATTTTTAAGGTTTAGTGATTTACTCAAAAAAGATTGGAGGGTAAAAAAGAATAAGCGTGTCTATAATAATACAAACAGTTTATTAACCCTAAATGAAAATGCTATGACAACTTTATTATTTATAATCTCTATTATCTCAATTAGCTTTTATATCAGTTTTGTTACGGACTTTAATACAAGTTTGTATTTCAACACTTATAAGAAATCTATTCTAGACGTAATAGGTTTTAGTAAAAATGTAGAAGAATCCATTTCGCCTATTGCTCTATCAGCCATACAAAATAACGACGACCAAGGATATATAAATGAATTTGATCTTAGAATGGCAAAAAACAAATTAGGAAAAAACCTAAAAACACTTAATTATCTGTATTTGTTAGAATTTAATTCTAAGAGTTTGTTATGTCCTGATAGAATGGAGGAAATACAAGAGTTGAAAGAAAACTTACAACGCGAAGTAATCAGAAATACAGCACTTATTAGTAACAGTAAAATATCATAAGGTTAAGAGTGTAGCAAAATTTCTATTTCCATAATAGAATAATCGTATTTTGCTGTCCATAATATGGACTCATTAACTCAAATTGTTTTAGGAGCCGCTTGTGGTGAAGCTGTTCTTGGAAAAAAAATAGGAAACAAGGCTTTACTATTTGGCGCATTAGGTGGTACTATACCAGATTTAGATGTTTTTATTGGATCTTGGATGTATAGTAATGAAATACAAGCCATGGCTTTTCACAGAGGTTTTATGCACTCTGTTTTATTCGCTTTTATTGGTGCTTTTCTCTTTGGATGGTTAGTTTTTAAACTCTATGATAAAGGCAAAAGATTTAACTCAACAACATTAAGAGATTGGCAAAAGCTTTTCTTTTGGGCATTATTTACGCATCCACTTTTAGATTGCTTTACACCTTATGGCACACAGTTGTTTTATCCTTTTTCAGATTATCGTGTGGCTTTTAATAATATATCGGTTGCAGATCCATTTTATACAGCTCCTTTTTTAATTTGTCTGATTGTTTTAATGTTTTTCAAAAGGCAAAAAAAGCAACGTCGATTATGGTTAAAGCTGGGTATTGGTATCAGTTCGATATATATGATTTTCACGTTGTTTAATAAATATAGGGTAGATTCTGTTTTTGAAAGTTCACTTAAAAATCAAAATATTTCATTTGAGCGTTATAGAACGCAACCAACAATTTTTAATAATATTTTGTGGTATGGTGTTGTAGAGACAGATACGCAATATTTTATGGGCTTTTATTCATTGTTAGATGAAGAAAAGAAAATAACCGAATGGCAATCTATATCAAAAGATAATTCAGTTGTACCTATGGAGGATAAAGATTTAGCAATCTTGGCTTGGTTTAGTGATAACTACTATAAAGTTAGAAAAACAGACATTGAAGGTGAATATAGATATAGTGATTTACGATATCCATTATTAAATCCTGATGATGCTGAATCTTCATTGTTTAGCATGGAAATTTTTAAGAAAGAAGGACGTTGGGATATGAGAACCAATGGTCCAGACTTTGATAAAAATGCCACAGCAAAATCTATTTTTGCTCCAATGATAGAACGACTTAAAGGGAAATAAAATACTATTCTTAGACTATCTCAAACTATAGAATATTCAATTCTACCATACAAGCCTTCATCATATCATAGGTACGTTCAATATCTGCATCTAATCCAATAGAAAAACGAATTAACCCATCGCTTAATCCCATTTCGGCTTGTTCTTCTTCTGGTATTTCAGATGATGTGGAACTGCCAGGAGCACTAAATAGTGTTTTGTAAAACCCTAAACTTACAGCTAAGTAGCCAAGGTTGCGTTCTTGCATTAATTCCATAAGCGCATTGGCTTTATCTAATGTGCCAACATCTATGGTTAGCATGCCTCCAAAACCATATTTTTCATTCATCATAGATTTGAATAAATCATGAGACGGATGAGATGCTAAGCCTGGATATACAGTTTTTAAGCCATCTGCTTCAAATTTTTCTGCTAAATAAGTAGCATTTAGGCTGTGCTGTTGCATTCTTATATGTAGTGTTCTCAAGTTTTTTAAAACCGAAGCAGAACGCAAGCTATCCATCGTAGAGCCTAGTAACATTGCAGCACCATCATTAACATTCCTTAGCTGATCGATAAATTCTTGCGTACCACAAACAACACCACCAACAGTATCTGATGAACCATTAATAAATTTAGTTAAACTATGAACAACAATATCAGCTCCAAGTTTTATTGGTGAAATTGATAATGGAGAAAAGGTGTTATCTACAACTAATTTTAAGTTGTGCTTTTTTGCTAAAGCAGCCAAACCTTTAATATCTGCAACTTCTAATAAAGGGTTGCTTACAGACTCGCAATACAAAATCTTTGTTTTTGGTGTTATTGCAGCTTCTACAACTTCTAATTTGGTAATATCCACAAAGGTAGTGTCGATGGCTAAACGTGGTGTAAAATTCTTTAAAAATGCATAAGTGCCACCATAAATTGTTCTGCTGCTTACAATGTGTTCTCCAGCATCACAAAGTTGAAGAAAAACAGGAGTAATAGCTCCCATTCCAGAAGCTGTAACTGTTGCTGTTTCCGTGCCTTCCATCGCAGCCAATGCTTCACCTAAATATAAATTTGAAGGTGATGAATGACGCGAATATAAATAACAGCCATCTGCGTTACCTTCAAACGTATCGAACATCGTTTTTGCTGATAAAAATGTATAGGTAGATGAATCTGAAATTGATGGGTTTACACCTCCGAATTCTCCGAAGTACTGTAAATCTTGAATATTATTTGCAGGTTTAAAAGCCATAACTATTAAGTTTAATTAATGTCCAAAAGTCAATAAATATAGATGTATTGTCAAGTGATATTCATTTATTTAGAAAATTAAACTATTAAAATGTTTTATCGTAGATTAATAATCTGTAATTTTATTCAAATTTGATTTTTATCTGAAAAAAAATAACTATGACTTTTGATGCTATAGACAAGAAACTGCTAAAACTTTTACAAACGGACAGTAAACAAACCAATAAAGCACTAGCTCATCATTTGGGTTTGTCTGTAACTGCAGTATATGAACGTATTAAAAAACTAGAAAATAATGGTGTTATTAGCAGTTATGTTGCTTTAGTTGATAAAAAGAATGTAGATAAGGATTTTGTAGCGTTCTGTAATATCAAGCTAGTTCAACATACACAAGAGTATGTTGTGAAATTTGAAAGGGAAGTCGCTAAACTTAATGAGGTTTTAGAATGCTACCATATTAGTGGCGATTATGATTACCTTATTAAAGTATTGGTGGAAGATATGGAAGCGTTTAGGGAGTTTATGGTTAAAAAACTAACAAAAATTGACCATATTGGTAGCACCTATAGTATGTTTATGATTAATGAAGTAAAGCATACCACAGCAATTGAAGTTTAGCTCATAAAGATATACTCATTTATAAACATAGATTTTTCTACGTAATCAATTTTAACAAGGCGTTAATTCTATCCTAATTGTATAGTGTTCAGTTTGTAAAATTTATAAATTGAAGGTCTAACTCGCATTTTCTATTATGAAATCAATACTACCAATCACTTTTCTTGTCTTTTGTTCAGTTGGTTTTTCGCAAGCAAAAGATTCTATACAGGTTAAGCACGAAGCATTTTTTAAAACAATTTCAGACAATGGAGGCACTTGGGTTGCAGAAAACCCAAAGTACGATGCCAGTAATCCCGAAGATTTTAAAGTTTTTATTTTAAAAACATCACTTACAGATCCATTGAGACTTGATGCTGATATTTTAGGTGTCAACACCAAAAATGACACGATAATATTTTGGAAGTTCACTGATTTTTATGCTCCAGACAAAAAGAAGAACATTTACTTTCAGCGTTCATTGAACGGACTATACTATGCGAGTGGAGAAGCTACAATGACAGCAACAGAGCGTTATTGTGAAATGTCATTTTACTATTCAGGAGGTGAATATTTAAAACATAAAGACGCACATACGTTTACTGACAGTAACACCATGAAATCCTTAAGCCACGATTACGATCCAAAGTCGCAAACTTGGATAAACGAATCGATTTTAATCTGGAAACGAAAAACATAAGCCATTATGAAAAATAATAATTCATCACTATCAAGACGAGCAGTTATAAAGAGCTCTGTATTCGGAATTCTTGCAGCTTCTATACCAAGTATTTCATACGCCAATTATTTGGTCGATTATAAAGAACCAAACAAAAATTTACCCTCAAGATATCCATCCATTGATGATGAAATAGTAAATGAAGTGGTTGGTAAATCGCACTTCGATTTTGAGCGTGTTAAAACTTTGGTAGATAAGCGTCCGGAATTGGCCAGAGCAACTTGGGATTGGAGTTTTGGGGATTGGGAATCTGCCATAGGAGCAGCATCTCATGTAGGCAGAAGAGATATTGTAAATTACCTCATAAGTAAAGGTGCTAGACCAACCATGTTTACATTTGCAATGCTTGGTAACTTCAATGTTGTTAAAGCTATGATAGAATCTAATGAAGGAATTCAAAAAACTCAAGGGCCACATGGGATTAGTTTATTACAACATGCTAAAGCAGGTTTAAGGATGAAGGATAAAATGTCTAATGAAGCTATATTAAATTCTGAAAAACTAATAGATTACCTGACTTCACTTGGCAATGCCGATGGTGAGGTATATGAAAAGTTTAATGAAGATGAAATGCCAAAGTATCTAGGAGACTATAAGTATGGTGATGGTGAAAAGGACGGATTTTCAGTTAAAATAAACATGCGCAAAATGTTGGCGTTAGGCAAGCTAGGTGAGTTTGGTGGTGGTCTTTATCCTATTGGAGATAACAAGTTTTTGTACAATGGCATTTCTTCCGTGTATATAACATTTCAGGTAAAAAATGATGTTGTAGAATCTTTAACTATTCATGAACCAGAACTCACTCTAATAGCTAAAAAAGTATAAACGACTTTTGCTACTTCAAGACTATTTTTTATTGGCTTACCGTAAAAACATTCGTACTTTTGTATCTCATTTGTTAGTAGTATATGAGACATCTCATTTATTTGGTATTTCTAATTGGGCTAAGTATAAATGCCCAAGAGCATTCAGTAGGTGTTAAAGTTGGTGGAAATATTGCATCTTTAGTTGGTGATGGTACAAGTAATTTATCTTCTATGACCAATTTTCATGCAGGATTTTTTATGGAAATACGATTAACAAAGGACGTTAAAATTCAACCAGAACTTTTATTTACAGTTTATGGTTTTAAGCAAAATGGTGATGGACCACCAAAAGTTCGTTTAAATTATGTGGCTTTACCTGTGATGGCAAAATATTTTGTGTCAAAATCCTTTAGTTTTGATGCAGGTCCACAAGTAGGTATATTGGTAACTGCAAGAAACGGAACAGGCTCAGATGCAAATGTAAAGTCAGCTTTTTACGACAGGGATTTTGGTGTTAATGCAGGAGTGAGTTATGCAATTTCAGACAAAGTAAGTACTTCATTAAGATATTACTTTGGTTTAACTGATGTAACAGCAGTAAGTACAAAAAATTATAATAGAGCATTACAATTCGCATTACAATTTAAAATAAATTAAAAATATTATGAAATCATACGATGTAGCAATAATAGGTTCTGGTCCAGGTGGATATGTAGCGGCAATCCGCTGTGCACAATTAGGAATGAAAACAGCTATTATTGAAAAATATTCTACGCTTGGTGGCACATGTCTAAATGTAGGTTGTATTCCAAGTAAGGCCTTGTTAAGTTCTTCGCATCATTACGAAGAGGCAACCAAGCATTTTGAAGAGCATGGTATAGAAATACCAGGTGAAATCAAAGTGAATTTAGAGAAGATGATTGCACGTAAGCAAGCAGTTGTTGACCAAACCACAGGAGGTATTGATTTCTTAATGAAGAAAAATAATATTGATGTTTACGAAGGTTTAGGCTCATTTAAAGATGCAACTCATATTAAGATTGAAGGAAAAGATTCTGGTGAAATAGAAGCTAAGCATAGCATTATCGCAACTGGGTCAAAGCCTTCAAATTTGCCGTTTATTACAATAGATAAAGAACGAATTATAACATCTACTGAAGCCTTAAAACTCAAAGAAATTCCTAAACATTTAATCATTATTGGAGGTGGTGTTATTGGTTTAGAGTTAGGGCAAGTGTATCGTCGTTTAGGTTCAGAAGTTACGGTTATAGAGTATATGGATAGAATCTTACCAACAATGGATGCAGGTTTGTCTAAAGAACTTAATAAAGTATTTAAGAAGGCAAAGTGTAACATGATGGTGTCTCATAAAGTACAGTCTGTTGAGCGTAAAGGAAAAGAGGTCATTGTAAAGGCTGAAAACAAAAAAGGTGAGGTTGTAGAATTTAAAGGTGATTATTGTTTGGTTTCAGTTGGTCGTCGTCCATATACGGATGGATTGAACGCTGAGGCTGCAGGAGTAAAGCTTAACGATAGAGGACAAGTAGAGGTCAATGAACATTTACAAACATCTGTTTCTAACATTTATGCTATTGGTGATGTTATTAAAGGCGCTATGTTAGCACATAAAGCTGAAGAAGAAGGTGTTTTTGTAGCTGAAACCTTAGCAGGTCAAAAACCACATATAGATTATAACTTAATTCCAGGAGTAGTTTACACATGGCCAGAAGTTGCTGCAGTAGGAAAAACAGAAGAGGAGTTAAAAGAAGCTGGTACAGCATACAAGGTAGGTCAGTTTCCTTTTAGAGCATTAGGAAGAGCCAGAGCAAGTGGAGATATTGATGGGTTTGTAAAAATCTTAGCAGATAAAACTACAGACGAAGTTCTTGGTGTACACATGATTGGTGCACGTTGTGCCGATTTAATCGCAGAAGCAGTTGCTGCTATGGAATTTAGAGCCTCTGCGGAAGATATTTCGAGATACTCTCATGCACACCCAACATTTGCGGAAGCTGTTAAGGAAGCGGCTTTAGCTGCAACAGATGACAGAGCTTTGCATGTTTAACCTGAATGCACTTCAGGTTCTTATATAGTATTGTTATTCTGAAGTTGTTTCAGAAACAAAAAAAAAGCGAACAGTTAATGTTCGCTTTTTTTTATTTTATAATTCTTGTATTAAATCTTCTATTCGTAAACGTTTTGAATAATCATCTTCATTTACATCGCGTACAAAACAATACGCGCTAATTTCTTCATTGTTTACTTTTTCAGTGAGTTCTTCAACAGTAAAAGGACCAAATTCTTTAGATTTTTCTATGTAATAGAATTCGTGCTCATATATGATATTACTTACCTTTTTTTGATACTTTTCCTTAAGGTAGTTTTGTATGTCTTCAATAGAGTTTAATTCATTTTCGTAATGCGTGGTATTAATATAAAGTGCAAAATCTTCCTTATCCTGATGATTAAGTACAAGGATATCATCATCCTTAAAATAAGCCTTAACTGTAATTAGGCCATCTTCAGTTTCAATAGAAAATATGTTTTTAATATTTATAGTCCACGACGTTTTAATGGTAGTGTCTTTTCTTTCAATTTCAAGGATGTTGTCCTCTCTAAAGGTGTAAACCGATTTCTTTTTTGAGATACCATTGACCAAAACCCATTGCTGATTTATGAGATGTGAATCATGATGGCTCTCGTAATCAAAAGGTTTGAGATTAGGAATGGTATTATGTAGGTTAGTACTCATTAAGCGGTTTATAACAAATAGCCTGTGACTATTATAATATAACGTCAGATTTGGGCTTTTATTTATATAAAGTTAAAATTTTTCGAGACGTTTCAAAACATCTTTCTTATAACTTCGACTAATGGGCAGAGCTATTCGATTAACTGTAATATGCTCATTAGTAAATGATTGAATTTTAGATAAACATATAATATAAGATCTGTGGATTCTTAAAAAATCATTTTTGGGCAATTTTGCCTCAATTGCACTGATCGTTTCTCTTGTAACAATAACGGTATCATTGAGGTGAATTTTAATATAATCACTAAAGCTTTCAATATAAATAATGGCATCAAAATCTACTTTTAGCATTTTACGATTAGAACGCACAAAAATGAAGTTATTTGTTTCTGTAGATTCATTTTTAAGGCTTTCAGATTGCGCATTAACTTCAAAAAAGCGATTTACAGCTTTTAGTAAACGCTCAAAAGCAATTGGTTTTAAAAGATAATCTACCGCTTGCAAATCAAAACCTTCAACAGCATAGTCTCTATAGGCTGTGGTAAAAATAACTTTAATGTTTTTGTTAATAGACTTAGCAAATGCAATTCCGGAAATTTCGGGCATATTAATATCCAAAAACACCAAATCTATAGTATTGTTGCTTATGTAATTAAAGGCTTCAATAGCATTTTTACACTGTGCAACGATTTCTATATTTTCAATTTTTGCTAAATGCGAAGTAATTATTTCACGAGCAATAGCTTCATCATCAACAATAATGCAAGACACAACTTTATCCATTTTCTAGTGCAGATTTTGGGTTTAAATTTAATGCGACTCTAAACTCATTTTCATCGTGTTTTATAGTGAGTTGATGCTGGTTAGGATAGAGTAGTTTTAGACGTTTTTCTGTATTCTCTAACCCAATGCCGTTTTTGTAATTAGAATCTTTGGTACTGTTATTTTTTATCTGGAATAGAATAGTATTGGCGTGTGTTTCAATAGAAATATCAATATTTAAAATCCCATTTTTTATGACACCATGTTTAAAACTGTTCTCTATAAAAGGAATAAATAACATAGGAGCAATTTCTATAGATTCTGAATCTAAATTTTTAGTAAATGAAACATTT
The DNA here is from genome assembly GCF_042434315.1 of Winogradskyella pulchriflava. Lineage (NCBI taxonomy): Bacteria > Pseudomonadati > Bacteroidota > Flavobacteriia > Flavobacteriales > Flavobacteriaceae > Winogradskyella > Winogradskyella pulchriflava. The sequence goes on along the minus strand of NZ_JBHLTQ010000003.1, from coordinate 372,520 downwards.
AAGGTGTCATTAAAGCGCATTTTTTCTAAGCTTATGTAATCCTCTATGTGGTTAATTTCGTCATTTAAATTTACAAAAGGCTTATCAGCTTGATAAAGTAAATAATCCAACAGATTAGAGAGTTTTAAAATCATTTCTGGTGTTTCATCTGCTTTTTTTAATGCAAAACCATACATTGTGTTTAGGGTATTGAATAAGAAATGCGGATGAATTTGCATTTTTAAATACTTTAATTCTTGCTCTTTTAATTTTAGTTGTGTTTCTAAGATTTTAGTTTCTAGTGTTTTTGTTTTTTTGGAAGCATCAATATTAAGTTTCATGAGTTTAAAAGCACTTACAACAAAGGTAACAAGGTAGATTCCTGTCATTACAAAAAGGATGTTTTTTGTAACTGGATTCATGCTACTGTATTCAAAATTTGAAATGTATATAAGGCTAAAAAAGATAGAAACCATCACCAAATAGGTAGAGATAATTAGTGTATAACAACTGTAAAGAATAAAATGAAAATACCGTTTGGTAATAAGATAATCTGGAATCAATTTATAAATAGAAACATACGTGAGCGAAATAGTTATAGGCATTAAGAACAATGAATATACTAAGGTGTCGTTAAAATTGTTACTACCAACTCCAAAAAAATAGGTATAGAACAGTAACACACCACACCAAAATATAAGATGGAGTAGGCCTTGCCCTATTTTTTTTAATACGAAGTCTGTTTTTAGCATTTAGCAAACTTTTACATACAATAATACTATATTTTTAGAGTGATTTGTGAGTTTGTAGACGAATGACAGGTTTAGCTATGGTTTTAGCATTTTGTTTAATCGCTTATTAAATTGGTAATCTATCGCATTTTAAGATATTCGACGCTTTAAAAGTTTAGGTTTGGAGTATGTTTAATTAAAATCATCAATTATGAACGAACTAGTAATTTCAAATATTTCAATAATACCACTACAATTTGTGGACAGATTTTACGAAGGCGGCCCTTTATTTATGTCGCTTATTTTAATCTGTTTATTGCTTTCTGTTTTCTTTTTAGTAAGAGGATTTATGAGTTTTAAAGGAAATGCCATCCGAGCCGAAAAAATGTTAAAATTAACCGTTGATTCTAGCTTGCTAGGATTAGTTATAGGATTTTTAGGTTCTGTCATCGGTTTAATAACAGCTTTCGATTCTGTTGAAGCAATGGGAGATCCAGATCCTTCGATATTTGCAGGTGGTCTTAAGGTTTCATTATTAACAGCAACATTCGGACTCTTTACCTTTGTTGTGGCGAGAATTGGTATATTAATCCTGCGTTGGTGTTTAAATGCCGATAAGACGAAATAATCATATTAATACAGATATCAGCAAGATGAAATTTATACTATACTTTATCATTGGCATAATTTTTCAACAGGTAATTAATGCACAATCAGACCACTATTTATTGCAAGTAGGTAAAACAGATAGTATCTATTCAGAGGAGTTAAAGGAGTTTAGAGAGGTTTATGTAGAGTTGCCTGAAAGTTATATGGCAAACTCTGACGAGAAATTCCCTGTTGTTTACGTGCTAGATGGAGAAGTGTTTTTACCAACTGTAGTGAATGTTCTTAATTTTTATAGTGGAGGATTTATGCCAGAAATGATAGTGATTGGTATTTTTAATAAAATAAATAGAACTAGGGATTTAACACCTTCTAAGATTAATACAAGGTATGGAAGACCCTTTAATATAGAAAATGGTGGTGCAGAAAGCTTCTTGAAATTTATAAAACAAGAACTAATTCCTCATATAGAGGAAAAATACAGAGCAACCAATTATAGAACTTTAATAGGTCATTCGTTTGGTGGATTGTTTGCCATTAATACTTTAATTAATGAGCCAGATTTATTTGCTAATTATATTAGTATTGACCCAAGTTTAGATTGGGATAATCAAAAACTTATCAAGCAAGCGGATTCTGTTTTAAAGAAAGTAAAACTATCCAATAAAGCTTTGTATATGTCTTTAAGCGGACAGCTACATATGCAAAACAAAGATGTTACCATTGACAATGTTATGCAAGACACATCTGACTTTACGCTTTTTGCACGTTCTAATATTAAATTTTCAAATACAGTAAAGAACTCCAAAAGTAATCTATTTTATAAATGGCAATTTTACCCTAATGATTTACATGGTACTATTTCACAATCGTCAATAAAAGATGGCTTACTAGCACTTTTTCAATGGTATCAAATGGAAAATACAGATGCCATCAATAACCCAGAAACTTCAATTGAGGAATTGTTGAAGATTATAAAACACCGAGAAGCTAAACTCTTTAAACATTATGGCTATAAAGTTCCTCCATATCCTGAGTTTCTTTTAGATATGTCAGGACATATGAACATGGATATGCAACAAATTGAAAAATCGAAAATGTACTTTGAACAAGCTATCAAGTATTATCCTAAAAGTGAAAATGCTTATAATTCTATGGCAGAATTTTATATAAGCCAAAACGATAAAAAGAATGCTATAATTAATCTTCAAAAAGCGTTTGAAATCAGTGAAAATGTGGATTATAAAAATAGGATAAATGAATTGCTAGATTAATATTCACTGATAATTATATCAAAAAGCGAACTTGAAAAAGTTCGCTTTTTTTCTGCCTCAACTTTTAATTCTTTAATTTTGTGGAAATAACAATATGGAACAATTAACACTAACCACACCAGCTTTATTGTTTTCTGCAATTTCTTTAATAATGCTAGCATATACCAATAGATTTTTAGCTTATGCAGCGGTAATTAGAAACTTAAGTGAGAAATACTTAGAGAAACAAGAAGATTCATTAATTCGTCAAATTAAAAATTTAAAATTGCGCCTCGATTTAACGCGATGGATGCAGATATTTGGAATAACAAGTTTATTGCTCTGTGTATTGACTATGTTCTTAATATACATTAATCAGCATATTGTTGCAGTTTGGATATTTGGTGTGGCATTACTCCTTCTTATTATGTCTTTGGCTTTATTAATTATAGAAATCCAAATTTCAGCTAAAGCTTTACAGCATCATCTTAGAGATATAGAAGATTATTTAAAGGTAAAATAGTAAGATAGTCAAAATAATTTTTGATATTGTAATAAATTGATGTTAAGCTGTTTGTGATATCTTATTTTACATCCTCCGGCATTTATTATTTATACATGATTTTTTTTGTAAGAAAAATTACAAAAAAATGTGACTTATATTTAAAAGTAGTGTCTTACACTATAACAACTAACTAAAAACCGATTAAAAAAACTCTTGACACAAGACGCTGTTCATAGCCTAACCGATGAAGCGCTAGTAGAAGCTATCGTAAAAACCAACGACACTTTGTTGTTCGAGGTGCTATACGATAGATATGCGTCGATGGTTTACAATAAGTGCTATGGATTTGCCAATGGTGTGGATGAAGCCAAAGATTTAACTCAAGATGTTTTTTTAAGAGTCTTTGTTAAGCTGGGAAGTTTTAAAGGACGTTCAAAATTTTCTACATGGTTATATGCATTTACATACAACCATTGTGTAAATTATGTAACCAGAAACACAGCAAAGAAGATTGAAAAAAAATCAGTAAGTTCAGACAGTATTGAAAATATAGGTGAAGATGTAGACTCAACTCGTGAGTTTGCAAGTATGAGAGTAGAGAAGTTGAAAAAAGTAATGGAATTAATTTCACCAGATGAAAAAATGATATTACTATTAAAGTATGAAGATAATTTATCTATTAAAGAGTTATCTGAAGCTTTAGATATTGGCGAGAGCGCAGTAAAAATGCGTCTAAAAAGAGCAAAAGAAAAACTCGTACATAAGTACGATAATTATATGAAAGATGGAGAATCCATTTAAGCAAATAAACCAGCCACTCCAAGAAGTTCCTAAGGAACTCAAGAGCAAAGTTATGCACGATATTGCAGTAGCTAAGTTGCTTATGGAGTTAGCTGAACTGTTTTCATATAACTTAGGTCATGTAATAGAAACTGTAAGCAAAAATAGAAAGAAGTAATACTTAATAAACCCTAACATTAAAATTAATAAGTATGGAAAAAGTGAGTGAATTTTCAGAAGTAGCAATGAGCTCTCTAAAAAATATTTGGCTAGAGATAACAAAAATATTTCCAAATATCATTGGCGCAATCATAGTTTTAGTAATTGGATGGATCATTACAAAACTAATTGTAAAGCTTATAAAGAAGATTTTAAAATTAGCAAAAGCCAATAAGCTAGATGATAAGCTTAATGATATTGAATTGGTGGAGGGGAAGAAGCTTAACTTCGATACTGTAAAAGTTGTTTCTAAAGTAGTTAAATATCTTATGTATCTCATACTGTTTGTTACAGCATCTGATATTATGGGATTAGATATTATTACCAAGCAGATTAGTGATTTAATATCATACTTGCCAAAATTATTTGCTGCGTTAATTGTGTTTATTGTCGGTTTGTTATTTGCGAATTTTGTAAAAAACGGACTTAAATCTCTATTTGAATCCATGGACTTATCAGGTGGGAAAATAATTAGTCAAATTATATTTTTCTTACTACTTACCTTCATTTCAATAACTGCATTAAACCAAGCAGGTATAGATACAGAGATTATTACCAACAATATTAATATGATTATTGCTGCTTTTCTTTTAGCGTTTGCCATTGCTTTTGGTTTAGGAGCAAGAGAAGTTGTGGGTAAATTGCTTAAAACATTTTATGCACGTAAGACTTTTGAAGTAGGGCAAGCAATTACGTTTAATAATGAAGAATTCACTATAGAATCTGTAGAAAATATTTCAGTGGTACTAAAAAATAAAAAAGGAAAACTAATAGTGCCTATTAACGACTTAGTAGAAAATCAAGTACAAATGCAGGATCAACTATAAGGTTAGGGTTATAGATTTTATTATTATAATAAAATGTGATCCTGCGTACTTGAAGTACAAAAGTCTCTTCAACTAAATTGAAGAGGCTTTTTTTATTTTTTCTTGTTTCTTCGGTTGTAGTTTTTGTCTCCTCTGGTTTTAGGCTTTTTATATTTTTTTGCTATTTCACGTCGGTAAGAACCACCAAGGTTTTCTTTCTTGTTTTTATCCTTTTTTTCATGAAAAGCAGGTCCTGGAGCATCTTCATCTCTTCTTTTTATAGGATTATATCTTTCCTGAAGTTGCGGACGTTCTTCTTCTATGAGCTCTGTAGAGATGTCTATATCTTGAGGAAGTTCTAATGTTTCAATGGACATTTGCATAAGCTCCTCAAGCCGTTCTCTTGCTTCTTGTTCTTTTTCAGTAGAAAATAGAATTGTGTAACCTTCTTTTTCTGCACGACCAGTTCTACCAATTCTATGCATATAATTTTCAGGATAATCAGGAGTGTCAAAATTTATAACATGAGATACATCGTCAATATCCAACCCACGAGCCATAACATCCGTAGCTACTAAAAGTCTGTTTTCGCCTTCTCTAAACTGTTCTATACTTCTTAGACGATAATTTTGTGTTTTGTTGGAGTGAATAACACAGGTTTCGTTAGGGAATAACTCTTCTAACTTATCGAACAAACGGTCAGCCATTCTTTTATAAGCTACAAAAATTAAAACCCTAGAAAATTCATCTTTATCCTGAAGTAAATGTTCTAATAAATTGACTTTAGTATAAAAGTTAGGAACGTCATAACGTACTTGCTTTATGTTTTCTAATGGCGTACCAGAAACCGCAATCGAAATTTTTGAAGGGTTAATAAAGAAATCCGTAATCAAGTCGTCCACATCTTTAGTCATTGTAGCAGAAAACATAATGTTTTGGCGACGCTCTGGTAGGATATCAAAAATATTGAGTAGTTGATGTCTAAAACCTAAGTCTAGCATAACATCAACTTCGTCAATAACCAATTTTTGTATGGATTTTAATTGCAACACTCTACTCACTGCCAAATCATACAAACGTCCTGGAGTAGCCACAATAATATCTTGTCCTTGAGCGACAGCTTGTTTTTGCGTGTTTATGTTAGTGCCACCATAAACGCCTAATACACGATTGTTAATGTATTTCGAGAATTTTTCAATCTCACTAACCACTTGCACAACCAGTTCTCTAGTAGGTACTAAAACTAAAACCCTTGGGTTATCTTGTCTAGAATATTTTAGGTTTCGCAAAATAGGCAACATATAGGCAAGTGTCTTACCAGTACCTGTTTGTGCGATGCCAACAACATCTTTGCCTGAAGCTACAACACTAAAGGATTCCGCTTGTATAGGCGTCGGAGTTACAAAACCCAAATCGTCTAAAGCGTTATATAAAGGTGTGTTTAAATTTAAATCTTGAAAAGTCACAATATGATTTTAGGTGGCAAAGATACATTTTCCTAGCGAGAAAGGTTTTGTTTAAAAATGTATTCAATTTTATTTCGAGTTTAAATTTCGGTAAATTGCACTAATTATTTTTCTATTGAGAACAACTGTCATTCACCCAATACATCATCCTAGTAAGTTTAAGCAAAACCTGTTGCTTTGGAGCCAGCAGTTTGACGACGTTATTTGGTTGGATTCTAACAACCACAGTGATCTATATAATAACTACGATGCGGTTTTGGCAGTAGATGCTTTTACTTCTCTTAAAACGGATTATTTTGATGCTTTTGAGCAATTAAAAGAGTATCAATCCGCAACTAACGATTGGATTTTTGGTTACCTTACATACGACCTAAAGAACACGACAGAGTCATTAAGCTCTCAAAACTTTGATGGATTGGAGTTTCCAGATTTGTATTTTTTTCAACCCAAAAAACTCTTTCTTTTCAAAGGTGACAAAGTTGAAATTAAATATTTAAAAATGGTAGATGATGACATTGAAGCTGACTTAAACACTATTGAAAGTGGTTGTGCTGAACGCAGTCGAAGTACTTATGAAAACAATATTAAAATAAAACTTAGAATCCATAAAGATGAGTACTTTGAAAAAGTAAATAAAATGCTTGCGCATATTCAACGCGGAGACATTTACGAAGCTAATTTTTGTCAGGAATTTTATGCAGAAGACAGTGAAATTAATCCTTTAGAAACCTTTAAAAAGCTTAATAAAATTTCTCAACCACCATTTGCTACATTTTTAAAAGTTGAAGACAAATTTTTATTATCGGCATCACCAGAACGCTATATCAAAAAAGAGGGCTTAAAAGTGATTTCGCAACCTATAAAAGGAACCGCAAAGCGTTCTTCCAATAAAGAAGAAGACGATAAGCTAAAAGCTGAATTATCAAATGATGAAAAAGAACGTAGCGAAAACATTATGATTGTCGATTTGGTGCGTAACGATTTGTCACATACAGCTATAAAGGGGAGTGTTAAGGTTGAGGAATTGTGTAAAGTTTATTCCTTTTTGCAGGTGCATCAAATGATTTCAACGATTTCTTCTGAGGTTGGCAAGGCAACACATCCTGTAGATATTATAAAAACAACATTTCCAATGGGAAGCATGACGGGAGCACCAAAAATCTCAGCAATGAAAATCATTGAAGATTTAGAAGAAACAAAACGTGGCTTATATTCGGGTTCCGTTGGGTATTTTACACCAAACGGAGATTTTGATTTTAATGTGATTATTAGAAGTATTCTTTATAATGAAACCAAACAATATGTTTCTTATTCTGTTGGAGGTGCCATTACAGCTAAAAGCGACCCTCTAAAGGAATACGAAGAATGTTTGATTAAGGCTAAAGCTATGCGTGAGGTTTTGGAAAACTAGTTGTCAGTCTCAGTTGTCAATGTTTCTTTTTGAGTTTTTCTAGTATTATTATGACCTAACTTAGTGATAATCATTTAGCAGTAATTCTCCACGTATCTTCGTGCCTTCTCTGTGTAGCTTTGTGTAATAGTTACACATGCAACTCTGCGTCTCTCTTTGACTTAGGGCGAATAACTCTGATCTTCAAACATAAAGTTAAACCATCACTCAATATGTCTGCGAAAAGTCAACTTTACCTTATCAAAAATCATTTCTACACGCTTTTGTTCTATCCTTTTTATTTTGGCAATAGATGCAAAATCCAGCTTTCCAAAAATGTATAAATCCACAATATTAGACACATTAAAAGGCAACCAATTATAAAACTGACTAAATACCTTTGGTGATGGTGATGCAGATAAGTTTTTAACCTCAAAAGCCTTTAAAATTGAGGTTTCCTTATCTGCATACAAATACAGATGTTCTTTGTTGTCTTGGTGGTACGATATATCACTAAGTTCTGTGTTTAAAATAAAATCCCAGTCCGCATCAACGGTGTAATCTTCTTCAAGTTTAGACAACTCATCTTTTAATATAGTATCTGTACTAATAGTGTTTTTGTGGTAAGCTTCGTTTTTAAATAAAACATTCATGTAAAGATCCACCATTTTAAAAAGCTCCAACTTTATGGCAGAAGCTTCAGAATCTACATTAAAGCCCTTGCTATACAGGTTAATGATGCTTTCGTCTATAATGTCGTTAGATGAAAACATATTTTTTGGTAAAATGCCAATGGTTTCAGCAATATAGATACGGTGTTTTACATAAGGGTGTAAATATTGCAGCGCAGAAAGTAGTTTTTTGTCAAATGCAGTTCGCGCAGATTTCGATATTAATTCTTTTAAAGCACTCATAAGCCATAAATTATATCATCCCTTTAAAGTTAACGAAAAAGAACGTGATTTGCTAGATTTTAGTCATCAAAGTATTGGAATTGTTTAAGTGGCTCAATAATGTATCTTTACCATATGCTAAAACAGTTTAGAAAACATATCGATATACACTTTGGATTTCTTAAGGAAAGCAGGATTATTATTGCTATTTCAGGAGGTGTGGATAGCGTAGTTTTAGCACATCTCTGCAAAGCGTTAAACCTAAATTTTGCTTTGGCACATTGCAATTTTAACCTGCGTGGAGAAGAAAGCAATGCAGATGAAGACTTTGTACTTGAGTTAGGCGAAGAGTTAGATGTAGAGGTTTTTGTTCAGAATTTCGACACACAAGATTATGCAGATAAAAATAAGCGTTCCATCCAAATGGCAGCGCGAGAGTTGCGTTACGATTGGTTTGCGGAACTGGCAAAACAATTACAATTCGATTATATCCTCACAGCACATCACGCAGATGATAATCTTGAAACGTTTTTAATCAATTTTACTCGTGGAACAGGATTAAATGGTTTAACGGGAATTCCAGAAATAAATGCTAATATAGCACGACCATTATTGCCATTCTCTAGAGAAATAATTGAAGCTTATGCTAAAGCAAACAATATCAATTGGAGAGAAGATAGTAGTAATTCGTCGCGCAAGTATTTGAGAAACAAATTGCGTCACGAGGTTATTCCGATTCTAAAAGAAATAAACCCAAACCTTTTAGATAGTTTTAAAACGACATTAGAAAACTTAAACGATACTGCAGATATAGTTGATGACAGCTTAGTAAGAATCGAAAAAAAAGCCACTAAATCTATTGATAAAAACGGTGTAACGTTTAAAATTTCAAAATTCAAAAAGTTAAGTAATCCTAAAGCCTATTTATTTGAGGTATTCAAAGATTATGGTTTTACGGAGTGGAATGACGTTGTTGATTTACTTGACGCGCAATCTGGTAAACAAGTGTTTTCTAGTACACATCGCTTAATAAAACATCGTGAGTATTTAATTTTAACTGATTTATGTCATTCAGAGCAAAGTGAAGAGTCTCTCATAATTAAAAAATCCGATAAATCAATAGAAACACCTTTGGGTATTTTGTTTTTTGATGAAGCTGATGCGATTAAAATTAATACCAGTAGTACAATCTATCTTGACAGGGATAAACTAAATTTTCCATTAGAATTAAGACTTTGGAAAGCAGGTGATGTCTTCTGTCCTTCAGGAATGAAAGGAAAAAAGAAGATTAGCAAATATTTAAAAGACGAAAAGCTATCGTTAGTAGAAAAAGAAAATACTTGGCTGTTAACCTCAAATAACGACATTGTTTGGGTAGTTGGTATGAGAGCTGATGAACGCTTTAAAGTTACAGAGCAAACAAAGCGAATTTTAAAAGTTAAATTAAAAAAGTAATGCCAGGCTGAGCGCAGTCGAAGCCCACTTAATAGATATAAATTTGAAACTAAAGGGAAACATTGTAGACATACAAAACCGCAAAATCTTTAAAGGAGAAATCACCATTGAAAACGGTAAGATTAAATCCATCGAAGAAAAGCACTGCGAAGAAAACCATTACATATTATCAGGTTTTGTAGATGCGCATATTCATATTGAAAGCTCAATGTTGGTGCCAAGTGAGTTCGCTAAAATTGCGGTTAAGCACGGAACAGTTTCTACAGTTTCAGATCCACATGAGATTGCTAACGTACTTGGAGTTGCAGGCGTAGAATTTATGATTGACAATGGTAAGCAAACACCCTTTAAATTCAATTTTGGAGCACCAAGTTGTGTGCCTGCCACAAGTTTTGAGTCTGCAGGAGCAGTTATAGATTCGGAAGACATTAAAAGCTTAATGGCAAATCCAGATATTAAGTATTTGGCTGAAATGATGAATTATCCAGGAGTTATTTATGATGATGAAGAAGTTCTGAAAAAACTCGATTGGGCAAAACATTTCAACAAACCCATTGATGGACACGCTCCAGGCTTACGAGGAGATGATTTAACCAAGTATATTGCTGCCGGAATTTCAACTGATCACGAATGTTTTACCTACGAAGAAGGTTTGGAAAAACTTCAAAAAGGGATGAAGGTTATTATCCGAGAGGGTAGTGCTGCCAAGAATTTTGAAGCTTTAATCGGTTTGTTAGATGAGCATTATAATAACATGATGTTCTGTAGCGACGATAAGCATCCTGATGACCTGTTGTTAGGGCATATCAATCAATTGTGTGCAAGTGCAGTTGCCAAAGGTATTGATGTATTTAAAGTACTTCAAGCGGCTTGTGTCAATCCTGTAAAGCATTATAATCTCGATGTTGGATTACTGAATGTTGGTGCTATTGCTGATTGTATTATAGTTGAAGATTTAAAAGGCTTTAAAACGCTTCAAACCTATATCAATGGTGAATTGGTTTACGATAACGGAGTTTCAAAAATAAAGCATGTTGAATTTCAAAACCTGAATAATTTCAATACAACAAAAAAAGAAGTTGCAGATTTTAGATTCGAATCAAATTCAAAGCAAATCCGAGTGATTGAATGTTTGGATGGAGAGTTAGTGACTAATGAAATTATTGAAAACTCAACTATTATCGACGGTAATTTAGTCTCTAACACCAAAACAGATGTGCTTAAAATAGCTGTCGTTAATCGTTATCAAAATGATAAACCAGCAATAGCATTCATAAAAAACTACGGACTACAGGAAGGTGCCATTGCAAGTTCTGTTGGTCACGATTCGCATAATATCATTGTTGTTGGAGTATCTGATGAAGCTATTTGTAAAGCTGTAAATCTACTCATTGAAAATGAAGGTGGCATTTGTGCTGTTTCCAATTCAGAAGAAAAGGTAGTTGCTTTGCCTATAGCAGGTATTATGAGCGATCAAAATGCAGAAACAATTGGCAAGCAATATTCCCAATTAGATAAAATGGCAAAAGATTTAGGTAGTAAACTTCATGCTCCATATATGAGTTTATCGTTTATGGCATTGTTGGTTATTCCTTCTTTGAAATTGAGTGATAAAGGCTTGTTTGATGGTGGTAAGTTTGAGTTTTCGGATGTGGTAGTTGGTGCTTCTTGAAAAAACTTCTATAGTCACCTAAAATGAATATTATTTTTCATTATTTAGATTTCTAACCATCAAAAAAGTCTAACAATCTAACTATCTTTAAACTTTTCAAAATCCAACCACATTATGATAAAGAAATTTTTCCTAATTGTATTAGTCGTATTTACGCTTTCGAGTTGTAAAGAAACTGAACATCAGGCTATTGAATCTCCAGAAATAGTAGATAGCGAAAACACCTTTGCAAAAGATAACTACACAAAAAAAGAGGTTATGATTGCCATGCGAGATGGCATTAAATTACATACTACTATCTATTCGCCAAAGGATATAACTAAAACCTATCCTATTTTAATGATGCGTACACCATACAGTTGCAGACCTTATGGAGATAGTGGATTTAGAGCCAAGTTGGGACCAAACAAATACCTTATGGAAGAAGGGAATATTATGGTCTATCAAGATGTGCGTGGTCGTTGGAATAGTGAAGGAGTTTACGATAATATGCGCGCTTACATTCCTAATAAAACTGGAACGCAAACCGATGAAGCCAGTGATACATACGATACTATTGAATGGCTCGTCAATAATGTAGAAAATAATAACGGTAATGTGGGAACTTATGGCATTTCATATCCTGGTTTCTATGCTACGTATTCACTTTTAGATGCGCATCCTGCACTAAAAGCTGTGTCTCCACAAGCATGTATTGGTGATTTCTTTTTTGATGATTTTATTCATAATGGAGCCTATTTATTGAGTTATTGGCGCGCAACTTCGGTATTTGGTTATATGAAAGATACTCCAACTACAGAAGCTTGGTACGAGTTTCCAGATATTGGTACAGAAGATCAGCATCAATTCTTTTTGGATCATATGCCACTGAGTAAGTTAGACAAGTTTTACGATAGTACCAACGTGTTTATGGAGCAATTAAAAACACATGTCACTTATGATGAATTTTGGCAGAGTAGAGGTATAATTCAACATTTAAAAGATATAAAACCAGCGACAATGGTCGTTGGAGGCTTTTTTGATGCCGAAGATTTGTACGGCCCTTTTAATACGTATAAAAGTATTGAAGAAAACAGCAAAAACTATAACACTGTTGTATTTGGACCTTGGAGTCATGGAGATTGGGCAAGAGATAATGATAGACAAGTAATAGGAAATATCCATTTTGGAGACAGTATTTCAGATTATTTTCAAAAAAATATCGAAACCAAATTCTTCAACCATTTCCTTAAAGGTGAAGCCACAGGTGAAACAGGTTTAGCAGAAGCACACATGTTCAATACTGGCACAAAACAATGGGAATCTTTTAAAACTTGGCCACCTCAAAACATAACTAAAGAAAGTTATTTTCTTCAACCTTACGAGCGCTTAACGCAACGTGCCAATAGAATGATTGCGACTTCAGATTTTATTAGTGATCCAAAGAAACCAGTGCCATATACTGAAGATATCAAAGTAGGTTTTACACCAAGAAAATTCATGACAGACGATCAGCGTTTTGCATCAAGACGACCAGATGTATTAACCTTTGAAACTGAAGTTTTAGAGAATGATATAACGCTTGCTGGAGATATTTTAGCAAAACTAAACGTATCTACAACAGGCACAGAAGCTGACTGGATTGTAAAAGTAATTGATGTTTTTCCAGCAGATACTGAAAATACAGACGATGTTCAAGATCATTTAAAATTGAGTAATTATCACATGATGGTACGTAGTGAAGTGTTGCGTGGTCGATTTAGAAATAGCATGACAAACCCTGAACCATTTGTGCCTAACAAGAAAACAGCTGTTAATTTAAAGTTGCAAGATGTATTCCATACGTTTAAGAAAGGACATAAAATTCAGGTTCAAGTTCAGAGTACTTTCTTTCCGTATATAGATGCCAATCCTCAAACCTATGTGGCTAATATTTTTGAAGCAAAGGAAACCGATTTTAAAACACAGACGCATAAGGTGTTTAATGATTCGTCTATTGAGTTTAGTGTTTTGAAGGATTAATTATAGCAAAGTATCTCTCGCAAAGACGCAGAGACGCAAAGTGTAAGAATGTAGGCATAATAGTTTTTAATGCGTAAAGTTCAAAATAACAATAATTATATATTTCCAGTTTCCCTCTAGGGAATTAAAGGGGCTTTTAATTTATGCCAATAATAGAATCGACTTACAAACCACCATTTTGGGCAAAGAAAAGTTTTACGTCAACCGTATTTTCGGGTTTGGCAAGACGAGTTAAAGGAGTTGAGCAGACAAGGGAACGTATCACTTTACCAGATAGCGATTTTTTGGATTTGGATTGGAGCTATGCGGAGCAAAAGTCAAACAAAGTTATTATTCTGCTTCACGGATTAGAAGGTAATGCGCAGCGACCATACATTACAGGAACTGCAAAACTATTCAATCAAAACGGGATTGATGCTTGTGCTGTAAATTTTAGAGGTTGTAGTGGTGAGCCCAATTTGTTGTATCGAAGTTATCATTCTGGTGCTACAGAAGATTTAGAAGCTGTGGTTAATCATATTTTATCTAAAGATACTTATGACGACATCTATATCAAAGGTATAAGCTTAGGAGCTAATATGGCTTTAAAATATGTTGGTGAACGTAATGACGTTCCAAAGGAAATTAAAGCCGTAATTGCCATTTCTACACCTTGTGATTTAAAAGGCTCTTGCGATGAATTATTGAGTTTAAAGAACAAACATTATGCAATTCGGTTTTTAAATCATTTAAAAGATAAACTGAAACCTAAATTGATTCAATTTCCTGATAATATTCCAGTTACAGATTTTAAATCCATTAAAACTTTAATTGATTTTGATGATGTATATACTGCAAAAGCGCATGGATTTAAGAATGCCTTAGACTATTATGAGAAAGCGAGTTGTTTGCAGTTTTTACCAAATATTAAAGTGCCATCACTAATTATTAATGCTCTTAACGATTCGTTTCTTTCTGCTACATGCTATCCAGTAAAAATGGCAAAAGAAAATCCAAATCTCTATTTAGAAATGCCAAAATATGGTGGTCATGTAGGATTTATCGATAAACGGAATGTTTATTATAATGAGTGGAGGGCTTTGGGATTTGTTAAAGAAATATAATTACTTAGCTTTGAATCTTACTCAAAGACTGTTATGAAAAAACATTTTTCTTTATTAACATTTTACTTCATATTATCTTGTTCTATAACGTTTTCACAAAATAACACAGATTGTTGGACATTAATCCACAATGGAATTGATATATACAATGGTCAATATAATGATAGTGAATATCCTGGTTATCACGATCCCGAAACCACTGACTTAGAAGAGGTCAGCGGTGGTTTCCTAACAACGGGTCAATATAATAAACAATCTTTCGATTCAAATGACAATAATATTTACACAAACCTAGAAGATAAAGACGGGAGTTATTTAACAAAGCACGATTATGATGGAAATCTTCAATGGATCGTATATACTGAAAAAAACACTAATTCTTATAGAGATGTAATGTTTGGGTCTGTTGAGGATAATGAAGGTAATATATATGTTATTGGGCATTCTATTAATGGTACTTTTTTTGATACTGAGGGTACAGAAATAGTATTTAATAATTCAAATGATTCTGTGTTTGGTGGATTTATAATAAAGCTTGATGAAGATGGAAAAATTTTGTGGCATATTATCATTGATAATGTTTATAGTAAAAGAATAAACATTGATGAAGAGGGTAATATATTATTAAGTGGAGATGTTAATATTTACAATAATAATACGTTTGATTTTTATTTAAATGGAGTCATTACTGATAATTTATCAAACTTTGAAATTATGGGTAATAATTTTAATTACGTTAATAGAGGTGTTTTAAAAATTAATCCTCAAGGTGAATTACTTTGGTATACTGGTATTAAAACTGACGGTCCAAACAGTGAGTTTCTAATAGATATTGGTAGTGATAATAACAATAATGTTTATGTTACTGGATATTGTAGTTTTGATGCAGAAATTTATTCTTCTGGAGAGACAGATAATCCAGATATTATTTCATGGACAGGGAATTCATCAAAAACATTTCTAATTAAATTTAATCAGGATGGCCAACTTCAATGGAAGGTAAAAAGTTTTTTAAACGATCCTGTAAACAATGGAGGAGTTTTAGCTTGGTCCACTATTGTTGATGAACAAGGAAATTCTTATATAACTGGTTCTAACGATTGTAGAAATAATAATAATCCAGATCAAATTTTTGAGAACACTGATGGTACAATAACCTCTGAAAATGTGGGTACTTTTTTTATTGCTAAAGTTAATACTAATGGAATATGTGAATGGATTAAAGGTGCGGCTCATTCTTATTCTGGAACAGGGTATAAAGTCATAAAATCAAACGACGAAATCATTGTAGTAGGTAAAGTTCAAGCTTTTCAATTTTTGCCTGAAGAAGTAGAGTTCTTAAGTTCAGATGGGAATAATATAGAAGCTTTATTCTATTCAGACGATTATTTTTTAGCGATTTATGATGCTGATGGAAATTTAAATCGTGTTGTAAGTAGCGGAATTAATGAACAACATCATTTTGTTGGAGACAGGATTAGTGGTTTTTTTAAAGATTCTAATGACAATTATTATATAAGCCGAAACATATGGTTTTATAATAACGGACCTCAAAACTATGAAAATTTCGGACATTTTCTTAATGCGCAAAGTTTCAATGGTAGAGATGGTACAATTACTAAATTCAATGAAGAGTGTGGTGTGGTATTAGGCGATATAATTAATCAGAATATGCCTAATTTATCTTTATGTGATAACGCTTCTGTCGGAACAGACACAGATGGTCTTGTTAATTTTGATTTAACTCAAAATGAAGATGAAATATTAATTAATGAACCGCTATCTAACTATCAAATTTCATATTATAAAGATGAAGCATTAACTAATCTTATTTTAAATCCTGAAGTATATGAAAATACTTTTCAATCAGAAATAATTTACATAAAAGCAGAGCACTTATTCGACTCTGATAAATCTGGGGAGACATTTTTTGAAATTGAGGTATACGCATTACCAATCACTAATTCACTAGTTACTTTAAGCCAATGCGATGATAATTTGGATGGTTTTACCACATTTAACATCACCGAAGCCAATGTGCAATTATCTTTAAACTATTTAGACGAAACGATTACGTTTTACGAGTCGCAACAAGATGCAGAAACAGATACAGATGCAATTACACAGCCAACACAGTATGTCAATGAGGTTATAGACACGGATACAGTTTGGGCAAGAGTTGAAAATGAATATGGTTGCTTTGTCACTTCCCAAGTTAATTTAAACGTTACTTCAACACAGATTCCGGATACGTATTTTAGAGAGTTTTATGAATGTGATGCATCAATGGATATTCATGATGGTATTTCCGTATTCGATTTCAGTATTGTAAATTCAGAAATTGAAGCAATGTTTCCAAATGGTCAGAATTTAAATATTTCTTATCATGAAAGTCTCTTGGATGCATATGGAAATTTAAATCCAATACAGGATATTGCAAATTATACCAACACAACACCTATTGCTCAAGATATATATGTCAGGGTAGTTAACTCTCTAAACAGTGAATGTTTGGGTGTTGGGCATTACATAACATTGCACGTAGTTGAGATGCCTTTAATAACAGGTCCTTTGTTTATTGAAGAATGTGATTATGATAATGATGGTTTAGTGGAATTTTCTACATCAAATTTTGAATATTTACTTTCTGATTTACAAACAATAGATGTTAGTTTTCGCTATTATGATGTAGAAGGAAATGAATTGCCTAATCCGCTGCCAGACCCTTATATAACATCAGAGCCTATGACCAATATAATAGTTTCTATAATTGCAGAAAATCAAAATATTCCTTCTGGTGGTTGTGAAGTGACAACTACTATTACTCTGTTTATAAATTCAGATTATGATATAGGTGAAGTACCAGATTATTTTGGTTGCTTAGATACTTCTGATGGCTATTTTACCTTTGATACAAGTAATTTAGAAAGCTCTATTTTAAACGGACAAAGTGACTTAGAGATTTCATACCATGATGAGAATAGTAACTTAATAGAAAGTCCCTTTCCAAACGAATATTCATTAAGTGAAAGTGCAACAATTAGGGCAATTGTAACTAATACTCTAGATCCTATGTTATGCCCACTGGAGATTGACATTAATTTTGAAGTAGCTTTGAAGCCTGAAGACATCCAAATCGATGATGTTTATCTCTGTTTTGAAGAAGGTGAGGAACAAATATTTTATTTGAGAGAATATCTTGATGCTTCGCTAGATGAAAATAATATTACAAATTCTGAAATAAATGCTTATAATAATGGTGTATTATATGATGATATAATAAATGTAGATTTTCAAAATTTAAACCAAGCTGAAATAAATTATAGGATTGAAAATGTTAATTTTCCTGAGTGCTATTCTGTCGGATCATTTAATATTATTTCTTCAACAAGACCAGTTGTTGGTGATTTGTCAGATATAATACTCTGTGATGATGAAAGTAATGATGGATTCGAAAATGTAGATTTACAATCAATAAGTGAAGAAATATTAAATGAATTGTCAACAAGTCAATATATAATATCCTATTTTGAATCTTATGATAATGCCTTAGAAAATATAAATCCATTACAAGAAGAAGTGATTGGGTCGACCGACGACCAAACAATTTATGTTAGAGTTTCAAGTCAAGAAAACATTGATTGCTATGATATAAGTGATTTTAATTTTGTTGTTAAACCAGTTCCTGATATTTCAGAAATCCAAAATGAGTATTACTTATGTAAAGGTGAAAGTTTAATTGTTTCAGCAGGTGATGGTTTAGACTACTACTTTTGGTCTAATGGAATAACAACTTCAAGTATAACAATTACAGAAGCAGGTGATTATAGTATAACCGTACTTCGAGATTATCCTGAGATATCTTGTGAAGTTTCTAAAACGTTTGTTGTTTACGAATCTGAAGTGCCTGATTCTGTAGAAATAGTTGTGATAGACGAGTCTATAATCTCAAGTGATATTCAAATTATTGCTAGCGGAATAGGAGATTACGAATATTCTTTAGATGGAATTACATATCAAGATTCAAATATTTTTTATGACTTAAATCAAAGTGATTATACAATTTATGTAAGAGATAGGAATGGCTGTGGTGTTTACATCAAAGAACTGTTTTTAATACGATACCCAAAATTCTTTACACCAAATAACGATACAGAGAATGATTATTGGCAACTTGACAACGCTAATAAAGAACTTCTCAATAAGTTATATATTTTCGATAGATACGGAAAATTATTGTTAGAGTTAGACCCTGAGTCAGTGGGTTGGGATGGTACTTATAATGGTTTGCAAATGCCTAGTAGTGATTATTGGTTTGTGTTGGAACGCCAAAATGGAAAAACCTATACAGGACATTTTGCTCTTATTAGATAGCTTGTTATCTTAGTGATTTATAGAAAATCAATTCTTCATGCTCAAAAAAGTTTTCGCAAGTGCCGTTTTTGGTGTTGAAGCTTCAACAGTTACCGTTGAGGTCAATGTAGATAAAGGTGTTGGCTACCATTTGGTAGGACTTCCAGACAACGCAATAAAAGAGAGTAATTACCGTATTGCAGCAGCATTACAAAATAACGGTTATCGTATTCCAGGCAAAAAGATTACCATCAACATGGCACCAGCCGATTTGCGTAAAGAAGGTTCTGCTTATGATTTAACTTTAGCAGTCGGCATTCTCGCTGCATCAGACCAAATTAAAGCTGAAGATTTAGAAGACTATCTCATTATGGGAGAATTGTCCTTAGATGGCAGTCTGCAGCCCATAAAAGGAGCTTTGCCAATTGCTGTAAAGGCTAGGGAAGAAGGTTTTAAAGGTTTTATTCTGCCGAGCCAAAATGCTAAAGAAGCAGCAATTGTCAACGATTTAAAAGTCTATGGTGTTGACAATATTATACAAGTCATCAATCATTTTGATAAAGATGAACCAATAGAAGAAACGATTATAAACACTAGAGAAGAGTTTTATAAAAACCTTGACTTTCCTGAATTCGATTTTGCAGATGTAAAAGGACAGGAAAGCATAAAGCGTTGTATGGAAATTGCAGCAGCTGGAGGTCATAACATTATTCTTATTGGGCCACCAGGAAGTGGAAAAACCATGTTGGCAAAGCGATTGCCGAGCATATTGCCGCCAATGACACTTCACGAAGCTTTGGAGACCACAAAAATCCATTCGGTAGTTGGTCGTGTAAAAGCACATGCAGGTTTAATGGCGCAGCGACCGTTTAGAAGTCCACATCATACAATATCTAACGTCGCACTTGTCGGAGGCGGAAGCTATCCGCAACCGGGCGAAATTTCCTTATCACATAATGGTGTATTATTCTTAGATGAATTGCCAGAGTTTAAGCGTGAAGTTTTGGAAGTGATGCGTCAACCACTTGAAGACAGAGAGGTGACGATTTCCAGAGCAAAGTTTACCGTAACATATCCAAGTTCATTTATGTTGGTGGCGAGTATGAATCCAAGTCCAGGAGGTTATTTTAACGATCCTGATGCGCCAGTAACATCAAGTCCTGCAGAAATGCAACGTTATCTCAGTAAAATTTCCGGACCATTATTGGATAGAATTGATATCCACATCGAAGTGACTCCAGTACCTTTTGAAAAACTATCGGATGATAGAAAGGGAGAGTCATCGGTTGATATTAGAAAACGCGTTACTAATGCGAGAGAAATTCAAACCCAACGCTTTAAAGATTTAGATAATGTGCATTACAATGCGCAAATGAATACGAAGCAAATTCGGAAATACTGTAAACTCGATGAAGCATCTTTACAATTATTAAAATCTGCCATGGAACGTTTAAATTTATCTGCAAGAGCATATGACAGAATACTAAAAGTAGCACGAAGTATAGCAGATTTGGAAGGTTCTGAGGACGTTTTAGGCAATCATATCAGTGAAGCTATTCAATACAGAAGTTTAGATCGCGAAGGTTGGCTTGGATAATTTTTTTATAAAACTACTGCAACCTTTTGCATTTTTTTCATCTTATAATAAAACAGTTCTAATGGAATTAGCTATTTTTTGAATTCAACCGATGATTTCTAATAGTGAATTTCTTAAGACTTTTAATTAACCAAAAAAATATAAGCTGATGAAAAACAAAATTCTACCCTTAGTTTTGGTTGTAATATTGTGTTTACAACTTACAAATTGCAACAATGACGATGATGGTCTAAGGTTGCTAGACCCTGTTGCTGTAACTGTTCCTGTTATAAAATCTAAATCTGAAGTTAGGAATTCCATTGCCATTAAGAGTGCTCAGGCAACAAATTCAGATGGAAAAATCTATGTTTATAATGACCTGCTATTTTACATTGCTCAAAATTCAGGAATACACATATTTGATAATCAAAATCCTGCATCTCCTCAAAATCTAGTGTTTATTCAGCTAGAAGGAGTACATGATATTTCTATAAAGGACAATATTCTTTATGCAGATAATTTTATGGATTTAGTAGTGTTTGATATCAGCAATATATCTAACATAGAGCTTGTAAATGTTGAAGAGGATCTGCTTGTTTATTATGCGGATTATCCTGAGGATGTTACCTATTATTCTAATGAATATCCGGCAAGTGAAGATGATTTTATCGCAAGTTTTACTACCATTTATATGGAGAGGTCTGAAGCAGAAAACACGCAGAATATTTATCAGTGGAATTTAGAATTGTTTAATGGAGTTTTTGATGGTGCAACCGCAGTGAACGATATAGGTACAGGTGGCTCTTATGCAAAATTTCAAATTTATGGCAATGCGCTATATACCTTGGAAGATTATCAGCTAAACACCTTCGATATTTCGGATTATAATTCCATTTCCTTAACATCAGAAATATGGTTAGGTGGCTGGTTTGGAGGTGCTGTGCTCGAAACTACGTTTATTCAAAAGGACTATTTGTTTATAGGTGCAACCAACGGTATGCATATTGTTGGGTTACAAGATGAGTTTAACCCAACCTACACGTCGTCTTTTACACATGCTACAGGTTGTGATCCAGTAGTAGTGGATTTGGATACGGCCTATATAACAGTAAGGGGAGGAAATGATTGTGGTGCCATTGAAGACCAAATCAACGTCATTGATATCTCTGATATTACAATGCCTGTAGAGTATTCAACATATTTTTTATCTAATCCTTACGGTTTAGGAATTAAAAATGATGTGCTTTATGTGTGTAACGATGAGGGAATTCAAGTGTTTGATGCTCAGAATCCTAACCAGCTAGTGTTAGAAAATACCTATCAAGGTACATCTAAAGATGTGATTCCGTTATCAACGCATTTAATTGCTGTTGGTGAAAATGTGATATATCAATATAACTATGCTGATAATTTTGGGTTAGAGTTAATTAGTACAGTTCAATTTTAAATATTAAAACTGCATTCTTATTTCTGGTTTTATGACTTTTGGTAAACATTAATTAAAGTAATTATGATCCATTAATTTTGACAAAAACCTTTATCTTACTATATCAGATAAGACTTTAACAAACATATAGACTAGTACCAGTTTGGACAAAAAACTACGAATACTCATACAAAAATGTGTTGAGAAAGATAGGGAAGGGCAACGTGAATTATATGCGTTGCTTTCTCCTGTATTGTACGGTATTTGTCTAAAATATATGAAAAATAAAGTCGAAGCAGATGATGTTTTCCAAGACGCCTTTATTACTCTGTTTCAAAAGATTGACCAATATAAATATAAAGGGAGTTTTGAAGGTTGGGCAAAGCGAATTTTTGTTAATGAAGCTTTAGAGGTTTTGCGAAAAAAACAACGTCGCTTACATGTAGCAATTGAAGATGTTGACTTAAATAGCAGTATTGAGGATGGTGCTAACGAGCCTAGTACTATAACGCTATCTCAAAATGAGTTATTAAAACACATTCAGCAATTGCCAGATAATTATAGAATGGTGTTCAACCTTTTTGTGTTTGAAGGCTATGACCATAAAATAATAGCAGATAAATTACAAATGGCAGTAGGAACATCAAAATCTTTGTTAAGCAGAGCTAAAGCAATGTTGCGATCAAAGATTAATGAAGAATTAAACAAAAAAGTGTCATGAAGAAGGATAATATTGAAGACATATACAGTGAATTAGAAGGGTTTTCTAAAGAGCCTCCTAAGGAACTATGGGATAATATTGAAGCAAGACTTCATCCCAAAAAGAAAAGAAGAGGAATCCTGTGGTTTTGGGGTTCTGCTGCTGCAGTATTATTGGTGTTGTTTGGATATGTATTTACAAATTCAGTTAAAGATGGTACTCAGCCTACTGAACACATTACAGATACAGAGCAGCCTAAAGAACCTTCAAATAATAAACTAGATTCTAAGACCACAAAACCAATTGACGGCATTGTAACAAATAATGGCAATGAGGAGGGTTTAAAAGAAAGTATAAATGATAGAAAAGAGCAGTTTAATGATGAATTAGAACAAAAACAGTTGTCAAATAGTACGAATCCAGTAAAACAAAAGGAAAAAAGGAATAGTAATCTTACAGAGCAAATACCTGAAAAAAATGCTATCAACAAAGATGAAAAACTTAAGTCTAAATTAAATGAAGGCTATGCGCAAACTATAAATAAAGACAAAATAAATGATTATGATAAAAGTAGTATTGATAGCGAAGTTGCTCTTATCAAAAAAGATGAGAATATAAATAAAATAGAAATCATAAAAGATGTAGCAATTGCTGGTAATGACTCTATCTCTCAAGTTAAAGTCAAGACACTGTTAGACATATCTGAGACGCTTTTAGCTGAAAATAAAACCATAAACGATTCTATAAATACTGATGTTTTTGAAACATCAAAATGGTCTGTAGAAGTTTTGGGTGGTTTGTCAAATACGGCTGCAGAATCAACCATTCAAGATACTAAGGTTAATACTGCATCTCAAAACGACTTTGTTTATACGTTTAAGGTGGCTTATGCTATTACAGACCGATTGGTTATAAAATCTGGTATTGGTAAAAATGTTTTAGGTCAGGAAATAAACAATATAGGCTACGCGAGTTCAGAAAATGCATTTTCAGCAGATGCTTCACAAGGGATTGTGGATAATGAATATATTTTATTTATACCTTCAGAACAATTGGTTAATGATGGTTCAGTTGCAGTCGATAATTATAGTGAAGGTAGTCTTCAGCAACAGTTTAATTATATACAAGTGCCTTTTGAGGTGTCTTATAAGTTAATCGCAAAAAACAAATACGATGTGTCACTTGGTGTTGGTGGAAATGTGAATTTTATAACAAGCAACAAGGCATTTTTAGATGGTAAAGAAATAGGAGAAAACCTTGCTGCTAATTCAACGATTTTTGGCGGAACTATAAACTCCAACATCTCCTATGAATTCACAAAAAAATGGATTCTGTTTTTTGAGCCGAGCTACAATTATTTCCAAAAACCAATAGATAATAACAATCAAAGCTTCAGTAATACTCAACTAAGATTTCTATTTGGTTTGCGATTTAGACTTTAGTTTTTTAAGACTATCTTGTAAGAATTAGTTAGTATCACAATTTATTAGGATGGGAGGTTTTGGGTTAGTCGTCTTTTAAAAAGTAATTGACTACCTCTTCATTATTGACAAATTCCCACTCGAATCGTAATTCTTTTCCAACGACGTAGCTATAAGCTTTTGAAGCTAGTTTCCCTGATGGATCTTCTGCAAATTCCATGATAGTGCCTAATCTGGTTAGATCAATATAGCGATTCTCGGAAATAGGTAATAACTCAACTTTTACCAATTCAGTTTCTTCTCCTTTGCGTTTGTAAAAAAGCTTATTGTCTTCAATCCAAAATTTTCTTGAACCGTATGTACCTGCAAATTTTTCGTTTTGTAGCTGTATAGAATCAATATTCTTGCTAGTAATGTAGTTTATGTGTTCTGAGATATTTTTTAGATAGCTATGTTTTGGATTGTATTTAAAGGCAATTTTGTAAAGTGAATCAGCTGCTTTTAAGTCTTGATTTTCATAAGCTTCATTAGCTGCTAAAATGTGGTCGTCTAATTTCCAGTGGAACCTATCAATAGTATTGTTCCAATTAAATTGATAATTATGAAGCCCAATAATCTTCCCATTATTGTCTTTGATAAGTTTACCATAAAAAGTTCCATTTTGTATAAAACCACCTCCTAGAGCATCTGGTCCAGCAGGTATCATAATATCCATAGTTTGGTTTTTAACAAAACGGATTAATCTATTATCTTTAATCCAAAACTCTAGAAGAAGTTCATTATTCTGAGATCTATAAATGCCTGTAAATTGCTTTAAATCATCAATTTTTGGTTTGTTATCTTTTAAATAATTAAATATAGAATCATATGCTCTATTTCTATTAGAATTATTTGGGTTAGATAATTTATATTCTTCAAAAACAGACCTAGCTTTCTTTATGTCTCCCTTTAGTATCAAAGGCTCTATTTTTATGGCACTTATTGCTGGTTGTATAACTTCATATTTATTTACAGCTTCAATAATCTGATTTTCTTCACCATTTACCATTGCAGCTTCTGCTAAATTAAGTCCTGAAAAAGAATTAGCATCATCATTAAACAACTTTTCAGCAGCAGCCATAAATCCTTCTGTGTTTTTGGTTTCTCCATAAATGGCAAATAATACCCTATTGTAAAATTCGTTAGTAGGGTCAACTTCTAATTGTAATTTTACTTGTTTCTCAGCTTCATCATAGCGTTCGTAGGCTAAACTTCTTTGAATATAAATCTCTAACTGCTTTTGTAAGGGCAATTTGTTTTTTAGTGAAAATGCTTTGTCAATAATATCTTGTGTTTCAAGTTTACCTCTATTATACAAAGTATTTCGTTTTGCTTCTTCTAAATATGCTAATGCAAAATATTTATCAATATCATAGGCCTTTCTATAATCATAATTAACATAAGCTTCTAATGCAGGCAAAGAGTTGCTTATAAACTCATTTATTGGTAAGTCGATATAATTAAGATTATTATGGTTTTCAACTAAACCAGCCTCTGAAGTGATAAAAACACTTATATCATCTAGTAATTTCATAAAGTCTGGTCCAGTAAAAGTCTGTTTTTTAATGGACTTTCCGTTATTGGCTTTTCTTATATGTGTTGTAATTTTAATTTCATCACCTACTTTTTGATAGCTTCCATCTACATAAAAATCATAAAATAATGATGCTTCTCTTATTTTAGTTGTTGTGCTGGTAATGTACTCAAATTCAGGGCTTAAATTTTTATTTTGTAATAAATCTTCGTAGAGCAATTTCCCGATTCCGTATCGCATCCAATCCGTAGTGCTGTCTTTGTCAATCTGTTTAAATCCATAAATAGGTATGCCAATTCTAAACTCTTCTTTGGTAATGGTTTTAGTTTCTATTTCCCCAATTTCATTCTCGTAAGAAATATTTTTAGTAGTAGCGCCAAGGTCACTATTGCCAAATCCAAAATATAATGCGATAATGAGTAGAAATATATTGAGAGGAATAAAAATTTTTTCGCGAAGTTTTATGACACGCTTATTCAAACGTTCCTGATGATACAAATAAATGAGTAATGAAGGAGAAATACCTATAAAGAACCAAAGTAATATATCTACCCAATGCGGTGAAATATGATAACGATTTAAAACCCAGTCTACAAACTGCAAAAATGTCCAGGCAGCAACTAAATATGCGGCAAAAAACTTTAATGTATTAATCAATTTCTTTTTTCGGTTGCTTACGGTTGACATTTTTGGTAGTTTAAAACAAGTTGGTTTGCAAACAGAATGCTGATATAAAAATTTAAATATAATAACTATTTATACTATTTGTATTGTGATGTTATTAAAAGTTATATAAAGCGCAATTATATTGTATTTTTACTAGCATCTTATTTAATATTATGAAATACTGTTATCTTATTTTTGCTTTGTTTGTAGTGTTGAGTTGCCAAAATTCTGAAAAGAATGATTCCGCTATTAAAAGTAGAGCAATTGAAAAAGTAGAAGTCCCAACCTTAAACCTACAACAGGCTAACAACTTGGCAGAATTACCCTTAGCCTGCGTTACCGTTGAGTATCCAAACAAATTAGGACAAACTTTAGGAAGTGATGAGGATTTACAATCTCCAAAAGAATTACATCCAACGTTTTATGGTTGCTTTGACTGGCATTCTGCTGTGCATGGGCATTGGAGCTTAGTGAGCTTATTGCGTCAATTCCCTGATCTTGATAAAAGTTTTGAGATACAACAATATTTGACCAAAAGCTTTTCTATAGAAAATATAGAAAATGAGGTTGCCTATTTTAAAGGAGAGCATAATAAATCCTTTGAGCGCACCTATGGTTGGGCTTGGTTGTTAAAACTTGCTGAAGAATTACATAAATGGGATAATATTAGAGCTAGAAAACTTGAATATTGTCTTCAACCTTTAACCGATTTAATTGTTAGTAAATATCTGGAATTTCTGCCTAAACTCAACTATCCAATTAGAGTAGGTGAACATACAAATACGGCTTTCGGATTGAGTTTCGCTTATGATTATGCTGTAACTGTTGGTCATTCGGAATTAAAGAACCTTATTGAGCAACGTGCCAGAGATTTTTATGGTGACGACCAAGATTGTCCGATAGAATGGGAGCCAAGTGGTTTTGATTTTTTATCTCCATGTTTGGAAGAAGCAGCGTTGATGAAACGTGTTTTGTCTTTAGATGAATTCAAAATATGGATTAATGATTTTATGCCAGAACTTAATAATACGGACTTTGATTTGGAAGTTGGTAAAGTCTCAGATAGAACAGACGGCAAGTTAGTGCATCTCGATGGTGTTAACTTCTCAAGAGCGTGGAGTCTCAATGAAATAGCTAAAGACATTCCAGAGTTTGAACATCTCAGAAATATTGCAAATAAACACATTAATCATTCACTGCCAAGTATTGTTGGAGATAGCTACGAAGGTGGTCATTGGTTAGGGAGTTTTGCTATTTACGCGCTCAATTCCATAGAATAATGGTAAAGAAATTTTTTAAAAACATTGGCCCAGGGCCATTAGTAGCTGCTGCTTTTATTGGACCAGGAACAGTTACAGTCTGTACTTTGGCTGGTGTTAACTTTGGGTATGCTTTGTTATGGGCAATGTTGTTGTCTATTGTCGCTACAATAGTACTCCAAGAAATGGCAGCACGATTGGGTGTTGTCTCTCAAAAAGGATTGTCCGAAATCATTAGGGCAGAAATAAAAAGCCCAATTTTAAAAGTATTGGCTATTTTATTAATTCTAAGCGCAATAGTCATAGGAAATGCTGCTTACGAAGCTGGTAATATAAGTGGTGGTGCCTTGGGAATGCAGACCATATTTGGAAATCCAACTATTGACATTGGGAGTTTGCAACTTAAAAGTATGAGTTTAATTATTGGCTTGGTTGCATTTGTATTGCTCTATATTGGGAATTATAAAGTATTGGAAAAAGTCTTGGTTTTTCTAGTGATTTTAATGAGTTTAGCGTTTTTAATAACGGCTATAATTACTAAGCCAAATATAATAGAGGTTTTAAAAGGGGTTTTTGTTCCAAAATTTCCAGAACAAAGTATTTTAACCATTATTGGGCTTATTGGTACAACAGTAGTGCCTTATAATCTGTTTCTTCATGCGGCTTTGGCAAAAACAAAGTGGAAAAACAAAAGCGATTTAGGCTATGCTAAAAAAGATACTATAATTGCCGTGGTTTTAGGAGGTGTGGTGTCTATGTGTATTATTATTTCGGCTTCTGCAATTCCTGCACAGGATATTACTAACGCTTCAGATTTGGCAAAAGGCTTAGAGCCTTTATTTGGAAGTTATGCAAAATACTTCCTGTCCATAGGTTTATTTGCTGCAGGAATTACAAGTGCAATCACTGCTCCGTTAGCAGCAGCTTATGTAGCGAGTGGATGTTTAGGTTGGGATTCTAATCTAAAATCGAAACGTTTTAGATCAGTTTGGATGGTGATACTAGGATTGGGTGTTTTATTTTCTACTATAGGCTTTAAGTCTATAGAAATTATAAAATTTGCTCAAGTGACTAATGGTTTATTACTGCCTATAATTGCTGGATTTTTGCTTTGGGTGATGAATAAATCTTCAGTTTTAGGAAATTATAAAAACTCAAAACTTCAGAATGTTTTTGGAATTATAATTCTAATAATCACTATCTTTTTAGGTGTAAAAGGGATTCTAAGTGTGTTCAATTTAATCTGATGACTAATTATAGTATAGATATCAACGCAGATGTCGGTGAAGGTTTAGATAACGAATCTCACTTAATGCCTTATCTATCATCATGTAATATTGCTTGTGGTGGCCATGCAGGTGATACCTTTACAATGACTGAGGTGGTTAGGTTGGCCAAGGAGCATAATGTTAAGATTGGAGCACATCCATCATTTCCGGATAAAGCTAACTTTGGCAGGAAAATTATGGAAATGGCTGCTGCGGACTTATATACGAGCTTAAAACAGCAAATAAGAGTGCTTCAGGATGTTTTGCGGACAGAAAATGCCATGTTACATCATATTAAGCCTCATGGTGCTATGTACAATTTGGCAACAAAAGATGAAAAAACAGCAAAAGTGATAGTTGAGGTTATTAAAAGTATCGCTTTGCCATTAAAACTTTATGCACCTTGTAATTCGGTTGTTGCTGAAATAGCGAAAGCGGAGCAAATTGAAGTGACGTATGAAGCTTTTGCAGATAGAAATTACAATAACGATCTTTCGTTGGTATCTCGAAAAAATAAGAATGCAATTCTCGAAAAAAAAGATGAAATTTTAAGACATATATTGTTGATGATTCAGCATCAAAAAGTAAGTGTAATTGATGGAGTAGAAGTGCCCCTAAAAGCATCAACTTTTTGTGTGCATGGAGATACAAAAAACGCATTGGAAATTTTAAAATATTTGAATAAGAAATTACCAAAAAATAATATTATAATTCAGTAATTTTATATGGAGTTTAATCTTCAATATTCCCAGTATAATGAACACTCAATTTTAATAAAGTGGCCAGAGATTATTAATGAAAATAACCTAAAAAGCATCCTAAAATTCAAAAATGGTATTGAAAAAAAACATATTAAAGAAAAGGTTGAAATAATCATTACATATTCCTCAATATTAATTATATATAAATTTACTATTGATAATATCAATGATGAAATTTTTAAGTTAAAATCCATTTTTAAAAGACAAAATAAGACTGATGTTATTGATTCTTCAGTTTGGGAAATCCCTGTTTGTTATGATACTGAATTTGGTGTAGATTTAGAAGGTTTTTCAAAGCAAAAAAAGCTGTCAAAAGATGCGATTATTGAGTTGCATTCTGGCAGAATTTACACTGTTTATTTTATCGGTTTTTTACCAGGATTTTTATACTTAGGTGGTCTAGATTCAAGACTGTTTTTTGACCGAAAATCAACACCAAATTTAAATGTAAAAAAAGGGTCAGTTGCCATTGGTGGAGAGCAAACTGGAATCTATCCTCAAGACAGTCCAGGTGGATGGCATATTATTGGAAAAACACCAATTTCGTTATTCAATTCTGATCAAAATCCACCTTGCGCAATAAAACCAGGAGACAAGATAAAGTTTAAATCAATTTCAAAACTTGAGTATCTTGATATTGAAAAACGTATAAGAAATTCTAAATTTCAGATAAAATCCCTAATTGAAGATGCTTAAGGTTTTAAAATCTGGATTTTATTCTACCATCCAAGATGAGGGACGTTTTGGCTTTAGGATTTATGGTGTGCCAGTTTCTGGAGCTATGGACAAGTATTCAAGTAGGTTTGCAAATGCGTTGTTAGGTAATGCAGATAATGCTGCATTTATTGAAATGACTATGATTGGTGGTGTATTTCAATTTGCTAAACCAACAATAATAGCAATTTCTGGTGCTAATATGAATCCTCAGCTTAATGGTAAATCGGTACAAATGAACAGTCCTATTGTAATTAATGCTAATGATATATTGAGTTTTGGCAGAGCAGTAGTTGGGTTTAGAACTTACTTGGCCATAAAAGACGGTTTTAAAACAGAACTTGTACTTAACAGTAGAAGCCAATTTAAATCGATTACAGAAAATAGCACCATACAAAAAGGAGATGAATTAAGCTATAAAAGTTCACCCGTTACGTTTGAAAAATTCCATGCTAGTGTAAAATATGATGACTCGGTTATAGCAGACAATACTCTTGAAGCCTTTGCAGGTCCTGAGTTTAGTGCGTTAAAAAACAGTGAGAAGGAACTTCTTTTTGAAAATGATTTTAGCGTATCAAGCCTTAATAATAGAATGGCTTATCAGCTAGAACCATTGTTAAAAAACAATCTTGATTCTATTTTAACCGCTCCTGTTTTGCCAGGTACAGTGCAGTTAACACCTCAAGGAAATTTAATAGTGCTTATGAGAGATTGTCAAACTACTGGTGGTTATCCAAGAATACTTCAGCTTACTGAAAATGCTATAAATATACTTAGTCAAAAAACTATGGGAAATACCGTAAAAATCAGACTAAAAGAGTGAAATTGTAAGAAAATAATTAATAAAAATTTCATTTGTTAAATAAAATCAATATTTTAGACTTAACTATTAATTAATTCTTAAGACTTTACTTATTATGAAAAATTTCGGATTACTCCTTCTAGGAATCATCTTAGGAGCATTGGCAATGTACTTTTATTGCTGTAACGACTCAGATTTTACATCTGAACCACCAATTACTGCACCAAAGGGTATTATAAGTCCAAAAGAAGCAAGTGCTTTAGATGCTGCTTATAATATAAAGCATCGTATTATTAACGACTCTCTTTTTCAAAAATCAACAAATGGAGGTGATAATAGATCCTCTTGGTGGTCTATAGATGATATTCAGAGTTATATTAATTATGCTGAAAATCAGGCTGGTGAGCTAGGTTATACTATGGATGGTTTACGTGTATATTTAGGATCTTATCCTGATGTTGACGGACAAGCTGGATTAACAACAATGTTTTTGATACCAACAGGTACTGAAAACACATCGCAAGGTAGTATGTTGCCAATTTTGCAAGGTGGTAGCAATGATATTAAAGGAGCAGATGGGTTGAATATGGGAAAAGATGGTAATCCACCTAGCGCTAATTATCCACAATAATGATTTATGGACGAATTTCTTAAAGATAATTATGATTTAATTACATCTTTAATTGAATTTGTAGCTGCAATAACAGGTGTGTTATTGTATAAAAAATACAAAAACACACCTGTTAAATATATCATTTACTTTTTGGTCTATACTTTTTTTGTAGATTTAATAGGTGGTTACCCTAACTTTCTTAAAAAAATAGGATATTTTCATCTAATTGAAGATACTTTAATTGAGAAGAACTACTGGTGGTACACTATTTTTTGGTGGATTGGTCTATCTGCAATAATGTTTTATGTTAATAGCCGTATAATTAAAACGAATCGATTAAAAAAAATACTCCAGTATGGGTTTTATTTGTATCTATTTCAGGTCGTTTTGTTTATTGCGTTTAGGTTTAAAAGCCTATTCAGTTATGAAAGATTTATAAGTATTGCTAGTTTATGGATTATAATGCTATGCATAGTAATCTACTTTTTTGAGACATTACGATCAGATAAGATTATTTTGTTCTATAAATCAGTTTATTTTTATTTCAATACTCTATTTTTTGTTTGGGTTTTAATAATTATACCAATGAACTTCTTTGAAGTTTATAATGTAACAGATGATTGGAATTATGTACTTTTTAAATGGAAAATATACTTAACACTCAACACTTTTCTTTATTTATCGCTTTCAGCTGCATTGATATTTTGCAAGCCGGAGAACGATTAATAAGTACAAAGGCAGAACGAAATCTAATTTTGTACATGATTATTGTAATTATAATCATATGTACATTGGTTATTCTTTTTTTTATTTTTTACCAAAAACGAAAAAATCAACTTTTATTAAAAAATATAGAGCAACAAAAAGCGTTTGATGAAGAGCTTTTTAAGACCCAACAAGAAATTCAAGAAGAAACCTTAAAGCATGTTGGCAGAGAGTTACACGATAATATTGGGCAAATGCTTGTGATGTCTTCTATGCAAATGAATGCCGCTGTAAAAGTTGTGGATGATGAAGCTAGGACGAAAGTTAAGAATGCGGCAGAAACACTAAAAAGTACCTTAGAAGAAGTTAGGGCGTTGTCAAAGTCATTGAATAGTGATGTAATTTTTAATTTAGGTTTTAATGCCACAGTTAAAAATGAAGTTGAGCGACTAAATAAAACAGGCTTAATTCAGTCTAATGTATCAATAACAGGCAATAAGATAGATTTTGAAAACAAAAAGGACGAGATTATCTTATTTAGGATAATTCAGGAATTTATTTCAAATACACTAAAGTATGCTGAAGCGGATCAACTTAACATTGTTTTAGATTATCAGCAAGATTATTTAGACATTAAAATTGAGGATGATGGAGTAGGGTTTGATATGATTGATGCTAAGAATGGTTCTGGAATGACCAATATGCAAAAACGTTCTGAATTGATTAATGCTACGTTTCAACTAAAATCTGAACAAGAAAAAGGTACTGTACTTAGTTTAAAATACCCTTACAGAACAACTTAAATTTCACAGGCTTGCCAAAGCGCATCATTTGGTAGCGGTGCTGTTATATTAATGCCTTCCTTTTTTACAGGATGAATAAACTGTAATGTTCTAGCGTGTAGGCTAATACTAGCATCTTTATTGCTGCGATCAAAACCATACTTTAGGTCACCTTTTATAGGGCAACCAATAGAAGCTAATTGCACTCTAATTTGATGGTGCCTCCCAGTTTCCAAATCTATTTCTAGTAAATAAAAGTTATCAAGTTTTTGAATGATTTTGTAATGAAGAATGGCTTTTTTGCCACCTTCAACGTCTTTCGGATAAGCAGTAGATTTATTATTTTTAGGATTCTTTTTTAACCAATGGACTAAAGTGTCATTTGTTTTTGGTGGTTCATTTTTAACCAAAGCCCAATACGTTTTTTTAGCAGATTTTTCAGCGAATAATTTGTTAAGCCTAGGCAATGCTTTACTAGTTTTAGAGAATAATACAATGCCAGTTGTTGGTCTGTCTAAACGATGTACTACACCTAAATATACATTCCCTTCTTTTTTGTATTTATCTTTTAAATAAGACTTTACCACCTCACTTAGCGGCTTATCACCAGTTTTGTCACCTTGTACAATATCTCCAGCACGTTTGTTAACGACTATAATATGATTGTCTTCGTATAAGACCTGAAGATTGGATTTGTTAGATATAATTTTAGACATTTGAGACTAAATTACCGAAAATGCCTAAAAGAATAAGAATAGTATTTCCAAATAAACCGATATATTTTTTGTAATCACCAGTTTCATTCTTTACATAAGATAAAATACCTAAAATTATTCCTAGTAGTGTAAAACCTAAAGCCATAAAGCTAAAAACAATAATGTGATTAGGATAACTGATAAAGAATGTCGATTTAATAGCAAAGTATGACACTAATATGTTAAGTATAATAGCGGTAATAAAAAACACAAAAGACCAATGCTTGTATATCATATTGTTATTCTAATACTGCTCAGAATCATTTGGAAAATCAAGTGACTTCACATCCTTTACATACTGCGAAATTGCAGTTGTCATATCTTCATAAAGGTTCATGTATCTGCGTAGAAAGCGAGGATTAAACTCGTGTGTCATACCAAGCATATCATGCAAAACAAGTACTTGTCCATCTACACCATCACCAGCACCAATGCCAATTACAGGTATTGATACACTTTCGGCAACTTCTTTTGCTAAAACAGCAGGAATTTTTTCTAATACGATTCCAAAGCAACCCGCTTTTTCTAGCATTAGAGCATCTTCTTTAAGTTGTTGTGCCTCTTGTTCTTCTTTAGCTCTTACAGTATAAGTCCCAAATTTATAAATAGACTGAGGTGTTAAACCCAAATGTCCCATTACTGGAATACCAGCGTTTAAAATACGTTTGATAGATTCCTTTACTTCTTTACCGCCTTCCATTTTAACAGCATGTCCTCCGGACTCTTTCATTATTCTAATGGCAGAACGTAAAGCTTCTTTTGGATCACTTTGGTAACTTCCAAAAGGTAAATCTACTACCACTAAAGATCTATCAATAGCTCTTACAACTGAAGAGGCATGATAAATCATTTGATCTAGAGTAATAGGCAATGTAGTCTCATGACCAGCCATAACATTACTGGCAGAATCACCAACCAAAATCACATCAATACCAGCACCATCAACGATTTTAGCCATTGTGTAATCATAGGCGGTAAGCATGGATATTTTTTCGCCTCTAGATTTCATATCCACAAGGCTCTTAACTGTAATTCTTTTGTATTCTTTTTTGGCTACTGACATTATGTATTTATTATAATTTTGTAAAAATAATGAGTTTTGTTAAACTTTTCTTTAATCGAAGCAACAAATACTATCAAATCTGTAATTTGCTTTAAAATTTTAAACTTATGAAACATATACTACTCCTATTTGCATTTGGCTTAACATTGTCGCTAAATGCACAAGACAAAGAACAAGAAAATGTAAAAGCAACCATTTTAGAGTTCTTTGATGCGTTTCATAAACAAGATACTACAGCCTTAAAAGATATGGTTACCGATAAAATCATTTTACAATCAATTTCAACGGATAACAATGGTAAAACAGTTTTGAAGCATGATGATTTTAATATGTTTATGAGAAATATTGCTAGTATTCCAAAAGATAGAACTTTTGAAGAAAAGCTACTAGATTTCAGTATCCAAATAGATGGTAGTATGGCGAATGCTTGGACACCTTACGAGTTTTGGTATCAAGGTAAATTTAGCCATTGTGGTGTGAATTCTTTTCAGCTCATAAAAGAAGACAGTAAATGGAAAATTATGTATTTGGTAGATACAAGACGAAGAAAAAATTGTCAAAGAAATTCTGAAGATTAAACATATTTCTTAAAAGGATTTACTTGCAAAGGAAACTGTTCTATATTGAAAGTTGTAATTATTAGAATCATTAAGTTGTTCAATTATTTCTTCTTTAGATGATTTTATTTTCTCTTTTAAAATAGCTGAATATGTGTTCATTGGAAGGGTTATGGCACTTCTTCCTTCTTCTAAATTTGTGTTTATTAGTGTGCCATATTGATTGGGATCGTTAGATATAGCAGATAAAAATTTTAAAGGCTGCTTGAAACTTTCACCTATATATGCAAAAATTGCATCTCCTTCCTGACTTAAGTTTAAGTTACCTATTGTAAAGCCATAGTTTGAATTAGGTTTATATTTAATATTGGTAAAATTTATTTCTGTAAATGCTGGTAACATTGTTGTACCGGAATTCCAAGCTAAGTTGTTTTCTGATGTCCCAAACCTGTTTCCATTCCATTCATCGTCTGTAAAAAAAATTGTTGTATTGGGTGCTATATCCTTTAATAATACAATTGAAAAACTATCATTGTTTTTTGAATTGTAGGATGTAAACGCAATGTCGCCAGTATCTAGCTTGTTTTTTGAATTGTCAATTAAAAATGTAATCAGAATTAATATTGATAATAACAATAAAATTTTGGAGTCTTTCATGATATAATTATGATTTACCCCAAATTTCTATAAACCATATAAATTGATGATAAATATATGTTTATTAAAATGTAAAAAAGCGAGAAGTGTCTTTAAATAATTGTAAGTGTAATGTTATCAATATTATTTTTATATTATCAACAATCCGACAAATGCACACCAACAGCCAAACCACCTTCAGAGGTTTCTTTGTACTTGGTATTCATATCTTTTGCGGTTTCCCACATGGTGTTTACAACTTTGTCTAAAGGTACTTTAACATTGTTTGGATCTGTTTCTAGAGCTAATTCAGCAGCATTAATGGCTTTTATCGCACCCATTGAATTACGTTCTATACAAGGAATTTGAACTAATCCTCCAATAGGATCACAAGTTAAGCCTAAATGATGCTCCATTGCTATTTCTGCAGCCACTAAAACTTGCTCAGGAGTTCCACCCAATAATTCACAAAGTGCTCCAGCTGCCATCGCAGAAGAAACTCCGATTTCAGCTTGACAACCTCCCATTGCGGCACTAATGGTTGCACCTTTTTTAAAGATACTTCCAATTTCACCAGCAACTAGTAGGAATTTTTTGATGTGGCTAAAATCAGCCTCATGATTTTCAATAACCATGTAATACATTAAAACAGCAGGAATAACACCAGCACTACCATTAGTTGGTGCAGTAACGACTCTACCCAATGAAGCGTTGACTTCATTTACAGCTAAGGCAAAACAACTTACCCATTTTAAAATCTGTCTAAATTTTACTTCTGTTTTTCTAATGGTTTGTAGCCATTCCTCATGACTATTGTATTTAAAATCGCCAATTAAGTTTTTGTGCATGTCATAAGCACGTCGTCTTACATTGAGTCCGCCAGGTAGATTACCTTCGGTATGGCAACCTATATACATGCACTCTAACATGGTACTCCATATACGCTGTAATTCAAAATCAATAGAATCTTCTTCTCTAATTGATTTTTCGTTTTCTAAAACAACACCAGAAATCGGTAAGTTCAATTGGTTGCAAAACTTCAGCAATTCTTCTCCGTAAGAAACAGGATACGGAAATGTACAATAGAATATAATTTTATTGGCTTTAGAGATTTTTCGTTCTTCTTGTACTACAAATCCACCACCAATAGAGTAGTAAGTCGATTTGTAATTTCTGCCATTGATTAAGGCAGTAAATGACATGCCGTTGGCATGAAATGGTAAAAATTTTTTATTGAATATTATATCTGAGCTAGCCGTAAAAGGTAAAGACTTTTCGTTGTTAAAATTTAATGTATTAGTGTTTTTTATAGATGCAATAATAGTGTCTATAGTATCAACAGGTATACGTTCAGGATCCGCACCACTTAAACCTAATAAAACGGCTAAATCTGTGGCGTGACCTTTTCCAGTTAAAGATAGTGATCCATATAAGTCCACGGTAATTTTTTCAACTTTATCAAAACGTTTTTTATCTTTAAGTTCTTTGATCCAACGTTCTGCAGCGCGCCATGGTCCTAAGGTGTGAGAACTGGATGGTCCTACACCGATTTTTAGCATATCAAAAACAGAAATACATTCCATTCAACCCATTGATTTAGTATAGTGCAAATATACATTTTGTTTTAATGGATTTATGCATAAAAAAAAGCCTAAACCTAAGTTCAGACTTTTAAAAATTTTAAATATTTTCTATCTATTGTACAAATTCCATTACAGAATCATAATCATTAAGATCGATATCAGAACTGTTT
Organism: Winogradskyella pulchriflava; assembly: GCF_042434315.1. Taxonomy (NCBI): domain Bacteria; kingdom Pseudomonadati; phylum Bacteroidota; class Flavobacteriia; order Flavobacteriales; family Flavobacteriaceae; genus Winogradskyella; species Winogradskyella pulchriflava. Next base: position 334,278 of record NZ_JBHLTQ010000003.1, on the reverse strand, counting down.
ACAAAGTCTACAGGCAGTATAACAATTCTGAAAGTCTGATCTAAGCGGTCAAGCTCTGATAATGAACCAAGGTCAAAAGAAGGTGGTGCATATAAATATAGGTCTACAAAATCAAAATTATGATCAAAGTTATATTGAAATTCATCTCCATTTTCAGTATAAGCAATTTCAGGAAGTGGCCTCCATACATTAAAGCCATCGTTATCTATACCTACAAGTCTGTATACCAAAACCATATCGGTATCTAATAACTCTATATTAAGAGGGATTTCTAAACCCGTGAAATAGCCATTTGAAGATGTAAAGTTTACAGTTCTTTGAAAAGATTGTCCTGCAAAAAAGTTGTTTTGAACATCAATAATTTCTTCGGTAGTACAGCTGTTAAATAAGAAAATTGCAAAAATAAAGGATAATATACGTTTCATAAGTAATAGTTTTTTAAGGTTAACATCAAAGTGTGTACCAAAGTATGGATATTTAAAACAATTTCTCTAAAGTTTAATCTGACATCATGTCACATTTTTTGTCATGGCATAATACTTGACTTATAATTGGCGAGTTTAAAATTAAAACACAACATAAACATACATATTAATTATGAGTAAGATTATTGGAATTGATTTAGGTACAACCAACTCTTGCGTTTCTGTAATGGAAGGTAATGAGCCAGTTGTAATCCCAAACGCTGAAGGTAAGAGAACAACGCCTTCGGTTATCGCTTTCGTAGAAGGTGGTGAAATTAAAGTTGGAGATCCAGCAAAGAGACAAGCAGTAACAAACCCAACAAAAACAGTTTATTCTATTAAACGTTTTATGGGTAATAAGTATTCTGAATCTAAACAAGAGGCAGAACGAGTACCTTATAAAGTGGTAAAAGGAGACAACGATACTCCAAGAGTAGATATCGATGGTCGTCTTTATACTCCACAGGAATTGTCAGCTATGATTCTTCAAAAAATGAAGAAAACAGCTGAAGATTATTTAGGACAAGATGTAAGCAGAGCTGTAATTACAGTACCAGCATATTTTAACGATGCACAACGTCAAGCTACTAAAGAAGCTGGTGAAATTGCTGGCTTAAAAGTAGAACGTATTATCAACGAGCCAACTGCAGCTGCTTTAGCTTACGGTATGGACAAAAAAGGTACTGACCAAAAAATCGTAGTATTCGATTTTGGTGGTGGTACACATGATGTTTCTATCCTTGAGTTAGGTGACGGAGTATTTGAAGTATTATCTACTGATGGTGATACACACTTAGGTGGTGACGATGTTGATGAAAGAATTATTGATTGGTTAGCAGAAGAGTTTATTAAGGACGAAGATATGGACTTACGTAAAGACCCAATGGCTTTACAACGTCTTAAGGAAGCTGCTGAAAAAGCAAAGATTGAATTATCATCTTCTGCACAAACAGAAATTAACTTGCCATATGTTACAGCAACAGCTAGTGGACCAAAGCACTTGGTACGTACATTAACACGTTCTAAATTTGAGCAGTTAATTGACGATTTAATCAAGCGTACAATAGAACCATGTCAAACAGCTTTAAAAGCAGCAGGTTTATCAAAATCTGATATTGATGAAGTAATTTTAGTTGGTGGTTCTACACGTATTCCTGCAGTACAAGAAGCTGTAGAGAAATTCTTTGGAAAAGTGCCAAGTAAAGGTGTTAATCCAGATGAGGTGGTTTCTTTAGGAGCAGGTATTCAAGGTGGTGTATTAACAGGTGATGTAAAAGACGTTCTTTTATTAGACGTAACTCCATTATCTCTTGGTATCGAAACTATGGGTAACGTTATGACAAAGTTGATTGAAGCAAATACCACGATTCCGACTAAGAAATCGCAGATTTTCTCAACAGCAGCAGATAATCAGCCATCGGTAGAGATTCACGTATTGCAAGGTGAACGTCCAATGGCAGCAGATAACAAAACAATTGGTCGTTTCCATTTAGATGGCATTCCACCAGCAAGACGAGGAACACCTCAGATTGAAGTAACGTTTGATATTGATGCCAATGGTATCATTAAAGTATCTGCTACAGATAAAGCAACTAACAAGTCTCAAGATATCAGAATTGAAGCATCATCTGGATTAACAGAAGAAGAAATCCAAAAGATGAAAGCAGAAGCAGAAGCTAATGCAGAAGCAGATGCTAAAGCTAAAGAAACAGCTGATAAATTAAACGCGGCTGATGCTATGATTTTCCAGACTGAAAGTCAGCTTAAAGAATTTGGTGACAAATTATCTGATGATAAAAAGAAGCCAATTGAAGATGCGCTTGAAGAATTGAAAAAAGCATACGAGACAAAAGATATCGCAGTTATCGATCCAGCTTTAGAGAAAATCAATGAAGCATGGAAAGTAGCAAGCGAAGAAATGTACAAAGCACAAGCAGAAGCTCAAGGCGGAGCTGCAGGTCCTGAAGCTGGAGCGCAAGGTCAGCCAGCAGATGAATCTAGCGATGTGGAAGACGTAGATTTTGAGGAAGTAAAATAGATTTGTCATGCTGAACTTGATTCAGCATCTCATAAATACAAACGCAACCATTAATTTGGTTGCGTTTTTTTGTTGTGATATTTCAAAAAATATTTAATTAGATTTACAGTGAACTAATGAACATATAATTGAGTTTAAGAAGAAATATTTTTTGGTTGTTAGACAGGGTTAATGGCAGTCTTTTAAAAAAGTTATATAAATACACATATGATGTTTTAGAGGCAAAAGACAGAAAATGGGCTGTAGCTGAGAATAAAAAACAGCTACAAAAGTTATTGGCTCATGCCCAAGAAACTACAGAGTTTTATAAAGGTAAAGGATTTAAAAAACTACAAGACTTTCCGGTAATTAATAAAAATGTTATTAGAGAGGATTTTGACGCCTTCTTTTCTTCAAAATTCAAAAAAAAAGAATGCAAAGTGGCTTCAACCAGTGGCTCAACAGGTTCGCCTTTTAGTCTTTATCAGAACCCAGAAAAAGTAAAGAAAATTCAGGTAGATAATATTTACTTTTCATCAAAATCTAATTTTGAAGTAGGAGATTTCTTAGCGTTTATTAGAATCTGGCCTAAGACGATAGGTTTTAAATTAAGAATGAATTTTCTTCTTAAGAATTTTATGCCATGGAATATTTTAAATCTATCAGAAAATGGCATTGCGCAACTTATTGCCAAACTAAACAAACGTAAAGGACACGTTAGTTTTTTAACCTATCCGACGGCTTTAGAAAAGATTTGTAAATACATAGATAACCTAGAAGAAAATCCTATAAATTTTAAAACCAAATCCATTATTACAATTTCAGAATCCTTAAATTCTTATACAAAAAGAAAGACATTGGAATATTTTGGTGTTACGCCCTTATCAAGGTACTCTAACAATGAAACAGGGATTATGGCACAGCAAATTGATGCTAATGATTCAAAATTTAGAATTAATGATTCTAGTTATGTCATGGAAGTTCTCGAGTTAAATAGTGATAATGCAGTAGAGCATGGACAACTAGGGAGAATAGTGCTTACGGATTTATTCAATTTTGCAACACCTTTAATTAGGTACGATACAGGAGATATTGGTATTATGGAAAAGGATAGCAAAAATGTATCATTTTTTACTGAAATTTCAGGAAGAAAGGTTGATCAGTTATACGATACCAGCGGAAACTTAATCTCATCACATCTGTCATTACGACTTATGGATTATGGAAAGTTTAAGCAGTTTCAGTTAGTACAAAAAAGTAAAACAGAGTATCATATTAACTTAAACACTGATAAGGCTGTAGATGAAACTAAATTAATATCAGATTACAAAGTGTATTTTGGAAAAGATGCCATCGTTAAGGTTAACTATGTTAATGAAATACCATTATTGGCTTCAGGAAAAAGACGAGAAGTTGTAAATGAGTATTACAAATAATTAAGCTGAGTTCTTAACACCTAAACCTCTTTCTTTAATGGTATTTATTGGCACACCATAAGCTAATTTATAATTACCAATAGATTTTAATACTAAAGAAGCAGCACCAATAATTGTATGGTGTCCAATAGACAGATTCTGACTCACAGAAGCACTTAGACTAATAGAAGAACAAATTCCAATACTTACATTACCACTTACTGTTGCACCTGATGCTAAACTCGAAAAATCAGCCATTGTAGAATCATGACCCAATGATGCTTTTGTATTTAACAGACAAAATTTCCCAACTTTGGCATTTGCATTTACAATGGCACTAGCCATAATTACTGTTCCTTCTGGTATAACTATGTCATTAGCTAAAATGGCATTAGGATGTATTATTGGGACAAACTCTAAACTTGAAGCAATTTTAACGATGTTTTTATAAGCTCTATATCTTGTAATATTGTCTCCAATACCTATTACAATACCATGGATATTGAATTTCTTAATGAGGCTTGGAAGTAATTCTAAATTACCAATGACTTTATATCCATAAACTTCTTGGTTGATTGATTTGTACGAATCTATAAAGCCTATAAAATTATAATTGTTGTTTTTTTGAATGATATCAACAATCATCTTGGCATGTCCGGAAGCACCATAAATTAAAATATTTTTCATTTTCAATAAATTAGGTTTAGACATAGGCTTTAGCATAAAAGCATTTACTTCTGTCATTGATAGATTTGGTTTGAGTATTCAAAGATATCAACATTGTAGTGGTTAGATATCATAAATAAGGATAAACGGTATGATTTCATCCATAAAAGTGATATGCAGCACTGTTTTACCGATTAAAAACACTGATTTTTTGAAGTATTGTTTTGTAAGTTTGCAGAATTATGGATGCATTCAACCTTTCAATTTCAAAACTTTTACCAAAGCGCCTAGCAATAAAACTCAATGCAAAAGGGGAGCAATATGTTGTTAAAGGGCATCCTTGGGTGTTCTCAAATAGTATTGTTAAAATAAACGATGATGCTAATACAGGTGATTTAGCGATAATTTTTAGCAAAAATAAAAACAAAGTTATAGGTATTGGTCTATACGATGCCGAATCACCAATACGTATTAAGGTTATTCATAATGCTGAAACTAAGGTTGAGATTAATGCCGATTTCTTTCATCATAAAATAGAAGAAGCCTATAAAAAACGTTCAGAATTACTTCAAAACCATACCAACAGTTATCGTTTGCTTTTTGGTGAGAATGACGGATTTCCTGGGTTAATAGCAGATGTTTATTATAATGTTTTGGTGGTAAAACTATATTCCGAAATATGGTTACCATATCTAGAAGATATATTAAAAAGTTTGCAACAAATTTCTAAAGCAGAGACCATTGTGATGCGTTTAAGTAGAAGCTTGCAAAACAGTAACAATCTTGAAATTAAAGATGGTGAGGTAGTTTATGGTGTTTTAAAAAATGAAGTAGTACAATTTATTGAGCATGGTGTAAACTTTAGTGCCAATGTAATTAAGGGTCATAAAACAGGTTATTTTTTAGACCATAGAGATAACCGACGGAGAGTTGGTGAGATGAGTAATGGAAAATCGGTTTTAGATGTATTCTCCTATGCAGGAGGTTTTTCGGTACATGCATTAGCCAATGGCGCAACAGAAGTTACCAGTTTGGATATAAGCAAACAAGCTCTGGAAATCGCCCAGGAAAACGGAAAGCTAAACACGTATTCTGGTATCCATAAAACCATTGCAGGTGATGCGTTTGAAGAAATGCAAAAACTCATAAACAAAAAAAAGCGTTTTGATGTTGTAGTAATAGATCCACCAAGTTTTGCCAAACAACAATCGGAAATAGATTTAGCCAAAAAGAAATATGCACAATTGGCAGAACTAGGAGAGAAGCTTACTGCTAAAAAAGGGCTTTTGGTATTGGCATCATGTTCTTCTAGAATTTTAGCACAGTCTTTTTTCGATTTAAATCACAGAGTTTTAAACGAACAACAAAGACTTTTTGAAACAGTATTAAAAACACAACACGATGTTGATCATCCTGTAAGTTTTCTAGAAGGAGCTTATTTAAAGTGTGGATATTATCAATTTTTGGAGTAAAAGTGTTATGCATGCATAATAATATTTGTCTTATATTTGTCTTTCAAATTTAGAAATTATGACTACCAAACTAACCGAATTGCTCAATATAAAATACCCAATTATTCAGGCTCCAATGTTTTTGGTATCTAATGTTGCCATGGTTACAGAAGCCATGAGAGCTGGTATTGCTGGTTGTATTCCTGCGTTGAATTACAGAACTTTAGAAGAGTTGAGAGCTGCAATCCAAGAGTTAAAAGCTAACAAAGTTGAAGGTGGCTCATTTGGGTTTAACTTAATAGTGAATAAATCTAACATTAAATACAAAGGCCAGTTAGAGGTTTTGTGCGAAGAAGGTTGTGATTTTATTATCACGTCGCTAGGTAGTCCAGAAGAAACCATAAGACAAGCCCATGCTGTTGGTATTAAAGTGTTTTGTGATGTAACAGATTTAAAGTTTGCCAAAAAAGTAGAAGGCTTAGGAGCAGATGCTGCCATTGCGGTAAATAATGAAGCTGGTGGTCATAGAGGTAATTTGTCGCCACAAGAATTAACGAGTTTATTAAATAAAGAATTAAATATTCCTGTAATTTCTGCAGGTGGAGTAGGCTGTAAGGCAGATATTGATAAAATGTTGAGTTATGGTGCTGCTGGTGTTTCTGTTGGTAGTCCGTTTATAGCCTCCGTTGAAGCAGGAGTTACTGATGAATATAAACAAGCTTGTGTAGATTATGGTGCCGAAGATATTATAATGACAGAGCGTATTTCTGGAACACCATGCACAGTGATTAATACACCTTATGTTCAAAAAATAGGAACCAAAGCCACTTGGTTAGAAAACTTACTCAATAAAAACCGAAAGCTTAAAAAATGGGTGAAAATGGTACGTTTTTCTATAGGTATGAAAGCTACCGAAAAAGCTGCTAAAAAAGCAACTTATAAAACGGTTTGGGTTGCTGGACCAAGTATTGAGCATACAAAAGCTATTCTTCCTGTAAAGGATATTGTTGCTAAACTTATTAATTAAAAGAAGCTAATAATTCCTCTTTCTTTTTCTTCCTTTTCTTTCGTTTTCCGGTAAAGATGTTGAAGGTATAACTAGCAGTTAGACCACCAAGCGCAGTAGATACTAATTCGCTTGTGTCAAATTTTCCGCTTATAATATTACCGTCGTAGAATTCTTTAGAAAATCCAGCTAATGACGAAAGACCAAAGCTATACCAAAAGGCTTTCTTTTTATTTTTGGTCTTAGAATATACGTAGGCATAAGTTCCACTAGATATGGCAGCACCTACTACAAAATGCAATCCATCATCGCTTAAGGTGACTTGTGCAGGACTAAAATTAAAACAGATAAAAGCAAATAATACAAGTATAATTTTCATGTTTGGTTGGTTAATTGAGTGTAAAATAAACTTTTAAAAATTAAGTACTTACAATATTCGTTTGGCTTTATATTTTTACGATAAAAGGAGAAAGACTATAAATAAAGTGTTATTATCTAGCATCTAAACCTTGTTTGGCAATACATATTTCAGGTATTAATGATGACATTTTTTTTCTTTCCCGATGAAGTGGTAAACAATAAAACCACTCATTATGAAAACCCTAACATTTCTTTTTGTTTGTTTATGTATTAATATTTCATTTTCTCAAGTAGGTATTGGCACAACAAATCCAGACCCTTCTTCTGCTTTAGAAATTGAAAGCACTACCTCAGGAATACTCATTCCAAGAATGACACAAGCGCAACGATTAGCTATAGGCTCTCCAGCAGTTGGTCTTATGGTATATCAAACTAATCTATCCCTAGGATTTTGGTTTTATGATGGAGTAAGTTGGAACCAGTTAACATTTGGAGCCTCTGGTGAGTTTCAAAGTATTGGTGGTATAGTGCAGAATACAACTAATGTTGGAAGTGATGATTTTGTGTTTGGCAGTACAACTTTGTCTGGTTCAGATTCCCGTTTCTTTTTCGATAAAAGTAAAGCGGCATTTAGAGCAGGTGAGGCTTTTGGAAATGAATGGGATGATGCTAATGTAGGAAATAATTCTATAGCTCTAGGTTCAGGAAATACAGCCTCAGGTGATGGGAGCTTTGCTTTTGGTCAGTATGCAACAGCATCGGGAGACAATTCAGTTTCATTTACAGGAAGCAATGCCTCAGGTAGCCAGAGTTTGGCAGGTATCAACAGTTTGGCATCGGGAACTTTTTCAATAGCTTTACAAGGAGGTGACGCTTCTGAAGAGTCGAGTATTTCAATTGGTCCAAGTTCATCATCAGAAGCTCAAGAGGGCATTGCTATAGGAAGTTCGAGTACGGTATCGTCATCAGCAAATAATGGCTTGGCCTTGGGTTCATCAAACTCGGTCACTGCTGCCAATGGGACTGCCATTGGTTCTAATAACATAGCCTCAGGTGATGGAAGCTTTGCTTTTGGTCAGTATGCAACAGCATCGGGAGATAATTCAGTTTCATTTACAGGAAGCAATGCATCAGGTAGCCAGAGTTTGTCAGGTATCAATAGTTCGGCATCGGGAACTTTTTCAATAGCTTTACAGGGAGGTGACGCTTCTGAAGAGTCGAGTATTTCAATTGGTCCAAATTCATCATCAGAAGCTCAAGAGGGCATTGTGATAGGAAGTTCGAGTACAGTATCGTCATCAGCAAATAATGGCTTGGCCTTGGGTTCATCAAACTCGGTCACTGCTGCCAACGGGACTGCCATTGGTTCCAATAACATAGCCTCAGGTGATGGGAGCTTTGCTTTTGGTCAGTATGCAACAGCATCGGGAGACAATTCAGTTTCATTTACAGGAAGCAATGCCTCAGGTAGCCAGAGTTTGGCAGGTATCAATAGTTCGGCATCGGGAATTTTTTCAATAGCTTTACAGGGAGGTGACGCTTCTGAAGAGTCGAGTATTTCAATTGGTCCAAATTCATCATCAGAAGCTCAAGAGGGCATTGCTATAGGAAGTTCGAGTACGGTATCGTCATCAGCAAATAATGGCTTGGCCTTGGGTTCATCAAACTCGGTCACTGCTGCCAATGGGACAGCCATTGGTTCCAATAACATGGCCTCAGGTGATGGAAGCTTTGCCTTTGGTCAGTTTTCAATAGCATCGGGAGACAATTCAGTTTCATTTACAGGAAGCAATGCCTCAGGTAGCCAGAGTTTGTCAGGTATCAATAGTTCGGCATCGGGAATTTTTTCAATAGCTTTACAGGGAGGTGACGCTTCTGAAGAGTCGAGTATTTCAATTGGTCCAAATTCATCATCAGAAGCTCAAGAGGGCATTGCTATAGGAAGTTCGAGTACGGTATCGTCATCAGCAAATAATGGCTTGGCCTTGGGTTCATCAAACTCGGTCACTGCTGCCAACGGGACTGCTATTGGTTCCAATAACATGGCCTCAGGTGATGGAAGCTTTGCCTTTGGTCAGTTTTCAATAGCATCGGGAGATAATTCAGTTTCATTTACAGGAAGCAATGCCTCAGGTAGCCAGAGTTTGGCAGGTATCAATAGTTCGGCATCGGGAACTTTTTCAATAGCTTTACAGGGAGGTGACGCTTCTGAAGAGTCGAGTATTTCAATTGGTCCAAATTCATCATCAGAAGCTCAAGAGGGCATTGCTATAGGAAGTTCGAGTACGGTATCGTCATCAGCAAATAATGGCTTGGCCTTGGGTTCATCAAACTCGGTCACTGCTGTGAACGGGACTGCTATTGGTTCCAATAACATGGCCTCAGGTGATGGAAGCTTTGCCTTTGGTCAGTTTTCAATAGCATCGGGAGACAATTCAGTTTCATTTACAGGAAGCAATGCCTCAGGTAGCCAGAGTTTGGCAGGTATCAACAGTTCGGCATCGGGAACTTTTTCAATAGCTTTACAGGGTGGTACAGCTTCTGCATCCTCAAGTGTTGCGATAGGAAATAGTTCTCAATCATCTGGAAATAATAGTGTGGCTATTGGTATATCAACAATTGCGTCTGGTGATCGTAGTGTTGCCATAGGCAACGATGTAAGAGCTTATTCGTTTTCCGAAATGGTTTTTGGATTTAATGAAGAGGCTTATACTCCTGCCAGTACTTTTGCAAATAACGCTAACGACAGACTTTTTGTTGTAGCAAATGGTGATGCTACACCTCTTATACCTAACAATAATAATGCATTTACAATCTTAAAGGATGGCAGAACAGGTATAATGCGTATTCCAACCACAAATATTTTAGAAGTCAACGGAAATGCATCAAAAACCACAGCTGGCGATTGGTTGGCTAATAGTGATAGACGCTTAAAGAAAAACATTCAAACATTTAATGAACAAGAAGCATTGCAAAAATTATTACAAATGCGTGGAGTAACTTACCAATGGAATGATAACCAAACCGGAAATAACAGGCCAGAGGGACAACAATATGGTTTTATAGCTCAAGAATTACAACAAGTATTTCCAGAAAATGTAAGCAAGGATAATCAAGGGTTTTTTCAAACAGCCTATGGTACTTATGATGCGCTTTATGTGCAGTCCATAAAAGCCTTAAACTCTAAAATTGAAAACCTGGAAAAAGAAAATAAGAACCTTAAGGCCAAACTTGACGAGTTGTATGAGATGGTGAAAGCGCAGTATGAGCGTGAATAAAAACAGGTACGTTTAATCAATAACATAAATGTCATATAGAACGCAGTCAAAATATTGTAATACTTATAACACGAGGTTTACGACTGCGCTCAAACGGACATAGTAGGTTACTTTATCGGCAGATAAAACTCAGTTTTCAATTTCTCTTCAGCAACACGTCTGGCATCACTAATGTATTTTTCTCTACATGGTGCATCGCGTAGCTCATAATCGGTATTGATTAACCATTCGTTAAACATATAATCATACACTTGTGCAAAATATTGGTAACTGCCTTGGTATAAAAACACGGCAAATTTCCCGCCTTTAAGCGCTTTTACACCAACATCTCCACTTGGTTTAGCGTCTTTATGTATGGTAAGACAAGCATCGTAGCGTATTTTGTTTGGCTCCGTAAGTTTTGGGTCGTCATAAGGCAAACCAATATGTCTAATCCCTTTTGTAAATAACTGTTGTGCCTTTATTTCCACCCAAAGTTTTTCCCAAGCCTTGCTGTAGTCTAGTTGGTCGTAAGCTCCATGCATTGTGTAATACAGGCATTTTTGATCTTCAAGGTCCAGGATTTTAGGTTTTTTAATGTTGAGTGTTGTTTTCATTGTGTTCTGTTTTTTGATAATGATTTCCTTTTTATTACGATGCGCACTAGGCGAAATTCCAAAGTGGTTTTTAAACGCTTTAGATAATGATGAAGGCGTTTCAAAACCAACACTATACGCAATATCCTCAATGGAATTGTCCGAATACCGAATCATCTTTGCAGCAGTCTCAATACGTATTCTGGTAATGTAAGCACCAATGGGTTCGCCTAATAAAGCTCTGGTGATTCTATGAAAATGAAAAGGTGAAAAGTGCGACAGTTCTGCCAAATGTGCAATATCAATTTTTGAATCTAAATGCTGGTGGATGTATTCCACAATACGGTTTAGATTTTCTTGATAGTGCTGTTTTGCCATAATGGTATCGTTTACTGAAAACAAAACTAAAGGTAAGATTTGGGTTTTACTTTTCCAATCTTGCTAAGTTGTTTAAAATTACGTAGTTCTACGTATTGAAACTTTGTTTTAAAAAAAGTAACTTGCTTACCTGTGCCGAACTTATTTCGGTAACGGCTTATATAAGTCTGTTACTGAGCGTAGTCGAAGTATTAAAACGGACTCATATCACTAAAGTTGCGCAACATTTGAAAAAAAACTATGCCTAAAATATTAATAACAGGAAATGGATTTGACTTGAGTTTTGGTTTACCCACATCTTACAATGAATTCATTAATATTTTGAACTCTTTAAATAGTTACGAAGAACCTAATTTTGACACTATTTATTCGCATAGTAATAACTTTGAGAAACTTTCAGAATACTATAAAAAATTCGATTTTGATTTAGAAAAAACCCAGCTATTAAGACAAAGTATTCAAGATAATTTATGGTTTCAGTTTTTTAAAAACGAGTTAGAAATAGAAACGTGGATTGACTTTGAAAATAAAATTGAATACGTTCTAAATATTTTATTTTCATCAATAAATTACATAAAAGAAAATATATTTTCAAAAGGTTCTCTTTCAGAAGACAAAATCACATACAACACAAAATTATTTAACAACGACATTGAGATAATTCAAGTACTAAATAGCTTCAATATTATATCTGTAGATAAAGATTATACTATCACTTTAAATTTAGACTACTTTATAAAAAAATATGATTTTTATATAAATGTTGACATAAGTGCGATAACAAAAAAATTAACAGAAGAGTTAAATGTTTTTAAACGAATATTCAATCTCTATTTTGAGGTCTTTGTATTTCCGTTTTATGACAATCCAAGAAAACGCTTTGATAAAAACCTATTCTCTACTATTTCAAAACATTATACATTTAATTATACACCAACATTTGAAAAAATTTATAAGCGTATAAATAAAACCAAATTTCTTCACGGTAAGATAGACTCTTTATCAAATGAAATAGTTTTAGGTATCAATGAAATACCAAATGACGATTTAGACAAGAGATTCTTTTTGCCATTTACTAAATACTTCCAAAAACTGAATAATAGTACTGATTTTGAATTTATTGGAGAATATGAAAAAAGAAAAAATTCTAACTTTTATTTTTTCTTTTTTGGTCATTCATTAGATAGTTCTGATGCCGATTATATTAATGAAGTTTTTGATTTTATTAATCAATCTAAATCAAGAAAAAAGAAAATTATTGTAATATATCATAGCAAAAGGTCTAAATCTCAACTATTAATAAACCTATTGAATATTAGAGGAAAAAAAGATATCCAATCATTAATGAGAAACAAGATTCTAGATTTTCAACATATAGAATCAAAAGAATTGAAAACTGAATTGAAAAGAGACATATCGTCATCAACTAGAGTTTCAGTTGTGTAAAAAAAACGTTGTACAATAATGTGTATAATTCATTACTTGTTGTAACCTAATTACAAAAGTCCTAGAAGACTTTCTATCTGTATTTATTTACTAACTTTAGTGTTTAAGCATGTAACGAAATCATTCACAATACCGTCAAGCACAACACTAATTTCATCTATAAATATTTGGCACACAACTTGTTTGTAACAAAACACCACGTTTTACGACACATAAGTAAAACAAGTTCAAAATTAAAAAGAAAATTATGATTCAGTTTAAAGGAGCCTTAGTTCTAGGCACATTAATAGGAGCAGCTGCAGGTGTGTTATTAGCACCAGACAAAGGAAGCGTTACAAGAGACAAGCTAAAAAAAGAAGGTGCAGCCCTAAAAGATCAATTGGTAGATGACTTTACAGAAGTTAAAGACGATTTGTCTAAAGCTGCTAAATCTGGTAAGGACAAATTTAAGGAAGACTTAAAGGACTTTGCCTCTAAAGCAAGCTACAAAACCGAAGAAGCCATTACGTTTTTAGAAAAACAATTAGCTGTCTTAAAGGAAAAGAATAAAACGTATCAGCAGACCAGTTAATACCTTTGGTTGAGTGCTTTTTACAAAGCTCAGCTGTAAAGATTTCCATAGTAAAAACTGCACCATTTCTAAAAATAATGGTCCAGTTTAAAATTATAGCGTTATAAATCCTAACTTTAGGACTTAAAGTATAACACTATAACGACATAGGCCTTTTGAAAATAAAACAATTTATCCTTGTAACACTTTTTTGTGTTTTAACACTTTTTATACTTCTGCTATATTGGTCTGTAAATAGTACAGACAAGATCTACACTAAATCCGTTATCTATAATATTGATAATGTTGAAACCACCAATTTTAGGAATTATGATTCTATAGAATTAATGCCTAGTGATTTGTATAAAGCAGATGAGATAAAAAAAATATTTCAGGGCGAACAATACCGAGCTGCTTGGTCTGCCAAGGTAAAAGTACCCATTGTGTTTTTAGATACTCTAAAAGGTGGTATGACCATTTTAAAAGAAGGAGGAGGCATGCAAACCCATTCTTTAAAATTAAAAGGAGCTGATGGTATAACCTATACATTACGTAGTGTTAATAAAGATGCCGAAGCTTTAATTCCAGAATTTTTAAAAACCCTAAACCTAGAGAATGTTGTTGTAGATGGTATATCTGCCCAGCATCCTTTTGCAGCAATCCTTGTCGCTGAGTTAGCAGAAAAAGCGAATCTTTTGCATACAAGTCCGCAGATGGTTTTTGTGCCTAAACAAAAGGAATTAGAAAAGTATAATGACGCTTATGGAAATCGGCTCTATTTGTTAGAATATGAGACCGAAAGTGACATCAATTATACTAAGTACGATAATATTATTAAGATCGTAGAGACTGAAGATTTACAGGAAATGAAGCTCACTCTAAAGGACAGTCTTAAAATAGATGTGCCAACCTTAATTAGAAGCCGATTATTTGATATGTTAATAGGTGATTGGGACAGACATACAAAACAATGGGGTTGGGCGATTAAAAAAACCGATTCTGTTTATAGTGCTATACCTATTGCTGGAGATAGAGATAATGCTTTTTTTAACTTAGAAGGTGTTATTCCATCAATTTTATCTCATAAGGATGTGGTTAAAGAATTACGACCTTTTAATGAGGATATTGATTATATAGAAGGTTATATTTATCCGTTTGACCGCTACTTTTTATTAAACACTCCTTTAGATAATTTCTTGCAAGAAGCTGAAGCGTTACAGATGCTATTAACTGACGATGCTATAGATCAATCCCTACACGTTTGGCCTAAAACCATCCAAGATTTAGATGCAGAAACTATAGTAAGAAAAATAAAGAGTCGCAGAAATGATGTAAAGACATACGCAGCTAAATTTCATAGCATTATTCAGCAACAAGGTAAGGTTACTGAACCCTTAAAAGGTTCAGAAGATATTACATTGCCAGAAGATTTGTTGAGCTGTTTTGAATGTTATCAATGATTTATTTTTTGTTTTAAATTTTGTTTAATGGCACTCCATTCCGCTTTTAAAATGCCATAACAACATGTATTTCGTCTATAGCCATCTTTCATAATAACATCTTTTCGCAAGATGCCTTCTAGCGTAGCACCAAGTTTTTCAACGGCACGACGCGATTTGTTATTACGTTCATCAATACGAAATTCTACTTTTTCAAATTCTAAGGTTTCAAACGCATACTGAAGCATTAAAAATTTCATGTTTGTATTAAGTCCTGTACCTTGAAATTCAGACCCAATCCATGTCCAACCAATGTGCAGAACCTTGTTTTTCCAATTGATTAAACCAAAACGCGTAGCACCAGCATAAACCTTCTTTTTTTTGTCATAAACTATAAATGGTATAGCGGTTTTGTGGTTATAACCATCTACAGCAAATTGCACATAGTCTTTCAATTTTTCTGGTGTAGAAATATCTGAAGGAGAATAATAAATCAGGTCTTTTTCTTGCGCAATTGTTTCTAGGTACTTGTAGTTGCTCAAGTCAAGCAAAGTAAGCTTTACGTTATTGTTTTCTAGGATTGGTGCTTTCATGCCATTCTATTTTCTGTCATTGCGAAGCTAACTTTTTCTGTTAGCTTTGGCAATCTGTTTGTTGGTTAGGTTTTCAATTCAAAAGATTGCCACGTCCTTCGTCCTCGCAATGACGTTTTTAAACCAAGTCATTAATATAATCCACATTAACCACATGCTTCCCTTTAAAAGGAAGAATAGTTACACGATTTCCGAATAACTCATACGCTCTTTCAGTTTCGGCTTGTATTCTTGTTTCATCTAAATATTCATCCTCAGTACCATAAATCAATTTCACTGTCATTTCTGCGCAGGCAGAAATCTCATCAAAATAGGCAAAATCTTCTGCTGTTAACTCTTTGGGAATACCACCAGAATGTAGCACCAGCATATTACATGGCAATTGTCGTTTAGCCAAATAACGCATAGCCACACTAACACCTTGCGAATAACCAAACACTATAAAATTAACCGTTTTCGGAATTTGTTCTGCTTCTAAAACCGCATCAAAATAGTTCATAATGTTTTCAGTTCCGGCTTCAGTATTATCACGTGTTAGCCAATTGGCACCAACGTGCATTTTTGGCTGAATGTAATACTTACTTGGTGCTTGTGGAGCGATGATGTAGTTGTCTTCAGGATTTAAATTTTTAAAATATTTAAGAAAATAACGACTGAGATAACCCATTCCGTGGCAAACAAACCACACATTCTTAGTGTGTTCTGTAAATTGGTTTAAAGTAGAGTAGGAGTTAGTGGTTGTATAGTGTATTTCTTTCTCTTGCGAATTCATTATTCTAGGTAGTTTCAGTATTTTTGTAAGCGACATTAAAAATACAGTTTTCTATGCAAATATCTAAAGAAGAATTAATCGCCAAGGCCAATGCTGTGAGTAAAAACACCTTACTTGAAACCTTAAGTATAGAAATGGTGGATTTTGGTGAAGATTTTTTAGTAGCAAGAATGCCAGTTACTCCAAGAGTGCATCAACCCGATGGTGTTTTGCATGGAGGTGCAACGGCAGCTTTAGCTGAAAGTGTAGGAAGTTTTGCATCGCATATTTTCATAGATACCGATAAATTCTTTGTTCGTGGTATAGAAATTACTGCCAATCATCTAAAGAGCGTAACAGAAGGTTATATCTATGCAAAAGCAACATTTTTGCACAGAGGACGCACTACTCAACTATTAGATATTAGGGTAACTGATGAAGCCGATAATTTGGTTTCAGTTTGTCGTTTGTCAACTATTTCACTTCCAAAAAACAAATAGAGTTTGGACGAAGTTTCATTTTTCAGTGTTTTAGAAAAGCAATACAACTCGCAATTGCCTTTTGTGGTGTATAGCAGACCTATAAATAACTTGGTAAAATGCTGGTTGCAAAAAGATGATACGCTTCATACTACTGAAACATACACCGAAAGCGGTTTTGTATTTGCACCTTTTGATATTAGGAATGAAAGTGTTCTGTTGCCAGAAAATGATTGTGAACTTTATACTCTAGAAGCAAACACATTAAAAGTTGAAGAAAAGATTTCGGATTTTGAGGCGACTGAAACTCAAAAAAATGCGCATATCGATTTGGTTTCAAAAGGTATTGCTGCCATAAAAAAAGGTGAGCTTAAAAAAGTGGTTTTATCGCGTATAGAAACTAAAGACTTACGTTCAGCCGATCCTCTTTCAATTTTCAAAAAGCTTTATAACAAGTATAAAAACGCTATGGTATATTGTTGGTACCATCCTAAAGTGGGTTTATGGTTAGGAGCAACACCAGAGCTATTGTTTCAGGTTGAAGGAAAACAACTTACAACAATTTCTTTAGCTGGCACACAACCTTACAAGCGTGTTTCTAAAGTGACTTGGACTAATAAGGAAATAGAAGAACAACAGATTGTAACCGACTATATTGCACATCAAATTGAGCCTTTTTCTAAACCAATTAATATTTCTGATGTTGAAACCATACGTGCAGGAAGCTTACTTCATTTAAAGTCAAGGATTACAGGCCTAATAAATGATACAGCAGAATTAAAGTCTATAATCCAAGCATTACACCCAACACCAGCTGTTTGTGGATTTCCTAAGCAAGATGCTAAAGATTTTATACTCAAGAATGAAAATTATAATAGGGAATTCTACACTGGGTTTTTAGGAGAGATCAATTTAAAGCATGCTAAAACCAGAAACAAAAATAGACGCAATATTGAAAACAACGCTTATACAGTTGTAAAAAAGCAGTCTAATTTCTATGTAAATCTACGCTGTTTGCAACTCAAAGACCATAAAGCACTCATTTATGTTGGTGGTGGTATTACTAAAGATTCGGTTGCGAAAAAGGAATGGGAGGAAACCATAAATAAAACAAAAACTATCGGCAATGTACTAGAGTAAAAAACCAAGAGTTTTCTTATTTTTGTAAGTGATGAAGCACTCTAAAATTCCTCTCTCCCAGACCGTAGTTACTTTATGTAAAGTACATAATATTAAGCATATTGTTATATCACCAGGAAGCAGAAATGCTCCGCTTACCATTGGTTTTACTCACGACGATTTTTTTAACTGCTACAGTATTGTAGATGAGCGTTGTGCAGCATTTTTTGCATTGGGTATTGCACAACAAATACAAGAACCTGTAGCTGTTGTATGTACCTCAGGCAGTGCTTTGCTTAATTATTATCCTGCTGTTGCTGAAGCTTACTATAGTAAAATTCCTTTAGTAGTGCTGTCTGCAGATAGACCAAAGCATCTAATAGATGTTGGTGATGGGCAAACCATAAAGCAGAAAAATGTTTATGGAGAGCATGTGCATTATAGTGCCAATCTAAAATTAGATTTAAAAGATGAGCCGAGAAATTCATCAGAGTCTGAGTTGCCAATATTTAAGAGCATTGAGAATAAATTGGAGCGTTTTTTAGGATTTCAAAAGGATATACAATCTTATAACGAATCCGAAATCCATGATGCACTAACCATAGCGACTATGAAATATGGACCAGTGCATATTAATATACCATTTGATGAGCCTTTGTATGATATTGTAGAAGAACTTAGTGTTAATCCACAGCTTTTTAAAGTCCAGGCAATACAAGAACGTATTGATGAGTTTGAGATAAAAAGCTTATTGGATGTTTGGCATAGTGCCAAACGAAAAATGATTTTAGTAGGTGTGCTTTCTCCAGACTCAGTAGAAGAAAAATGGTTACAAGAATTGGCAGATGATGATAGCATTTTAGTGTTTACTGAGACGACTTCAAATTTGCATCATCCAGATTTTTTTCCTGGTATAGATAAGATTATTGCACCAATAGAAGAACTTGAGTTAAAAGCACTGCAGCCAGATATTCTGTTAACTTTTGGAGGCTTGGTAGTTTCAAAAAAGATTAAAGCATTTTTACGTAAGTACAAACCAGAACATCATTGGCATGTAGATTTGTATGGTGCTAATGATACATTCTTCTGTTTAGATAAGCATATTAGGCTGTCTATAAATACATTTTTAGGTGCTTTTTTACCACTAGTTACGCATCATACCAAAAGCGAGTACAAATCCACTTGGTTAGAAGTAAGACAGAAGCGACGTAAAATGCATGAAGCCTATTTAAAAACCATTCCTTTTTCAGATTTTACGGCCTTTAATGTTTTATTGAAAAGTTTACCAAAACAAAGCCAGTTGCAAGTTGGTAATAGTTCTGCTATAAGATATACACAGCTATTTCAGATAAGAAAAGATATTGAAGTGTTTTGCAATAGAGGAACCAGTGGTATAGACGGAAGTACTTCTACAGCTATTGGTGCTGCGGTTGTTACAAAAGAGCGCACAACATTTATTACAGGCGATTTAAGTTTTATTTACGATAGTAATGCACTTTGGAATAACTACATTCCTAAAAACTTTAGGATTATTGTAATTAATAATGAAGGAGGTGGGATTTTTAGGATTCTTCCAGGACACAAAGACTCTGATAATTTTGATACTTTTTTTGAAACCAAACATAAACTATCAGCCAAGCAACTTTGTGAAATGTATGGTTTTGAATATGTCAAAGCAAATGACGCTTTGAGTTTAGATAATGCTTTGGAGACATTTTATGGCAACTCCAAACGCCCAAAATTGTTAGAAGTATTTACACCATCTACAAAAAATGATGAGATATTGCTCGACTATTTTAAGTTTATAAAGTAAAGTTACTGTTAAGAAGTGACCTATAGGTTTTTGATGTGTCTAAAAAATACTTACCTTTAAAGGGACAATTTATTTAATCTAAAAACAATAACAAAATGAGTAAAAGAGATGACTTAATCGCTAAGTACGCAGCAGATTTAAAAGATAAGTGTGGCGTTAATGCTGACATGGATTTATTAACTAAAGTAACAGTAGGTTTAGGACCTTCTATTTACAATGCGGATTCATCAACGGTTTCAGGTTCTGATGAAAAAGAGCTAGAAACGGTAAAAAATAACTATTTAATCAAAAAGTTAGGATTAAAAGATGGTGCTGATTTAGATAAAGGTATTGCAAAAGTAATGGATACTTACGGACAGTCTAACAGAAATAAGTATAGAGCTGTAGTGTATTACTTATTATGTAAACATTTCAAAAAAGAGTCTGTTTATTAAGAATATATAATTCAGACGATACTATAAAAATAGAGACCTTTCTAATACAGAAGGGTTTTTCTTTTTTTTGTGAATCTAACACATAACTTTTTACTTGCAACTTATAACTTATTCCTACCTTTGTAGCATGATAAAATTAGGCGAATACAATACACTAGAAATATTAAGAGATACAGAACCAGGACTGTTTTTAGGAGATGATGAAGATGGAGAAGTGTTACTTCCCAATCGTTATGTTCCTGAAGTTTTTGAAATTGGTGATAAGATTGAGGTGTTTGTCTATTTAGATAATGAAGAACGACCAGTTGCCACAACCGATAAACCTTATATCATAAAAGGTGATTTTGCATTGTTGCGCTGTAACCAAGTGACTAAGTTTGGAGCATTTTTAGATTGGGGCTTGGTTAAAGAATTGTTTTGCCCATTTAAAGAACAGGCGTTTAAAATGAAAGCTGGCGGTTGGTATTTGGTACATTGCTATTTAGATGATGAGACTGAGCGATTGGTAGCATCGAGCAAAACCAATCGTTTTTTAGATAATAAAGAGCTGACTGTAGCTCAGTTTGATGAGGTAGATCTCATTGTATCTCATCCTTCAGAATTGGGTATGAACGTTATTGTAAATAAAACACATTTAGGCCTTGTCTTTAAGGATGATATATTTAAAGATATAAGTGTTGGAGATCGACTAAAAGGTATCGTAAAAAAAGTACGACACGATAACAAATTAGATATTTCCCTTAATCAAATTGGTTATAGAAATATAGAGCCTAATGCAGAGCATATTCTAAACGAACTGCACGATAATAGTGGTTTTTTGCCTTTAAATGATAAATCTAATCCAGAACAGATTAAGGAAATGCTTCAGATGAGTAAAAAGAGTTTTAAAAAAGCTATTGGTGCTTTGTATAAAGAGCGTCAAATTACCATTGAGGAAGACGGCATAAGATTGGTTTAGATGTTATGCGGTTTTTCTTCTAACTCTTTTGTAGATCGTATCTAAACCTTCATATAAATTATTAAAGCAGATGTCTTTCCATTCGCAAAAACTGCTTTCAATTTCAGCATTCATTCTTGTTGCACTATTATAGCTAACAATACCATAAGCAGTTAAGTTTGGCAGTGCTGCCCTTGCATCTTTAACATCGAGTAAAGAAATGGAATATGAATTTACTCTATTGGCAATAATTCCAAAAGGTTTGGAATACCCATAGTAATCTATAAGGTCATTAAGTGTTTTTCTAACTGCTTTTATATCTATATGTGTACCTTCATTAAATTCTACTACTGCCAGATGATTGAAAAAGTGTACGGTACCGACGTCCGAATGGGTTTGTTTTACAATTTGAGATGCAACGTTAGAGCTTGCAATTGTCATAACTATAAATGTTTAATTAATAACTAAATTATAGCACTTTAAAATTTGTGCCAATTATTAGACACAGTGATTTTAAAAAGGTCACATAATACGTTGGAAATTAAATTTTTATAGGCATTTTGATGTGTTTTCAACCTAGTAAAAACGAAACTTTATAGTGATTATTTAGATAAGATTCCTTCAACCCAATCGATTGCTTCATCTAAAGTTTTAAAGGCTTTTCTGTTAAATTTAAAAAAGTGATTTTCAATTTCGTAAATCCGTTCGGATAAACTGCTATATACAACTATTGCGTATGCTTTTAAATTAGGGAAAGCTTCTTGATACAGATTTGCATCATTAACATCAATTGAATAGGAATTTTTTCTATTAGAGATAAAACCAAAAGGTCTGTCCTCATAATATTTCTTAATTAATATTGATGCTTCATAGAAGTTTTCAAAAGTAATATTAATACCTTCATTTAATTCTGCGATAAAAAAGTCTTTGAAAAAATATAAATCTCCAATATTGGTTTTGTGAAAGTCATATTTTCGACTTTCAAGATCAGTAATATCGATCATTGTAGGTTAAAGTTAGGGTTATTTATTCGGGACGTAAATATATTGTTGTATCTTAAAAAATCAAATTTAAATTAGCTTTAATTCATTATTATTAATTCCTTACTTTTGTTCTCAAAATATTGAGAAAAATGAGTCATATAGATTGGAAAACTGCCAAGTCTTATGAAGATATAACGTATCAAAAATGCAATGGTGTTGCCAGAATTGCATTCAACCGTCCAGATGTACGAAACGCCTTTCGTCCAAAGACCACTTCAGAATTATACGATGCATTTTACGATGCCAATGAAGATGTAAATATAGGTGTTGTTTTATTGAGCGCAGAAGGACCATCAACTAAGGATGGTATCTGGAGTTTCTGTTCTGGAGGAGACCAAAAGGCAAGAGGTCATCAAGGTTATGTTGGAGATGATGGTTATCATCGTTTAAACATTCTAGAAGTACAACGTCTTATTCGTTTTATGCCAAAAGCTGTAATTGCGGTTGTGCCAGGTTGGGCAGTTGGCGGAGGTCATAGCCTACATGTGGTTTGTGATCTTACTTTAGCTAGTAAAGAACATGCTATTTTTAAGCAGACAGATGCAGATGTTACCAGTTTTGATGGTGGTTATGGTTCTGCTTATTTAGCAAAAATGGTTGGTCAGAAAAAAGCAAGGGAAATCTTCTTTTTAGGTAGAAATTATTCTGCACAAGAAGCTTTTGAAATGGGTATGGTAAACGCTGTAATACCACATGAAGACCTTGAAAATACAGCCTATGAATGGGCCCAAGAAATATTGGCAAAATCGCCAACATCTATTAAAATGCTTAAGTTTGCCATGAACCTTACTGATGATGGTATGGTTGGTCAACAAGTATTTGCTGGCGAAGCTACAAGACTAGCATACATGACAGATGAAGCAAAAGAAGGTAGAGATGCCTTCTTAGAAAAAAGGAAGCCTAACTTTCCGAAGAAATGGATACCTTAATCTAATTATTTTGCATGAAAGAAATTAAACCATGGCTTTCCGCCATGCGACTTAGAACGTTACCACTTTCAGTTTCTGGAATTATCTTAGGAACATGTTTTGCGCACTACAACGGTCATTTCAGTTGGTGGGTTTCATCATTAGCTATCATAACTGCCATAAGTTTACAGATCCTATCTAATTTGGCAAATGACTACGGTGATACCATAAATGGTGCAGATAATGACGAACGTGTTGGTCCGCAACGTGCTGTACAGAGCGGAAAAATTTCGCCAGAAGAAATGCTGGATGCTATTAAGTTCAATATCGTTATTGTTATCATTTTTACGCTAGCTCTTATTTGGGCTGCATTTGGGTCCACCGAGTTTTTATTTTTATTATTGTTTTTATTTCTCGGAGGTTTAGCGCTATATGCCGCATTAAACTACACTATGGGAGATTCTCCTTATGGCTATAGAGCTTTGGGCGATATATTTGTTTTTGTGTTCTTTGGACTTGTAAGTACTATAGGTAGTTATTTCCTCTATACGCACAAAGTAGATCATCTTGTTATACTTCCTGCGCTTGCTTTAGGACTGTTGAGTGTTGGAGTGCTGAATTTAAACAACATGAGAGATCTCGAAGCTGATGCCAATGTAGGCAAGGTTACTATAGCGGTAAAGTTAGGGATTAAACGTGCTAAACAATACCATTATTTTCTAATTATTGGGGCAATGCTCATTACAGTTGTATTTTCAATATTATACTACGTAGAGCCTTATAATTTTATGTATCTACTGGCGTTTATTCCATTAATAAAACACGTTAAAAAGATACAAGCGGCAAACTCACCAGATGATTTTGACAGTCAGTTAAAAGTTTTGTCGTTATCCACATTTGTATTTGTACTACTTTTAGGTATTGGTTATATTTTGTATTAAAACAGTTTTGCTATAACTAAAAGCTGTACATAAATAATTTTTTAGAAGACTTAAGTATTAATTAATGCTTAAGTTTTTTTATTTTAACGGCACAAACCTTAATTCTAAAATTAATTTCATGAAACATTTATTATCCTTTTTTTTAGTACTCTTATTCGCTTCAATATATGCCCAAGAAACAACCTTAAATATTAGTGAAAGTGCTGAATATAAAGATAAAGTAAAGGCTACAGATGTTTTAACGATACACACCACTCAAAATGGATTAACTGGAGTAATAAGATCTAGTAAACGTGATATATTATTTGATGTGTTTGATAAAGAACTAAAGAAAACACACAGTTTAATAATTGAGAGTAGCAAAAAAGAAAGTTACGTCGGTGAGGTAGTCTATGGTGATGAAATTAAAGTGTTTACGGTGTTTTCTCCTAAGGTAAAGGAGCGTGTTGTGTATTGTCATGTTTTTAATATTAAAAGCGGAAATCACAGTAAGCAAAAGCTGTTTGAAGTTACAGTACCAAAAAAAAGGTTCTTATTTTCAAGTCGTAAGGAAAGGCAAACTAGTGTAGGTATTTCACCAAATGGTAAGTACTTGGCTATGGCAACAGATAATATTAATAAAGACATTAATGATTATGCTATTCGAGTATTTGATGCTACGACTTTAGAGTTGTTATTTGTTAAAAGCTATCAAAAACATCAAGAAAAATATTTTAAGCATAACGATATTTCTGTCAACAATAATGGTGAAGTATTTGTGCTTGGAAAATTATATAAAGAAGGAAAAAAGGAAAAGAAAAATGGTGAAGCAAACTATGATTTTATTCTAAACAAAATAACTAAAGAAAGTAATAACGAATTATCAATAAGTCTTGCGGATCAACATATTCAAAACTTAAATATTACAGTAGTTGATGATAAATTACACTTAATTGGTTTCTATTCTGAAAAAAGAACAGGTAAAATAAAAGGTGGCTGTAATTTTGTAGTAGATGCCAATAACTTTACGGTTACCTCAAAGAAAAATTACGAACTACCATTGGATGTATATG
This sequence comes from Winogradskyella pulchriflava, assembly GCF_042434315.1. NCBI lineage: Bacteria > Pseudomonadati > Bacteroidota > Flavobacteriia > Flavobacteriales > Flavobacteriaceae > Winogradskyella > Winogradskyella pulchriflava. The sequence continues at coordinate 309,163 of NZ_JBHLTQ010000003.1, read as the reverse complement.
AAGACTTGTTTGGTGATAAAAGAGGTTCAAAACGAAAAGGAAAAGAGCTGACCAATTTTTACGTAGATTACATATTAGAGGATTCACAAGGAAATACGTATTTGTTAGCAGAAGAATTTTATATCACACAAAACTATGTGTCAACAGGAATGAATGGTGGTTATTGGCAAATCGTATATCATTATGACGATATTCTTATTCTAAAATTTGGTGTCTTGGGAGAGTTAGATTGGGGACGAAGTATTTTTAAACGTGCTACTTCTCCATCATATAATGCCTTTGTGAAAAATGACGAATTACATGTTTTATTAAATTCCGGAAAAAATCTTCTCGAGAAAAAAGATGGCAGAACTAAAGTATCTAGAGGTTGGTTTGAGTCCTCATCTTTATACGATATCGTTTATAATAGTTCAGGTGAAGTACTTTATAATAAAGTACAAGATAACAAAGGAAAAACATATTACTTACCATACTACGGAACATACCAAGATGGAAAATTCATTATGATGAGCTCTGGACGTAAGAAAAGACAATTTATGATTTTGCAATAAATAAAAACTTTAGTTATGAAAATTACATTCTACGGTCACGCATGTTTAGGCATTCAAATTAAGGACTTACACATTTTAGTTGACCCATTTATTTCTGGAAACGAAAAAGCATCAGAAATAGATATAGAAAGCGTAAAAGCAGATTATATCTTATTAACACATGCGCACCAAGACCATACTTTGGATGTTGAAGCTATAGCCAAACGTACAGGAGCTATAATTGTTTCTAATTATGAAATTGTCGTGCATTATCAAGGTTTAGGATTAGAAGGCCACCCAATGAATCATGGAGGCTCATGGGATTTTGAATTTGGAAACCTTAAATACGTCAATGCCATACATACCTCTTCATTTCCAGATGGAAAATACGGAGGACAACCAGGTGGTTTTGTCATTGAGGGAGAGCACAAAACCATTTATATTGCTGGTGATACAGCGCTGACTATGGATATGAAACTTATTCCAATGCAAACCAAACTCGATTTAGCCATTTTACCAATAGGAGATAATTTCACTATGGGTATAGACGATGCCATTATTGCGAGCGATTTTATACAATGCGATAAAATTTTAGGCTACCATTTTGATACTTTTGGCTATATAGAAATCAACCACGAAGAAGCCAAACGAAAATTCTTTGATAAAGGCAAGGATTTAATGTTGTTGGAGATAGGTGAGAGTGTAGAGCTTTGATTTGTTAACTTAGCTAACGTCTGAGATATAAACCTGTACTGAACGTAGTCCAAGTATTAAAAGCGGATTCATATAACTAAAGTTATGTACAATTTGAAAACTAAACAAAATGAAAGTAAATGTTTAGACATCAAGGTAAAAGCAGAACATTAAAACACAATCTGCGAATTGCCACGATTTTGTCCTTTGTTGCTGGCATTGTTAATGTCACTGGTTTTTTAGAATTTAAGCAACTGACTACAAATGTAACAGGTCATTTTGCACTTTTTATGAATGATGTAGCTAATTTTGAATTTTGGAAAGGAACAATTTATTTTCTTTATATTATTTCATTTCTCTTAGGTTCTTTTGTGTCAAGTTTCCTTATAGAAAAATTCAAGGAAAACAGAAAACTTAATGTTTATGTTTTTCCAACACTAATAGAGTGTTTTATTTTATTATTAATTGCTGTCGTTAGTAATTATGGGGAATTAAAGTATCCTGATATCATTGTTTGTTCTCTACTCTTCGCTATGGGACTTCAAAATTCTTTTGTGACTAAAATTTCAAATGCTATTGTACGAACAACACACCTGACAGGACTTTTCACAGATTTAGGAATTGAGTTATCGCAACTATTCTTTCCTAAATTTCATCCGAATAGAGAAAAAATTAAATCGACAATAAAACTGAGAATTTATATCATTTGCTTTTTCTTTATTGGAGGAATAATAGGAGGTTATCTTTACTCAAGACTTGACTTAAAATTAAACACTCTAATTTTTGGAGCAATAATTTTATTAATAAGCTTATTTTATGATGATTTGAGGTATAAATTAATCCGAACGAATAGAAAGTTTAAACAAAGAAAAAAAACGACACACAACAATGGCTAAAAATAATTGCTTGTTCTGTGCGTTCTCGGAAAATCCGTTAAAATTTCCTTCATTTTTTTATTTACTAGCTTAGTGCTAACCAACGCAACTAACCATAAACAATACAGTTAGACCATACAACTTAAAATCTACTTCTAATTTTTTTCAACTACAGAAGAACGAGACGATTCATTGTTAACAGACTTCAACCATTCTTCTCTTAAATCATCAGAAATCTTACCAGTGCCATCATGTTTCCAACCAGGTGGTTTAATAAGATAAAGCCATCGGTCTTTTAAAGATTTTTTACCTGTAAAGGCATCTTTAAACATGTTCCACCATTCAATAAATGCAATTTTTATTGGGTTAAAGGTTTTAATGTTGGTCACTAGACCGTATTTTACTTTTTCGTCTTTAAGTTCCGGTTGAAACGTACCAAATAATTTATCCCAAATAATTAAAATCCCAGCATGGTTTCGGTCCAAATAAATAGGATTACTGCCATGATGCACTCTGTGGTGCGAAGGTGTGTTAAACACAGCCTCAAACCATTTAGGCATTTTGTCTATGGCTTCTGTATGAATCCAGAATTGATACAACAAGCTAATGGACATTTGCAATAATATCATTGCAGGATGAAAGCCCAATAACGGCAACCACAACCAAAATATAAACGTATAAAAGCCACCAGACCACGTTTGCCTAAGCGCAGTACTCAAATTATAATGTTCGGATGAGTGGTGCACTACATGCGATGCCCAAAACAAACGACATTCATGAGATATTCTATGAAACCAGTAATAAGAAAAATCATCTACAAAAAATAGCAATACAAAAGACCACCAAGCTACAGGAATGGTGAATAACCTAAAGTGCTCATAAATCCAAAAAAAGACTAATAACACTAATGCTTTGCTTGCAAATCCTAAAAATACATTGCCTAAACCCATAGCAATGGATGAAAATGCATCTTTTGCTTCGTAAGCTTTAATGTGCTGTTTTGTAGTAACATATAATTCTAGCAGCATAGCTAAAATAAAAAATGGAATAGCATACAGAATTATATTAGGAAAATCTGGCATTGTGTAGCGATTTGAGTTGGTAAATTACGAAAATAATTGAGTATTTTTGATAGAATTTATGACAGCAAAATATCACAAATATATTTTAGAGTTTAAGCAACCTAGTGGAACCTCTAGAGGTGTTATGATTACTAAGGAAACTTGGTTTCTTACACTTGAGAAAGCTAATAAAAAAGGAGTAGGTGAGTGTGGTATTTTAAGAGGACTTTCTATAGATGACAGAACAGTTTATGAAGACAAGCTAAAGTGGGTTTGTAATAATATAGGTTTAGGATTAGATGCATTGCTCTGTGAGCTTGAAGAATTTCCAAGCATTCAATTTGGTTTGGAAATGGCGTTTAAATCCTTAGAAAGCTCTAATCCTTTTTTGTTGTTTCCGTCTGCCTTTACAAAAGGATTTGATAATATTTCGATTAATGGATTGGTGTGGATGGGAAGCGAAACTTTTATGCGAAAGCAGATTAAAGAAAAGATTGCAGCAGGATTTGATTGCATAAAACTAAAAATAGGAGCAATTGATTTTCAAACAGAATTAGACATCTTAAAATCCATTAGAAAAGAATTTTCTGTATCCGATATAGAATTACGTGTAGATGCCAATGGTGCATTTTCAGCAGATAACGCTTTAGAAAAGTTAAAACAACTTTCGGACTATCAATTACATTCCATAGAGCAACCCATTAAGCCAAAACAATTTGATGCTATGGCACAACTTTGTGAAGTTACACCTTTGCCAATAGCATTAGATGAAGAATTGATTGGTGTGTTTTCAAAAGGAGAAAAGCAAAAGCTACTAGAAGCCGTAAAACCGCAATACATTATCTTAAAACCAAGTTTGGTGGGTGGATTTTCAGGAAGTCAACAATGGATTGATATTGCTGAAGATTTAAATATAAAATGGTGGATTACAAGTGCCTTAGAAAGTAACATAGGTTTAAATGCAATTGCTCAATGGACTTACACTCTAAAAAATAAAATGCCACAAGGCTTGGGTACAGGAAGTTTATTTACTAATAATTTTCTTTCGCCATTAACTGTAAAAAATGGTACTTTGCACTACGATTCAAAACAACAATGGAAATTTAATTTATAGATATGAACTACATACAACAAGCCTATAAAGGTCAACGTGACTTGTGGATGGTTTTACTAACAACGGCAATAGTTGGTGGTGTATTTTTACTCAACTTTATTTTTTATTTATTTTCGGATCCTTCAGATTTAGATGCGGCTTACGACATGATGAAAAACTGGCCAGCAAACTTTTCGTTGGTTGTTAATTTAGTGCCATTTGCTGTTCTGTTAGGATTGTTATTCCTGTTGGTAAAATATGTGCACCAACGTAGTATTTTGTCATTAACTACAGCAAGGCCTAAAGTAGATTTTAAGCGTGTACTGTTTTCATTCTTAATGGTATGTACGTTTACCTTAGTAACATTTTTTATTGGTTATTCAATTGATTCCTCTGAAATTATATTTCAGTTTAATCCAGGTAAATTTGCTTTACTATTTCTTATAAGTATCATCTTATTTCCTTTTCAAATTGGTTTGGAAGAGTATCTGTTTAGAGGTTATTTAATGCAGCATATTGGTGTTATTGTAAAGAATAAGTGGTTTCCTTTAATATTGACTTCAGTGTTATTTGGAATTGCGCATAGTGCTAATCCAGAAGTTGGAGCTATTGGCTTTTGGAAAATGATGATTTTTTATGTGGGCACAGGTTTGTTACTAGGCATCATGACTTTAATGGATGATGGATTAGAATTGGCTTTAGGTTTTCACTTAGGAAATAATTTATTGGCATCACTTTTAGTTACTGCAGATTGGACAGCATTGCAAACAGATGCTATTTTTAAAAGCACAGCAGATCCCTCAATGAGTTTGTTGTCAGAAATTCTAATGCCAGTTCTGGTGGTTTATCCAATTATGTTGCTTATTTTATCGAAGCGTTACGGATGGAAAAATTGGGCAGAACGTTTATTCGGAAAAGTAACAGAACCACCAAAAGAAGACTATAAAATTATTGAATAATGACTCCAACTTACGATAAAGTACATAACCGATTTAAGTTCAATGGCCTGCATTTTGATCATGAGGACTTAAAAGAAGTAGCTTACAGCCTGATAAAAGAAGGTGAGCCATACGAAAAGGTAACAGGCAATTTTTTAATAGATTGGCTAAATGACGATGATTACTTAATCGTACATACTTCGGGTTCTACAGGACAACCTAAGCCTATAAAGTTAAAGAAACAAGCGATGGTTCATTCTGCTATTGCTACAGGTGATTTTTTTGGACTACAGCCAGGAGATACAGCATTACATTGCTTACCAAGTTATTATATAGCTGGTAAAATGATGTTTGTTCGTGCATTGGTGTTAGGTCTGGAGATTGATTTTGTTGAGCCAAGTACGCAACCTTTATTCGATTATGAAAAGTCTTATGATTTTTCTGCTATGGTACCACTTCAGTTAAAGCATACCATAAATTACATTCATAACATAAAAAAGATAATTGTTGGTGGAGCCATGGTTACCAAGCCATTATTAGAAAAAATTAAGTCATCGTCATCACTTTTTTTTGAAACTTATGGCATGACGGAAACCGTAACACACGTTGCTTTAAGGCAACTAGAATCTAAGGCAGGAAAAAGGCAAGAATTCTTCAATGCATTGCCAAATGTTAAGTTTGCCCAAGACGACAGACATTGTTTAATCATTAATGCGCCAAAATTGGTAAAGGAACCATTAGTAACAAACGATATTATTGATTTAAAATCTGAAACAAGTTTTAAATTGCTTGGTCGTTATGATAATGTTGTCAATTCAGGAGGTGTAAAATTGTTTCCTGAGCAGATAGAAAGTAAGCTTCAGCCTGTTATTAAGCAGCGCTATATTATCGCTGGAGAGCCAGACATAGATTTAGGTGAAAAGTTAATTCTTATCATTGAAGGTTCAATAGAATCTACAGATGATATCTTAAAAGCAATTCAAGAATTAAAAACTTTGGATAAACTAGAAATCCCAAAGAAAATCTATACACTCAATAAATTTTCTGAAACTAATACTGGGAAAATACAGCGTAAAAAGACCATAAAAGCTGTAATTGGGTAGTTAACTCATTCAAATACTTAGTTAACTCATTATTGGTTTTATTTTCTAGGTAAGGCATTTAGTTTTATATCAACTTTAAATGCCAAACCAATGAAAACACTATTCACATTTACACTTGCATTGCTTATTTCAATAGCAGTCCATTCTCAAGAAAAGACCATTGAGACAGAATCCCTAACGCTCGATAACTTTATTACGTTTATCGTTGAGAACTATAGTATTCAAGCGGATTCTACCAATACAAAAAACATAACATTTCTCATTGAAACTTATGCAGATAATTTCAATACGGAAGACAAGGTTATTCTTAAACAAGCTTTTAAATTACTGTCTAAGCGCGTATCAGAAAGCGATTCAATTAGCTTAGTTATGTATTCTAATTTTAGTGGTGTTGCTCTTAACCAAGTTAATGCAACAGATGTTAAAAAACTTCTTTACGTAATTGAACATCCTAAATCTAGTATACAAATATTTGAGGAAGATGGTATTGAAGCGGCTTATGAGTTAGCCAAAGAAAACTTTGTGGAAGAGGCAGAAAACAATGTGGTTATGATACGTATTCCTAATAGAACTGTAGAAGTAGCAAATAATACAGATTCTAATAAAACTATAAAAACTGCTGAAAAGAAAAGTAATGCCTTGGTATTAACAGCTATGGCATTACTACCAGAAATTATCTCAGTAATTAAAGATTAATTATCATCACAAACTATATATTATGAAAACTACACTACAATTGATTGTTGTGTTGCTTATGCCAATACAGCTTAATGCACAAAAGAAAACTGTTACAGGAATTGTAACTACAACTTTTAGTAACTATTTGATTATTTTCTAGTTCCCAACACTTCTATCTGGTTGACGTCTCTGATCGTATTTTAGGTCTTTCAATAAGTTAGACTTAATTCCTATAAAAAAGTTCCAAGAACTACGCGTACTAAAAGGTACCCAAGTAAAATTCATACGCCAACTTAGTAAATCGCGCTCAAAGCGTAGTTGGGTATATGTAAAACCTTTACCCAAAAAGTCATAACCGGAAGATGCTCCAATACTCCAACGCGGTGAAATTTCTACATCACCAGAAAACATCAAGGAATGTGATGTAATTTCATCTTGCCTTCGCGTATTCGAATAATTTGCTACATAAGCCAATCGAACACTCCACGGCATTTTATAGGTATAAAACTCGTTGTTATCCTCTTTTTCTTTATCCTTGTTCCTATCGTTATCACCTAAGCGTTTGTCTGCGAAATCTTCGGTTTTTCCAAACAAATCATCAGTTCTACTATTGGATGTAGCTGCTCGCCGTTCTTCTTCCTCATTTTTTTTATCACCATCATCATCTTTAGAGAAAGTTTCGTTAGATAGGTTATAACTTATGTTAAGATTGGCAGAAGTTAAACGAAATAAACTTCCTCCATTATCAATATTAAACTTATTGATGACATTATTGTTGCTATCCAAGGCATAAGGATCGAGCGTCATACCGAAGTTAATATTCATTTTTTTCTTCAGAATCTGAGTGCCACCAGTAACACGCACAGGACTCCAGTTTAATGAATCTGCGGCAAGATTATATGATGTTGAAAAGTTTAAGTTGTTGAGTAAAAATATTTTTTCTGGCTCTGTTTCTGTTGAATCTCTTGAGCGTACTTTGGCTTCAATATTATTACCTAAGGCAATACCAACACTGCTAGAATAGTTGTTACTTGGTGTGCCAAATAGCGAATTCTCAAAACGCGTATATTCTACTTTACGTACTACATCACTAGTGGTTCCGTCCGCATCTATAATGTCATAAGTTTCATAATATTGGTCAAAAGCTGGACTGATACTATAGCTAATAGATGGTCGCATAACATGCCTTATTGCTTGTATTTTTGGGTCTTTACCTTCTTTCTCAAAATTATACATTCCGTATACGGTTGTACCTATACTAGCACCAAAATTGTAGGTTAAGAAACGATCAAACCCATTAATTTCAATAGGTTCAGAAGTTTCATCATCAAAAATATCGTTTCTCCTTACTGTTTTTAAAGTCCATGTCTCTTCAAAATTGGCGTTGGTACTAACGCTAAAATGATTAAAGATTTTAAAATTTGTAGTTACAGGAATACTATGACGCATTCCGGCTTTGGCATCGTCGAACATTTCGCTTTTTCCAAATAAAGAATCTGTGGTGTTAATACGATATTCGCCTCTTGTGTTTAACTGAAAGTTAATATTTTGAATAGCACCCTTTTTAGCTCCAGACTTTGGAGCAAAAGGATAAACTCTAGACATAGACGCTTGCATGGTTGGCAAGGTTAAATTTATAGATTCAGTATTGGTGTTTTGGCTGTGTGTAGCTGTTAAGCTTAAATTTACACTAGGCTCTCCTTGAAATGTTTTAGAGTAAGAAACAGAAGAAGCTAAAGTATTATTTAAGAAATTAGCCTGATTAATTTGATTGACGGACTGTTGGTAATATTGACTACTACCTAAGTTAACCGAAGCAGAAAACCTAGAATTAGGGTTTGCCTTTGCATCCTGACTGTGAGACCATCTAATATTATATATTGTACTTTGACTAAAATCTGGGAAACCACGTTCGCTATTTAATAAGTTTTCATATCTAAAACTCATGTTTCCCCTAAATTTATAGCGCATGGCGTAGTTGCTCTCTAAACGCAATCCATAACTTCCATTAGTGTAGTAATCACCTAATACGGCCAAATCTATATAATCACTAATAGCAAAGTAATAACCACCATTTTGTAAAAAATAACCTCTATCGTTACCAGTATCTTCTCCAAAGGAAGGGAAAATAATTCCAGAAGTTTGTTTTTTGGACATAGGGAAATAGGCAAACGGAATAGCTATAGGTGTTGGAACATCATATATGTACATCTGACTCATACCAGTTACAATCTTTTTGTTAGGAACAATTTTAGCTTTGTTCATTAAGATGTAATACTCTGGGTCTTCAAGATTTTCGGAAGTTGTAAATTTTCCTCTTGATATAAAATATACTGAATCATTTTCTCTTTTTGTCCGTTCTGCAATTACAGTGCCACCACTTTGTTCGGTCACGGAATTAAAAATGATAGCTTTTCTGGAATCTGTATTGAAAATAATAGAATCGGGTTCTATAACATTTGCACCTTGTTTAAATACAGGCTTTTGTGAATAGCCAGTAGAGTCTTTTATACGACCAGCATAAACCAAATTTTTACTGTAATCTATAACAATGACACCAGAGGTAATTTCCATATCGTCATAGAGTACTTGAGCTTCATTATAAAGCCGTATTCTTTGAAGCTTTTGATTAACAGAAACATAATCCGTTGCCTTGTAAGTAACTGTACTTTTTAAAAATTCATCTTTCTTTACCGAATCTTGTTCTGTTGAGTCAATTTCCTTAGTATTAAGCGGTTTGCTTAAAAGCGAATCTACATTTACTGTTGTACTATCTTTTATTTGTTTAGGAGGAATTTCCTTACTCGCTTTGGGTAATTCTTGTGCGAAGCTAAAAGTGTTGATAAACACTGTAAAACTCAAGGCAAAAAGTATGTGTATGCTATTTGTACGCAATCCTTTTAAATGTATTTTTGTAAAAGTATGGCTCGGTTTTTGAAACGCCAAAAGTACAGTTATTTTTTTGTGTTTATTTTATTAAAAACAATTTAAGTTTAAAAATACAGAATTACGATAATAACGTGTAATAATCCGAGTTTATAAACCGTTAAATTAAATATGCAAACGAAGCGAAAATATATAATAGTATTCTTAATTCTAACATTTATCACTTCTTTAACATCCTTTACCTCATTGCAGGCTCAAGAAGATAAATTTGTTGTGGTGTTAGATGCAGGTCATGGAGGTCATGACTCAGGTAATAGAGGCAATGGATATAAGGAAAAAGATATTGCCCTTAAAATCACTTTAGAAGTAGGTAAGGCTTTAGAGAAAAATAAGGATATTAAAGTCATTTATACAAGAACAAAAGACGTCTTTGTTGAGTTGCATGAGCGCGCAAATATCGCCAACAAAGCTGATGCTGATTTGTTTGTTTCTATTCATTGTAATGCTCATAGTTCACAGGCTTCAGGTACGGAAACATTTGTATTGGGAGAAAAAAATACCGAAAGAAATTTTGAATTCATTAAACGTGAAAATGAAGTGATTTTTTTGGAAGAAAATTACGAAGAACACTATGAAGGTTTTGATCCGAGTTCGCCCGAATCAAGCATTGCTATGACAATTGAACAAGAAGTCTATGTGGAACAGAGTATTGTTTTGGCAAGAAAGATTGAAGATAATTTTATTGGTATGGCAAAACGTAAGAGTAGAGGGTTAAAACAAGCGAGTCTTTTAGTGATTAGAAATACCTATATGCCAAGTGTGTTGATAGAAGTTGGATTTTTAACTAACAATAAAGAAGGTGCTTACCTTAATACAAAAACGGGTCAATCTAAAATGGCGCAAGCTATAAAGGATGCCATTTTATCATATAAAAAAGAGATTGACCAAAACGTTGGGACGCATATTATGGGAGTTGACCCTGAAACTACTGATGCCTTAGAAGAAATTCCATTAGTTTACAAAGGCGTTACTTTTAAAGTACAAATAGCGGCAAGCTCAAAAGACTTAGAACCAAAATCGTATAATTTTAATGGGTTGCCAGATATAAGCAAAGAAAAGGTTGGTAATCTTTATAAATATTATTACGGTAGTACTTCAGATTATAACAAAGTCAAAAAACTTCAAGAAGAGGCAAAAGAAAAAGGCTATACGACTAGCTTTGTAGTTGCTTATGTAGGTGGTAAGCGAACTGATATCTCTGAGGTATTAAAATCTGCCCCTAATTAGAAACATTATTAATATATTTATTCCTAATTTTGTTTTTAACCAAAGTAGAGCACATTGAAAATTTCAAGAGAAGTTAAAACAGCAATATTAGTCTTATCTGGTATAGCGCTTTTTATATATTTATTTTCTTTTCTAAAAGGGGATGACATATTCTCAAACACCCAAACTTATTATACGGAATTTGATTATAATGCATTACCTCCTTCAGCACCTGTTACCGTTAAAGGAAATAGAATTGGAAAAGTTGAAGATATATCTTACGATTTTGATTCAGGAAAAACTAAAGTGTCATTTTCTGTTGATCCTAAACTAAAATTTTCTAAGAATAGCAAAGTAAGACTTTATCCAACAGGTTTAATGGGTGGCAATGCCTTGGCTATAATTGATGCTAATGACGGCCAGTTGGCAAAACCTGGTGACTTTATTCAATCCGAAATAAAAAAAGGATTAATGTCTTCAATGGAAAGAGATTTGCCTAAAGTAACAGAGGGATTAGATACAACTTTACGCTCTGCGGACACTCTAGTAAATAGTCTTAATGCTTTGGTTATAGACGATTCAGAAAATGGTTTAAAAAATACCATTGCAGAATTAAATTCAACTTTAAAATCGTTCAAAAGTTTATCATACTCTATCCAAGGTGTTGTTAATGAAAATGATAAAAAAATAGCTGCTATTTTAGATAATTTTACTGAAGTTAGTAAAACCCTAAGCGAATTATCTACAGAGCTTAAAGAGGCAGGACTTTCTACAACAGTAGAGGACCTAAACAAAACTTTAGAGAGCATGCAAAGCTTGTTAGCTAGTATTGATAATGGTGAAGGTACTATAGGAAAGCTTTTAAAAGACGATGCACTTTATAAAAACTTAGAAGGTGCTTCTAAAGAAATGGAATTATTACTTTTAGATATTAAACTACATCCTGCAAGATATAGACGCATCTTATCTAAAAAAGAAATTCCTTACACACCACCAACTGAAGACCAAAAGAATTAGACCGTTTTTAATATGGAATATTTACCAAACATCCTCTTTGCCATTATCTTAGTAGTAGGTATAGGCTATTTTGTTAGAAATATTAAAAAACTGATTCGTAATATAAAACTGGGTCAAAAAGTAGATGCCAGTGATAATAAATCCCAACGCTGGAAAAATATGGCTCGCATTGCTTTGGGTCAAAGCAAAATGGTAAAACGTCCAATAGCTGGATTTCTTCATATTGTAGTTTACGTTGGTTTTATCATTATCAACATTGAAGTTTTAGAAATTATCATAGATGGCCTTTTTGGCACACATAGAATAGGTCAAGAGATTCTTCCTGCTTCATTATATGGCTTTTTAATTGGTGCTTTTGAAATATTAGCTGTTTTAGTATTAGTATCAGTTATTGTATTCTGGATAAGACGAAATGTTATTAAGCTTAGACGTTTCCTTAGTTCAGAAATGAAAGGTTGGCCAAAGAGCGATGGTAACATTATCCTATATTTTGAAATGGTTTTAATGTGTTTGTTTTTGGTGATGAATGCAACAGATACAGCTTTTCAAACAGCTAATTCTGGTAATATCTTCTCTCAATTTATTGCGCCTTGGTTTGACGGAATGTCTCAAGATTCGCTTCATATAATAGAGCGTACAGCATGGTGGTTACACATTGTTGGTATTTTAATTTTCTTAAACTATCTGTACTTTTCTAAACATTTACATATTCTTTTAGCTTTTCCAAACACCTATTTTGGCAGTGTTGAGCCAAAAGGAAAATTCAATAATCTAGAAGCTGTTACTAACGAAGTAAAGTTGATGATGGATCCGAGTGCAGACCCATTTGCGGCACCAGCAGAAGGCACTGAAGATGAAGTGCCAGCTAAGTTTGGCGCAAGTGATGTTATGGATTTAAACCAAATACAACTACTTAACGCTTACACCTGTACTGAATGTGGTCGTTGTACTTCTGCATGTCCAGCTAATCTTACAGGAAAAAAATTATCACCTAGAAAGATTATGATGGATACTCGTGATAGACTTGAAGAGGTCGGTAAGAATATCGATGCTAATAAGGGTGAGTTTAAAGATGACGGAAAACAATTGTTAGGAGATTATATCACTAATGAAGAATTATGGGCATGTACCACATGTAATGCTTGTGTAGAAGAATGTCCAGTAAGTATTAATCCATTATCTATAATTATGGATATGCGTCGTTATTTGGTAATGGAGCAGAGTGCTGCGCCAATGGAACTAAATAATATGATGACCAATATAGAAAACAACGGCGCACCTTGGCCATACAACCAAATGGACCGTTTAAATTGGGCTAACGAAGAGTAAAAAAAGTTGATATGTTTATCCGTTGATTTGTGTGATTTTTTTGCATAAACGTATAAACGCAAAACAAATAAACATCTAAAAAGATGAGCGAGCAACTAAAAGTGCCTACAATGGCAGAATACATGGCTGAAGGTAAGCAACCAGAAATTCTATTTTGGGTTGGTTCTGCTGGTAGCTATGATGATAGAGCTAAAAAAATCACCAAAGCATTTGTAAAAATATTAAACAAAGCTAATGTTGATTTTGCTGTTTTAGGAACAGAAGAAAGTAATACAGGTGACGTGGCTAAACGCGCAGGAAATGAGTTTTTATTTCAGATGCAAGCCATGATGAATATTGAAGTGCTTAATGCTTACGAAATAAAGCGTATAGTAACCTGCGATCCACATTCCTTTAATTGTATAAAAAACGAATATCCAAGTTTAGGCGGGAATTATGAGGTTATGCACCATACGCAATTCATTAAGGAATTAATTGATTCTGGTCGTCTTACGTTAGAGGGAAACACATACAAGGGAAAACGTATTACATTCCACGATCCTTGTTACTTAGGACGTGCTAATAGTGAATATGAAGCACCTAGACATTTGCTTAAAAAAACCAATGCTAATTTGGTAGAAATGAAACGTCATAAAAGTACAGCATTATGTTGTGGTGCAGGTGGAGCTCAAATGTTTAAAGAACCAGAAAAAGGGGATAAGGATATAAACGTTTTAAGAACTGAAGATGCCTTAGAAATCAAACCAGATATTATTGCTACAGGTTGTCCATACTGTAATACGATGATGAGCGATGGTATAAAAGCTAAAGAAAAAGAAAATGAAATTTCAGTTATGGACATCGCTGAATTAATTGCAAACACATAGACCTTAATAAATGAAGAAAATAACTTTTATTCTTATTGCATTGTTAGTTGTAACTAGCCTTAATGCACAAAAAAAATCTAAACAAGAGGTAATAGACCTGATGGCAGAGGATACCTGCGAGTGCATTGCAAAGAAAAAGTTAAGTGCATCAGATTCCATGGAGGAAAAAGAAATAGCCTTAGGTCTTTGTTTGTTATCAAGCTTTAACGAGCATAAATCCAAATCAAATTATTATAAAAAGAAGACTTTAGATGATATGGAAGAGATAGGTGAAGATGTTGGTTTTGCTATGGCATCAATGTGTGCAGATGATTTTTTGTCTATATTTTCTTCAGAAGAGTTGGTGGATATGGCGTATGATGATGACGAAGATGGATCAGAAAGTTCAGGTGGTAGTGGTCTTACAATTGAAGTTGAATTAGTTGCAATGAACAATGATGCTATTTCATATATAGAGGCAAAAGATGATTATGATAAAAACCATATTTTCTTAATTACACAAGAGTTTGAAGGCTATGATTTGCTTAAGAAATCTAATTTTGGAAATTCCTTTTTAATAACATTTAAGGAGGTAGAGTTTTTTGATTTAAGTGAAAAGCAATACATCACTAAAAAAGTAATAACCAAAATAGAAGCTATTTAGTGTTATGGATAGAGAGCCTTTACCTTTAAGAAAAATAATTATTAATGGAATTATTAACGGATTAGCATTTGCGTTATTAATGGCTGGTTATGATTACTTTACAGATGAGCCATTCTCTTTTTCTAAATTTATTTTTCATTTTGTAACTTTTGGTTTTTTTATGGCTATATCATTTCGGTATAAGTACGGTAAAAAAGTGCAAAGTAAGAACTAATGAATTTTACGAATCTTCAGATAGAAACAGAAAGTCTACCTAAAATTGATGAGGTTAATCTCAAGCCTATTGCAAAATCTTATCTAAAAATCATTGCGCTCAATAAATTAGTGTATTACATAGCTTTGGTTGGATTAACTTTCATTGTAAAATTGATTATTGAAAAAAAATCAGAGGTACAGATTGATTTGTGGTACATTATTTTTGTTGTCATCGGGTTTTGTATGGTTAATTTTATTGTAGCATTACTGGCTTTTCGAAAACGCAAATATGCAGTAAGGGAGCACGATATCATTTATTCAAAAGGATTGTTGATGCATTCTATAACTACAATACCAATTTCAAGAATTCAACATGTAGAAGAATCACGAAGCTGGTTGGCTAGATACTTTGGTTTATCGACGCTCAAGATATTTACAGCAGGTGAATCTGGTAGCGACTTAAGTATAAAAGGATTAGAGCATCTTGAAGCGAAAGGAATTAATGATTTTATTAGTGCCAGGGTAAATGGAAACAATTGATTTTTCTCAACCATTAAGGCAATCGTCTAAAGGCATCTTAATTATTTTTGCTTTCAATACCTTTAAATTTTTCAAAAAGTTTTTTGTTCTGTTTATAGCTTTTGGTGTATCTATAATGAGACGGAAATCAATTGGTAGTCTTACGCCTACAATGATAATATTGGCTTTTCTAGCAATCCTAATCATCATCTTGATTATAGCGATTCTCAAATATCTTAATTTCAAGTTTCATATAAGTAAAGATGATTTTCATCTTTCAACCGGAATACTGAATAAGGATAGTACTATTGTTCCAAAATCTAAGATTCAGAATGTTTACATCAAACAAAACTTTCTACAACAGCTTATCAATGTGGTTTCAGTCAATATCGAAACTGCTGGAGACAAAAAATCTGAAATAGAAATCAGCGCTTTAGATAAACCTACGGCATTACTACTTAAAAAAGAATTGTATAGTAAAGCAAATGTCGAATCTGTTAGCATAAGTGAGGAACTGACATCCGAAGTATTTTTTAGAGCTTCACCAAAGCGGTTATTGTTAGAAGGAGTGTCTCAAAATCACTTTAAAAGCTTTGCAATCATTTTTTCATTTGTTTTAGGACTTTACTACCAATTTGAAGAGTACATAGGTGAGTTGAAATTGATAGACAAAGTAGAGGAGTTTGTAAATCTCGATGAACAGACCCTATTGAATATTTTGTTTTTAAATCTAGTTGCCTTTTTACTCGTAATGGTATTGTCACTTTTGTTTTCGGTTATAAAAACCTTCGTAATTAATTTTAATTTAGAAGTAGTAGAACACCAAAAAACGGTCGAAATTAATAAAGGTCTATTTAATAAAGTATCGTTGAGTTTAACGCCAAGTAGAATACAGAACCTAGTTATAACAACAAATCGTATTAAGCAATATTTTGGTTTGTTTACCATGTCGGTAAGGCAGGCTATGGTGAATAAAAAACAACAAAACAATTTTAATATTGTAGCTCTGGAAAAACAACAGATGCTTCATTTGGTTCAGAAATTACTTAATAACTACACGTTTGATAGCAATAGATTGAAACCAAGTATATATTATGTCAGAATTTTAATTTTAAAAGCCTTAGTTTGGGTAGTTATAATTAACGTTTTTGCTATGATATTATCTAGTAATGCGTTGTTTTGGATAAACGTTCTTGTGCTTCCTTTTGCTTCTTTATATGTTTATATGACATACAAAAAAGCTCATTATAGTATAACTAACGATTTTGTAACCATTGGGAGTGGATTTATAGATACAACGACCAATATTCTTGAAATTCATAAAATACAAGCTGTTAAACTAAAACAGTCTATCATTCAAAAACGAAGAAAAATTGCTTCCGTTGAAATTTTAACAGCTTCTAAGTCGGTAACTATTCCTTACATCAATGAAAATAATGCCAAATCAGTTTATGATTTCTTATTATTTAAGGTAGAATCTCAAGATAGGGATTGGATGTAAAATCGTATGTTTGCAGTGATAAAAATAGAACTTTATGTTAGTAGATTTTGATACATTACCAGAAGAATCTCGCGTTTGGATATACCAAGCTAATCGTTCTTTTACAGAAGAAGAAATAGCTGAGTTAGCATCTAAAATCGAAACATTTATTGAAGCTTGGACAGCTCACGGAAAAGATTTGCAGTCAGGTTATAAGATTGTTTACAAGCGTTTTATAGTTATTGCTTTAAACCAAAATTTAAATATGGCTACTGGCTGTTCTATTGACGCTTCTGTTCATTTTATTCAGGAACTAGAAAAAGCTTATAGTGTGGATTTAATGGATAAAATGAATGTCTCATACAAACAAGGAGAGTTCATAGCTTATAAGCCTTTGCTGGATTTTAAGAAAATGGCAAAAAACAATTCTGTTTCAAAAAACACTATTGTATTTAATAACCTTGTAACCAACATAGCAGAGTTTAAAGAAAATTGGGAAGTACCTGCGAGTGAGAGCTGGCATAGTAGGTTCCTAAAATAACTCTTTATAAAAAACTTTTATATTTCAAACAGAATACCCACTTTTACATCTTCAAATCATTATAGGTGGCAACAGATATATTCTTATTAAATATTTCAGGACAGGATAAACCAGGACTAACATCGTCATTAACAAGTGTGTTAGCAACGTACGATGCTAAAGTATTAGACATTGGTCAGGCTAATATCCACGATACTTTATCGTTAGGTATTATGTTTGAAATTAAATCTGGAAAAAAGTCAGCAGCAGTATTAAAAGATTTACTTTTCAAAGCTTATGAGCTTGGTATAACAGCTAAATTTTCACCAATTTCACTAGAGGATTATGAGCATTGGGTGAATATGCAAGGTAAAGACCGCTATATTGTTACCATTTTAGGAGAGAAATTAAAAGCTGAGCAGATTTCTGAAGTCACTAAAATCATTTCAGAAAAAAACCTGAATATTGATTCCATAAAACGCTTAACAGGAAGAACATCTTTAGTTAAGAAGGTTGAATATCAAAGAGCTTCAATTCAACTATCTATTAGAGGTAAACTAACAGACAAGTCAGAGTTTACGACCAGATTTATGGAAATTTCAAGAGAATTAGATGTGGATATTGCGTTTCAGGAGGATAGTATGTTTAGACGCAACCGACGATTGGTTTGTTTTGATATGGATTCTACTTTAATTCAAACCGAAGTTATCGATGAATTGGCAGAACGTGCAGGTGTTGGTGAAGAGGTAAAGACTATTACAGAGTCTGCAATGCAAGGAGAGATTGATTTTAATGAAAGTTTTAAAAAGCGAATGAAGCTTTTAAAAGGACTTAGTGAAGATGTATTAAAAGATGTGGCCGAAAACCTTCCGATAACGAAAGGAGCAAGGCGTCTCATAGATACACTACATAATTACGGGTATAAAACGGCAATTTTATCTGGTGGCTTTACTTATTTTGGACATTATCTTCAAGAAAAACTTGATATTGATTTTGTGTATGCCAACCAACTGGAAATAGAAAACGGAGTTCTTACTGGTGGCTATATTGGAGATATTGTTGATGGCAATAAAAAAGCTGAATATCTTCAATTATTAGCAGATAATATGGGCATTGATATTGAGCAAACCATTGCTGTTGGTGATGGAGCAAATGACCTACAGATGCTGAATTTAGCAGGATTGGGTATTGCTTTTCATGCCAAACCAAAGGTTAAGGATAACGCACAGAGTTCTATTTCTAGTATTGGACTGGATGGTGTACTATATCTATTGGGTTATCATGATCGCCATATCGATTTATTAGAATAGCAGTTTGCTTAACTGTTAATTATACAGTTTATAAAAGTATCACAAAGTCTTTTTACTTCTTATTAAATATGCTATTTTGGCATAGTATTCGTTATTATCCAATAATATAAAACTGTAAAATATAGCCAATGCGTTATTTGTCCCTTATCTGTTTATGTTTTTGTTTTCAATTCAATTGTGCTCAAGAGCATATTGATAACCCTCTAGCTACTAAAGACCCAGTAAAGCAACAGCAATGGGTAGATAGTGTATATAATTCCATGACTGTTAAGGAACGTATAGGTCAGCTCTATATGGTTCAGGTGATGTCTGAAAACAATGACGTGGTTAATAATAAGATTGTTGATTTAATCAAAAATGAACATATAGGCGGAGTAATTTACTCTAATGGTGGTCCATACAGACAGGCAGTACTAAACAATAATTTACAAGCAGCATCTAAGCTTCCACTTCTCGTTGGAATGGATGCAGAATGGGGTTTGAGTATGCGATTAGATTCTACCTATGCTTTTCCTTGGAACATGACACTTGGTGCCATTTCAGAGAATAAACTGGTAGAACAAACCGGAAGACAAATAGGAGAACATTGCAAACGATTGGGTGTGCATTTTAATTTTGCACCTGTTGTAGATATAAATACCAATCCTAAAAATCCTATAATTGGCAATCGTTCTTTTGGCGAGGACCGAGATAACGTTACTGAAAAAGGTCTGGCTTTTATGAAAGGTATGCAAGATGCTGGTGTTTTAGCTAATGCAAAGCATTTTCCTGGACATGGTGATACTGAAGATGATTCGCATAAAACGTTGCCTTCGGTTTCGTTTAGCGAAAAGCGAATTGATTCCATAGAACTATATCCTTACAAAAAGCTGATTAATGAAGGATTATCTAGTGTAATGGTAGCACATCTTAATGTGCCTAGTTTAGAAAAGCGAAAAGGGTTTCCATCGTCATTATCTAAACATATTGTTACCGATATTTTAAAAGATAGATTAGGTTTTAAAGGCTTAATTTTTACAGATGCGCTAACCATGAAAGGTGCTGCAGATTACGTAGAAAAAAGTGTGGATGGTGTTACGACGAAAAATGTAACTAAAGGTGGAGAAATAGATTTAATGGCATTTTTAGCAGGTAATGATGTTATGTTAATGTCCGAAAATCCACAGAAAGGTATTGCCAAATTGCTTGGAGCTTATAATGAAGGCATTATAACAGAAGAGCGTTTAGCACATTCTGTAAAGAAAATATTAATGGCTAAATATAAGGTTGGATTGCATGACTACTCACCAGTTGGACTTTATGATCTTGCAAATGATTTAAATAGAATTAAAGACGATGTGCTGTATGAAAACCTTATGGAAAACGCCATCACTGTAGTTAAGAACAAAAGTTCACTTTTGCCTCTGAGAGATTTAGAAACTAAGAAAGTAGCTTACGTAGAACTTGGTAATTCTAGTGGTTCTGTTTTTTTAGATGAATTAAAAAAGTACACCAAAGTTCATCATATAAAAGGGGAGAAGTTGAATGATATTATATCAAAACTTCAAAATTATAATACTGTTGTTGTTGGTTTTCATAAATCAAATGCCAACCCATGGGAAAAATTTAAATTCTCACAGCAAGAATTAGCTTGGCTGTATGAGATTGCCAGAACAAATACAGTTGTTTTAGATGTATTTGCAAGACCTTATGCTTTAAATGATTTGCAATCCATTGAAAACATTGAAGCTATCGTTATGAGCTATCAAAACAGTAAGATTGCTCAAGAAAAATCAGCACAACTTATTTTTGGTGCAATTGGAGCTAAAGGTAAATTACCAGTTAGTACTGGTCCCTTTTTTCCTGTAGGAACTGGCGAAACTTATAATTCAATTTTAAGTTTAAGCTATGGTTTGCCAGAACGAGTTGGTATAGATTCTAAATTATTGAGTAGAATTGATTCTGTAGCACACCACGCAGTAAACCAAAGAATGACACCAGGTATTCAGCTTTTGGTAGCAAGAAAAGGCAAGGTGATTTATAATAAAAATTTTGGGTATCACACCTATGAAAAGAAGAACAAAATAGATTTTGATGATGTATTTGATGTAGCCTCGCTTACTAAAATTTTAGCAACACTCCCTATATTGATGGAATTAGAACAACAAGGTTCCGTGTCACTAGATTCTAAATTAGGAGATTTAATTCCTGAGTATAAGAAGTCTAACAAAAAAAATATCACCTTAAAGAGAATGTTGTCGCACTATGCACAGCTAAAACCATGGATTCCATTTTATTATGCTACTCTAGATTCTGTCACCAAAAAGCCAGACCCTAAATATTACAGAACTAAAAAGGAAGGAGATTTTAATGTAGAAGTTACCAATACTCTTTTTATGCGTAGCGACTATCAAGATTCAATTCAGGAAATCATTAAGGAAAGTGAGCTTTTATCAAGATTGCGTTACCGTTATAGCGATTTGCCATATTATATCCTCAAGGACTATTTAGAAGGTTTTTATGATAAATCTTTAGATGAAATCACACAAGACCGTTATTATAAAGCGCTTGGAGCAAATTACACCACGTATAATCCACGGCGAAAATTTAGCCTAAAAGACATTGTGCCAACCGAAGTTGACAACTATTTCAGGTATAAAAAAGTACATGGTTATGTTCATGATATGGGTGCTGCAATGCAAGGTGGTATAGGTGGACATGCAGGAATTTTTAGTAATGCTAATGATGTTGCCAAAATAATGCAGATGTATCTTCAAAAAGGATTTTATGGTGGACGACGCTACTTTAAATCTGAAACTATTAATAAGTTTAACACCTGCTATTATTGCGAAAGTGATAATAGACGAGGTATTGGTTTTGATAAACCACAATTAGGTGAAGACGGACCAACTTGTGGTTGTATATCCATGACTAGTTTTGGTCATTCAGGTTTTACAGGAACTTATGCTTGGGCAGATCCTGAAGAAGAAATTGTCTATGTGTTTTTAGCGAATAGAACTTATCCAGAAGCTGGAAAAAATTTATTGCTAAGAGAAAATATAAGAACCGAAATACAGCGCCTAATCTACGAAGCCATCATTGACTAAAGGGCTTATAGTTGTAAGTTAAAAAGTCTTAAAGTTAAAAAAGAAACCAACAAAAGGTATAACTTTATACGCTCAAAACCTTAAAACACTTATAGAGTAAGTATGAAAATTGGAATTGTTTGTTATCCGACGTTTGGTGGTAGTGGTGTCGTAGCCACAGAATTAGGTATAGAACTTTCCAAAAGAGGTCATGAGATACATTTTATCACCTATAGCCAACCCGTTCGGTTAGAGTTACTGAGTAACAATATTCACTTTCACGAGGTTCACGTACCAGAGTATCCATTATTTATGTATCAACCTTATGAATTAGCGTTGTCTAGCAAATTGGTGGATATGGTAAAATTACATGGCATTCAATTATTGCATGTGCATTATGCTATTCCACATGCTTATGCCGCATATATGGCTCAGCAAATGCTTATGGATGAAGGAATCCTTATTCCAATCGTTACCACGTTGCATGGCACAGATATTACGCTTGTTGGTAGCCATCCGTTTTATAAACCTGCCGTAACATTTAGTATCAATAAATCTGATGCGGTAACTTCGGTTTCTGAAAGCCTAAAGAACGATACCATGCGCCTTTTTGATATTAAAAAGGAGATTCATGTGGTTCCAAATTTTATCGACTTAGAAAAACATCTGCATAGTTTTACAGATTGTCAGCGCGAAATGATGGCAGATGACGAAGAACGCATAATTACACATATTAGTAACTTTAGAAAAGTGAAGCAAATTCCTGATGTTATAAAAATCTTTTATAATATTCAGAAGAAATTACCAGCAAAACTAATGATGGTTGGTGAAGGGCCAGAAAAGGAAGGTGCTGAACGTTTGGTTGAAGAACTAGGAATTTCTGACCGCGTTGTTTTCTTTGGAAACAGTAACGAAATTGATAGAATTCTTTGCTTTAGCGATCTTTTCTTATTGCCTTCACAAACTGAAAGTTTCGGTTTGGCAGCATTGGAAGCTATGGCAAGTAGCACACCTGTAATCTCAACAAATACAGGCGGTTTATCTGAAGTAAATACAGATGGTTTTTCAGGTTATTTAAGCGATGTTAATGCGATTGAAGATATGTCTGAGAACGCCATTAAAATTTTATCTGATGTTAACGTACTGAATCAATTTAAGGCAAACGCTAAAAAGCAATCTCAAAAATTTGATTTGCATAATATTGTACCAATGTATGAAGATATTTATGAGGAAACTCTAAAAAATTTCTTGGTGACTAATTAAACCAAACTGCGTAGCGCGCTCTTCTTAATTCTAGCGCAATTTCTTTTTCAGCAATAAGCGCTTCTTCTCTGGTGAAAAACGGATCAATGTGATTGTATAGGCTGGGACGAAGATACAAGCCGTATTTTTCAACAATATTCGACGATATTTTATGACCCTTTTTATTTCTATGTCCTGTTTTATGTTGCATAAAACGTTCTTTTGGTGTTTTGCTCGTCATGCCTACATATAAGCATTCTAACACTCCATTAAATTGCGGATTGGCTGCTCTAAACATAGCATTTTCAGTATATACGCGTTTTGATAACTCAACAACATAAATACGATAAAGGATTTTTGGCATTTTATTTAAACTGGGATAAAAATGTTTTAACAACATTCCACGTTTCTGCTGAACTACCTTCAATACGGTCTTCATCTAACATTGAAGAGCCATGCACACCATTTTCAGCAATATAGGTTTCATGACCATGTTCTTCAGCTAACTTCATTTGGTTTTGTGAACGTTCGCTTTGCATTTCTGTGGCTGGCTTTAACAATAGCACCGGAATTTCTAATGATTCTATAAACTCATCTGGCTGACAGCCTTCCAAGGGTTGCCCTGATGCAGGTGAAAATGCCAAAACACCATCAACACTATTTTGATTGTTACTTGCAAGTTTTAGAGCTAAAGTAGCACTGTAACTACTTCCCCAAAGTATGGTTTTTCCAGTATAACCTAGGTTTTTTACGTAGTATAGGGCAGCAACCATATCTGGATACGCATCACAATAACCATAGTCGTTTTTAGAAATTTCCGCTACTGTTCTGTTATAGCCTCCGTAATAATATTGTCCACCAACACGCTGGTCTATGGTTAAAATGTTAAAGCCTTCGGCTTTCAACACTGGAATAATAGATTTGTATTCTGCTTTTGTATTAGAACCACCTTGATGAAATATCAATAGGGTTGGAGCATTTTTGTCTTTTACATATAAATCACCATAAACCTTAATACTGTCACTGGCATAAAAGTGAATTTCATTTGCGGTTTTAGTTTCAGTGTTAAGCTGAGTAGTGGTATTATTTTCTTTACAAGAAGTTGTT
This sequence comes from Winogradskyella pulchriflava, assembly GCF_042434315.1. NCBI lineage: Bacteria > Pseudomonadati > Bacteroidota > Flavobacteriia > Flavobacteriales > Flavobacteriaceae > Winogradskyella > Winogradskyella pulchriflava. The sequence continues at coordinate 284,747 of NZ_JBHLTQ010000003.1, read as the reverse complement.
AGGAGTAACAAGGAGCAGCTAATTATAAAAATAGTTTTCATAATGATTGTGGTTGCATGATTATGCTAAAGGTAAATGTTATAAGAAATGATTTACCAAAAATTAGGAGGCATTTAACACAATTGAAATAGAAGAGGTAAGGGTTTTTGGGAATTATTTAGCAGATCGTAAAATTTTATCCATCTTACGACCTCTGGCCAGTTCATCTATAAGCTTGTCTAAATATCTTACCTCACGTGTTAATGTGTTCTCTATGTCTTCTATTCTGTAGCCACAAATAACACCAGTAATAAGGTGAGCATTAGGATTAAGTTTAGCATTTTTAAAGAATTCCTCAAAAGTTACGTTTTCTTCCATCAACGCATTTACTTTCTCGGCATCATAGCCTGTAAGCCATTCAATAACTTCACTCAATTCTTCTTTAGTTCTTCCTTTTTTTTCAACTTTAGTAACGTAATGAGGATATACTGAAGCAAATTTCATTTTTGCAATGCGTTCATCATGATGGCTAGTTGTACTCATTTTAAGATTTTAATAATTAGTGATTTTTTGTTGCTCTAAGTTAGGAAATAATAATGAATTATGCTGATGAAGTGGCTCTGTGGTTTTTGGAAAACATAGAGGACAAAAAAAAGCTAAAACATTTAAATTATTTATCAAGCTTCCAGTAATTATTAAAATTAACTGCTTAAAATCTCATTTTTAAATTAATTGTAAACAATTAAGCATAAGTTTAAAGGGTTTAGTACATTTATAATCTATGGAAATGCTTAACCAGCTGCTTAAAGATTTTTCATCCCTTGCTTGGGGTTTACCTTTGCTTATTTTGCTTATAGGTGGTGGTTTGTATTTGCTTGTTCGTTCTCAGTTTTTACCCTTCAGACATATTGGCCATGCCATAAGTGTATTAAGAGGTAAGTATGATGACCCAAATGATCCTGGTCAGATTTCACATTTTCAGGCATTGATGACTGCGTTATCCTCAACTGTAGGAATGGGCAATATTGCAGGTGTCGCAGTGGCAATATCTATTGGTGGTCCTGGTGCTGTATTTTGGATGTGGGTTAGTGCAATTATAGGTATGTCAACCAAATTTTTTACATGTACACTTGCTATTCTTTATCGTGGAAAAGATAGTGCAGGAGAAATACAAGGTGGTCCAATGTATTTTATAACTGAAGGATTAGGGAAATCGTGGAGACCTTTAGCTGTATTCTTTAGTTTTTGCGGGCTTATAGGTGCTTTACCAGTATTTAACGTCAATCAATTAACCCAAGCTTTAAATGATATACTATTAATTCCTAATGGAGTAGAAGTTGGGTTGTATAGCAATCTAATTATAGGAATTCTTTTAGTGAGTATCACCGCATTAGTTATTCTTGGTGGTATTAAACGTATAAGTAATGTTGCATCGCGTTTAGTGCCAAGTATGGTGGTGTTATATTTTATTTTAGTGATTATTATTCTGGTTGCACATAGCAATGTGTTGCCTTACTATTTAAAACTGATTTTTACAGATGCTTTTGCAGCAAATTATTATCCCAAAAATGATACCTTTTTGGGAGGAGTTTTAGGAGCTCTTATTTTACATGGCATAAAACGTGGAGCATTTTCAAACGAAGCTGGTATTGGGACAGCACCAATGGCACATGGAGCTGCAAAAACGGATGAGCCTATACGAGAAGGGTTAGTTGCCATGCTAGGACCTGCAATAGATGCGCTTGTTGTTTGTACATTAACGGCTTTGGCTATTTTAGTTACAGGCGTTTGGGAAACAACTTCAGATAATGGAGTCAGTCTTACGGCTTCTGCTTTTGCTGATGTGATGCCAAATTATGGCAAATATGCATTACTAGTTTGTATTGCCGTATTTAGTATGAGCTCGTTATTTTCATATTCGTATTACGGTACTAAATGTATGTCGTTCCTCTTTGGCGCAGATAAAAAACATTATTACAATTATTTCTATATTTTAAGCATATTAATTGGTGCTACAACAAGCTTAAGTATGATGATTAACCTCATTGATGGTGTATTTGCTTTAATGGCTATACCTACAATGTTTGCTACGATAATATTAGCACCTAAGGTTATTATAGAATTAAAAGCTTACTCGAAACGACATAAACTTATTAAACATGAAAATTAGTGATAACGCAAAAGCCTATTGGCGAGAGAATATAAAGTATGTTCTAATCTTATTGACGATATGGTTTATCGTCTCTTATGGAGCAGGAATTTTATTTAAAGAAGAATTAAATATCATTAAAATTGGCGGTTTTAAATTAGCATTTTGGTTTGCACAACAAGGCTCTATGTATGTGTTTGTAATTCTCATATTTGTATATGTAAAGTTGATGAATAATCTAGATAAAAAATATGGCTATGATGAATAAGATATTCTTAGTAGCACAGTTAGATGTACAAACATGGACCTATATTTTAGTCGGAATTACCTTCACGATTTATATAGGTATAGCCATTTGGTCTAGAGCAGGCTCAACCAAAGATTTTTACGTTGCTGGTGGTGGAGTGTCACCATTAGCTAATGGTATGGCAACGGCTGCCGATTGGATGAGTGCGGCGTCATTTATTTCTATGGCTGGTATTATTTCTTTTGCTGGCTATGATGGTGCTGTTTATCTTATGGGCTGGACAGGTGGTTATGTACTTTTAGCTTTACTACTTGCTCCATACTTACGTAAGTTTGGAAAGTTTACAGTTCCAGATTTTATAGGTGATCGTTATTATTCTAAAACTGCAAGAATTGTTGCTGTGTTTTGTGCTTTGTTGGTGTCCTTTACTTATGTAGCTGGTCAGATGCGCGGAGTAGGTATTGTATTTTCTCGATTTTTGGAAGTAGATATCAATACTGGAGTGATTGTAGGAATGCTCATTGTATTATTTTATGCTGTTCTGGGAGGAATGAAAGGTATCACATACACGCAAGTTGCGCAATATTGCGTTTTAATATTTGCCTTTATGGTGCCTGCAATTTTTATTTCTATTCAAATGACAGGAAATCCAATTCCACAATTAGGTTTTGGATCTGAGTTAAATGATGGTTCAGGAACTTATTTATTAGATAAATTAGATGGCTTAAGCACAGAGCTTGGTTTTTCTGAATATACCGAAGGCTCAAAATCAATGATTGATATATTTGCTATTACGTTAGCATTAATGGTTGGTACGGCAGGTTTACCGCATGTTATTGTTAGATTTTTTACGGTGAAGCGTGTTAAAGATGCGAGAAAATCAGCAGGAATAGCTTTATTATTTATTGTCATTTTATATACAACAGCACCTGCTGTAGCAGCTTTTGCAAGAACAAATATGATAGAAACAGTTTCTAAGCAATCCTATGCCAATGTGCCAGAATGGTTTAGAAAATGGGAAACAACAGGTTTAATAAAATTTGACGACAAGAATAATGATGGACTAATAAGTTATGTTGCTGATGAAACTAAAAATGAATTAACTGTAGATAGGGATATTATGGTATTGGCAAATCCAGAAATTGCTAAACTGCCTAATTGGGTAATTGCTTTAGTTGCTGCTGGTGGATTAGCCGCAGCATTATCAACAGCCGCAGGTCTGTTGTTGGTTATTTCTGCTTCTGTATCTCACGATTTAATCAAGAAAATCATAAAACCTTCAATTTCTGAAAAGGGAGAATTAGTGGCTGCACGTTTGTCTGCTGTTGGTGCAGTTTGCGTTGCAGGTTATTTTGGTATCAACCCTCCAGGATTTGTAGCAGCAGTCGTAGCCTTGGCATTTGGTTTAGCTGCTGCGTCCTTTTTTCCAGCTATTATTCTAGGTATTTTTTATAAACGCATGAATAAAGAAGGTGCTATTGCCGGAATGATTGTTGGTATAGTTAGTATGCTACTATATATGATGAAATATAAGTTGGGTTGGTTTGACGATGTATTACCAGATAAAAGTCAATGGTGGTTCGGAATTTCACCAGAAGGTTTTGGTACTATCGCGATGCTACTTAATTTCATAGTGTCGATAACTATAATGAAGTTCACAAAAGCGCCACCTCAAGAGGTTCAGGATATAGTTGAGCATATAAGAATTCCTAGTGGAGCAGGAGAAGCTGTTCAACATTAAATTTAGAACTAAGCTTTAAGCAAGTGAAGCTTTAAATTGTTGAGGAGTTATCATTTCCATTTTTTTAAATTGTCTATTGAAATAACTCGTGTTATTGAAACCAGACTTATACGCAATTTCAGACATTCTCAAATTTTTACATTCTTTAATTAACTTTTTAGAAAACTTAATTTTCTCAGAATTTATATAATCAATAGGTGAGATTCCTAATGTGTTTTTAAACTGCTTATGAAAATGAGATGTGCTCATATGAGCCTTTTTTGCTAATAAATCCACTGAAATGTCTTTATTGGTTAAATTGTTTTTTATGTACTTGATAACTGTCCCAATTCTGGTATCATTAAAAATATGGGTATCATTTATAATTAAAGATTTTGCTTTGGTTTGTAATAATCTTACAATTAATTCTTGTATCATTAAATCTAGCAAGACATCCTTAGACTTATTACTATTAGTAAAGGTATAGGTCAAACGCTCTATTAAATGATTAACATCAACGTTGTTTATGAGATGTGATGCGGTTTCATCTAATTTCCAATTATTATTTTCATTTTCTATAGCTACACTATGGTTAAACTTTTCAACTACTTCTTCAATTTTAAAAGCATCAATTCCTAATGCTAGACATTGGGTCGGTTGGTCTTTGGTTGCTAACGGAAAATCAATAATCATTTCTTTATTTGTTGGCATTACAACAGATTCTCCAGGAAAAAAATCAAAAGCATCAAAGCCTTCTAAGTGCATTACTTTTTTTCCTGTAAGCATGCTTGCTATAATAGGAAAATCGAAAGTTAAAGATACCTTTTCTGCAAAAGCATGGGTTTCATAAATATTAAGTTCTGCATACTCAGCATTATAAGTCGTTCTGTTTTCTACTAATGTAGTGAGCTTTCTATTACTTCTTTTATGATTTAATAATGCTTTCATATTCAATATTACAAAAAATTAAAGTTTAATTTTTCTTAATAATAGTTAATAAGAGATATGTTCAAAAGTATAATAAATATGTTCAATTTATTTAGGATTTGATAAAATAACTTTATCAAAATTATAGAATGTATAAAAATAATACTAATTAAATAAGTAAACAGCAATTTATTATGAGTTACTCAAAACCACAATTTAAAGAGAAATACTCCAATTTTATAAATGGAAAATTTGTACCACCTGTTGGTGGAAATTATTTTGATAATACATCACCTGTTGATGGAAGTCTTATAGCTAAATATCCACGATCCCAAAAAGAAGATGTAGAAAATGCTGTCGATGCAGCAAACGCTGCTAAAGAGGCTTGGGGAAATACATCTGCAACCGAACGTGCAACATTATTAAATAAAGTCGCAGATATTATTGAAGAAAACCTGGAAGAGTTTGCACTTGTAGAAACTTGTGATAATGGTAAACCAATAAGAGAAACGCTTAACGCTGATATACCATTATGTGTAGATCATTGGCGTTATTTTGCGGCTTGTATAAGAGCAGAAGAGGGTAGTGCAACTGAATTAGACCAGAACACTTTATCCATGAATATTAAAGAACCGCTTGGCGTGGTCGGACAAATTATTCCATGGAATTTTCCTTTATTAATGCTATCGTGGAAATTACCTCCAGCTTTAGCAACTGGTAATTGTGTAGTTTTAAAGCCAGCAGAACAAACACCCTCTTCTGCAACGTTGTTAATGGAAAAAATTGCAGATGTTTTTCCGCCAGGTGTCATTAATATTATCCATGGATTTGGCCCAGAAGCCGGTAAACCGTTAGCATCGAGTTCTAAAGTAGATAAAGTTGCTTTTACTGGTGAAACTACAACTGGTCAACTAATTATGCAATATGCCTCGAAGAACCTTAATCCGGTGACAATGGAATTAGGTGGTAAATCACCAAATATTTTCTTTAATAGTGTTATGGATGAGGATGATGCGTTTTTAGATAAAGCTATTGAAGGTGCTGTTTTATTTGCTTTTAATCAAGGTGAAGTTTGTACTTGTCCATCAAGAATTTTAGTGCAAGAGGATATTTATGATGCGTTTATGGAGCGTGTTATTGCTAGAACAGAAGCTATCATTCAAGATAATCCTTATGATACCAATACAATGGTAGGAGCACAGGCATCAAATGACCAGTATGAAAAAATTCAGTCCTATTTTAAAATAGGTACTGATGAAGGTGCTAAAGTTTTAACTGGTGGTGAAGCCAATAAATTAAGTGGAGATTTAGCTAATGGTTATTATATAAAACCAACTTTATTAGAAGGTCATAACAAAATGAGAGTATTTCAAGAAGAAATTTTTGGACCAGTAGCTTGTGTTACTAAGTTTAAAGATGAAGCTGAAGCACTAGAAATTGCAAACGATACTTTATATGGTTTAGGAGCAGGTGTTTGGACAAGGGATGCTCATCAACTTTATCAAATACCAAGAGCTATAAAAGCAGGTCGTGTTTGGGTTAATTGTTATCACGCTTATCCTGCACACGCACCTTTTGGTGGCTATAAAAAGTCTGGATTCGGTAGAGAAAATCACCTAATGATGATGAGTCATTACAGACAAACCAAAAATATGTTAATTTCTTATGATAAGAACAAATTAGGGTTCTTTTAGAAATTGATTAATAGCAGTAAGGCTGAATTATTTTTATTTATAGTTCAGCCTTATTAATATATTTAAATTATTATGACACGAGTAGATATTACAGAAAGAGCAGCAGAAATAGTAAAACAATTAAAAGCCAGGCATGGGGATTTAATTTTTCATCAAAGTGGAGGCTGTTGTGATGGTTCTGCTCCAATGCTTTTTGAAAAAGGTGATATGTATTTAGACGAAAGCGATATACTTTTAGGAGAAGTTGAAGGTGTTAAATTTTATATGAACCAAGACCAGTTTGAGTATTGGAAACATACTCACTTAACCATAGATGTTACAGAAGGTCGTGGAGCAAGCTTTTCTTTAGAAATACCTCTAGGTCTTCGGTTTTTGATTCATTCTCGTTTATTAACTGAAGCAGAATCTTCTTTTTTTAATTCAAAATAACTACCTTTTTAAACTGAAAATAACTAAGCAAAAAAATGAGTAATTACCACATAAAACAGTTTGAAGAATACTTTCAGGTTTATCGAAAATCCGTTAGAAATCCTGAACAATTTTGGGAAGAAATAGCAGAAGAGCATTTTGTATGGAGGAAAAAATGGACTAATGTTCTAAGTTGGGATTTTAAAAAACCAGAAGTTAAATGGTATGAAGGTGCCAAGCTTAATATTACAGAGAATTGCTTAGATAGACACCTTAGAACACGAGGTGATAAAACTGCCATTCTTTTTGAACCTAATGACCCAAATGAACCAGCTGAGCATATAAGCTATATACAATTGCACGAACGTGTTTGTAAATTTGCTAATGTTTTAAAGGAAAAAGGCATTAAGAAAGGCGATCGTGTTTGTATTTACTTACCGATGATTCCAGAATTGGCTGTATCTCTATTAGCATGTGCCAGAATAGGAGCCATACATTCTGTGGTTTTTGCAGGTTTTTCTGCAACAGCGTTATCAACACGTATTAATGATAGTGATTGCAAAATGGTAATTACTGCCGATGGTTCTTATCGTGGTGCAAAAACTATCGATTTAAAAGGTATTGTTGACGAGGCGCTAAATGATACTCCAGGTGTAGAATCTGTTTTGGTAGCAAAACGAATTAACTCTGACATCAACATGAAAGAAGGTCGTGATTTTTGGTTACAAACGCTTTTAGACGAAGCTTATCAAGATTGCGATATCGAAATTATGGATGCTGAAGATCCGCTATTTATACTTTATACTTCTGGTTCTACTGGTATGCCAAAAGGCATGATGCATACTTGTGGAGGTTATATGGTTTATACAGCTTATACCTTTAAAAATGTATTTCAATATACCGAAAAAGATGTGTATTGGTGTACAGCAGATATTGGTTGGATTACAGGTCATAGTTATATTGTTTATGGACCATTATGTAATGGAGCAACCACTGTAATGTTTGAAGGAGTTCCTAGTTATCCAGATTTTGGTCGTTTTTGGGAAATCGTAGAAAAGCATAAAGTAAATCAGTTTTACACAGCTCCAACTGCAATTAGAGCATTGGCAAAGGAAGGAGTAGAACATTTAGAAAAACACGATTTATCTTCCATAAAAGTTCTCGGAACTGTTGGTGAGCCTATAAATGAAGAAGCATGGCATTGGTACGATGATAACGTTGGAAAGAAAAAAGCGCCAATTGTAGATACGTGGTGGCAAACGGAAACAGGAGGTATTATGATTACTCCAATAGCTTTTGCAACTCCGACTAAACCAACGTATGCAACTTTACCTTTTATTGGAATTCAACCAGCGTTAATGGACGAAAATGGAAAAGAAATTAAAGGAAACCAAGTTGATGGTCGCTTATGCGTAAAATTCCCTTGGCCAAGTATGGCGAGAACCATATGGGGAAATCATCAGCGCTATAAAGACACTTACTTTTCGGCTTATGAAAATATGTATTTTACTGGAGATGGTGCCTTGCGAGATGAAGTTGGGTATTATAGAATTACAGGTAGAGTAGATGATGTGATTATCGTTTCTGGACATAATTTAGGAACTGCGCCAATTGAAGATGCTATAAACGAACATCCGGCAGTTTCAGAAAGCGCCATCGTTGGTTTTCCTCACGATGTTAAAGGAAATGCACTTTATGGTTACGTCACCTTAAAAGAAACAGGAGAAAGTAGAAACCACGATAACCTACGTAAAGAAATCAATCAATTAATTACTGAGCAGATTGGGCCTATTGCTAAACTAGATAAAATTCAGTTTACAAATGGATTGCCTAAAACACGAAGTGGTAAAATAATGCGTCGTATTCTGCGTAAAATAGCATGTAACGAAACGGATCAGTTGGGAGATACAAGTACATTGCTAAATCCTGAAGTTGTTGAGGAAATTATTGATAATGTAATATAACCATTTCGCAGTCAATTAAATATGAAGTCATACGAAACTATAAATGAGCTTAGTGAAGGTCTTTATCATAATATTAAAAATGAAGCAGATATAAAAAGTAGAATTGAAGATGCTGTGCAGAGAATTCATTTGGAAATTTCAAAAGACTTTAGTTCTTTGTTTGGAAAGGAATTGAGCCTTGAAGGTTTTCACGTCTATGTTGATGACGAATCGTATAGGCAAAGTGCTACAGGATTAATTTTATATGAAACTATTTTCAATCATAAAGAATTCAAAATCAGAGTTGAATGCTTAATTGATCATGGAAGAATTTGGATTAAAGTAAAAGGTGGAAAAGATATATCAGATTTCACCAAAATTGTATCACGAATAGAAAAAGTTCAATCAATAGAAGGACTGAGTGAATTAAGAGAGATAAAATAAGAACGGACTAAAATATATTAAAACCCTTTCTCTTTTTTAATCTTAGCCAATTCAACAATAGCCTTCAAACGTGCTTTACGTTCAGCGTCTTTTGTCTTTATCTTATTTTTTTTCTGAGCAATTAATTTGCTATGCTTGGCTTTGTTAGCTGTGTTTTTTTCGCGTCCTTTTTTTGCCATTATTTTATTATTTCTATGATGTAAAATTAAGTTAAATTATTTTTTAACTTAAATATAATCAGATTGCCACGTCCTATGTTTTCACAATGACATATACTTTTTATATTCGCATAAAATTAAAAAGTTATGCTCAAAGCAGTATTATTTGATATGGATGGTGTTATTGTGGACACAGAACCACTGCATCGTAAAGCTTATTTCAATATGTTTAATGATGTGAATATTAAAGTTAATGAGGAATTATATGCGTCATTTACTGGGCAGTCCACAATCAATATATGTAAAAGACTAGTAGATCATTTCAAGTTGGAAGATTCACCAGAATACCTAGTGAGCCTAAAGCGAAAACACTATAAGTTTTTATTTGAAAATGATGACGAACTCGCATTAATAGATGGTGTTTTAGAGCGAATAAAGGACTATCATGCTAATAACGTTACTTTAGTTGTTGCATCATCTGCTTCTATGAATGGCATTAACCAAATCTTTGAACGTTTTAATCTCAATCAATATTTTAGTGCAAAGTTTAGTGGTGCAGATTTAAAGAAGTCTAAGCCACATCCAGAAATTTTTATCAAAGCCGCTGAATCTACTGGTTTTGATAAATCTGAATGTATGGTAATTGAAGATTCTACAAATGGCATAAAAGCTGCTAGTGCAGCTGGTATTTACTGCGTAGGTTTTAAGAGTGAGCATTCCACAGGGCAAGATTATTCTTTAGCAAATACTATAGTTTCTAGCTTTGAGGAGGTTGCATACGCTAAGATTGCTCATCAAATTTAAGATGACTCGCTGTACTTTTTCTGAATCTGTCGCACAACATTTGCGATGTTTTCATCTTTTTGTTGAGACGATATAATTATTGGTGGCACCACCCTTTCATTGCAATCACTTATGGTACAGCGCTCGCACGTAACACCAACTTTTTTGTTAGGAATCGATTTACTTTCAGCGAAATTAATTTTACGTCTAAATTGAGTATTAATTTTAATACCAATGCTAACACTTCTGAAGCTGTTAGATTTAAAAGGGTCTGCTGTGGCTGAGGACAGAACTAGATAACTTTTATCTTCTTCAGGATAATTGGATATTTGAAAATCGAACTCATGAGGCTTATTGCTATTACTTATTTGGTCTAGTACCTTTAACGAAACCCAACGTCTGCAATAATGTTCCTCAGTTTCGTTAGCGTGAGGAGATTGTTGTTTAAATAGGTGTAATTCTTTATTCAATTTAAAATGGCTTGAACCTTTTTGATGTGAAAACCTTAAAAAGAATAAACTTTTAAGATTAAAATGCTTGGGTAAAACATTAGTTAAGCGTTGGTATATTGACTCAGGTGAAGCATTGTAATTATTAATAATGCGTTCAAAATCTCTGGCTTTAAATGATTTTTTTGAGAATAAAGATTTTAAGTCTGTAACCAATCGTTCCTTTGGTATAATTAAAGCGCCTGCAAAATATGATGCATAAAAATTATTGAGCACTTGATCAAAATTTTCAAATTTAATCCAAGAAAATGTATAAAGACGCTCAGTTATTTTTAAATAGTTATAGGCGATTTCCTTGGCGTATATAAAGGTTTTTTGAGCATCATCTATATTTTTGGCAAGTAAAAGTGTTTTGGTTTTGGGTACAAAAACGGAACGTAAATTGTCCAACTCTGTATGTGATGCTAATTCGGATGTGTTAATTGTGTAGTTATACTCTTCCACTAAAATTTCTTCCAATTCATTTGATTTTAGAGGTTGAGTCAAATCCACCTGATACGTTTTTGCAAAAGCTATAACAGATTGCTCTAAATCATCAAAATAATTATTGTTAGCTTCTTGAAACGACCTTAAAGATGCTAAATAAAAACTTTCTTTACTAAAGCTGTAATTCTTTGCAATTTCAATAATCGTACTGATAAACGCTGTCACTTTAGACGGTGCATTAGATATAATATCAATCATTGTACTTTCTTGTATGCCGAATAATTCCAAAGGAATTTCTTTAAGCAACTTAGATTGTAAAATTTCACCAATTGGCGCTAAGTTTTTGTCTAATTTCAATGACACCATTTCATCATAAGGCACATCCAGATGCTCAGATAATGCTGCAATTTTATCTGGTTTCGGATATTTTTTTCCTTTTTCTATTTCATTAAGATAGGATTTTGAAAGTCCAGATAATTTTGAAAGTCCAAATAACGAAAGCTCTCTGTCTACGCGGATTTGCTTTAGTTTTAACCCAAATATTAATTTGATATAATCTTGTTCCATAAAAACAAATATAATACAATTTGCGAACTTTTATAAAAAGCGAAAAAAAATATTTAGCGAACGTTCGCTTGTTTTTTTGAAAAATAGATTGTAACATTGTGTCATCAAAATATTATAAAATGGAAATATTAGCAACAACACAACAAAAAATGAAATTTTCGCCTGAGGTGACCAATTTCTACCCAGAACTTTTAACGGAAGAAGCTATAGAGTTTCTTACCGTATTACACCAGGAATTCAATGCATCTCGTTTATCGTTGTTAGAACAAAGAGAGCAGCAACAACTTTTGTTTGACAAAGGTGGTTTTCCATCGTTTCCCTCCGAGACAAAAGCCATTAGAGAGTCCGAATGGGTTGCTGCTGAAATCCCTAATGATTTATTGGATCGACGTGTGGAGATAACTGGTCCTGTAGATCGTAAAATGGTCATAAATGCTCTAAATTCTAATGCTAAAACTTTTATGGCAGATTTTGAAGATAGCAATGCTCCAAGTTGGAAAAACACATTAGAGGGTCAACAAAATTTAATAGATGCTAATAATAAAACCATTGCGTTGGTTGATGAAGCTAGAGGTAAACATTATAAACTTAACGATAAGACAGCTGTTCTTTTAGTAAGACCAAGAGGTTTACATTTAAATGAGCGCCATCTGTTTGTGAACGGACAGGAAATGTCAGGAAGTTTATTCGATTTTGGATTGTACGTATTTCACAATAGCAAACCATTGATTGCTAAAGGTTCTGCACCCTATTTCTATTTGCCAAAATTAGAACATTATTTAGAGGCACGATGGTGGAATGAAGTTTTTGAATATGCTCAAAACTATCTAAATATTCCAAAGGGAACTTTTAAGGCCACTTTGCTAATAGAAACTATAACGGCAAGTTTTCAATTAGATGAATTTATATATGAGCTTAAAGATCATATTGTTGGTTTAAACTGTGGGAGATGGGATTATATCTTTTCGTACATCAAAAAGTTTAGAAATCATGCTGGATTTGTAGTCCCAAATAGAGATCAAGTTAATATGACTACACCATTCATGGCAGCATATTCTAATTTGGTGATTCAGCGTTGTCACAAAAGAGGTATACATGCCATGGGAGGAATGGCAGCGCAAATTCCGATTAAAAACAATCCTGAAGCCAATAAAGCGGCACTCGAAAAAGTAAGAGTAGATAAAGAACGTGAAGCAAAAAATGGTCATGATGGTACTTGGGTTGCACATCCTGCATTAGTGGAAGTGGCTATGAAGGAATTTGACAAATATATGCCAACTCCAAATCAGATTTTCAATAAGTGTGAAGACATTGAAGTTACCGAAGCCGATTTAGTTGAATTGCCACAAGGAACAATTACAGAAAAAGGTATTCGGAAAAATATTAATGTAGGTATTCTTTATCTCGAAGCTTGGTTAAGAGGACATGGAGCTGTAGCGCTTTATAATTTAATGGAAGATGCAGCAACAGCTGAAATATCTAGAACTCAAGTCTGGCAATGGTTGAAAAATGAAGTTTTTTTAGAGGATGGAAGAATTTTTAACCAACAATTATTTGATGAATTGTTTGACGATGAAGTGGAAAAAATAATAACTGAAGTAGGAGAATCTAAAATTATAAATACCAAGTTTTCTGAAGCGATTACACTTTTTAAACGCTTGGTAACACAAACAGAATTTGAGGAATTCTTAACGCTTTCCGCTTATAAATATATTTAAAAAAAATGTCTCGCAACTACTGGAATAGATTACGAGACCTAATTATCAAAATTTGGAATAAACATTAATAATCAAAACAAAATTATGAAAAATTTACCACAAAGTAACTATCGTTCTGCATTACAAACCGTAAGAGATCTTAAGCAAAAGTATGGACAAACTTGGAATGCAATTAACCCAGAAAATGCAGCTAGAATGATTGCTCAAAACCAATTTAGAACTGGTTTGGATATTGCAAAATACACAGCAGCTATTATGCGAAAAGATATGGCTGAGTATGATGCAGATGCTACAAATTACACACAGTCTTTAGGATGTTGGCATGGGTTTGTGGCGCAACAAAAAATGATTGCTGTTAAAAAGCACCACAAAACAACTAGCAAACGCTATTTATATCTTTCAGGATGGATGGTTGCGGCATTGCGTTCAGAATTTGGACCTTTGCCAGATCAGTCAATGCACGAGAAAACAGCTGTTCCTAGCTTAATAGAAGAAATTTACGATTTCTTGCGTCAAGCAGATGCCATTGCCTTGAATGATTTATTTAGACGACTTGAAAACGGTGAAAATGTACAACATGAAATCGATAATTTTGAAACACATATTGTTCCGATAATTGCAGATATTGATGCTGGTTTCGGAAATGAAGAAGCAACTTATTTATTAGCTAAAAAGATGATTCAGGCTGGCGCATGTGCTATTCAAATTGAAAATCAAGTTTCGGATGCTAAACAATGCGGACATCAGGATGGAAAGGTAACTGTACCTCATGAAGATTTTATAGCAAAATTAAATGCTGTGAGATATGCTTTCTTAGAATTAGGAGTTGAAGACGGGATTATAGTCGCTAGAACTGATTCTGAAGGTGCTGGCTTAACTCAAAAGTTACCTGTAAGTCAAGAACCTGGTGATTTAGCTTCTCAATATTTAGCTTATGTTGATGCAGAAGAAGTGGCTATTGAAAATGCAAAAGAAGATGATGTTTTACTGAAAAGAGATGGTAAATTAGTGCGTCCGGTAAGATTAGCAAACGGTTTATACAAATTTAAGGACGGTTCTAATATCGATAGAGTTGTACTAGATTGTGTAACAAGTTTACAAAATGGTGCCGATTTACTTTGGATTGAAACACCAACTCCAAACGTAAAACAAATTGCGCATATGGTTAACAGGATTAGGGGAGTAGTACCTAATGCTAAATTGGTTTATAATAATTCTCCATCATTTAACTGGACGTTGAATTTCCGAAATCAAGTTTATGACGAAATGCTTGCAGAAGGTGAAAATATGACAGCTTATGATAGAAATAATTTAATGGATGCTCAATATGACAATTCAGAATTATGCCATAGAGCAGATCAAAAAATTAAAACGTTCCAAATAGATGGAGCAAAAGAAGCAGGTATTTTTCATCACTTAATAACATTGCCAACGTATCACACAACAGCATTGCACATGAATGATTTAACCGAAGGTTACTTTGGAGAAGAAGGCATGTTGGCCTATGTAAAGGGAGTACAGAGACAAGAAATAAGAAAAAGTGTGTCTTGTGTTAAACACCAAAGAATGGCAGGCTCTGATCTTGGTGATGATCATAAAACATTTTTTGCAGGAGAGAAAGCTTTAAAAGCAGGAGGTGAGAATAATACTTCTAAACAATTTGAAATGGACGCAAAGAGTACTATAGTAAAGAAAAAACTTAGTGTAGTGGCGTAATCTAAATTACAATTTGTTTCATATAATTGAGACATAATTCATTTAAGTTAACTATTGTAGATAAAAAAAATCCTCAGTAATAACTGAGGATTTTTTAGTTTATTTTAGTGAAAGGTTCTATCCTTCAAATTCAAAGTCTTCATCTCCATTACCTTCATTTGCTCTTCCTGAGCCTTCACGTTTTTTCAATTGCTGATTGAATCTATAGATTAATGATAAATTTATTTGTCGTTGTCTCCATTGATTTTCGCTATAACGCTCAAAGAATTCTGTTGTAGTTGTAGCTTGTCTTTTTCTTGAATTCAGTAAATCACGTACGTTTAAAGATACGGTAAGATTATTATCAAATACCTCTTTGCTAAATGCCAAATCAATAGACATAATACCATCTGTATCTGACTGTGCATCTTGCCTAGCACCTCTATAGTTCGCATTAGTTTGCCAGTCAATTTTCCCAGGTAAAGTTATTTTTGAGCTAAATCGAGCAAACCAACTTGTGTTTTTTGTACTATAATCAACACCATTAAATTCTCCATCGGTTTCAAACTGGAAAAAGTTAAAACTAGTGTTTAAGCGTAACCACTTATTAGGATTATATAACATGCCTAATTCAGCTCCAGTACGTTTGTTAGATGACAAATTAATAGGTATAGTTCTAATGATGTCTATTCCATCTGTTGTTTGCTGTCCTGTATTTTCTTCAACGCGCTCAAACGAGTCTGTTTCATGCTGATAGTATATAGAACTTGTTAGTGTAAATTTATTCCAACGTTTTAAATACCCTAAATCGAATGTACTTGAAAAGGCAGGTTCTAAATTAGGGTTACCCTGAAATACATTAGTTCTACTTGAACGCGATGGAAATGGATTAACAAACCATCCACGTGGCCGATTAATTCTTCTATTAAAACCTAGAGTTATACTTTCTTCATTATCTGAATCTACACCGCTTAAATTGTATATTAAGTTTACTGTTGGAAATAACCCTAAATAATTATTGTCAAAATCTGTATCAATTGGAAAACCAAAGGCTTCAACTAATTCTTCGTCGGTTAAACGCGAATCAATTTCTCCTTTTAATTGAGTATGCTCTAATCGTAAACCAAGTAAAAACGAAAATTTACCAAATTTTGTACCATACTGACTGTAAACAGCATTAACATTTTCGTTATAGTCAAAAATATTGGAAATAGTATCATTAACTACCAAATTACCAGTATCAAGGTCTTCTTGATCTAAACGATAATCTGTAACCTGATTCTCTAAATTACTTCTAAAACCAGCCTCAAATCTTGAGTCTTCTCCAATAGGTAATACATAATCAGCTTGAATTAAATACTCCTTTTGATCTTCATTGGTAATTTCTTGTTCAATCTGGAAAGGCTCAGGATCTATTTGATCTGTTATTATGTAATTTTCATTTAAATAAGTTGAACCTTCTTCTGCATCATTTTCAAATTGAAAATCTGCTGTTAATTTATGGTCGCTATCATCTCCAAATCTTTTAACATAATTCAATGAGATTTGATAGCTATTATCTTGTTCAACTTCTTTTTCACGTCTTAGAGTTTCTTCAACAATAGAACCGTTATTAAAGCGCTCGCTCTCATTTAATGATAAATCCGCGTCGCTACCAAGTCTATAAAAAATACTTCCTGTGATTGAAGACGATTCATTTAGAAAATATTCCATACCGAGGTTAGCATTATAATTTCGGTTAAGTCGCTCTACATCCTGAGTTTCTCGAATTCTTCTATATTCTGGTTCAACAGTTGATCCATCAATAACTCTATCGAAATAAGTAACATCGTTAAAACTGTTCCTTGGAGCGTCAAAATAGCGCCAGCCGAAATTAGAAAACAGATTGTACTTTTCTGTTCTGTAATTTAGATTTGCAGAGAGTCCAATATTATCTGGATTTCCTGCAGTTAAATTAATTGAACCATTAAAACCTAAAGTTTCTTTTTGACGTAAAATAATATTTAAAATTCCTGCAGTTCCTTCTGCATCATATCTTGCAGATGGAGATGTGATAACTTCTACACGCTCTATTGCTTCAGCTGGTAATTGACTTAATATATTTGAATCACCAAAACCTGCCATTGCAGAAGGCTTTCCATTTATTAAGATTCTAACATTTTCATTACCACGAAGACTAATTGCACCTTCAATATCTACAGTTACTGACGGTACATTGTTTAAAGCGTCACTTACAGTTCCACCAGCTGTAGTTAAATCTTTACCTATATTATATACTTTTTTATCGAGTTTTATCTCTACCGTTGTACGTTCTGCTACAACCTCAACTTCGCTGAGAGATTCAATATCTAAAGCAAGAGCTACTGTTCCAAGATTTATATCTTCAGTAATATTTTTATCAAAGTAGTTTTTAGTTTTGTAAGAGATATATTCTACAGAAATATCATAAGTTCCTGCAGGTAACTCTACTTTAAAATTACCTTTTGAATCAGTAATACCTCCATCAACAATTTTATTGTCTGGTTTAGTTTTAAAAGTAATAGTAGCATATTCTAAAGGAATATTGGTGTCTTGCTCAACTACAGTACCTTCAACTTTGATATCATTTTGAGAAAATGATAGGTTAAAAAAAGAGAGTAAAATTAAAAAAGGTAAACTTATTTTCATGTGGTCTTATTTAAGGTCACAAAAATAAACTTACCTATATTGTATTCGGTTAATCTTTTGTTAAATGGAAATATTTTAACAGTAAATTGTCAAAGTTTTAAAGCATTAGTCTTTGTTTTTTCTTCGTTTCTTTTTTTTCTTTTCTTTTTTAACTTCACTTTCGTCAAAATTACCTTTAATCATTTCCTTAATCTTTGTCATATCACCTTCAGAAATGAGTTCTTTGAGTTCAACAAAATGCGTGTCATCTAACTCTTTTATAGCTTGTTCACGATCAAAATGATGTTCAAAATTTGTTTTGAATATTGCCATTTTGGCATCGTAATAAGTATCTAGATTTTGTCTTATAATTTCTTTCTGAAAATCATCTGCTTCTAAGGTAGAAAGGAAATTAGCAACAAACTCGTCTCTACGTTCTTTCATTAACCTATTACGTTTTTCTATATCTTTTTCTGTAGGTTGTCTATTTGTTTGAGGAATGCGGTCATTCATATTGCGACCTATTTGCCCAAAGGCACTAAAGCCGATAAACAAGGCAATAATTATAAGTGCTGATTTTTTCATATGTCTAATTATTTAGATAATGTTTTTAATAGATTCTGGAGGCCTTCCTATAGTTGCCTTTTTGCCATTAACTACAATTGGTCTCTCTATTAATTTAGGATGCGATATCATTGCTTCAATAATATCTTTATCAGAAAGTGTTTTACCTTTGTAGTCAGATTTCCAAATGGCTTCGTTTTTCCGTACCAAATCTAAGGGTTTTATACTTAATTTGGAAATAATAGCCTCTAAATCAGCTACTGTAAGTTTGTCTTCTAGGTATTTCACTACGTCAAACTCTTGATTAGATTCTTCTAGAATTGCTAATCCTTGTCGAGATTTTGAACACCTTGGATTGTGATATATTTTAATCATAATTTATATATGAATTGAATATGTTTTTAGTTGATCTTTCAATACTTCTGGAGACTCAAAATGTATGCCATTAATACCTAATTGGTTCGCTGCTTTGATATTTCTTAGGTTATCATCAATAAAAATTGAATGTTCTGGCTTAATATTAAAACGATCTAAGGTGAGTTGGTAAATTTCAGGAAATGGTTTCCTAGTTTTCTCTTCACCCGACACTAAAATACCATCAAACCAATGTAAAAATTCAAAACGATCTAACGCAATAGGAAAGGTTTCTGCACTCCAGTTGGTTAAAGCGACTACCTTGTATTTAGGATTGTCAATAAAACTTTTTAAAATTGAAACTGTTCCTTCAATTGCTTCACCCAACATTTCAACCCATCTACCATAAAACATTCGGATTAAGTCTTCATACTCTGGAAACAGTTTAACGCGTTCTTCAGTGGCTTTTTGCAAGGGATAACCAGCATCTTGGTTTTCGTTCCAATCATTAGTACAAATGTTATCAAAGAACCATTTCATTTTTTTTTCGGTCTCCATTAAATACGTCTAAATAAACATATTCGGGATTCCAGTCTATTAAGACTCCTCCTAAATCGAATATTATGGTATCTATATTTTTCATTTATAGCTTACTAGTATTTTCTTCTTTTTGTCCCATCATCATTAAATAGGCTTTTAAGAACGGTTCTAAATCACCATCCATAACAGCATCAACATTTCCTGTTTCGTGTGCACTTCGTACATCCTTTACTAATTTATATGGATGCATTACGTAATTACGGATTTGACTTCCCCATTCAATTTTCATTTTTCCAGCTTCAATATCTTCACGCTGTGCCATTTGTTTTTGCAACTCTATTTCATACAATTGCGACTTTAACATTAGCATAGCTCTTGCTCTGTTATCGTGCTGAGAACGTGTTTCTGAACATTGAATTTGAATACCTGTTGGTTTGTGTAACAACTGAACTTTAGTTTCTACTTTGTTTACATTTTGTCCACCAGCTCCACTAGAACGAGCCGTTGTAATTTCTATATCTGCAGGATTTATTTCTATCTCAATAGTATCATCTACTAAAGGATAAACATAAACAGAAGCAAAACTTGTATGGCGTTTTGCATTACTATCAAAAGGTGAAATTCGTACCAGTCTGTGTACTCCATTTTCGCCTTTGAGCCAACCAAAAGCATAAGCACCTTCAATTTCTAATGTTACTGTTTTTATACCAGCAACATCACCTTCTTGAAAGTTGAGTTCTTTTACTTTAAATCCACTTTTTTCTGCATACATAAGGTACATACGCATCAGCATACTTGCCCAATCGCAAGATTCTGTTCCACCAGCACCAGCTGTAATTTGAAGTACAGCACTTAAACTGTCTCCTTCTTCAGAAAGCATGTTTTTGAACTCTAATTTTTCAATAGCATTAACTGCGGCTTCAAAACGATTTTCTACATTTTCCATTGGAGCTTCGTCCTCTTTATAGAACTCGTAAATGACTTCTAAATCTTCAAAAAGTGTTTTAGCTTCATTAAAATCATTAATCCAGCTCTTTTTTTCACGAAGCGACTTCATAACCAATTCGGCAGATTTAGAGTCATTCCAAAAATTTGGGTCGAAAGTTTGTTCTTCTTCGTTAGCGATTTCTATGAGCTTAGCATCTAAGTCAAAGATATTGTCTAAGTGCGTCTAGACGGGAATTAAGATCTTTTATTTGATCTGATGTTATCATAAATTGTAGTAATTTCTGCAAATATAAGGTGCGATATTAAAGTGCCATAATTTTGAAACGGTTTTTTAGAATTTCCGTAGTTTTATGATTCAATATTTTTAACATGAAAAAATTATACTTTGTATTTGGCTTTTTGTTTTTAAGCTATCAATTTCAGGCACAGATTCTAGATAAAAAAGACCTTAAAACTTTTAATGGTTATTTCGACTTTTATTATGAAGAATCAACCGATAAAATTTATTTAAAAGTTGAAAAACTAAATGAAGAGTTTCTCTATGTAAATTCTTTAGCATCTGGTGTTGGTAGTAATGATATTGGGCTTGATAGAGGACAATTAGGGCAAGAGCGTCTAGTTTATTTTAAGAAAGCAGGAAATAAATTGTTGCTAATTCAGCCTAATTTAAAATATAGAGCTAATACTGAAAATGAGTTAGAACGAAAGAGTATAGAGCAAGCCTTTGCAAAATCTGTTTTATTCGGGTTTAAAATTCTTTCAGAAAAAGATGGTGAATATATGGTTGATTTTACACCATTTTTAATGGAAGACACTCATGGTGTTGCAAACCGTTTAAAAAGAGGAAAAGAAGGAACTTATAAAGTTGATGCCTCCAAAAGTGCTTTAGCATTAGAACGTACAAAAGCTTTTCCTGAAAATGTAGAATTTGAAGCTTTATTAACTTTTAAAGGCGAACCAACAGGAAGAAATTTAAGAAGCGTAACACCAACATCTTCTTTGGTGACTGTTATTCAGCATCATTCATTTATAAAATTGCCAGATAATAAGTATAAACCTAGAGCTTTTGATACACGCAGTGGTGCTATTTCAATGTCTTATATGGATTATGCGACTCCAATTCAAGAGGATATTAAAAAACGATTTATTATTCGTCATCGCTTAGAAAAGAAAAATCCAAACACTGAAGTTAGTGAAGCTGTAGAACCAATTATTTATTATCTCGATCCTGGTACTCCAGAACCTGTGCGTTCCGCTTTATTAGATGGAGCGCGATGGTGGAATGAAGCCTATGAAGCTATTGGATTTAAAGATGCCTTTCAGGTAAAAATGTTGCCTGAAGATGCAGATCCTATGGATTGCAGATACAATGTAATTCAATGGGTTCATAGAAGCACTAGAGGTTGGAGTTATGGTGCAAGTGTTGTTGACCCAAGAACTGGAGAAATTATAAAAGGTCATGTAAGTTTAGGGAGTTTAAGAATACGTCAAGATTTTATGATTGCTCAAGCATTAATGAATAAGCCGTTTGCCGAAAGTGATGATAATTACCAACCAATGTTAGAAATGGCTTTGGCAAGAATAAGACAATTAAGTGCACATGAAGTTGGACATACCATTGGTTTTGCACACAATTTTGCTGCAAGTACTAATAATAGAGCTTCAGTTATGGACTATCCTCATCCTCAAATCACAGTTAAAAATGGTAAAATAGACTTCAGTAATGCTTATGCTGTAGGAATTGGAGATTGGGATAAAGTAACTGTGGCTTATAGTTATTCTGAATTTAACGATAACACAAACGAAAAAGAGGCCTTAAATAATATTCTGAAGAAAGCACAAGATGATGGTTTACGTTTTATAACGGATTCTGATGCCAGAGCTGCAGGTGGAGCACACGCTTTAGCACATTTGTGGGATAATGGAAAAACGCCAGCTGAAGAATTGAATGCTGTGTTGCAATTACGTGAACAAGCAATAGAAAATTTTTCGAAAGATAATATAAGGAGTTACGAGCCGTATTCGGTTTTAGAAGATGTGTTTGTACCTTTATATTTCTATCATCGTTATCAAGTTGAAGCTGCTACTAAAGTTATTGGAGGTTTAGATTATAATTATGCTGTAAAAGGAGATGGTCAATTAATTACAAAATCTGTTAATGCTAAACTTCAATCTGAAACTTTAGAAGCTATTTTAAAAGCCCTTTCTACGAAAACTTTAGCAATTCCTAAGGATAAGTTAGAATTATTTCCGCCAAGAGCCTTTGGTTATAATCGAAGTAGAGAATCCTTTAAAGGAAAAACAGGAGTTGCGTTTGACCCTTTAAGTGCAGCTAACACAGTTAGTGATATGACTTTAAAATATTTACTGCATCCGCAACGTGCCAATCGTTTAGTATTACAAAAGAGTTTAGATGATGGTCAGTTGAGTTTAGAAGATGTCATTGATGCACTTGTAAAGCAGACTTTCGGAAAAACAGAAAAAGATGCATATTTATCAGAAATACAACAACAAATCAATGTTAATGTTTTAAAGTATTTGATGAATTTGGCAACTAATGATGAAAGTTATTTTCAAACTAAAGCCATTGCCAATAAAGCGATAAGAGATATAGCTCAGAAAAATATGGGAATGAATGCTGTTCAGTATCAATACAATTTAATGATTAAAGAATTTTACGAGCATCCTGAAAAATTTAAAATAGAAACTTCACCAAAAATTCCAGATGGTTCACCAATCGGTAGTGATGTTTGTAATTATAATTCAAATTAAAATATGATTATAGATTTAAGAAGCGATACAGTTACTAAACCAACAAAAGCTATGTTAGAAGCCATGTTAACAGCAGAAGTTGGCGATGATGTATATAAAGAAGATCCAACCGTGAATGCTCTAGAACAGCGACTGGCAGATATGTTTGGTATGGATGAAGCCTTGTTTTTTCCTACGGGAAGTATGGCAAATCAAGCTGCACTAAAATTGCATACCAATCCTGGAGAACAAGTTATTTGCGATAAGTATGCACATATCTATAATTATGAAGGAGGTGGTGCATCATTTAATAGTGGTATTTCTTGTAAGTTAATTGATGGTCACAGAGGTATGTTTACTGCAGCGCAAGCCGAAGCATCTATAAACCCACCAGACTTTTACCACAGTCCGTTAACATCTTTAATTGCTATTGAAAACACCACAAACAAAGGAGGTGGAGCTTGTTGGGATTTTGAAGAATTAAAGACTATTAGAAAAGTAGCAGATAAACATAATTTAGGCTATCATTTAGATGGAGCTCGAATTTGGAATGCTCTAATTGCAAAAGGGGAAAGCCCAAAACAGTATGGAGAGTTGTTTGATACGATTTCAGTTTGTTTAAGTAAAGGTTTGGGTTGTCCTATGGGTTCAGTGCTCTTGGGAAATAAGGAATTAATGAAAGGAGCCTTAAGGGTAAGGAAAATTTTAGGTGGTGGTATGCGACAAGTAGGTTATTTGGCAGCAGCAGGATTGTATGCTTTAGACCATCATATTGATCGATTAAAAGAAGACCATAAAAAAGCTGTTGAAATAGGTGAGGTGCTTTCAAACTTAAAAACAATTAAGAAAGTTGAACCTATTGAAACCAACATCATCATCTTTGAATTGAACGATGGAGTAGATGAAACACAATTCTTAAATAGTTTAAAAGAGAAAAGTATTTATATTATCGGTATGGGAAGCAATAAGCTGCGAATGGTAACACATTTAGATTATACAGATGATATGCATGAAAAGTTGCTGAGTTCACTGAAAGTATTATGATTTTAAGGGGATATCTATAACATATTAACGAGTATATTTAGAGTTAATGTGTATTACTTTTACTTTCGCCTTACCTAAATTTTAACCATGAAGCTTAGCATTTTAATTCCAGTGTATAATGTCGAAGAGCACATCGGCAATTGTTTAGATAGTGTAATTAATCAAGATATTCCAACTGAAGATTATGAGATAATTATTATAAATGATGGTTCTACGGATAGTTCGTATGAGATTGCTAAGGACTATGCTAATAAGCACAGTAATATAAGGCTTTACTCTCATGATAACATTGGTCTTTATGCTACTCGTAATAAGTTGTTGGAATTAGCAAAGGGGAAATATATATACAATCTCGATTCTGATGATTACATCGTTCATAATTCATTTGGTAAAATTATAAACACAGCTATTGAAACTGATGTTGACGTTTTAGGCTTTGATTACATTTCTACACCAAGAAAAGATATGCATGCATCCACTAAGGATGATAATATGCTTAATGTAGAAATAGAAAGTGGCAATCATTTTTTGGCAAATAATGCCTATCATGCCAATACGGTTTGGTGGTATATCATCAAAAGAGATTTTATGAAGAAACATGGATTAATCTTTGATGAAAATAATCCATTAGGAGATGGGCCATTTACTCTTAGAATACTTCATATGGCTGAACGAATGTTATATCTACCTGTAGATATACATCGTTATGTAATTGTTCCGACGTCTATTATGAATAGTAATGAACGGAAACATTTAACTAAGATGCTTAATAATTATATGGTGATTTTTGATCGTTATAATCTATTAGCTACGGATATTGCTAAAAAAAACGATCCAGAATTGGCAGATGTCATCCACAAAGTAGAACATTGGAGAGATGTTAATGTATATGTTATGTTTTATACATTAATTAAATCAGGAATATCGATTAGTGAAATAAATAACATTCTTCAAAAACTAAAAGAGATAGATGCCTACCCAATAAAAAACTTTATCGGAGAACGTTATAATTCCTTTAAACACAAAGCACTAATTTATATTTTTAACCATAAAATTTTATTTTATACTATATTGTTTCCTTGTAGACTACTTTACAGGTTTAGACTGTTAAACTTTTAAGGCACACTAATGAAGCTAAGTATAATTATTCCACTTTATAATTCTGGACATTTTCTTAATAAATGTATAGAAAGTCTACTAAATCAAGACCTAGACTCAAAAGATTATGAAATTCTAATAATCAATGATGGTTCTACGGATAACAGTTTGGAAGTCGCCTTAAAATTTGAAGAAAAGTATTCTAATATTAACGTACATACCAAAACAAATGGAGGTGTAGGGAGTGCAAGAAATTTGGGATTGTCTTTGTCTAAAGGCGATTATATTTACTTTATTGATCCAGATGATTTTATAGCACCAAACGTTTTGAAGTCTATTCTTGATGCTGCACAAAATAATTCGCTGGATATTCTAACCTTTTTATCGAGGAAGATAACGGATTCAAAATTATTTAATGTTACACCAGAAACTGAAAACATAGCGCTTTCTAAAATATCCACAGGTATAGATTACATAGCTGAAAATCGTTTTCAGAATGAAGTATGGTGGTACGTTATCAAAAGATCTTTTATTACGAATTCTAATATTAAGTTTATTGAAGACCGTTGGATGGAAGACGCTATAATTACCGCTCAGTTATTTATTGCAGCGGAGAGAATGGCAAAATTGTCTTTAGATGCTCACAGACATTTAATTGTTGAAGGTTCTGCTATGACAAGTAAAGAACCGCTTCACTACTTAAAAGTAATTGATGATAACAGAAACGCAGCAATTGTTTTTGAAGCTTTAATTGAAGATTTAGAATCAGAAAACGCGAATCCAAATTGTATTAAACGACTTAGGACAAGGCAGCAATCTTTTGTGTTCTTTATGATGGTCAGGATGCTTAAATCCACAATAAAGCTTAATGAAGTTAAGAAGGTAATTAATGATCTTTCTAAAACTAGTGCTTATCCTATGAATGCTTTTGTGGGTGAGGATTATAGTGGCATTTCCTATTCTATATTAGTAAAACTGTTTAATAAGAAAGGCTTGTTTTTTATCTTATTTAGATTGCTCAACCCTCTTTTAAGAAAGTAGATAAAACTATTCTCTATTCAAAATTGTGTTATATACACCTTAGTCTAACTTTTATTTGCGATTTAGACTTCTAATAGCTCATCAAAATAAAATACGTATCATATTAAAATTAAAAAAGGAGACAGTTACTGTCTCCTTTTTTTTAATCATTAATACTAAAATAGTTTTTAGTGTTAGGGATTATGTTTTTAATGGCAGATTACCACCACCAGCACCAGTGGTGAGGCGGTTCGTACTCACATAGCTCTCCACCTTGAGTACTGTGTCCACTAACAACTTCTACAACACCGCGTCTATATCCAGGACCGATATTTAGGTAGCAGTTAGTCTTAATTTTTGTATAGTAGCAGTTACCAACATAAATGTATACATAACTACCAAAAGTTCCATTAGAGTTAGAACCGTTTATTGTAAAGTTCTCGTTAGCTCCTACAACAGAATCAAATATCTTAGTAGCATAGCAAGTATTTTCATAACGTTGGTAAACTCTTACTCTGTAATCGTGATGCCAATCCCAGTTTAATGTTAAATCTGTAACTTTACCAATACAGTCATCACACTCTTCTTCAGCAAGTTCTAATCTAAAGTTGAAATCCATAGTGTATAATTTCTCACCAGTAGAAAGATCTGTTATCCAACCCCAAGTACTTAAACCTAAAGCTCCAATATTAGAATCATAGTTAGCACCACCTGGACCAATATGAGCTCCAAAATTTGGTGTATTAGGATCATTAGGATCTGGCATTTGAATTAATCCAAATGTACCAGTCATATCACAATCACCACCATTAGCAGTTAATGTACTTCTAGAGCCATCTATAACATAAAAACTCATGTCTTCTGAATTAGATGCATTACCAGCAGTACCTTCTTTTTTGTGGCCACCACCAATTGCTTCCCATTCAGCCCATGTCTTTTTGTCCATAAACCAAACGTCAACATCTACTACACATGTACCAGAAACTGTAGTTCCAACTAAATGAGCAGTACCATCTGTATACTCAGTAAAAACCATGTTGTCACCATTTACAGTGCTGTAGTATGATGAAGGACTATCATAATCAGTTCCAGTAATTGACCACCACATGTTAGATACTGGTTGTCCATCATTACTGTTAGGAGCTCTGTCAGCATCAACAACATTGTAAACTTTAGCTACATTTGGTGTATTTGTCATAGCTGCAATTGTAAGACCGTCACCTTTAATAATTTCACTGTCGGCAGTAAAAATAAGTTCTTTGTCTTCTTCGCCATCAGAGACTACGATACCATTTTCAAATCGTAATGCGTCTTGAGTTGGACCTTGCTGTTCTTCTTCAACAGAGTCACTTTTACACGATGCGAAAATGACAAGCATCGCTAGTAAGAATAATTTTGAGAATTGTTTCATAATAATAAATAATTAGGTTAATAGCATTAATAATGTAACAAATATAATTTTTAACAATTCTTTTTGTTTTTTTTTTAGACCAAATGCCAATCTTTCAGTTCTAAATAAAAGACTGTACAGTTGGTCGTTAAAAATAGTATTTGTTGGATAATTGTTTAGGGCTAACAAACTGATGTATAACAGATATGCCTAACAAATTCTAAAAATGAGGCAGGTAAAAAATTACTATTTAAAAATAGTATATATTGTTAATTAAGGAGTAAGAAAGAGGTTAGGTGATAACCTACTTAAACATATCCATGCCAGGTATATTTGGCATACCTTCTTTGGCAACAGCAGCGATTTCTGTTTCGTGTACATTTGAAGCTTTTTCAATAGCCTTATTAAGGGTCAATATCAAGTAGTCTTCAAGCATTTCTTTGTCTTGTAGTAATTCGTCATCAATAGAGATGGATTTAATAGTTCTATTTGCAGTAATAGTAACTTTAAGCTTGTCGTCATTACTTTTTTCGTCAATT
This sequence comes from Winogradskyella pulchriflava, assembly GCF_042434315.1. NCBI lineage: Bacteria > Pseudomonadati > Bacteroidota > Flavobacteriia > Flavobacteriales > Flavobacteriaceae > Winogradskyella > Winogradskyella pulchriflava. The sequence continues at coordinate 256,486 of NZ_JBHLTQ010000003.1, read as the reverse complement.
AAAACGGTGTTTAGGCGTTCTTTAGTTTCTTCTACTTTTTTTTGGGCTTCTTTAAGTTTATTCATCATACCCATCATATCTCCAAACATAATTGTGTCTTTTAAATTATTACGCTTCAAAATTACTAAATTGCGCATCTTTTTAGAATAAATTTTTCATAAAACAAATGACAAAGATTTCAGAAGGAAAGCCACCAGTGGCAAAAAAGATTCCGCATAAGTTTGAAAAACATGGTGATATTAGGGTGGATAATTATTTCTGGATGAAAGACAGAGAGCATCCAGAAGTTATAAATTATCTGAATGCAGAAAACGAATATTGTGATGCGCAAATGGCACATACAAAGGATTTTCAAAAGGATTTGTTTGAAGAAATGAAAGCTAGGATAAAAGAAGATGATTCTTCTGTACCCTATAAATATAATGGTTATTGGTACATTACTAGGTTTGAAAAAGGTAAAGGTTATCCAATATATACACGTAAGAAGGATTCATTAGATAATCCTGAAGAGTTGTTGTTTGACTGTAACAAAATGGCTGAAGGTCATAATTATTTTAAACTTGTAGGAATTAGTATTAGTCCAGATAATAAGCTGGTTTCGTATGGAGTTGATGTTACAGGAAGAAGGAACTATACAATTCATATTAAAAATTTAAAAACTGGTGTTGTAGCAAAGGACAGGGTGTTGAATACTACAGGTTCTTCGAGTTGGGCAAACGATAATAAAACCTTGTTTTATGCTAAAAAGGATGAGGTGACATTAAGAGCTTATCAAATTTACAAGCATAGATTAGGTCAAAAGGAGAAAGAAGATGAATTAATCTTTCAAGAAGGGGACGACACTTTTGGTGTAGCTGTTTATAAATCCAAATCTAGAAAATATATTATCATAGCGTGTTATAGTACGCTTACCAATGAGTATCATATTCTTAACGCAGACAAACCTAACGAAAAATTTGAAGTGTTTCAGCCACGTGTAAGAGGCTTAGAGTATAGCATATCGCATTACAAAGAGCATTTTTACATATTAACCAATAAGGATAAAGCAACCAACTTTAAATTAATGAAATGTGCTGAAAACCACAGAGTTATAGAGGATTGGGAAGAAGTTGTTTCGCATAGAGAGGATACACTTCTCGAAAACATCGATATTTTCAAAGACTACCTGGTCATAAGTGAACGTAGAAATGGACTAAATGAAATACGCATTAAGCGATGGGACGAAACGCAAGACTACTATTTGCCTTTTGATAATGAAACCTATACAGCTTATACTGGCACTAATGTAGAGTTCGATACTGAGGTTTTAAGATATGGCTATAATTCCTTAACAACTCCAACCTCTGTTATTGAATTTAATATGCGTACTAAAACAAAAACGGTTTTAAAAGAACAGGAAATTTTAGGAGGAAAATTCAATAAAGAAAACTACGCATCAGAACGTATATGGGCCACAGCAAATGATGGCACAAAAATACCAATGTCTGTTGTATATAAAAAAGGAATTAAAAAAGATGGAACCAATCCATTATTACAGTACGCTTATGGCAGTTATGGTTCTACAGTTGATCCTTATTTTTCTTCAATTAGATTAAGTCTTTTAGATAGAGGGTTTATCTATGTTATTGCTCATATTCGTGGTGGAGAATATTTAGGTCGCCAATGGTATGAAGACGGTAAGTTATTAAATAAGAAGAATACATTTACAGATTTTATTGCATGCTCAATCCATTTAATTAAAGAGCGTTATACATCCTCAAAACATTTGTATGCCATGGGAGGTAGTGCAGGAGGTTTATTAATGGGTGCTATAATCAACCAAGCACCAGAATTGTATAATGGTATTATTGCAGCAGTTCCTTTTGTTGATGTTGTTACAACCATGCTAGATGATTCCATTCCATTAACAACTGGCGAATATGATGAATGGGGAAATCCAAACGATAAATTATTCTATGATTATATAAAATCGTATTCTCCTTACGATAATGTTGAGGCAAAAGACTACCCAAATATGTTAGTTACAACAGGTCTTAATGATTCTCAGGTGCAATATTGGGAACCGGCAAAATGGGTTGCAAAATTAAGGGACATGAAAACGGATTTTAATAAATTATATCTTAAAACTAACATGGATGCAGGTCATGGCGGTGCTTCAGGAAGGTTTGAAAGCTTAAAAGAGGATGCAGAAGAGTTTGCTTTTCTTTTCGATCTTGAAGGTATTTCAAGCTAATTAAAAAAAAAATGTTACTTTTGCGAGGTTTTAGGTGTCTAATAAATAATGACTACCGAAAAATTTCATTTATGAACAACAACAAAAATGTATTTGATAATGTGCTTCAACTTATAGGAAGTACTCCACTTATCAAATTAAACAGAATGACAGCTGATTTTAACGGCGATTTTTATGCTAAAGTAGAAGCATTTAATCCAGGTCATTCTTCAAAAGATAGAATTGCATTACATATTATTGAAGAAGCTGAGCGCCAAGGCATTTTAAAGCCAGGCGACACTATTATTGAAACTACTTCTGGTAACACAGGTTTTAGTATTGCAATGGTAAGTATCATTAAAGGTTATGAATGTATTCTTGCGGTAAGTTCAAAATCATCTCCAGATAAAATAGACATGTTAAAGTCTATGGGAGCTAAGGTTTATGTTTGCCCAGCACATGTTAACGCAGATGACCCTAGGTCTTATTATCAAGTCGCTAAGCGTTTGCACGAAGAGAATAATGGCTCTATTTATATTAATCAATATTTTAATGAGTTAAATATTGATGCCCATTACAATACAACAGGTCCAGAAATTTGGAACCAGACTAATGGTGAAATAACGCATTTAGTTGCTTGTAGTGGTACTGGCGGAACAATTTCGGGTATTTCTAAATATTTGAAAGAACAAAATCCAAACGTAAAAGTCATTGGCGTTGATGCTTATGGCTCTGTATTGAAAAAATATCATGAAACTCGTGAGTTTGATGATAAAGAAATTTATCCATACCGAATTGAAGGTTTAGGTAAGAATTTAATTCCTACTGCTACGGATTTTGACTTAATAGATAAGTTTGTAAAAGTCACTGATGAAGAAAGTGCACATACTGCACGAGAAATTGCTAGTACTGAAGGTCTTTTTGTAGGTTATACAAGTGGTGCTGCAATGCAAGCGATTAAACAGCTAAGTGAAGAAGGTGAATTTAAGCCAACAGATAAAATAGTTGTTGTTTTCCCAGATCACGGATCTCGTTATATGAGTAAAGTTTATAGTGATAAATGGATGAATGACCAAGGTTTCTTTGATAGTAAAACTAAGGTTCACACAACAATAGAATATATAAAATAATATACCCAACCATAAATAAAGCCTATCATAATAACTATGGTAGGTTTTTTTGTGTTTAAAACTTAGTGAATAGTTAGATTGAATATTATTATGTGGTGATAATATTATTAATTAATTTTGCAGATACTAACAAAACTAAATTAACAAAAATTAAGAGTCAATTCTGTGTTTTAATAAACATAGAATAACGATTAATGGCAATCGTAAAGTATGAAGGATTTATTTGAAAAGATTTACAGGGATAAAGGGCCATTAGGAAAATGGGCTGCGCAGGCTGAAGGCTATTTTGTATTTCCTAAACTTGAAGGTGAGATTTCTAATAGAATGAAATTTCAAGGAAAAGAAGTAATAACCTGGAGTATTAATGATTACTTAGGGCTGGCTAATCATCCTGAGGTAAGAAAAGTTGATGCTGAGGCTGCTGCAAGATATGGTTCTGCTTATCCAATGGGTGCTCGAATGATGTCTGGGCATACAGATTTACATGAGCAATTACAAAATGAGTTAGCGGAATTTGTTAGCAAAGAAGCGGCTTATCTTTTAAATTTTGGATACCAAGGTATGGTTTCTACCATAGATGCATTAGTTGCTAAGGACGATATTATTGTTTACGATGTTGATGCTCATGCCTGTATAATTGATGGTGTGCGTTTGCACATGGGTAAACGCTTTACGTATAAGCATAATGATGTAGAAAGCTTAGAGAAAAACCTTGAGCGTGCTACGAAGATGGCAGAACAAACAGGTGGAGGAATTTTAGTGATTTCTGAAGGTGTTTTTGGTATGCGTGGTGAGCAAGGTCGTTTAAAAGAAATCGTTGACCTTAAGAAAAAATTCAATTTCAGATTATTTGTTGATGATGCTCATGGCTTTGGTACATTAGGTAAAACTGGTGCTGGTGCAGGTGAGGAGCAAGGTGTGCAAGATGGTATAGATGTTTATTTTGCCACTTTTGCAAAGTCTATGGCAAGTACAGGTGCATTTATTGCTGGTGACCAGGAAATTATAGATTATCTAAAATACAATTTACGTTCGCAAATGTTTGCCAAATCATTGCAAATGCAATTGGTTGTTGGTGCATTAAAACGTTTAGATATGTTACGTACAATGCCTGAGTTAAAGCAAAATCTTTGGACTATTGTAGATGCGTTACAATCTGGATTAAAAGAGCGTGGTTTTGATATTGGAACTACCCAAAGTTGTGTGACTCCTGTATATCTTAAAGGTAGTATTCCTGAGGCAATGGCATTAGTGAAGGATCTTCGTGAAAATCATGGAATATTCTGTTCTATAGTAGTTTACCCTGTAATACCTAAAGGGTTAATTTTACTTAGAATGATACCTACAGCAACACATACTTTAGAAGATGTAAGAGAAACATTGGATGCGTTTGATGCTATTAGAGAAAGACTTTTAAATGGTACATACAAGAGAATGTCTGCAGCTTTAATTGCTGCTATGGGAGAATAACTTTCCTAAATATATTAAAACATAAAGCCACTTAATAGTGGCTTTTTTTATGCAATAGCTTTTTTAAATGTACAACGCCTTTTATGAGTTACTGGCTTAAAGTTTTTCCAGAGTTGTTGTATAGCAATATTATCATCTAGTTCTGGACCTCTAATACAAAGTTCAATACCTTTTTCTTTAAAGGTATTATAGAATTCCTGAAAAATTATAGCAGTAACACCTTTGTTTTGATACTCAGGTAAAACACCAATAAGATAAAACGTAACGGTTTTGGCTTTTTTCTTAGCATTTAGCAAATGCCTAAAGCCAAACGGAAAAAGTTTACCATTCATCTTTTGTAATGCCTTTGCATAAGAAGGTGTTACAATACCAAACCCTACTAAATTATCATCCTTATCCAAAACAAACTTCACGTATTCAGGGTTAAGAAAGCCAATAAACTTTTTCTTAAAATATTCGCGTTGCTCTTGGTTGATTTCAACAAAAGAAGATAAAACAGAGTGTGATTTAGAAAACACATCAAACATCTCGTCTGCATATCGCATTATCTCTTTGTTATCGGTAAAGTTTAATTCGCGTAGTTGGTAACGTTTCTTTACCATTGTCTGTATACGTGTAAAATACTCTGGTAAAATATTTTTAAACTCCATTTTGTTTTCAGAGTAAGTTTTACCAATGTCATAACCTAGTGCTTTAAAATGTTCAGCATAATAGGGATGATTGTGCCAAGTAATCATACTACCAATTTCATTAAAACCTTCTGTCAATATGCCAACTTTATCCAAATTAGAAAAACCAACAGGACCTTCTACATAGTCGAGACCTTTTTCTTTTCCAATCTCATGTACTTTTTCTAGAAGACGCTTGGTGACTTCTACATCATCAATAACATCAAACCATCCAAAACGCATTTTATTTTCATTTTGGCCATTGACTTCCAGCCAGTTAACGATGGCTGCTATGCGTCCTACAATCTTATTCTCTTTATAGGCTAGGAAGTAACGTGCTTCTGCGTCTTTAAAAACAGGATTTACGGATTTGTCAAGGGTTCTTACCTCTTCAGAAATAATAGGAGGAACCCAAGATGAAGATCCTTTGTAGAGACTAAAAGGAAACTTAACGAAAGTTTTTAATTCTTTTTTTGATGTGGCTTCTTTAATTGTAATCATGCAGCGTATTATAAACCGTCAGAATCAAAATCCTCTGTTTTCTTTTTCTTATCCTTTTTTCGTTTCTTTTTAAATTTTCCAGTATTGCCATTACCATTATCAATTTTCTTGTCCTTATGGAAGTCTAAACGGTACGAAACTCCAAAGGCAATGTTGAATACCGATGGAGTATCTTTAGTGTTAAAGGCTATGTTGGCATCTAATTGAAAATCTTTAGTCCATAAGTAGGCGCCACCAAATCTAAAAATATTGTCTGCATAAAAATCACTGTTAATACCTTGAGCTTCACCAAAAACAACCCATTGAGGTGTAAAAGAGTGTGTTAGTGTAAAAACATATTGAAAATCTGAAAAATCTGTACCTATTCTATCCTTTATTAAATTCATTACAAATACCCAACCACCATTAAAGTTGTTTTGAGTAGCGATCATCACTTTTGGGCTAAATCCTTCAATGTCTGGTGCAGTATAAGGATTATTTTTAGAGTCTATATTTGCACCAACATAAACTGACACAGCTGGTATTAAAGATTTCCATTGAAATTTTCTGTTAGCATGGTAACTGTATAAATTCGGTTTTGCTTCCTCAGCATTTTTATAAGGGTCGTACACCAGATATTTAGCTCCAAATGTAAAATTTCTAAAATTGGAACGCTTATCTTCAATAGGTATAGCTGCATTGTTGTAGGTTATCTTGTCATTTTGATAAATACCGTCCAATGAAAGTTCTAGTTGCTCAAATAACAAACCGTAACGGATAGAAAAATCTAAGCCAAAACCAGCAACTTCGTAGTTTAGAGGTGTGTGCTCTTCCTTTACGGTAAAAGCACCAGCTTCAATCTGTGCTACATTAGTACCAACAGAAAAGGCGCTTTCAGAAACACCAGGACGATTAGAGTTGATAACTTCAGTATATTGAGCGTAAGTTGAAGTGTAGGCTAGTAGTGTTAGTAAAACAAAAAATGATTTGAGTGTACGCATTTGTGTATAGTTTAAATTCAAATATAGATATTTTATACTTTTTTTAAGGAATTATAACGGATTATAAATTGTGATAATTGTATTTTTGAATATTATTTACTATTATATTACAAACAGCTTCGGCAATGGGATTATTAAGAACCATATTAATTATTTTACTGGTTTGGTTTGGCTTCAAGATTTTAGCACGACTATTTGCACCGTTTTTATTACGGTTTGTAGCAAAAAAAGCTGAACAGAAATTTGGACAGCAATTTGGAGGTTTCCAAAACCAGTCACAACAGCGTACAGAACAAAAAAGACGCGAAGGAGAGACGGTTATCGACAAAATGCCTAACCAAAATAAAACATCTAACGAAAAAGTTGGAGAATACATTGATTACGAAGAAATTGATTGATATAGTTGCAGAGTCATAAGTCATCTTATCAAAAAAATAACTACTTTTCAGAATCAATTATTTAGCAGATTTTCATGTCATTTTCATTTAAACGTTTTTTACCTCATATTCTAGTTTTAATAGGGTTTGTGGTTTTGTCATTAGCATATTTCAGTCCGGTTTTACAAGGCAAAAAGATTTTTCAGAGCGATATTATGCACTACATTGGCATGGCGCAACAGCAAAAGGAGTTTGCTAAAGCCACAGGTGAAGAAACGTATTGGACTAACAGTGCTTTTGGCGGAATGCCTACATATCAGTTAGGTGCTAAATACCCACACAATTACATAAAAAAGCTTGATTTAACACTGCGTTTTCTGCCAAGACCAGCTGATTATCTATTTCTTTATTTTATAGGGTTTTATATTTTGCTACTTTCTTTAAAAGTTGATTTTAAGCTGGCAGCTCTGGGCGCATTAGCCTTTGGCTTTTCTACTTATCTCATTATAATACTTGGTGTTGGTCATAATTCAAAAGCGCATGCTATAGCCTATATGCCAATGGTTTTGGCAGGCATTATACTCACATTTAGAAAAAAATATATCCTTGGTTTTTTACTTACAACTGTAGCTTTAGGTTTAGAGATTGTTGCTAACCATTTTCAGATGACGTATTATCTGCTATTGTTAGTTATTATTCTAGGAATTGCCTACTTAATTGATGCCTACAGAAAAAAACTGTTATCACATTTCTTTAAATCCGTAGGTTTATTGGTGGTTGCGGCTATCATTGCTGTTGGCTTAAATGCCACTAATATCATGGCTACTCAAGAGTACGTTAAAGAAAGTACTCGAGGTAAAAGTGAATTAACCATTAATCCTGATGGCTCACCAAAAGAAGCTTCTTCTGGTTTGAGTAAGGAGTATATCACAGAGTATAGTTATGGACTTGCGGAAACATTTAACCTGTACATTCCTAAGTTTATGGGTGGTGGTAATTCCGAAGATGTTGGTAAAGACTCTGAAACCTATAAGGCTTATTTAAATCTTGGTGCTTCACCAATAGATGCTTTAGAAGCCTCAAGAAACGCACCAATGTATTGGGGAGATCAACCCATTGTAGAAGCTCCGGCTTATGTAGGTGCTGTAATCATCTTTCTTTTTGTTTTGGGTTTATTCTTAGTAAAGGGAAGACTAAAATGGTGGCTTGTTGCTGGTACTATTTTGTCACTTTTGTTATCGTATGGGAAGAATCTTGGGTTCTTAACAGATTTTTTTATTGATTATGTGCCATTGTATAACAAATTTAGAGCAGTTAGTTCTATACAAGTTATTTTAGAACTGTGTATTCCTGTACTAGGTATTTTTGCTTTGGTAAGGTTGTTTAATGATTTTCAAAATGAAGAATATAAACTAAAAGCCTTAAAATATACAGTGGCAATCACAGCTGGTTTGGCATTGGTGTTTTTATTGTTTAAATCCGTTTTATTTGATTTTGAAGGTTTACGAGACGATCAATATATTGAAGCCTATGGACGAGAGTTTATCAATTCTATTATTGAAGACAGAAAAGCTTTATTTACAACAGATACCATAAGAACATTAATTTTGGTCTTACTTTCTGCCGGAACAGTATTTCTATTTTTAAAGAAAAAACTTTCAGAAACATTGGTAGTTGTTGTTTTTGCAGCTTTAGTGCTTTTTGATTTAGTTAGTGTTGATAGGCAATATGTAAACAATGATAATTTTGTGTCAGCTCTAAGTGTAGATAAACCTTATCAAGCCAATGCTGCTGATAAAGAAATTTTAAAAGACAAAGGACATTTTAGGGTTTTGGACATGACTAGTAGTCCTCCCGGCAAGGCATCGTATTTTCACAATTCATTATTTGGTTATCATGCTGCGAAACTCGGTAGATATAATGAGTTAATGGAGTTTCATATTTATAAGAACAATATGAATGTCTTAAACATGCTCAATACTAAATATATCATTGCTGAGGATCAAGGACAGGTTTTTCCTTATACTAATACAGAAGCTAATGGTAATGCTTGGTTTGTTTCTAAATTAAGAAAAGTTAAAAATCCAGAAGAGGAAATCATGGCTTTGGATAGCTTGGATACAAAAACAGAAGCTGTATCAAGAATGTATAGAGACTTAAAAAATCAAACATTTAATGTTGATTCTACAGCTTCAATTCAATTAAAAGAATTCAAGCCCAATTATCTAAAGTATGAATCAAATAACTCAAACGATGGTTTTGCAGTCTTTTCTGAAATTTATTATGGTAATGGGTGGAATGCTTATTTAGATGGCGAGTTAACGCAACACATTTGTGTTAATTATGTACTACGTGGTATGCCTATTCCAAAAGGTAATCATACGATAGAGTTTAAATTTGAACCAAAAGTAGTAGAAACAGGAAGTAAAATTGCTTTAGCGAGTTCTGCTGTTTTTGGAATACTATTACTACTAGGAATTTTATATACTTTTAAAAAGAAAACGGACTGATTTAAACTCCTTTCCTCCGGGAAGGTCGGGATGAGCTTAAAGAGAAAAATATTAATAATCACTTACTATTGGCCACCAGCTGGTGGTCCTGGAGTACAACGCTGGTTAAAATTTGTAAAATATTTGCCAGAATTTAATATTGAGCCAATTGTTTATTGCCCAGAAAACCCAAGCTATCCTATTAGAGATGAAAGTTTGGTTAATGAAATCCCCAAAGATATCACCACTATAAAACAACCTATTAAAGAACCTTATGCACTGGCAAGTTTGTTTTCTAAACGAGGCACAAAGCAAATAAGTTCTGGTGTTATTCCCAAAGCTAAAAAGCAATCGATGGTTGAAAAACTGATGCTTTATATTCGAGGGAATTATTTTATTCCAGATGCTCGAAAAAACTGGGTAAACCCTTCGGTTTCGTTTCTTTCAAGCTATATAAAAGAGCACCAAATTGAGACTATAATTACTACTGGTCCACCACATAGTTTACATTTAATAGGACTACAATTAAAAGCGAGACTTGGAGTAAAGTGGATAGCAGATTTTAGAGACCCTTGGACTACTATTGGTTATCATAAGGACTTAAAACTCACCAAATCATCAAAAGCAAAACACAAATCACTAGAATCTAAAGTCCTAAACACAACAGATCACATAATTGTGACGAGCAATCATACCAAAAACGAGTTTCAGACCAAAACAAATCAACCTGTTACTGTAATTACCAATGGATACGATTCGCATTCTGTTAGTGTAGAAGGTAAGGACGAAAAATTCACACTATCTCATATAGGCTCGTTGTTGTCCGAAAGAAATCCTTTGGTTTTATGGAACGTACTTTCGGAACTGATTAACGAAAATGAAACATTTTCAAAAGCATTTCAATTGAACTTGGTTGGTGTGGTGAGTGATGATGTTATAGAGTCAATCAATCTAAATGGATTAAAAAAACATTTGAATATTGTTGGCTACGTAAGCCATGACGAAGCGCTTCAGTTTCAAATGAAATCTCAACTTTTATTATTGATAGAAATTGATTCCGAAGACACAAAAGCTATTATACCAGGAAAAGTATTTGAATACCTAATTTCTGAAACGCCAATTTTAGCTATAGGTCCAAAAGACTCTGATGTAGAGCAAATTATAAAATCTACCAACACAGGAAAGTATTTCAACTATAATGAGAAAGCCGAATTAAAAACACAGATTTTAACGTATTTTGAGGCTTATCAAAATAAACAGTTAGTAACCAGTCCAATTGGTATTCAACCTTATAGCAGAAAGGCACTCACAAAAAAACTTAGCGAGCTTATTATAAATTTCTAATTCGTAAAGGTTTTTGGAGTTTGATATTTTATAGTTGTAATTTGTAGCACTATGGGCATTGTATTAAATCAATCTTTCAAAAACACAATAAGTACGTACTTAGGTTTTGGTATTGGTGCTATTAATACACTGTTTCTCTACACCAACTTTCTCACGGACGATTACTATGGATTGGTAGCATTTTTGCTTTCTGCAGCAAATATAATGATGCCGTTTATGGCATTTGGAGTTCATAATGCTATTATTAAGTTTTATTCGTCTTTCAAGTCCAAAAGTACCATCAATAGTTTTTTAATATTGATGTTGTTTTTACCCTTAGCCTTTATAATTCCAACAGCAATTATCGGATATTTTTCCTATGAAACGATTGGTTCATTACTCTCAAGAGAAAACCCAATAGTTGGAGATTATGTATGGCACATTTTTATAATTGCTATTGCAATGGCTTATTTTGAGATTTTCTACGCGTGGTCTAAAGTACAGTTGCAAACTGTTTTTGGTAATGTGATGAAAGAAATATTTCATCGTGTTTGCATTATGGTTTTATTATTTGCGGTTTACCTTGATTGGCTCAATGCAGATCAATTTATTTTAGCACTGGTTGGTGTTTATGTTTTGCGAATGATTATAATGAAAATGTATGCTTATTCGGTAAGATTTCCAAAGTTTAAATTTCAAAAAATTGAAAAGCTACCATCGATACTAAAGTATGCAGGACTTATGATTATTGCTGGTTCTGTGGCTATGCTCATTCTAGATATAGACAAGTTTATGATTGGTTTAATGCTTGAGGATATTGAACAAGTAGCTTATTATAGTGTTGCCATATTTATTGCTACAGTTATAGCTGTACCACAACGTGCCATGCATCAAATTATGATGCCTTTAACCGCAAAGTATCTAAATGAAAATGATACAGTGGCTTTAGAGGATTTATACAAGCGTAGTTCTATGAGTTTGCTTGTGGTAAGTGGTTTTATCTTCCTTTTAATTATCCTGAATATCAACCAACTTTATGAAATTTTACCAGAAGAGTTTACAGGTGGACTTTTTGTTGTTCTTATAATTAGTCTGGCTAAGCTTTATGATAATAGTTTGGGTAATAATAATGCTATTTTATTCAATAGCGATTATTACAGAATGGTATTGATTTTTGGTGTGTTACTGGCAATTATAGCAATTATCCTGAATTTTGTTTTTATACCAGTTTATGGAATTGACGGCTCAGCTTTTGCGACTTTTTTGGCTGTTGTTGTATACAATACTGTGAAAATTATTTTTGTAAAGAAGAAGTTTAATATACAGCCTTTCTCAAGTTCATCTTTAAAGATTGTTTTGGTTTTAATTGTTTTGTCTGCTGTGATGTATTTTTGGGAATTCCCTTTTAATCCTATTGCAAATATTGTACTCAAGTCTTTTTTAATAGGAATTTTATATTTTGCTTTAATCTACAAATTGAATGTTTCTGATGATATTAATTCGCAGATTAAAAAGTATTTAAGGTTGAAGTAAACTTAACTGTTTTAATGTGAAATATAAGTTTAGAAAACTTCCTAATTATGAATACAAAAAAGATTCCCACTTTCGTAGGAATTATTAATGAGAAATCCCGTAAGGTGCTCTGAGGCATACATCATACGGGACTTCTACTAACCAACCAAAAAAATCATTTTATCTTTTATCCTCTAGATCGTCTTGTGCTAGACCTTGTAGAACTTTGGTTACTTTTTCTACTTGTTGTAGGTCTTTTCGATACTGAAGATGTTTTTCTCTTTGTTTGAACTGTACTTCTTGAATTACTTCTTTGTGTGTTTGTTCTGCTATATGTACGAGTTTGAGTCGCGTTTGGTTTTCTTACCGAAGTACTTTTTGTTCTATTTATTTTATTAGACACAGAACCTCTAGTTCTGGTCACATTATTATCTGTTTTTCTCGCAGGTTTAACAGTAGCTGTACGTGTTGAACTTGACGGTGTTGTTACTCTATTATTAGACCTTGCAGTTCTACTTGGAGTCGAAACTCTAGTGTTAGAACGTGCTGTTGTAGCTTCACCATTACGGCTTATAGTCGTTCTTGATGTACCTGCATTAGTATTACGGGTAGATCTTGTTGTTGAACGTGCTGTTGTAGCTTCGCTATTACGGCTTATAGTGGTTCTAGATGTACTGGCATTAGCATTACGAGTCGATCTTGTTGTTGAACGTGTTGTTGTGTTTTCAGCAAGTCGTGTAGATCTTGTTCTTGTAATTTCAGCATTTCTAGTAGAAACAGTTCTTTGTATGGCACGCTCTCTACTATTTCTTGGAGTCTGTACATATCTGTTACTATTGTTGCGAGTTGTAACTTTGTTGCTCCCACGTCTTCCGTTAACATTATAATATCTTACATTATTTGTATAAGGTCTGTAGTAGATATGTCTTACAGGTGTATAATATTGTCTGTATGGGTTTACATTAACTACACAGAAGTTAACTGGTGGAATAATGTAAAACCTGTGCCATGGTCTGTAAACATAAGCTCTGTTATAGATGTTGATATAACCATCATATCTCCAATATACATTGTTTCTATAATAAACATTTAAGCCACCAATTCTGCTAATTCTGTTAAAACTGTTATATGTGATAAAAATGTTACCTATTTGGTTTACCCTTCCGTAGTAATCATAATATATTGGTGTGTTTTCAATTTGAATAATCGCACCAAAGCTATCATATTGTACATATGGGTGGTAATCATAACCAGAGTTAAAGCTTAGAGTAAAACCAGGAGTGTCAATATTTACATTTACATCTGGACCGTAATTTGGTATATAGAAGTCAAACTGACCATCTCTATAAACAGAGAATTCAATACCTCCTTCGTTAAATATGAAAGAATTACTATAACCTCTCACATAGTTATTAATTGAAGCATCAGCTTCTGTTGATGTTGTGGTGGTTGCGAATGCAGTGGTGCTCATAGCGACTAAACTTGCAAAGAAAAATAGAATCCGTTTCATAGTTAAAGGGTTTTAAAATTAAATTCATTTAGTGTTAAACAAACAGCGTGCCAAAAAAGTTAACTATCTGATTTTCATAATTTTCACATTAAATATAAAACCCTGAAGCATCTGGGGAAATGTTCAGGGTTCTCGACCATTTTATCAAATGGTCTTTATAAATCAATCAAAATCTCAATTCTTTATTTTCTTCTTCTTTTTTATTTTACCATTCTTTTTGTAATAGTAATATTCATCATCGTTCCAATCATCATCCCAATCATCGTAGTGTGAGTGATAATTAAAATGATCTACAGTACAGCCAGTAACTCCACAAAAGCCGCAACCTTGGTTGCTGAAGTTTACCTGTCCTCTTGTACCAATGACGTCTCCATGTCTATTGTATAGAATTTGCAATCCGCCAACTTGTTTAAGTTGGTTTCCTCTGTAACTCATATAAACTGTACCAGCACGTTTAATTCTACCATGTCTGTCGTAATTGATAAATACATTGCCAATACGTCTTACACGACCAAGATTATCATGCAATACCAAAATACCTCTTTCGCTTTGGCGATATTGAGTTCCTGGAGCACCGTAAGTTCTGTTTGTGCTTCGTCTAGTTCTTGTATTAGGGCGTTTGTAGTAGTAATTGTCATTGTCTGGTATTGTAGAAAATACTTCGGTATTAAAATCGAAGCTACCATCAGCAAAGATTAAGAATTCTACACCACGCTCTACAAACAAAATAGGTTGTGCATAACGATAGCGTGATGTAAGATCTAAATCTGTACTTTGTGTTGCAGAAACGTTTTCTGCTGCGGTTACAGATGTTAATCCCATTAACATTCCTGTAAAAAGTAAAACTAATTTTTTCATAGTTGTAAAATTTAGATTGTGCCTACTCATATTTAGCTTTTCGGCTTACGCTATTTGATAAGTGGTTTTCAATTAGCGTGCCAAGAAATGTAATGTATTAGTTAACAGGTGATTGGTGGTTTATTTAAATTGTTTTTTATTAATCCATCTGCTAATAAATTTATAACTGTATTAGAAATTTCATTATTTTTAATGCAGACTAACCAACAGAAATGAAAGCCAAACAAAATACATGTCAAAATTGTGACCAACCTTATGATGATGGGTTTCGGTTTTGTCCGCATTGTGGGCAAAAGACGAATGATGAACTAACACTTGGTGTGTTGTTTTATAACACCATTAGTAATTACTTTTCGTTTGATGCACGCTTTTTCAAAAGCTTTATCCCTTTAATGACTAAGCCAGGTTATTTGGCTAAGGAATTCATAAAAGGTAAGCGGTTGTTATACCTTCATCCTGCTCAGATGTACCTATTTGTAGCCGTTATTTTCTTCTTTATTTTTAATATCTATGTTAGAGAGGGTAGAGAAGTGTTGGACAAAAATATGCAAGGAGTACTTGATAGCAGATATGAAAGAATCCAAGCTATGGATAGTTTAAAAGCTAAAGATTCTATTGAAGTTAATAGGTATCTAGATCCAATAAAAAACAAAGAACTAGTTTATGGATTAGATGAAGACGATATAAAAGTTGTAGATTCTTTATCTAAAATTAAGATTCCGAAAAAAGACTTGAATACTTCATTTTCTTTCAATGAAAAGGAAATGGATTCCTTAATTGCATTGGGAAAAACTGATGAAGAACTTTACAGTTACATGGGTATGAGTGATGATGCTGGGTACTTTGAAAGAAAGTTCTATGCTCAAGGTTTAAAGTTTTATAAAACTATGGGATTGGGTCAAATCTATCAAACCTTTATTGATAGTATTCCGCTGGCTATGTTCTTTTTGTTACCAATATTTGCACTTTTATTAAAGCTGTTCTTTTACAATAAAGGTAGATACGCGCATCATTTGGTATTTAGTTTTTATTATTTTTCTTTTCTATTTGTGGTCTTTAGTTTGGTTTTTGGGCTGAATAGGCTTTTGCCAATACCAGATTGGATAGATTGGCTTATTGCAATGTCAACGTTCTTTTACCTACTTATTGCCATTATTAAATTTTATGGGCAAAATTGGTTTTTAAGTTTTATAAAAAGTGGACTGGTTAGCTTTTTGTTCTTATTGTTTGTGTTGCCTTTATCAGTTTCAATTTTAGGCGTTATTGCGTTCTTCTTTTATTAAAACTTATTCGTTAGTCCAAATAGGAACATCTAAAAACTTTGATAAATTATTGGCATCATCTATTATTGATTTTAGATTAGAATGATCAATAATGTGAACGCGCTCAGAGTCTTTAAGAACTAAGTTTAATTCAAAACTATTGAATGGTGCAAGTGCTTCAGACGTTATTTCACCTAAAATTTGTATAGCTGCTATGTTGTTTAAATCCACTTTATCATCTCTTAGAAATTTGATATTAATAAAACCTTTATAGTAATAGTTTAGGTTTTTACTGAACACAATAGATTTTAAATAGTCTTTAAGAAAATAAAAAAATCCGAACAAGAAAACCAAGGAAGCACCAAGTAGTAACAGACCAATTATAGAAATGGGACTGTCTATAAAGAATAAGTGTTTTCCTGTATAAAAGCAACCTACTGAGAGTAATAAGTACATAGATGTGTACATGGCAAACTTTAATGTAGGCACAAATTTAAATGCATTGGTTTCTTGTTTAGCTTTGTGTGTTTTAAAACTAGCACCACCAGAATACATAAACTCAGTAGATGTGTATTTTTTGATTTCTCTTAAATCCATTATTAACTTAAATAAGAATTAATCTTTCCAATCAATGGAAGTCGAATCTCCTTGTGATTTGGCGTGCCAAATTGGAATATTCAGAAAATCGCTTAATATGTGCGCATCATTGATGATAGATTTTAGATTGCCATGATCTACAACGTTTCTTCGTGTATTATCATCTAGTACTAGATTTAACTCAAAGCTGCCATAAGATCCATCATCATCTCTAATTGTTTCTCCAATGATTTGTATGGCAATGATATTATTGAGTCTTATCTGGTTTACGAGATTCACATGATGCGGTTTAAATTTATAACTCTTGTAATAGAAGCCTAAATGCCTATCAAATACTCTAGGTTTGAACAAATAAAACATCATGTAAGAGCCAAAAAACGTAAATATTAATCCAAAAGTCAAACTAAAGAAATTAATTAGTGAAGGTGAGGCTACTTGACCTGTACTATCAAACAAATTATAAATAACAAATCCTAAACCGATACCAAAAAAGAGCAATACAAATAATATACCTCCAGTTGAAGGTCTATATATAATTTTAGATGAAGATTTTTCAACAAGTACATGGGTTTGAAAATTTGAACCTCCTGGTTTCAACGGTTGTACTGAAACTCTAGAACTCATATCACTTACATTCTCAAGATTGTTTTCCCTAGCTTCAATAACTTCTTGGTGAAATCCCTTTGGCAAATCCATACTATAATTTCTCTTTAAGATATTTACCAGTTACAGAATTCTTATTTTCAACAATTTCTTCGGGTGTACCAAAAGCCACTAATTGTCCACCATGTTTTCCACCTTCAGGCCCTAAATCAATAATGTAATCCGCACATTTAATCAAATCGATATTGTGTTCTATAACTATAATAGAATGACCCTTTGCTATTAATGCTTGAAAGGATTTTAACAACTTCTGTATATCGTGAAAATGCAATCCGGTTGTAGGTTCATCAAAAATAAAGAGTGCATTATCACTTTTACTACCTTTGCCTAAAAATGTCGCGAGCTTAATACGTTGTGCTTCACCACCAGAAAGAGTAGAAGAGGACTGTCCTAAAGTTACGTAACCCAAGCCAACATCTTGTAAGGGTTGTAATTTATTCTTTATTTTCGTTTGCTTATGGGTTTTAAAGAACGTTATGGCATCATCAATAGTCATATTGAGGATATCATCGATAGACTTACCTTCAAACACGACTTCTAAAACTTCTTTCTTAAAACGTTTGCCATTACAGGTATCACAAGTTAAATGCACATCTGCCATAAATTGCATTTCTATGGTCACTTCTCCTTCACCTTTACAAGTTTCGCATCGTCCTCCATCTACATTAAAACTAAAATGTTTGGCTTGGTAGTTTCTAATCTTGCTTAATTTTTGAGAAGCAAATAAAGACCTAATATCGTCATAAGCTTTAATATAAGTAACAGGATTAGAGCGTGATGAACGACCAATAGGATTTTGGTCTACAAACTCAACATGCTGCACATTGCTATGGTTTCCTTTTATCTCGGTAAATTGACCAGCCTTATCACTAAAACCAGTAAGTTTCTTCTGGATTGCCGGAAATAATATCTTTTTTACCAAAGTACTCTTACCACTACCAGACACACCAGTTATTACGGTTAGCATTTCTAAAGGAAACTTTACATCTATGTTTTTTAGATTGTTTTCGCGTGCACCAATAATTTCAATGGCATATTTAGAGGTTCTTCGTTTTTCCGGAACTTTGATTTCTAACTGACCGTTAAGGTATTTGGCGGTTAGTGTATCTGAAGCCAAAATATCATTAAAATTACCTGTAGCCACAATTTCTCCACCAAATGTACCAGCTTCAGGCCCTATATCAATAATCTCATCAGCAGCTTTCATTATATCTTCATCGTGCTCAACTACAATAACTGTATTACCTAAATCACGTAATGATTTTAATACAGAAATTAAACGTTCAGTGTCTTTTGGATGTAGGCCAATACTTGGTTCATCCAAAATATACATAGAGCCTACAAGACTACTTCCTAATGATGTTGCCAAATTAATACGTTGACTTTCTCCACCAGAAAGCGTGTTAGATCTTCTGTTTAAGGTTAGATAATTTAAACCTACGTTAGACAAAAACTCTAAACGTGTATTTATCTCAGTCAACAAGCGTTTGGCAATTTTTGTTTCATAGTCGTTAAGAACTAAAGCCTTAAAAAACTCTGATAATTCATTAAGTGGTAAATCCACTAAATCGGTAATCGTTGCACCATTTATTTTTACGTAACTAGCCTCTTTACGTAAGCGCTTGCCTTTACAGACATTACATTTGGTCTTGCCACGATAGCGTGAGAGCATTACACGATTTTGAATTTTGTAGGCTTTAGATTCTAGCTCAGCAAAGAAACTATCTAATCCTTCAAAATATTCATTTCCAGACCATATTAAAGCTTTATAATTGTCGCTTAATTCAAAATAGGGCTTATGTATAGGAAAATCGAATTTATGGGAATTGTTCACTAATTGGTCTCTATACCAACTCATACTTTCTCCTCTCCAAGGAAAAATAGCATTTTCGTAAACTGAAAGTGCTGTATTTGGAATCACTAAATCTTCATCAATACCAATAACATTACCATAGCCTTCGCACTTAGGGCAAGCACCATAAGGATTATTAAAACTAAATAAATGCGCATTGGGTTCTAGGAACGTCATGTCATCTATTTCAAACTTGTTATTGAACTGTACTTGTTTTTTATCTGATAATGATTCAATGATACAAGAGCCAACTCCTTCAAAAAAAGCAGTTTCTATGGCATCAGCCAATCTATTAAGGAAATCTTCATCATCCTTGTAGACAATCCTGTCTACAACTAGAAATAAATTTTTATCAGAGGTAATGTTTTCTTTTAAAGCATCATCAATGCGCAGCACGTCATTTTTCACTTTAATTCTGGCATAACCTTGTTGTTGTAGCGTTTGTAGTTTGTTTTCTACAGTTCTGCCTTCCTCTAGTGTTATTGGTGATAAGAGTAGAAGTTTGCTGCCTTCTTCAAATTTTGAAATGTATTCTATAACATCTGTAACCGTATGTTTTTTTACTTCATCTCCAGAAATAGGAGAGTAAGTTTTTCCGATTCTTGCAAATAACAATTTTAAATAATCGTAAATCTCTGTTGTGGTTCCTACTGTAGAGCGTGGATTGGTAGAGTTTACTTTTTGTTCTATGGCAATAGCTGGCGCAATACCTTTTATGTAATCTACTTTAGGTTTGTTTAGTCTGCCCAAAAACTGCCTTGCATAACTCGATAGACTTTCTACATAGCGTCTTTGTCCCTCTGCATATAAGGTGTCAAAGGCTAAACTCGATTTTCCAGAACCAGATAATCCTGTAATTACTACTAATTTATTTCTGGGAATAACGACATCAACATTTTTTAGATTATGCAGTTTTGCACCTTTTATGATGATATTTTTTTTTGGACTTACGTCTAAAACAGTAGTGTTCATAGGATTTTAAAGAATATAATCTTGCAAAGATACTATATCTTATTCATCTATTAAAGGAACATTTTTTCCGATAAAATGTTAAAATTTGGTAGTTTTTTTTGCATTTTCGGAATGATTGTTGTTATATTTACCACATAATCATTTAAAACACAACTGCGTATAACATAATATTACTTTAAGAAAAGCTAAAACCCCAAGCTAAGAATCTAGATTCTGGCTACTAAGAGTAATATTATGAAAAAAGAACTTATCCAAGACGCAGAGTTGGTTAGCAACTACATAAAAGGAGACGAAAGTGCGCTATCGGTATTGATAGAAAGGCACAAGCAGAAAATCTACAGTTTTATTTATTCTAAGGTTTACGATAGAGATATTACTGAAGATGTTTTTCAAGATACCTTTATTAAGGTCATTAGAACCTTAAAAAGAGGTAAATACAACGAAGAAGGTAAATTTTTACCTTGGGTAATGCGTATTGCTCATAATTTGGTTATTGATCACTTTAGAAAGAACAGTCGTATGCCTAAGTTTGATAATGCTGGTGAATTTAGCATTTTTTCTGTATTGAGCGACTCGAGCTTAAATGCTGAAAAAAATATGATTAAAGACCAGGTAGAGTCTGATGTTAGACGCATAATTGAAGAACTTCCAGAAGACCAAAAACAGGTGCTTTTAATGCGTATGTACCAAGATATGAGCTTTAAGGAAATATCAGAACGTACAGGTGTTAGTATCAATACTGCACTAGGAAGAATGCGCTATGCTCTAATAAATATGCGAAAGGTTATTGAACAAAATAATATAGTTTTAACAAATTGATACAATAATGCACTTAGAGTTGCGTTTTAACCATATAATAACCTGTAAATTATTAATATGGAAAAAATTTACTCTAATGCTTCCCCAAAAAAAGACAACCTAAAACCAAAAGATGAGACTGTGAGTTTCCTTTTGGATTATTCTAAGGCTTTAAGTGTTATAAATTATAATAAATTGAAGTTTGAAGCACTTCTAAATTAAGTTGAAGAAAAATCCTGATTTATTTAAAGTCAGGATTTTTTTGTAAACAACAGTTCTTCGTAATTCTGGGTGGTTAAATATTCTTGCTTTAACTTCTTGAGGTAAGAAATAATTTGCGACCTCATAGGATGTTTACTTAATAAGCAGTTTTTTATATCCTCATCATAAACGGTTAAGAGAATATACCAGTGCCCTTTGCGTGTTGTGTATTTTCCTTCAAACAATGGGTCGTTTCCATTACTGCTACGTCTTAGATCAGTAATTACTAGTGGTAACGCTAATTTTTCATCGGTACGTTCTACTTCAGTGTAAGACAGGTAGAAAGTTTTGCCTTCAAGTTGAAATGGCGTGTTTAAGCCAACGTCTTTATGATTTAAATTATACTTTTTATTAATGTAGTTATAGAATTCATCAGCATCCTTTGGATCTTTAAAGATAAATGATATTTCTCTGGATAACTTGCGTTGAAACTTTTTTGCTCTTGTTATTTTATAGTCTTCATTCTTAAATTTTGGAGCAATTTTATACGGAATACAAGACGTCAGAACGATTAGTGAAACAAGAATTAATACTCTTTTCATTGATTGATGATTTCAAGAAAAGCATCAATAATTGTACCAGTTAAGACTTATTTTTTCTTTTTGTAATAATCATCCAAAACAGATTTTCTACCAATTGTTTTGGTAATAATATCCTTTTCTAAATCCCAACCACGTGCTGGAGAATATTCTCTACCATACCATATAATTTGAAGGTGAAGATCATTCCAAAGTTCTTTAGGGAAAATTCGTTTAGCATCTTTTTCAGTCTGCACTACATTTTTTCCGTTGGTTAAGTTCCAACGGTACATTAGCCTATGGATATGTGTATCTACAGGAAATGCTGGTATTCCAAAGGCTTGAGACAGAACTACTGCTGCAGTTTTGTGTCCAACTGCTGGTAATGCTTCAAGTTCTTCGTACGTTTTTGGTACTTGTCCGTTGTGTTTGTCAATTAAAATATGAGACAGACCATGAATACCTTTGCTCTTCATTGGAGATAAGCCAACAGGTTTTATAATTTCCCTAATTTCTTCAACGCTGAGCTTAATCATATCGTAAGGATTATCAGCACGCTCAAAAAGAAGAGGTGTTATTTGGTTTACCCTAACATCTGTACTTTGAGCAGACATTAAAACTGCTATAAGCAATGTATAAGGATCTTTATGGTCTAATGGAATCGGTATTTCTGGATAGAGTTTATTTAATGTATTTATTACAAAATCTACCTTTTCTTGTTTTGTCATGTTGTATTTTTACATCAACAAATTTAATAAACAATATGAAGACATTAAAGACAGGTGATAAAGTACCAAACTTTTCAGTAAATGACCAAGATGGAAATTTAATCTCTTTATCCGATTATAAAGGAAAAAAACTAGTGGTTTTCTTCTATCCTAAGGCTAGTACACCAACATGTACTGTTGAAGCTTGTAATCTTGGTGAGAACTACAAAGCGTTACAGGACGCTGGGTATGAAATTTTAGGAGTTAGTGCTGATTCTGAAAAACGACAATCAAATTTTAAGAAAAAGTATAAATTTCCTTACCCTTTATTGGCTGATACAGATAAAGAAGTTATTAATGCTTTTGGTGTTTGGGGACCAAAAAAGTTTATGGGTAGAGAATTTGATGGCATTCACAGAATGACCTTTATTATCAATGAAGAAGGTATTGTTGAGCGTGTAATAGACAAAGTGAAAGCTAAAATACACACTGATCAGATTTTAAATGCATAAAAAAACGACCTTTTCTGGACTACGTTGAGTAGGCTTGAAAAGGTCGCTCTAATTTATTGTTTGTTGCTTTAATTTTTGTGGATCACTTCTTCAGATTCACAACCAAACAAGCTCTTTTCTTTAATTAATTTTGCAACACCTTCTGGTAACATTTGTTCCCAGCCGTTTTCTCCAGATGCTATCATTTTTAGCACTGTTCTAGAGAATACAGATAGGTTAGAGGTGTCAAAATCAGTGATGTCAACAACTTTTCCGTTGTATTTAAAGAACTTGTAAAGTTCTTTCATGCGTGGATGTACTTTAAGGTTTTCACTATTAGTTAAGCTACCATCGTCATTTTGCATTGGATATAGATAAACACGCAAGTCCTTGAAGAATAATTTTCCGAAGGCCTCAAGAATACCACCACTTAAATGACGGTAATATTTCTCATCAAAAATATCCACCAAGTTGTTTACTCCCATCGCTAAGCCCATTCTAGCTTTTGTATATTGAGAGAAATACTCAACCAATTTGTAATATTCTTGGAAGTTAGAGATGAGTACTGTTTGTCCTAAAGAACACAATAGTTTAGCACGATCCATAAAATCCTGCTCATCAATTTTCCCTTCAGCTCTTAAGTTAGAAAGGGTAATTTCAAAGATAACTTGTGTTTTTTCCTTTTCAACCTTATTTTCTTTAATGAACATTTCGTAAGATTTCTCAAACATGTCCATATTTACTTTGGTAACTGGTCTAAAACTACCTCTAAGCGTTAAAATGTTTTTTTTGTAAAGTACACGAGCAGGTAATACGTTGTTACCATCTGGTGCAAACATAACCGCATCTGTCATTCCGTTTTTAACAAGTTGTAAACTCATTAATCGGTTATCTACATCTTTAAAAACAGGACCTGAGAAATTTATAGTATCAATTTCTAGTTGATCCTTGTCTAAATGGTCGTATAAATAGCGTAGTAATTTACGCGGTTGATTGTATTTATAGAAAGCACCGTAAATAAGGTTTGTTCCAAGTTTTCCTAATGTTTCTTGTTGCAAACGTGCATCCGTTTCTTTAAAACGAATATGTAGCACAATATCATTATAGGCTTGGTCTGGACCAACTTGGTACTTAATACCAACCCATCCATGGCCTTTATATTTTTTTGCAAAATCTATAGTTGCAACCGTATTAGCGTACGAGAAGAATATTTTATTAGGATGCTTGTCTCTAGTAATACGCTCTTCCATTAAACCCACTTCGTGGTTTAGCATTTTTCTAAGCCTAGCCTCAGTTACATAACGTTTATCATCTTCAATACCATAAATAGCATCGCTAAAATCTTTATCGTAAGCAGACATTGCTTTAGCAATTGTGCCAGAAGCACCACCAGCCCTAAAAAAATGACGAACAGTTTCTTGTCCTGCGCCTATCTCGGCAAATGTGCCGTAAATGTCAGCATTAAGATTTATACGTAAGGCTTTGTCTTTGAGAGAGGGAATATTTTCAAATTCCGTGTCGCCTTTATACGTTATGTCCTTCATAGAATATGGGTTTAAGTAGCATTACAAAGGTATTAATTTACTATTGCAAACAAAAAAATAAACTTACTTTTGTTTTAAACAAAATAGTATTGAAAATTACGTTTTTAGGCACTGGAACTTCGCAAGGAATCCCAATAATAGGAAGCACTCATCCTGTGTGTTTAAGTGAGAATGAAAAAGATAAAAGATTACGTGTTTCTGTTTTAGTAGAATGGGATGATTACTGTTATGTTATTGATTGTGGCCCAGATTTTAGACAGCAAATGCTCAATGCCAAGGTTTCGAAAATTGATGGAATTGTTTTTACGCACGAACATGCTGACCATACCATGGGACTCGACGATATTAGACCATTCTTCTTTAGACAAGGGGATATTGACCTCTATGCACACAAACGTGTTTTTAAAGCTTTGAAAAAGCGTTTTGATTATATATTTACAACAAAAACTAAATATCCTGGTGTGCCCAATGTCGTAACTCATGTAGTAAAAAACAAACCGTTTAAATTGGGTAATCTCTTTGTAACTCCAATTGATGGACTTCATCATAAGCTTCAGGTGTTTGGCTATCGGTTTAGTGATTTTGCTTATCTAACAGATATGAAAACTGTGCCTGATGCCGAAATTGAAAAACTTCAAAACCTTGAGGTTCTTGTGGTTAATGCGTTAAGGGAAAAACCACATATTTCGCATTTTAATTTAGAAGAAGCACTAGCTTTTATTGAGAAAGTAAACCCAAAACGTGCCTATTTAACACATATTAGCCATCATTTGGGCTTTCATGACGATGTACAACAAAAATTACCTAAAAACGTTTTTTTAGCATACGATAACTTACAAATTACCATTTAAGATATGAAGAGTAGAATTTTTATGTATTTATTTATTTTTTCAGTGCTACTGATTATTTTTCAATATGTTAACTCAAAAAATATCATTGATAAGTACGAGGTAGATATTAGAAAGTATAAAACAACAATGGATGCTCAAGAAAAAACTATTGCAGCCTTAGAAGAGCAAAATTTTGAACTCAACTATTTTAATATTGATAGAAACGACAATGCATTAGATTATTTTATTGCTCAAGGCTATGATGCAGATAAATTGATTTCGGCAATCACTGAAGGGTTGTATAATATGAATGATTATGAAGGTGAAGAACACCCAATTGTGCCTTTTGTGTCTATGACCGATTCTAAATTACTGATTAATAAAATTAGAATTTTAAATCATAGATGGATTGTTGCCAACTTTACCGATGGTGTACATTGGGGCGAAATTTTTGTCACTTATGAAATTGATGAGAATAATGATTTAAAGTATAAGCTAGTAGAATACTTTATGTACCCGAAATTCAATTAAATATACTTTACCAACCAATCCTTAAAATCATAAAAATTCTGCGGAGCCACGCCATGACCTACAGGATATTCTTTGTACTCATGATTTATCTCTAAAGCTTTTAGGAAATCTGGTGTTTTTCTAGCCCAATCTACAGGTATCACTTGGTCAACAGAGCCATGCGAACAGAAAAAATTCAAATGGGAAACCTCATCACTTTCTATTGTGTCTGGTAAGATTTCTTCACTAATATAACCGCTAAGCGCAACAACGTTCTTTACTTTGTTTGGGTAATTTAGGGCTACAGCATAACTTAAAATAGTACCTTGACTAAAACCCAAAAGTGTAACGTTATCTGAATTTACAGGATAAGTAGCACAAGCATAATCTATAAAGTTAGCAATCTTATCAACCGATTGTTTGGCTTGTTCATTGTCGTTCCATTTTCCTTTTTCAGCATCAAAATTAATGGCATACCATGCATTGCCATAAGGTTGCATAGCATAAGGTGCTCTTAAAGAAATGATGAAGAGTTCTTCTGGTAATTCTGAAGCAAATGAAAATAAATCATTTTCATCGCTACCATAACCATGGCACATTATTAACAATGGTGCATTCTCTTTTAGTACAGAAGGTCTGGTTATGTAGTGTAAATTATTCATTTAATTACTGTCCGATAGATTTAAATAGGTTTTGAAAAATGTCTCCTAAAAGCGGAATTTTGTTTGCTTTGCCAGTAATAGCACTATAAATACCGTATAAATACAGTACAGAGAAAAATATCCAGAAAGACATGCTTACCATCATACTATCTAGACTACTTACCACAAAGGCTATCATAATGTAAAGTAAGCCTAAACCTAGAGCTTGCCTAATGTGAAAAGAAGTAAATGTGTTTTTTTTATCTTGATTCATAAAAAAGGCAATCAATGTACCAAATAAAGTTAAATAAGCAACTAAACCTAAGGTTTTGCCTTCTTCTATAGTCTTCTGATTCATTATTTTAAAGCAATTTTATTATTAGCAATTATGCCATAAGTTTCACCTTTTAAGTCTAAGCCTAAAAAGGCGCTGTTTTTTGATCGCGAAGTGATATTAGATTTACCAAACTGATATTCTGAATCTGGATTAAACAGACTTAAATTCGCTACTTCACCTTCATTAGTGGTTGTCTCTTTAATGCCAAATCTAGATTTTCCTTGAGTTAATAAAGCCACTGTTTTTTTCGTGGTAAATAGCGTTTGAAGTGCTCCAAATGCAGATTCTAACCCAATTGTTCCGTATTTGGCAAAATCAAATTCTACTTTTTTATCTTCAATATCTATTGGATTGTGGTCTGTGGTAACCATATCAATTGTACCATCTTTTAAGCCTTCAATTAAAGCATCACAATCTTGTTGCGTTCG
This sequence comes from Winogradskyella pulchriflava, assembly GCF_042434315.1. Lineage (NCBI taxonomy): Bacteria > Pseudomonadati > Bacteroidota > Flavobacteriia > Flavobacteriales > Flavobacteriaceae > Winogradskyella > Winogradskyella pulchriflava. The sequence continues at coordinate 229,045 of NZ_JBHLTQ010000003.1, read as the reverse complement.
TAATGGTGGTAACACTTTGTATCTGGTGTCAAAACCATTTAAACTTTCATCTGTTAAGAGTAAATTATGGATAGCCACACTACAAGTTACATCAAGCTTTTTTGCTTTGGCAGCTCTTATCAGTTCTACTGATTTTGCTGTTGATATTGTCGGAATATGAAGTTTACCTTCTGTATATTCTAGCAAGAATAAATCTCTTGCTACTTGCAATTCTTCTGCTAAGGCTGGATTTCCTTTTAAGCCTAAACGTGTACTATTAATATGTTCATTAACCACACCATGACCTGAAATTTTTGATTCTTGAGGAAACGAGCATACCAAACCATCAAAATTACTAGCGTACTGCAAGGCAATTTTCATAAGGTTAGGATTAGAAATGGGTTTTTGGTAATCATAGAATGCTACAGCTCCAGCATTCTTCATATCAAAAAGTTCCGCTAAGTCTTCACTTTTGCTAGATTGTGTCAATGCACCAATAGGATAGAGGCTAGTGGCTTTGTTTTGAGCTTTAGATTTTACAAACGTAATATCTGCATAACTATCTATTACAGGATTAGAATTTGGATTCAGCGCAACAGCTGTAAAACCAGATTGTGCAGCAGTTTTTAATCCGTTGTCAATGGTTTCTCGCTCTTCATAGCCTGGTTCTCCAAAAGACACACTACTATCAAACCAACCTTGAGAAACATGGAGGTTGTCTAATTTTATTTCTCTGTAATTATTAGGATTGGAAATGCGTTTAGAAATCTTGGCAATGCGGCCTTTTTCAATTAAAATATCAACCGTTTCATTGTGAAAATCACTTTTAGAATCAACGATAGTGGCAGATTTTATGAGTGCGTTCATTTTTTTCCTATGTTATAGGTTATTGAGTTATTAAGACAGTACACATTAACTTAATAACTAATATCTTAATGTCAAATTACAGTGTAATCTTATTTCAAATATTTTAAGAGCAATATCTCTACTACTAAAAACACCAGTGCAAAAATAACAAACCATTTCCATAGCGCATTAACATTTGTGTTACTTTTTATATTATCAATAGTACTAGCCAAGCTATTATTTATAGATACATTACTAACAGATTGTAAATCATAGTAACTAAGATTGCTTTCCGTTCTGTTATGGTTAAAACTAAGATTTTGTAAGATTTGTGTCTTGTTCTTAACGTTTAGTATTCCTGCTGTTTCAGGGTAATCTTCAGTTTCTAACACAACAGTTTTACTATAGGTTTTTTGAAGCGGGATTACCGACGTTTCACCAGAGGATAAGGTTAAAATATCATCTTGATCTAATGTTGCATTTATAGCAATACTGTTGGGTTGACCAATGGTATAATAGAGTTGAGGCAATTTTAAACTCTGCTTACCAATATTATAAAGCACAGGAACAATTAAAGGTGAATTTTTAAAATTTGTATTCGCTTTATTTAATGCTGAAGCAAACACATAGGCATTATCAATTCCACTTAAAAAGGCTGAACCATCTTCAAAGGATAAAACGGCATTACTATTTGAGGTAAAACGATAAGCTGTTTCAACTTTAGGATACTGAAAGTTGGTCACTTTAGAATAAAACGCATTAGCTAAAAGCGGATGATTATAATTAATAGAAGTAATTCGTTTTGGGTTGGTGCTTAAAGTACTTAAAGCTGAAGTCTTGATATCTTTAAACAAAAGTGAATAGGTACTTAATTCAGCATCACTTGAAGGAATAATTACAACATGTCCACCATCCATCCAAAACTTATAAAGCGCATTTCTTAAGGCATTAGAAATGGTTTTCAATTCGTTAATAATAATTAAATTTTGGTCTGGAATTAAACTAAAATTTAAAGCATTTAGCTTAAAACTTTGATACTCAAATTCATCATCTGTGTAGATGCGTTTTAAGAAGTTATCTTCAGCAGTTTCATTAATAGCCAATACTTTGATTTTTGGTCTTGTATTAACATTAAAATAAAACGTGTTATCGTATTGTAAGCCTGCATCATCAATTACAAGCTTGCCATTAATAACGGCATTGTTTGGAATGCTAAATGTAGTTTCGGCTTCATTATTAATATCTACAGCACTTTTTGCCAATAAGGCATCATCGTTAAACAATGATATTGTAACATTCTCAACGGCTTCACCTTGGTTAGAGAGTTTCACCTTTAAAATTAAGGTTTCTGCTGTTGTGTTCTCTACATAGACGCTATCAATGCTTACATTTGCTACTAAAGAAGATTTAGGTTGCACCAAATTTAACTGCACAATGCTATCAGTTTCAAAGCTTAAAGGGTTGTCTTTCTGTTGAAAATCCGATACTAAAATTAAATTTTTGGTTGCTGTAGTATTTTTAGAAAACAGCTCTTGTCCTTTTAGAAAAGCAGCATCATAATTAAGTTGGGTTGGAGAATATTCTAATTGAATTAAATCATTCTTTAATGCTTTAAGGCTAGTGTTTCTGAAGGTTTTAGTATTAGTAAACAAACTTATTTGCTCATCTTCTGGTAATGTATTGATGATATCCTGAATGGCTTCATTTAAAAGCGTACCATTTTTACCATTAGCTTGCATGCTATAAGAATTGTCTAAATAAATAACCGTTTCCTGAACTTCATTAAAGTTTTCAGTATTTGGAATATAAGGCTGCGCAAAAGCAATAATAGCACATGCCAATAGCAGCATACGAGAAAGGAGTGTCAACCACTTCTTTAATTGCGAACTTTTGCGTGTTTGCATTTCCACTGCCTTTAGAAACTTTACATTGGTAAATTGTACTTTCTGAAAGCGACGTAGCTGAAATAAATGAATAAGAATAGGAATGACCAGTAAAAATAAGGCGTAAAGTAATTCTGGGTGTTTAAAATGCATTCCTGATTTTAAAATTATTTAATTAGAGTGAATTAAAAAGCTAAACTCAATGTGCCAGTATTTACATATTAAGCTTTTAAATCTTAAACATCAAATATAGAAAATGCAAAACGATAACAGTATTTAGCTTTTGAGAAATTTAACAGAAAAAGAAATAATCAATCATAGATTGCATTTGCTGTTCTTTAAAATACGTCCTAATCTCTTCCTGTTCGTTAGCATTGGCAACGGTAACAATACTCTGAGGTTTATGAAGTTGTTCCAAATAATTGAAATTATAAAGTTCTTGTTCGTAAATGTGTTTACCTATTTTTTTCTCATTATCGCAAATCCAGTAAAACGGAATTTTATTTTCAATCAATAGTTTAGCAACCGTTTTTCCTTTATTGCCAGCTCCCCAAATGGTTAATGGTCGGTTGGAGTCATAATCAAGCTCTAAAAAGTAATGTACTTTTATATCCAAAAAGTAATTAATGGCATAATGCTCGTGAGTTCTTGAGGTTCGTGTACTATAATCGCGCCATTGAAGTAACACTTCGTTACAAGGAATGCATTTAAAACCCGCTCTATAAAAACGAAAAGTAAGATCGTAATCTTCTGGATAGCGATTAGGTTTAAAACCTTCACATGCTATAAAATCATCACGATGTAGCATCCAACATGGAGAAGGAATCACACATTCTTTATAGATTTCAGAATAATTGCTACCTGTTTTGGTCAAAGCATTTATCCAACGTTCATAACGTGCATAGCCATCGCTAACACCATCAGCCCTAAAGTATTTTACCTGACCAACAGCAAGATGATGTTTTCCGTGTTTTAGAAGATTGTTAACCATCACTTCAAGTCGGTTGGGTGTCATAATATCATCACTGTCCATTCTGGTGATATAGTCGCCATGACACAGACTAAAAGCGGTCTGTAGTGCATTAATTATACCTTGTCCTTTGTTTTTAAAAAGTCTAATTCGCGTATCTTTTTGGGAATAATCTTCAACAATACTATTAGATTTATCAGTGGACGAATCATCAATAACAATCGCTTCCCAATTGGTGTAAGTCTGGTTTATAATTGAATCGATACATTCATTAATAAACGCTTCGGTATTCTTAAATGGAACTAATATGCTTACGAGTGGTTGCGACATGGCACGAATTTAACAAAACCTTTAGAAATTAAGTAGTAACAGATTGTAGATTTGTGCGTCAAAGAAAAAACTAAACACAAAAACATGAAGAATTATTTAGCCATTCTTGGCTTAAGTGTAATTTTGGTAGGCTGTGGTTCAGCAAAACCAAAAGTAGATGATTTAGCTGTAAGTAATCCTATTGAGACTGCTTTAGATTTAACAGCAGTTGTAGATGATAAAGTACCAGTTACTATAAATCCTGGTCGTTTTACTACAGAAACCGTAACTTATAGATTGCCAAGAGTAGTTCAAGGAACATATTCAGTTAGTGATTTTGGTAGATACGTCGATGATTTTAAAGCCTTGGATTATAAAGGAAATGAGCTAGAAGTGTCTAAGGTAGATACAAATACTTGGACCATTTCTGATGCTACTAAACTAGATAAGCTTGTGTATTATGTAAATGATACGTTTGATATTGAATCTTCTGGTGGTATAGGCGGAGAAAATCCATTTTCACCTGCTGGAACTAATATTGAAGAAGATAATTATGTACTTAACTTACACGGTTTTATTGGTTATTTTGATTCTTTAAAGAACAACCAATATGCTTTAGATGTTACTGCGCCAGCAACATTTGTAAGAACTTCGGCTTTAGAAGATAAAGGCATGAAATCTAGTGCAGATGGAAAATCTATTACAAGCAGCTATTTCGCACAACGTTATTTTGATATTACCGATAACCCAATGATGTATGGTAAATTGGATGTTGAAGAATTTATGGTTGGAGATATCAAGATTGTATTAAGTGTATATTCTCCAAACAAAGTACATACAGCTGCAAGCCAAAAGGAAACCGTTTATAAAATGATGCAGGCTCAGAAGGAATATCTTGGTGATGTTAATAGTACTGCGCGTTACGATATTTACCTGTATTTGTCAGATGGTAGCGATACTGCTCCAAAAGGTATGGGAGCTTTAGAGCATCATACATCTACGGTAGTTGTTTTACCAGAATCTTCAAGTAAGGAAGGGTTGGCTGCGTCAATTATAGATGTGGTTGCACATGAGTTTTTTCATATTGTAACTCCATTATCTGTACATTCTGAAGATGTTCACTATTTTGATTATAACAAACCAACATTTTCTAAGCATTTATGGATGTACGAAGGTGTAACAGAATATTTTGCACAACATTTTCAAGTTTATGAAGGGTTGATAGAACCAGACGCATTTTACAACACTATTAAGAGTAAAATAGATACTTCTAAGCGTATGGATGATGCTATGAGCTTCACAATAATGAGCGAAAATGTTTTAGAAGAGCCTTATGCATCTAACTATTATAACGTTTATATGAAAGGCGCTTTAATAGGTATGTGTATTGATATTTTAATGCGAAAAGAAAGCGATGGAAACCGTAGTATGCTGTCTTTAATGAAAGAATTATCGGCTAAATATGGTAAAGAAAAACCATTTGAAGACGACAAAATTATTGCTGAGATTACTGCAATGACTTACCCAAGTGTTGGTGAATTTTTAAAGACTCATGTAGAAGGAGATATACCAATTAATTACAACGAATTTTTTGAAATGGTTGGTTTAACAATGGGTGAATCTGAAGTGCCAACAAATTACATTTTCGCAGGTGGACAAAACATTATTTTTGATGGAGACCAAGCGAAAGGCACTATTTTCTTTTCACCAATGGCTTTAAAGAATTCATTTTGGGCATCTCAAGGTGTGCAAGCAGGTGATGTTATTAAGAAAGTAAATGGAGCAGAATTAACACTTCAAAATGCACAACAAGTTATAGGAGGTATGTTCTCATGGCAAGAAGGTCAGGAATTTAGTATGGATTTAGAACGTAATGGTGAAACTATAATTTTAAAAGGAACATTGACAAAAGCTACAGCGAAGAGCGAATCTATAATTGAAGATCCTAATGCAACTGAAGCACAAAAAGAAGTTAGAGTTGCTTGGTTAAAAGGCTAAGATTATTATCTATTGATATTATTTAAGGCTTCCATTTTGGAAGCCTTTTTTATTTTTCATCCTGAACTTGTTTCAGGATATAATTATTAAACTAATACTTAGCGGACTTCCCTCTAGGTAGAGAACTTTCAATAAATTCCCTTAAATCATCATTAGCTTTAATTAAATCCTCATTACGTAAATACATCATGTGTCCACTTCGATAACCCTTAAACGAAAAACGGTCTTTCATCTTTCCGCTTGGGTCAACTTGCCATTGCGAGTATTTTGCCGAGAAATACGTCGTAGCACCATCATAATAACCAGATTGGGTTAATACTTTAAGGTATGGATTTTGTGCCATAGCTTGCCTTAAATCTTCTCGGGTATCATCATTAGTTCTGTCCCAGTTACCAACATTGCCAAACACATTGTATTTTACATCGGTTTTAAAGCCTAATTCATTCTGAATGTAATAGTTAATCGCAGGAGTAAATGAATGCAGCCAAGAGGTAAGTTCAGCGCTGTAATCCGGACTTGTGCCAGTTTCAACCTTGTCAATTCCGATATATCTAGAGTCTAATCTTCCTATTGTTTCACCTGTTTTATCACGTAACAATTCTTTCCAAAAAAAGCGATTAGGAACATCGAGGTTTTGTTGTAAAATCACTTTGGTGGATAAGCCTGAATAGTAACTCATCTGTTTTGCAATAGCATTCTTTTCTGTTTCGCCAATAAAACCACCTTTGGCAAGAGCTGGCATTAAATCATTGATGGCAAAGTTTTCTGCTTCAGGTAAAATTTCTAATAAATCTTTGGATTGCAATTCTGGCGCTAACATTTTATGATACCAAGCAGCAGCAGTATAGTACGGTAAATTTAAACTCGACGACAAAGGACCACCAACACGCAACACTTTATAATCCGCAGGTGAGACCAATATAACACCATTGAGATACATCCATTGGCTGTTTTGAAGCTCTAAGGATAAACCCATAACTCGTGTGCCACCATAGCTTTCGCCAATAATATATTTTGGAGATTCCCAACGGTTATGACGCGTGGTAAAAGTATTCATCCAACCAGCTAGGTATTTGATATCTGCATTAACACCAAAAAAGAGTTTATCGTCTGGCATTTTTCCGTCTTTACCTGCTACTTTTCTTGAGTAACCTGTATTTACTGGATTTATAAACACAATGTCAGCCACATCCAAAATAGAATTTGGATTATCCTTTACTCCATAAGGTTGTACAGGATGACCTTCATCATCAATTTTTAAAATCTTTGGACCAGTATAGGCAATGTGCATCCAAACGGAAGCAGAACCAGGACCACCATTAAAGGAATAAATAATTGGTCTGTTGTTGCCTTTACTGTCATTAGTGCGTTTGTAATAGGTATAATATAATGATGCTATAATGTTGCCTTCACTGTCCCAAACCGGTTGAAAACCCGTTTCTGCTTTGTAATTAATTTGCTTTCCTTTTATGGTTACCGTACCATTACTTACGTATGATGTGTCTGTGGGAATTTTTAAATCTTGGGAAAAACTAAGGCTTATAAAAGCTAGTAGAAGTAATGTTAGTTTTAGTTTCATGTTTTTAATCTGTTTTTTTGAGATACCAGATGCTGAAACGAGTTCAGCATGACAACGGTTTTTAAAATAAATGTCCAATACCTTTGGCTTGTCATCCTGAACTTGTTTCAGGATCTTTTATAAAAATTAAAGATATAAATAATACTTGTTATTCTTAATTATATATAAATTCACTGTTAAGAATAAGGTTCCTGTCTTCACAGGAATTTAAAACCCTTCAAAAACTCCCAAACCAAATAATGCAAAATCATATTTTACAGGATCACTTGGGTCTAATTTTCTAAGGTTAGTGTCCAATTCCGCTAGGGCTTTACCATCATTTTGTTTGCGTTTTAGTAAACCTAGTTTCCGCGCCACATTGCCAGAATGTACATCCAAAGGACAGCTGAGTTGAGCAGGCGAGAGACTTTTCCAAATGCCAAAATCTACACCAGCATTGTCATTGCGTACCATCCAACGGAGATACATATTAATACGTTTGGCTGCTGAATTTTTAAGCGGATCACTCACATGCTTTTTACTACGCTCTAAATGTGGTATGTCAAAAAACAACTTTTTGAACTCATGAATACTATGTTGCAAAGAATTTTGCGCAGCATATTTTGAAAAAACCATTTCTAAGCTTTGATGTGTTTTGTAAATATGTTGCAGACTCTTCATAAACTGCTTTAAATCTTCACTATTAAATGTTCTGTGAACAAAACCATCAAAACGGTCTAGGTCTGCATCTTGGTGTTGGGTTACAAACTCAAAAGGGGAGTGGTCTAGCAAATCCATCATGCGATTGGCATTGTTGATAATACTTTTACGATTTCCCCAAGCTATAGTTGCGGTTAAGAAAGCTGCAATCTCAATATCCTCTTTTTTAGAAAATTCATGAGGCACTTGTATAGGATCGCTGTCAATAAACTTTGGGTTATTGTATAGTTTTACTTTTTCGTCTAGGAAATCTTTAAGTTCTGCTTTTTTGAGTTTCAATGCTAAGAATAGTTTTAGCAAAAATAAGCCATCTTTTGTTTAAGATTACGTAGTTCTACGTATAGCTATTATCTTTATAAAAAGTTAACTTGCTTAACGTTTGATATATATGTCATTAAAACAACGTCATATCATAGCTTTAGCAACAATTAAAACAAAATAAAATGGAACGATTCTATTATGTAATTTTAGCAATATTCTTTTTTAATATTCTTCAAAGTCAAAATATTGAAAAATCCATTGATAGTTTAATGGCAATCCAATCTTGGAATGACAAACCTGGTGTTGAAATATTCATCAAAAAGAAATCTGAAGTACTTTATCAAAAAGCTTTTGGAAATTCCGATATAGAATCAAATATTAAACTTGAAATAAACTCGGTTTATGATATAGGCAGTGTTAGTAAAGAGTTTACAGCTATTAGTATTTTACAATTAGCCGAAAGAGGACAACTTGAGCTAACTGATGATGTTAGAAAATTCATACCAGAATTTCCAACTCAAGATAACATTATCACTATTGAAAATTTACTAACCCATACTTCAGGAATAAAAAGACATACAAATATAAGTTGGGCTGAAAATGAGGCTAGTAAGCAGTTTGAAAATAGCATTAACGTAATTAACTATTTTAAACAGGATTCATTAGATTTCGTACCTAATACGAAGCACTCGTATGTAAATATGAATTATATACTACTGGGTTATATTATAGAAAAAGTTTCTGGAAAAACATATGAAGAATATATTAGAAATAATATTTTCGAACCATTAAATATGTCAAATACTTTCTTTGGTAAAGATGGTCAAAGCATAGTTAACAAACCGAAAGGTTATGAAACGAAAAATAATGACTTCGTTCTACACAGACCACATTCATATAGTCAATCCAAAGGACCAGGTGGCATTCATAGTACCGCTGCAGATTTAGCAAAATGGTATGAGGGACTCACTCAATTTAAAATTATTTCAAAAGAATCACTTTATAAAGCATGGCAACCATATAATGTAAATAATGAACAGCTATCAAATTATGGATATGGTTTTTATACCGATAAAAAGTTCGGGAAGCTTTCTGTATTTCACAATGGTTTCATCTTTGGGTATTCAACTTCCGACCTATATTTTCCAGAAGATGATTTATTAATTTTAGTATTTTCTAATATTAGTGATATAAATAGTATCAATACGAATAAAATTGCATTTGATGTTGCATCTGTAATTTACGAAGACTCAAAGGTTAAGCTAGATGCAGAATTACTTGATTCTTACGTAGGAAATTATAAAATGGATAAAGGATTCATAGTAACTATATCTCGTAAAGGTTTGGTACTTTTTATTTCCTTTGCTGGTGGACCTGCAGATGAACTATCTGCTAATACAAAAACCAAATTTAGGGTAAAGGACTTTCCTGCCAAGGCTGAATTCATCCCATCCAATGATGGTGGAAAGATGAAGATATTCCTTTCAAATGGAGCTGAACAATATTATGGGACAAAAGAATAAATACTGTTGCCAATAACGTGCTAAACATATACAAATACGCTAAGCATACTTGTAATTTTCAACAATAAACACAATCCTCAAAAAAATATTTAATTAAAGTATTAGGGAAATTACCAACTCAGTTGTTATATATAAAAGGCAACATAGTTTTTAGTTGTATTGATTAATAGAGTTAAGCGGCTTGTTTAAGAACAGGTCGCTTTTCTATTTTACAGCAATCATACTAATTTCAACATTTACAAACTTAGGCAAGTTGGCCACTTCAACGGTTTCTCTGGCTGGTGCTGTGGCTTCATTAAAATACTCTCCATAAACGGCATTGATTTTTGCAAAGTTGTTCATGTCGCTAATAAAAATGGATGTTTTTATGACATTTTCAAAAGTCAAATCTGCAGCAGCTAAAACGGCTTTCATGTTTTCCATTACTTGCTTGGTTTCCGCTTCAATGGTATCTGTAATCAGTTCCATGGTTTCTGGATGCAAGGCAATCTGTCCAGAAGTGTATAATGTGTTTCCAGATAAAACGGCTTGGTTATAGGGACCAATTGGCGCAGGAGCATGAGGTGTGTTTATTATTTTTTTCATGTTTACTTACTGCGAAAGCAGGAATCTTTTTAGAGGTTAGACAATACACCAAATTTAAAAGAATTATTTCAAGAATGGTTACCAATAGATATAAAAAAAGAGACTGTCTAAAAAGTCTTAATTTGTCACACTGAACTTGTTTCAGTGTCTAGATTAATATCTAGGATATCAATTATTATAGATTCTGAAACTAATTCAGAATGACAGTAAGATTTACTTTTTAGACAGCCTCTTGCTATTATTTAAATAGCTACAAGACTTAGTTTCCTGCAGACAAGTTTTTCATTTCTTGTTCAACCATTTCGTAAAACTGATCGATTTTTGGCAATACAACAATACGTGTACGTCTGTTTTTTGCTCTATTTTCAGCAGTGTCATTTTCTACTAATGGCACGTAAGAACTACGACCAGCAGCAATTAACTGTTGAGAGTTTACTCCTAAACTTTCTAAAACTCTAACTACTGAAGTTGCACGTTTTACACTTAAATCCCAGTTGTCTAATAATGGAGGCTTGTTATAAGGTACATTATCTGTATGAGACTCAACCATAGCTTCAAAGTTTGGTTTGCTGTTGATGACTTTAGCAACTTTAGCTAAAATCTCGTTAGCTCTTGTCGTTACGTTGTAACTTCCACTCTGAAATAATAATTTGTCAGCGATAGAGATAAACACCACACCTTTTTCTACATTAATCTCAATGTCTGGATCGTTGATACCAACTTCTTTTTTAAGACTTGTAACAATAGCTAAGGTTACACTATCTTTTTTAGTTAAAGCATCTTGTAATCTTGTGATTTTTAAATCGCGTTCTTTTAAGCTTTCTAAAGACTTTTCAAGGTTTTCAGCACCTTTTTGCGTTAGCGTTGTTAGGTTACCTTTAGTATCAATTAAATCTTGATTTGCTTTACGTAAATCTGCCAATTGATCTTTCATGGTTTCTACACGTGCATTGGCAGCTGCAGCATCAGAAAGACATTTATTTAATTTAACTGTCGCAGAATTCAACAAATCTTGGGTTTCTTGGTGTTCTGCTTCAAGTGCTAGATAATCTTTCTTAGACACACAAGATGCCAACACCATCATTGAACAAACACTTAATAACATTAGTTTTTTCATAATTTGAAATATAGTTTTAATTGTTAATTATAACATATCAAAATTATGTAAAAGAAAAGTGCATTATACATGGATTAACAAAAATTTTAACAGTTTTATAAACAATTAAAATTTTGTTCGCTTTTTTATGAAGTAAGACCAGACAATAGACTTGGTTTTATAGTAGTTAGAGCGTTTTGGTAATTGTTTGCGCTTCTTTAAAGTTCTGCCTAAGTTCATATAGAAAGCACCATGAGCTTTAAGAATGGCATAGAAATACTGTGGTTTTAACTGTAACAGAAACCGAAATGCTGCAATACCATCGAGTTTCATCCTCACTACTGTTCTTATAAATACATTGGAATCTGTATGTTTTACTAAGGTAAATAGGCTATTTCTAAAATTAAGGTATGTTTTTTTAGGACTGGTATTGCTCAACGTGGCACCACCAACATGATATACTGTAGAATGACCAACATATTTGGTGTTGTGGTTGGTGTTAAAAGCGCGCCAGCATAAATCAATTTCCTCCATATGCGCAAAATAGGTTTCGTCAAATCCGTTCAGGCTTTTAAAAGTTGCGTTTTTAATAAAAAAACATGCACCAGAAGCCCAAAAAATATCCATAACATCATTGTATTGACCTTTGTCTTCTTCGATAGTATCAAAGATGCGACCACGACAATAAGGGTAACCGTATTTGTCTATAAATCCACCAGCAGCACCAGCATATTCAAAATGCGTTTTGTTTTTAAAGTCTAAAATTTTAGGTTGAATAATTGCCGTTTTTGTATCCGCATTAAACACGTCTATGATAGGCTGAAGCCAATTTTCGGTAACTTCAATATCGCTATTCAAAAGGCAGAGTAGTGGTTCTTCAATATATCTAAAAGCATCGTTATAGCCTTTGGCATAGCCACCATTTTCTGTATTCTGAATTATGGTAACGGTTGGGAAATGCTCAGAAACAAAAGCAACAGATCCATCCGTTGATGCATTATCGGCAACATAGATTTTTGCGTCGTTAGAATAGTTTATAACTGATGGTAAAAACTGTTTGAGCAAGGCTTTACCATTCCAGTTTAAAATAACGACTGCTATATCTTTAGTTTGATACATTTATTCTGTGGTATAATTAGGAATGTCCTTTAAAAACGCATAACGTTCCTTTTCCATATCCATTTGGCAATAATAATGATTTATCCCATTGGTTACCATTAAAAACTCAGCATTTAAGCTTAAATTGTATCGTGCAATTTGGTCAAAAGTGGTTTGGGTGATGGCAATATTATGCGATTTGCATTCTACAATTAAATATATGCTACCATCAGGATTAAAGATTACAATATCATAGCGTTTTTTTAATCCGTTAATGGTCAGTTCCTTTTCAACATTGATTAAGGATTTAGGATAGTTTTTTTCGTTAATGAGATAATGTACACAGTGTTGTCGTACCCATTCTTCGGGTTGAAGTATGATGAATTTTTTCCGAATGACATCAAAGATAGAAACTTTATTTTCTGTACTTTTGAAACGGTAATCAAACTTTGGAAAGTTGAGTTTTTGCACGTGCTTTGAAACTGTAATTTTTTCAAAGTTAAAGTAGATTAACGCAAATCACAATCTTTAAATCCCAAAATCCAAAAAAATGAGTGTTTAGCTAACAGAAACCTATTGGAATTTGGAATTTAGTTTATTGGAATATTAAGAATTTTGGACGAAGTAAAACAATTAGTTACTGCAATAAAAAAAGGTGATATTAAGCCTATCTATTTCTTAATGGGTGAGGAGGCGTATTATATAGATAAGATTTCCGATTTTATTGAGGATAATATTTTGGATGAAGCTGAAAAAGGCTTTAACCAAATGGTGCTTTACGGTCGTGATATAACTATTGATGATATTGTGAGCAATGCCAAGCGCTATCCTATGATGGCTGAGCGACAAGTGGTTATTGTAAAAGAGGCACAAGACTTAAGCAGAACCATTGAAAAGCTCGACCAGTATGCTAAAAATCCTCAACCTACAACGGTTTTGGTCATTAACTACAAGTACAAAAAACTAGACAAAAGAAAAGGACTTTACAAAGCACTGAATGCCAATGGTAGCGTAGTTTTTGAAAGTAAAAAGCTATACGACAACAAAATACCAGATTGGATAAGACGTGTGCTTAAAGGTCAGGGTTATGATATTTCGCCAAAGGCTGCCCAAATGCTTACAGAATTCTTAGGAACTGATTTGAGTAAAATTAGTAATGAGCTCAATAAGCTTAAAATTATTCTGCCTAAAGGCACACAAATTACACCAGAGCATATTGAAGAAAACATTGGTATTAGTAAAGACTTCAATAATTTTGAATTGCGTAAAGCCATAGGTGAGCGCAATGTGGTTAAAGCTTATCAAATAGTTAAATATTTTGGAGATAACCCAAAAGACAACCCAATGATTGTTACTGTAGCTTTGTTGTTCAATTTCTTTTCACAGTTGTTGCATTTGCATGGTATGTCTGATAAATCTCCCAGAAGTGTTGCTTCAGCATTAAAAGTGAACCCTTATTTTGTAAATGAGTATTTAACAGCAGTTCGTAATTACCCGATGAAAAAAGTGAGTTCCGTTATAGCGATATTGCGCGAATTTGATGGTAAGATTAAAGGTGTTGGCTCTAACGCTGTACCACAAAGAGATTTGCTAAAAGAAATGTTGGTGCGGATTTTAGGATAGATTCTCTGTGTCTTCTTATGCTATTCAACAACCAATCGCTTGGTTACCGATTTTTTTGTTGAAGTTTCTTCAATTTTTATGAGATATACACCAGAACGTAAATCGGAAATATCAATGTGTTGCTTATTTGATTGCTTCACCAATTGACCAGTGATATTATAAATTTTGGTTTTTAGTGCATCATGACTCAGTGTGATTGCTTTTTTTGCAGGATTGGGATAGAAGGATATGTCAATACTGTCAACTTCAGGAGTACTTAAGGTAGACGTATTGAAACTATAGAGTCCAGAAGCAAAAGACGAATTTTCTTCTGCTGAAACATAGTATTCATCAGCATTAATAGAGATGACACCTTCTACTTGAGGTGAATAATTTTCTGGTACAGCAATAGAAGTTTTAGCGATAGTTCCATTAGAAAACAAACCCGAATTAAAACCACTTAGTAGAATTAAAAATGCTCCGTTGGCATCATAGCCTATAAGCGCAACAGAATTACTTAAAGCATTGTATGTAGCTCCAGAGATAAAACCTTGAGGATTAAAACTATCTATCATAGAAATACTATGCGTACCTGGTGTTTTTGGTAATTCGTAAATGTTGGTATGACCATTAAGCCAGTTTTTAGTAAAGATATAAAGCTTATCATTAAAATGAATTAGGCCTTCAGCATCAAAATTAGTGGCTAGAGGACTAGGTGTAAAATCGGTTTGATTGCTATAGCTAAAATTAATAACATCTGCAGTTACAGAGGTACTTGCAAAATAGTCAGCAATAGTGATACGATAGACTTTTAAATTGGTACGATGCCCTTGATAGTTGCCAAAATCACCAATATATATGTAAGTGTCGTCATGCGTTAAATCTTCCCAATCTGTATTGCTGGCATTTGTAACGGTTACAGTTCTGGTTACAGCACCAGTAGTTGTATCCACATCAAACAATTCATTTGTTGTTGCGGAATCGTTGTGTGTTATCAAGGTATTGTTAAGATAGAGTAGGCCTGAGGTTTCATTTACTGTAGCATCAAGCGCAGTTTCTAATGTGAATTGTTGTGCACTAATTCCCAAAACCGAACATAAAAAAATGACATTGAAGCAAACAGACTTTATCATAAAAACATTTTTAGTAGCCTTTAAATGTAGTCAATATCTCTATTTAGAAAATAAAAAAGTATGTGATTCACACTTATTTAGGGTGAAATGTAAGTTTCTTGATATTAAAAATCGAGTAAGCGATGATAGTGTAATAATTCTTCGTCATTGTTTGGAAGGCTACCTGTTCCAATTAATATAAAACCCAAACGCTCCAATAAGGTTCTGGAAGCCCTATTTTCTTCCAAGGTGTAAGCACTTAACTCTGTTAATCCATAATTATATTTACCAACGTGCATTAGTTTATTTGCTGCTTCAAAGGCATAACCTTTACCACGATGCGCTGGTAAAAAAGCAAAACCAATATCAGGATCATCTTTTCCTTCTCTATGATACAAACCACAAGTACCAAGTTTTATATGGTCTGCTTTTCTAATGATAACGTTGTTGGTGTAACCATATTTTTGCAGTTGGGGGAATGCCTTAGCTGTGATATAAGCTTCAGCCTCTTTAACGGTTCTTACATTTCGGTCACCAATAAACTGAATCCATTTGGGAGTGTTCATTAATTCTAAAATAAAAGGAGCATCTTCAATACTAACAGGTCTGATGTCCAATCGTTGCGTATGGAATGCGCCAAAGTTTTTCAAATGCTTTAGGATTTAGTTTTTTAGTAAGCTTATTATGCACTTAAAACTAATTTAGGAAAAGAAAATGAGTTAAAGGAAATTTAGAGGATAAATACCATGAACAATTACTTTTAGACCGAAATGAAATAAGTATTTATTCAAATACTTATTGTTCCTATAACCATTGAATATTATATCTTTTTTGACAGTTGAATCTCAAATATTTAAAATGTCAATTTGACATTTATTTAATAAAAAGTGTAATAATTCTGAAATTTTGACATTTTTTATTGCTGTTTTAGTAGAAAATTTATGCAAAAATGTGATTTGTTTATTTTGGTATTTTAATTGCAATCTATTATATAAATCAAAAGAAATGATTTACAACTTGAATTATGTTTAACTTAAATTTTTAAATTATGAGCAATTTAGTAAATGTTCCTAAAAATGGAAGTTTAGCAAACTCAAATTCAAACGTAAACTTCCCAACTTGGCCTTCATGGCTAGATGAGTTATTTAATAGAGATTTATCGACTGTATTTACTTCAAATTTTAATACAGGAATTACTTTACCAAAAGTAAATATTAAAGAAACAGCAGATGCCTTTTTGGTGGAAATGGCAGTTCCTGGTTTAAAAAAGTCAGATTTCCATCTTGAAATTGACAATCAGGAATTATCAATATCTACGGAGAAAAAGGAAGAGAATGAACAAAAAGAAGAAAATTACACTCGAAGAGAGTTTGGTTACTCTTCGTTCAAACGAACCTTTACACTACCAGAAAGCGTTAATGATGAAGAAATAAATGCTAATTATAAAGATGGCATTTTAAGCATTTTTTTACCTAAAAAAGAAGAGGCAAAACAAAAGCCTGCCAGAAGCATTAAAATTTCATAATTGTAGCATTAGATTCTTAACCAAGTTGTTAGTATAGGACTGTATTTCAGTCTTGTACTAACAATTGATTTTTAACTATTTAATTAAATATTGTTATGTTAAGAAAATTTAAACCTGGTGATTGGGTAAAAGTTAAAGGAAAACTTACAGCGCCTAAAATGCAAGTTATCAAGTATATACCAAAAAAGGATCCAATACTTGGTTTAGTTGATAATGACAGTTATTTGGAATGTGTTTGGTATAAAAATGGTGAGCGAAAATCTGACATATTTCACCAAAATAAATTGATTAAGATGGTTGCAACTGGCGGTTTATTTGAAACATTTTTAATGAATCCAAAATTAAGATTAACTCAAAATTTAAAGTGATGAAAAAATATGTTTTATTATTCATGGCTGGCTTATTAAGTTTTAGTTGTAGTGGACAGAATGAGGAAACAAAAAAAACAGAGGCAATAGATGATAAAGCAAAGACAGCGGAGCAACCAAAAGGTTCTTGGAAAGTTGATAAAGAATTTGACGAAAATGGAAATTTAATAAGGTATGACAGTATTTATTCTTGGTCTTCTAGTAATAATTTCAATGAGCTCTCGTCTGTAGAGCGAGATAGCTTGTTACAGTCTTTTAAATCAAGGTTTTTTACGAGTTTTTCGGGATTTGAAAACCAAGGTTTTGAAGATATTTTTTCTCAGGATTCACTTTTTGCAAAGCGCTTTTTTAATGATGATTTTTTTAGAAGTGATTTTGGCAATGACTTTTTGAATATTGATAAAATAAGACAGCAAATGATTGAAAGGCAGAAGAAGTTTTTAGAAAAATATCAGTCAGAATTTATTAAACCAGAAGACGAAAACTAAAAAGTTTTCGTCTTTTTTTGTTCAGTATCACTATTTCATGTAAGGTTAAAACTCAGCTATGATTATTTTTTTCATGCCCATCATTTTTTTAAAAGCACCTGGTTTTTTGTTGAGTTCTTCCCAATTTTCTGGACATACTTGCCAGCTCAATCCATATTTATCCTTGAGCCATCCGCAAACGCTTTCTTCTCCACCATTGGCAGTAAGTGTATTCCAGTAGTAGTCTATTTCTGCTTGGTCTTTACATGGTATCATAAACGAAACAGATTCATTGAATTTAAATATAGGACCAGCATTGATGCCGATAAAGCGCATTCCTAAAATTTCAAATTCAACTGTAAGGACCTTACCAGCAAAGTCTTTTTGAAATTCTGCTAGTCCATCAGCTTCTGTTTTAGGGTAATAAGTCGTCTTTAAAATTTTACCGTCAGGGAAAACAGTCGTGTAATATTCTGATGCTTCTTTTGCGTTTCCGTCAAACCAAAGGTTTGGGATTATTTTCTGTGTATGTTTTAAAGATGTATCCATTGTTTTTTGTTGTTATTTAATTAGTACTGCATACTTTTCTCTATTTTCATAGATTACCCAAAGGTTTATGACAAGTAACACCAACACAAGAGGTAAACCAGATGGTACAGAAATGATGTTTGTTAAAAGTATGCCAATCATTACTGGAAAAATAACGATGGCACCAAGCGCTCTCGTTTTGGGAATAGCAAATAATAAGCCACCAAGAACTTCTGCAAAACCTACCAAAGACATAAGCCAACTTATCTCCATAAATGCACTCATTAATTTTACCATATTTTCAGGTAAATCTTCAGGAACTGGCATGTAATTGAAAAATTTATTCAATCCTGCATTGATCAACATTAGTCCAAATAACAGGCTTAGAACGAAAATTATTTTCTTTTTCATCTCTTTATTTGGTTAAGGTTAGTAATAATTCATCTAATTTTTCAAGCGTTGCCATCATACCTTCTTCCATGCCCATATTAATAACGGTTTCAAGGTCGCTTAACGAATCATAAGTTACCACAGTTGTGACAGTAGAGTTCTCGCCTTTGTTGTTAAAAGTCACTTTCCAATTGGCTGTAGGAAGCTCTTGATTTATGACACCTTCGCTATCGCTAAACGCATCAATTGTACGATAATAATCAATAGGGTTTATATCGTAATACTCAGTGTAACCCCAATATTCAGTACCTTCTGGGTCAACCATGGCATAGTGCCAATGTCCACCATTACGAAAATCCATAGATTTTGTTTTAGTGGTAAATGGTTTTGGTGCAAACCATTGATCTAATAATTCGTGTTTGGTGTAGCAGTCCCAAACTAATTGTCTTTCTGCTCTAAACTCACGAACAATAGTGAGCGTATTATTTTCCTTATCTACAAGGAAGTCGAATTGCAAATTACCTTTATTCATACCGTTTGTCTTTGTTTTATTTATAGTGATTTTTTGAGCTTATTTATTCTATTTTTTCAACTATTGATTTCTAAAAACTTTTTAAGAGAGATATTAATAGCTTGATTCCATCCGTTTTCAAAATTATGAACAGCCAATTCAGGAATATCGGAAGGGAACGAATCCACACCTGTATGTGTCAATTTCAGTTTTGTGCCATTATCTTCTTCGAATAATTCAAAGGTTACGTACGACATTCCGCTATAACCATCATATTTCCATGAGTACGTCAGTTTCTTTTTCGGAACAACTTCTGTTATTTCGCACAAGTGTTTCCATTGCTTTTCACCTGGTTCTCCACCCCAAAACTCAAACTTAAACCCAACAACGGTCTTGAATTCTTCTACATCAAAATACCATTGTTTCATTAATTCTTTTTCTGTTAGGGCTTTCCATACCAATGCTAAATCAGCATCAAAAACACGTTCTACTATTACGCTACTATTGCTCATTTTTGTCGTTTTTAAGTTTTGATAATAAATTGTCCAATTGATCAAAACGATTTTCCCAAATTTTCCTGAACTGCTCCAGCCATTTATCGATTTCTTTCATTTTATCGATTTTTAGCTCGTAGTAAATTTCACGACCTTGTTGGTTTGCTTCTACGAGGTCACATTCATTTAAGATTTGAATGTGTTTTGAAATTGTTGGTCTTGCAGCATCAAAGTTTTCGGCAATTGCACCTGCAGTCATTGCCTGTGATGTTAACAATACCAGTATTGCTCTTCTAGTTGGGTCTGAAATGGCTTGAAAAATGTCTCGTCTTAATTTCATGTTCTAATCTTTATTTTATTTATGTCACCTGTATCATCCTTTTCAATTATGCCGTTCATTACAGAAATAAATCACATAGATAATCTTTTGTGAAGTCATTTGACTACAAATATATATGAAGTCATTTAGCTACACAAATAATTTTAGTTTTTTTTAGGAATGAAATGTGGATTTGTCAATTAAATGGCTATTTATTTAAAAAACGATATGAGCTTTTCCACGGCTTTACCTCGATGACCAATTTTGTTTTTTAGTTCTAAATCCATTTCAGCAAAAGTCTGCTCAAAACCTTTTGGTTTAAAAATAGGATCGTAACCAAAACCTTTATCTCCATGTTTTTTATTGGTAATTTCACCTTCACAGATTCCGGTAAAAGTTTCAATTTTTCCATTGATATGCAACGCTATTACGGTCTTAAATTGTGCTTTGCGAGAAGTTTTTCCATCTAGTTCAGATAATAATTTAGACATATTGTCTTCAGCATTTCGTTGTGGGCCAGCATAACGTGCCGAAAACACACCTGGTTCTCCGTTTAGCGATTCAACCTCCAAACCTGTGTCGTCGGCAAAACAATCATAACCGTAATTGGTTTTAATATATTCTGCTTTTTGTATAGCATTGCCTTCAATGGTTGGCTGCGTTTCTGGTATGTCTTCAATACAAAGTATATCTGCTAAACTTAATAGTTTTATATGGTTTGGTATTAAAGCCTGAACTTCTTTGAGTTTATTGAGATTATTGGTAGCGAAAACAAGTTGCATGAAGCATAAAATTTTAGATATCCAAATATACACTATGTATAGTTTATTGGAAATTAATATGTGTGACAGCATCAAAATTTAATTCTTTTTTATGATAAATATCAGAAGTGAAATGACTCAAATTTTGTATCTTAGAGAAACGATTAATTTTTAAAACAAGATAGATTATGACGGTAAATTTTCAGTATGTTAATACAGATGTTAGTGATACATTATCAGCTTTCACAACAAAAAAATTAGAAAAATTAGCAGATAAGTTTGAATTTCTAATTTCTGCTCAGGTATATATTAAACACGATGATAATAAGCACGATGCTGGTAAGATTTGTAATATAGAATTAAGTTTACCAGGTCCAAGAATTTTTGCTACGTCTAATGAGCCAACTTATGAGATAGCTGTTAATGAAACGATTAACGATTTAACACGCCAACTTAAAAAGCGTAAAAAAGTTTATAAAGTGTATTAATTAGTTTGTAATCAAAGTCTCAGTTTTATGTAATTTTATAGAACTGAGACTTTGTGTTACCTATGATGGTAAGGCTCATTTCTTAAAATAGTAAACCCTCTGTACAATTGTTCAATAAAGAATAAGCGTACCATTTGGTGAGAAAATGTCATTTTAGACAATCCTAGTTTTCCGTTAGCCCTGTTGTAAAGCGCGTTAGAAAATCCGTATGGTCCACCTATAACAAATATTAGGGTTTTAATACCAGAGTTCATGTGTTTTTGCAGGTAAGATGAAAATGCAACAGAGTCCATTTGTTTTCCGTTTTCATCTAGTAGAATTAGTATGTCAGAAGTTTGGGTTTTTGCTAAAATAAGTTCGCCTTCTTTATCTTTTTGTTGAGCTTCAGAAAGGTGTTTTACGTTTTTTATATCTGGTATAATTTCAAAATCAAACTTAATATAAAAGCTTAAACGCTTTGTATAGTCTTCAATTAGCGTAATTAAATTGCTATTGTCGGTTTTGCCAATGGCTATGAGTTTTATTTGCATGTTCAAATTTACGATTTACAAATTACGATTTTCGATTTTTCTGATTACAATTCGTAAATCTAAAATCGCATATCGTCAATCTATTTCCTATTTTTACACTAAATAAGTTTTTAAATGATTTCACAAGAACAATTTAACATAGAAATAGAAGGGATAATTGCCAATGCTATAAGAGAAGATGTTGGTGATGGAGATCATAGCTCTTTGGCATGCATACCAGCTTCTGCTCAAGGCAAAGCTAAACTTTTAGTAAAAGACAAAGGTATTATTGCTGGTGTAGAGTTTGCAAAGCAAGTGTTTGCCTATGTTGATGCCAATATGAAAGTAGAAACCTTAATTGCAGATGGCAGCAAAGTAAAGTATGGAGACATTGTATTTTATGTAGAAGGTGCTTCACAATCTATTCTTAGGGCAGAACGATTAGTCCTAAATGCGATGCAACGTATGAGTGCTATTGCAACAAAAACAAGACAGTTTGTTGACTTACTAGAAGGTACAGGAACTAAAATTTTAGATACACGAAAAACTACTCCAGGTATTAGAGCTTTAGAGAAATGGGCTGTAAAAATTGGAGGAGGTGAAAATCATAGATTTGCTCTGTATGACATGATAATGTTAAAGGATAACCACATTGATTTTGCTGGTGGTGTCTCTAAAGCGATTAGCCTTACAAAGCAATATCTAAAAGATACTAACAGAGATTTAAAAATCATAGTTGAAGCTCGTAACCTTGAGGAAATTAAAGAAATTCTAGATTGTGGTGGTGTTTACCGCATTCTTATAGATAACTTTAATTATGAGGATACGCGCAAAGCAGTTAAACTTATTGGTGACCAATGTTTAACGGAATCTTCAGGTGGAATTAATGAACATACCTTAAGAAAATATGCAGAGTGCGGAGTCGATTTTATATCATCTGGCGCATTAACACATTCCGTATATAATATGGATTTAAGCTTGAAAGCGGTATAATATGTCAAAGCATATTGAAGATAAATTAGATAAAATACCTGTAGTTAATTTAGTTGTTCGCTTTTTTAAGCAGATTAAATTGCCAGGTTTTGAAGGTTTATCTGTCTATGATTTACTTGAGCTTTATGCCATGGGAATTGTAAAAGGTGCATTAACTACCAGAGCTAGTGCTATTGCCTTTAGTTTCTTTACGGCTATTTTTCCTTTTTTGTTATTTGTAATTATCTTAATTCCGTACATACCCATTGATAACTTTCCTTCGGAGTTTGAGTCATTTTTAACAGACTTTTTGCCACCACAAACATCAGAATTTTTCTTTTCAAATATCTTTGAAAATATTAGTGGAAGTGGAGGAGCAGGCTTACTGTCTTCTGTATTTTTATTATCAATGCTTTTAATGGCAAATGGTGTCAATGCAGTGTTTTCTGGTTTTGAAAATTCGTATCATGAACAGCTTACCAGAAATGTATTTCAGCAGTACATGTACGCACTAGGTATTGCATTGATTTTAGCTATTTTGGTTTTGTTAACCGTTGCAGTTTTTGGTTATTTTCAGATATACGTAATAGCACCTTTGTACGAAGGTATTACAGGACAAGATGCGCTAAATAGTGATTCTGGCTTAGGCTGGATTATATTTGCCAAATACATGTTTTTTGTCATTATGGTATATCTTGCCACTGCAACCTTGTACTACTTTGGTACTAAGGAAGGACGAAACACACGTTTCTTTTCAGTAGGTGCATTATTAACTACCTTGCTCATTATTTTAACGTCTTATCTGTTTGGCATTTATATTGATAATTTTTCTAAGTACAATGAGTTGTACGGCTCTATTGGTGCACTATTAATTTTACTTTTATACTTATGGCTAAACTCTAACATATTGCTTTTAGGGTATGAGTTAAATGCTTCACTTCAGTTCTTAAAGAAGTACCCAGGTGCTAAGAAAGAGGTTTTGTGATTTTTAGAGGTTGTTATTTAGTGAGTTAGGTTTTAAATTATAAAACTGGATTGACTAGTATTTCTGCAGTTTGTCGTAAATAATTGCCTGTCTCTTATTATTTGAATTTCTTAACAAAAAGAATATTTTCTAAGTATACTAAGTTGAAATTTAAATAATTAACCACTAAATTTATTATGAAAACCAACCACCCACTAATTACATTTTGTTTTATTTTTTTAATGTCTTTTTGCTATGTCAATTCTCAGAATTTTTCTGAAAAAGTCGAAGCAATTTCCTCCAATTTTGAAACTGTAGAAGCATCTAAAGCACAATTCAGTCAGGATATAAAAGTTATTTCTTCTGGTTATGTTGTTTTAACACTAACAGAAGTAGATTCTAAAGGAGAAACTGAAACGGTCAATTATGAGTTTAGCTTTTCTGATGTAGATGTTAACACAGTAAGGGCTATTACTAAAAAAGATGTTATACTAGTTCAGTTATTGATTAATGGAAAGCAAAAGCTAATCAAAAAATCGGAAGATGGTGGTGATAAAGTGAGTTATATAGATGAGCTTTATTTGTATGCTAAGGATATAGATAATGGAAGAAATATTGCAGACGCTATCAAGGATATAATTCCGCTAAATGAAACAATAGAGAAAAATAAGCTTTCGCTTACGTCTTATTCAGACCATCTTCAATGGCTTATGGATAATGTTGTGGAAGTAGATTACTCAAAAAAGCAATACGTACAAAAAATAACAAATGATTCAAAGCTAAATGGTTATGCTAAGTTAGAGACTATTATAAACGAAAAAAGTAAATCATCAAATGAAGATTTTGAATTCAATTTTGCGGTATTGAATCCCAATAGTATAGATTTTAAAATTAGAAATGATGAATTCTACATTGAAGTTGCTACTAGAAGAAATATAAAGAATATTAAAACTTATGAGAACGATGTGCAAAACAACTTCGTTAATAAAATTGAATTTTATGCCAACAGTATAGAGAACGGTAAGGATATTTATAAGGTTTTGAAAGCTATAATTCCATTGGCAGAAGAAGCTTTTTCCAATTCAAAACCAAATATAGGGACGAAGTCTCAGGCTATTAGTTACCTCAATGGCATCATGGGACAAGTAACATCAGAAGAAAAAGCATTTACACAATCTGTAAAAGATGATTGTGTTACAGATGTAGAAGTAAACATAGTTACCAGTAAGGGTAATGAAGATAATACTTACACTTTTAACTTTATAGACATCAATAGCGATAATATAGATTACGATTCACAAAAAGACATACTCTACGTTGAGTTGCACACTAATCAAAAAAGTAAGTTTATAAAGCATGTAGAAAATGGCGAATTACAAAATTATGATGACGAATTTAAAATCTATGTAAACTCTATAGAAGAAGCCATGATTGCCAAAGAGGCATTTCAAAATATTATTAAAGAGTGTTTGGACTCAGTTAAAACTGTAGAAGGACTTTCTGAAACGCAAGGACTGCAAAAGTTGTCTGAAATAGTAGGTATAGTTAAAATTAACGAAGACACTTATGAACAAACCATAGAACTTATAGACGAAGAAGCAAAAACTATTAGGTTGACTCAAATATTTTCAAACGATAAAAAGAGTGAAGAGGTTATCTATGAATTTGGATTAAAGGATATAAATTCTAAAAGCGTAGTAATGACAACTTCAGGAAAAAATGTACTTGTAGAAATGAGTACTAAATATTTTGAAAAGATTATAAAAACCTATAAAGATGGCGAAATAAAAAGCTATGGAAATAAAATTGTTATTGAAGCATCTAGTATAGAAAATGCACGAGAGATAGTTGCTATAATGGCAGATATAACTAAGGATTAAGACTTATCATAAAATCAAAATAAATTTTTTAGCTATTAATCAATTCTTAAACTTTAAATTATGAAAAAAATACTCTTTTTATTAATGACTGTTACACTTCTATTTGCATGTAGCAGCAGTAGTGACGATTCCGATGGGTTTGGTAACTTAAATGGCACATATATTAGTGCCAGAGTAAATGGAGATTCGTTTTTGGCAAACGGAGAAGAGTTTGGAGCAGCCACAATTAGCGCTTCAATGTCAAGTTCAGGCTCATTTTTCTCATTCGGTATTGCAGGTGTTGATCTCAATGGAAGCTTAAGTGGACAAGGAGATGGCATAGTGCTTGGTTTTACAGGGCTTGATTTTGACCTTGTTGTAGATGGTTTTGAAATAGATAACCAAGTAGAAAGTGATTTTATATTCGTAGGAGCTTACGGTTCATCATCTATGGAAGAAGATGACATTGAGTTTGTAGAAGATTCTGGTTATCTCAAGGTTACTGATATAGATAAGAATGCACAAGTTATATCTGGAGAGTTTAGATTTGATGTTTATAACGCAACCAATGGGCAAACCATAGAAATTAGACAAGGTGTTTTCAATGAGATTGAATACACAATCCAAAATTGATACTTACTTAAAAATATTCAGCTATTAATTAATTCTTAAACTTTAAATTATGAAAAAAATCATTTTCGTATTTTTCATTACTGCCCTGTGCTTTGCCTGTAGTAGTGACGACGACAACTCTAGTGAATTTGATGGGTCTTTAGAATCCATTGAAGACTTTTTTAACCCAGAATTAGTACAAGCCTTACAAGATTTAGGGTTTGTGTTAAACATAGGCAACAATCCACCAGATATTGAAGGTACATATTTGCTAAGTCCTTTTGAACTGCAAGCATCAAATATTCCATCTGATATTATAGGTACTGTTATAAGTGATTATACAGCTACTTTCACCAACCAAAACTCAGGAGACTTAAGAGTAGATTTTTTAGGTGAAGGTGGATCGCAAACTGATGTAGGAACAGGTTCTTTTGTTGCTGGTGATGGAGCGCAATTTACAGTGCTTTTAAAACTAACATCTCAAATAGGTTCTGTACCTGTAGAAACCGCGTATGCAATTTCTGGAACAATGACAGAAAATGGAATTGACGATATGCAAATCGGTGGATTAATGTTAGATGATAATGGTGATCCAGAAGGTGTGTATATAGAAAACAATCAAGGCCGCGTGTTTTTTGATTCTGACGCATTCTCGCCAAGACAATAATTGGTTTAAAACCAACAAGCTATGTATGTAAAAAAACTAATTTTTTTATTAATGACTAGTGCACTTCTTTTTACTTGTAGTAGCGGAGGAGATAATTCTGATGATATGCAAGATGATGATGATGGTAATCAAGAAATTGTTGTAACAGCAAATGTAAATGGTGATGAGTTTGAAGTATCATTTGAAAATGCAATTGTAGATCTTAGCTATGCCTTTTTTAGTAATCAGTTGAGGTTTATATGCGTAACAGATACAGAATTTATGATAGATAATGAAGCCATCACTATCACGGTTTTTTTTGATGATATTGACGATTTAGTAGAAGGTGTGGAATGGGATAGCGCAGAGTTAGATTTTGTAAACACTAGCATTAGAGGTATTTATCAAGCGCAAGATGATGCTTCTGGAGAAGCTGTTAATTCAACAACCGATGATACTCTAAATGCATATTTAAAAATCACAAGTCTTGATATGGATACTATGCTGATATCTGGTGAATTTAATTTTGTTGCTCAGGATGAAGTGGATGGAGAATTAAAGACCTATACAATTTCTAACGGAGTCTTTACTGATGTAAAGTTTCAGGATGATACAGAATAAAACATAAAACTATTTCTGCTAGTTACATTTTGTAACTGTCAATTTTGATAATTATGATGAGACTTACGATGTAACCAGTTGAATTTTGAATGACATTCATTATAACATTGAATAATTTAAGATTATTAATACAAAAACATATTAATTATGAAAAATTTATTATCTGTACCGATATTGATTTTTTTAATATTGGTAACTTTTGGTTGCAGTAGTGACTCTAGTAGTGATGATGTGGATAGTGAACCAGGTGTGGCGAATTTAAGTGCACTAATAAATGGCAATTTACTTTCTTTACAAAACAGTACGGAATCGGATGCTCAAAGTGTCACTGGTGGATACTATGTAAGCAATAATATTTTTACGTTTTCTATAGCTAGTGGTGGAACATTTAATTATGGAATAGAAGGTGTAGCTTTTAGTGTTGGTGGAGAAGATTTTTCTATAATTGAAGATGGGTTTGAAATGACATTAACTAACAATAGTGGACTTTCATTTTACGGTGGCTATAGTTTAATTGTAGATGGAGAGGAAACAGCTATCGGTCCTTTTACAACACAATCAGCGTATCTTAAAATTAACTCAATTAATAAAAACACCAAAATTGTTTCTGGTGAATTTGCGTTTACACTTGTTAATAACCAAACCAACGAACAGTATGTTATTTCCAATGGTGTGTTTAACAATGTTGAATATACCACTGAATAATAATTGAATAATCTAAATAGATAAGTTAATAAAAAAACCATCTCCAATTGAGATGGTTTTTTTATTCAAACACCTTACTTTTGGTCTATGGTATATTTTATAGATGTCATACTGCCAATTCCTCTTCAAAAAGCCTTTACGTACCACATTACAGAGGCTGAAGCACAATTCCTTAAACCTGGAATGCGTGTGGCTGTACCTTTTGGCAAGAGTAAAATATATACGGCTTTGGTCTATAAAACTCATAACAATCCACCAACAGTATATGAAGCCAAAACCATTCATCAAATTTTAGATGAAAAACCTATAATTACAGAAATGCAGCTAAAGCACTGGGAGTGGATAGCCAGTTATTATATGTGTAGTATTGGTGAAGTCATGCGAGCTGCGATGCCAAATGCTTTTTTGTTAGAAAGTGAAACCATAATCTCTAAAAACGAAAAAGCAGAGGTCAATGATTCTGAGTTAAAAGACGATGAATTTTTAATTTATGAAGCGCTACAACATCAAACATCTCTAAAGATACAAGACGTGGTTTCTATTTTAGATAGAAAACGTGTGCTGCCTGTAATTAATGGATTGGTTGAAAAAGGTGTTTTAAATCTTCAAGAAGAACTTTACGAAAAGTATCAACCCAAATTGGTGCGCTATATAAAATTGCATCAAAATCATAAATCTCAGGAAAAACTTCAGGAGTTGTTAGAGTTGTTGAGTAGAGCACCAAAACAACGCGAAGTTATATTAGCTTTGTTTACAATGGAAGCATCTTCCAAAGCTCCAATTAAAGTTTCTGAATTAATAGAAAGAAGTGGTGCTTCATCATCTATTGTTAAGACTTTAATAGATAAAGCAATTTTAGAAGAATACCATATTAGAACTGATCGCATTCAGTTTGAAGGAGATGGCGATGCTGATATAAAAACATTAAACAATCCACAACAACAAGCATTTGAGGCCATTGAAACTGCTTTTGAAAATAAATCAGTGGTGTTATTGCATGGCGTTACATCTTCTGGAAAAACGGAGATTTATGTACAACGCATTCAAAAGGAATTAGAACGCGGAAAACAGGTGCTGTACTTGCTGCCAGAAATAGCGCTGACAACACAATTGGTACAACGCCTGCAAGATTATTTTGGTGATAAAGTCGCAGTGTTCCATAGTCGTTATTCAGGGAACGAACGTGTTGAAGTTTGGAATAATTTGCTCAATAATTCTGAAAAAGCTCAGGTTGTAATTGGTGCACGTTCATCTTTATTATTGCCATTCAACAATTTAGGATTAATCATTGTAGATGAAGAGCATGAGCAATCCTACAAACAATTTGATCCAGCTCCACGTTACCACGCCAGAGATGCGGCTATTGTATTGGCTAATTTGCATAAGGCAAAAATACTTTTGGGTTCTGCTACACCAAGTTTGGAAAGCTATTTTAATGCAATTCAAGGTAAATATGGTTTGGTTGAATTAAACACACGTTACAATAATGTATTAATGCCAGATATAGAATTGGTTGATTTGGCAGATAAATATAAGCGTAAACGCATGAAAGGTCATTTTAGCGACCGACTCATTGAAGAAATGACCGAAACCTTAGAACAAGGTTTTCAGATTATATTGTTTCAAAATAGAAGAGGGTTTTCTCCAATTGTAGAATGTACTACTTGTGGCACATCACCTCAGTGCCCTAATTGTGATGTAAGTTTAACCTATCACCAATATAGAGATCAATTACGTTGTCATTATTGTGGCTATAATTCTGTAATGCTTAAAAATTGCCAGGCTTGTGGCAATGCCACTTTAGACACTAAAGGCTTTGGTACAGAGCAAATAGAAGAAGAGGTGAAAGTTTTATTTCCTGAAAAGAAAGTGGCTCGTATGGACTTAGATACAACACGTGGTAAATATGGATTCGAAAAAATTATTACAAGTTTTGAGCAACGCGAAATAGATATCTTAGTTGGTACGCAAATGCTAACCAAAGGTTTAGATTTTAGATACGTAAAATTGGTTGGCATTATGAATGCGGATAATTTGCTTAATTTTCCAGATTTTAGGGCTCACGAACGTAGTTATCAACTCATGGCACAAGTTTCGGGTAGGGCAGGACGTACCGATTTACGTGGAAAAGTTTTAATTCAAACCTATAATCCACATCATAATATCTTACAGCAAGTTTCTACAAATGCTTATAAAGAAATGTATGCTGAGCAAATGAATGACAGATATAATTATAAATATCCACCAATTTACAGGCTGATTAAAATCACGCTTAAACACAAGGACTATAACCGTGTTAATTTAGCTGCAGATTGGTATGCAAAGTCTTTGCGACAAGTTTTTAAAGCTAATGTTTTGGGTCCCGAATTTCCACCAGTATCACGAATAAGAAATTTGTTTATAAAAAATATACTAGTAAAAATTCCTCAAAATCAATCTTTAACTAAGACTAAAGACGCAATTTTAAAAGTAGATAATAGTTTTAATGCTGTAAAAGACTTTAGATCCGTAAGAGTGGTTTTGAATGTAGATAACTACTAAATAAAAATCCTGAGTTGTTCTACTCAGGATTTTCATAAAATATAAATAATGTAATGCTTTACATGATAAAATAATGTTTTACATATTATTCAAAGCATCTACCAATTGTGTCTTTTTATTTCGACTCAACGGAATTTCATAAGCACCAACTTCAACATTTTTACTATTAAATCGGTCTATTTTGTCTAAGTTCACAATATATGATTTGTGAATTCTTAAGAATTTGCCCTCTGGCAGTTCGTGTTCAAAAGCTTTCATAGTAGATAATACTACAAGGCTGTTCTCTTCTGTTACAACTTTTACATAGTCGCCTAAAGCTTCAATCCACTTAATATCCTTAATATAAACTTTACGTTTTTTAAGGTTACTCTTTACAAAGATGTGTTCACCATCAGTTTCGTTAAAGTCTAGTTTTAATTTGTGTTGCTCAATAGCTTTTTCTACGGCAGTATTAAAACGTTCTTTAGTGATTGGTTTTTGAAGATAGTCGGTAGCATCGTAATTAAATGCTTTAAAAGCATATTCGGTTTTACCTGTAACAAAAATAATTTGGGGTTTGTTGTTGAGTACATCTAAGAGTTCAAAACCGTTTAATACCGGCATCTCTATATCTAAGAAGATAAGATCTACTTTGTGGGTATTAAGACCGTTTTTTGTTTCTAACGCACTGCTGTATTCTGCAATAAGGTTAAGCGAAGAATGATTCTCGATTAACTTTACTATAGAAAGACGCTGAATCGCAGAATCATCAACAACTACACAGTTTAAAGTCATAACATTAATATTTTATTAGGTTAAGATATCGACAATAGTACGATAAATTCGGTTAAAAAACAAATTTTACCGACAAACTGTAAAATTTAACACTTTCTTTAGGCGTTTTTTTATTTGTAATTTTTGAAGGTAAAAACGTTGCCAGAATTAGAATTAATGCTTATTTTTGCAGCCGTTTTATTAACAAACAAATAAATTTATTATGAATCATTATGAAACTGTTTTCATCTTAAATCCCGTTTTATCTGAAGATCAGATAAAGGAGACAGTAAAGAAATATGAGGATTTTCTCGTTTCTAAAGGTGCTAAGATGATTGCCAAAGAAGATTGGGGCTTAAAAAAATTAGCTTATCCAATCCAAAACAAAAAAAGTGGATTTTACCACTTATTTGAGTACCAAGTAGCTGGAGAAGCTATTGAGCCTTTAGAGCTGGAGTTTAGACGTGATGAGCGTTTTATGCGTTACTTAACTGTGAAATTAGACAAACATGCTATTTCATGGGCTGAGAGAAGAAGAGAAAGAAACAAACAAAAAGCGTAATTATGTCATCAATAGAACAACAAGCAAAAGGAAAAAAGGACGGAGAAATTAGATATCTTACTCCTTTAAATATAGAGACTTCAAAAACTAAGAAGTATTGCCGTTTTAAAAAGTCTGGTATTAAGTACGTAGATTACAAAGATCCAGATTTCTTATTAAGTTTTGTAAACGAACAAGGTAAATTGTTACCAAGACGTTTAACAGGAACTTCTTTAAAGTACCAAAGAAAAGTATCTGTGGCTGTAAAAAGAGCTAGACATTTAGCCTTAATGCCATATGTTGCTGATTTATTAAAATAAAATATCATAACAATGGAACTTATATTAAAACAAGACGTTGAAAATTTAGGATTTAAAGACGATATTGTAACAGTTAAGAACGGTTATGGTAGAAACTTTTTAATTCCTCAAGGACAAGCCGTTATGGCTACAACTTCTGCAAAGAAAGTATTAGCAGAAACCTTAAAGCAAAGAGCTTATAAAGAAAAATCTATTATTGCAGATGCAGAAAAAACTGCTGAGGCTATAAAAGGATTAGATATTAAAATCACTTCAAAAGCTGGTACAGGTGCAACTGCTGGAGATAAATTATTTGGTTCTATTACCAATATGGATTTAGCTGCTGCCCTTAAAAACGAAGGTCACGATGTTGATAAGAAGTATATTTCTATCAATGGAGGTAACATTAAGCGTTTAGGCCAGTACGAAGCTGTTATAAGATTACACAGATCAGTTACTGTAGATTTAACTTTCGAAGTTATTGCAGAAGCTTAATCTTATTTACATTATCATTAAAAGCCGTTTAGTTTTCTAAGCGGTTTTTTTATTCAATTTTTTTTAAACAATGAAATACGCAAGATTAACTAAAGAACAGTTTGAAGAATTACACCAGGAATTCATTAATTTTTTAGCCACACAATCAATTACAGCAGATGAATGGGAAGATATTAAGAAAAATAAACCCGAAGCTGCAGAGCAAGAATTAGATGTTTTTAGCGATTTAGTTTGGTACGGTGTGCTTAGCAAAGTGGAATATTTAGAGCATATCTCACCTAATCAAATCCATTTATTTAAATGTAAAGAAAAGCAAATGCGTTTAATTGCTTTAAAAATTGAGAACAAGGCCATTGACTTTACAACTAAAGAAGGGTTTCAATGGTTAAGAGATAATTTACTGTCAGATAGTATTGAATTTTATAATGCTAAAAAAGACTACTCAGACGATAAGCATTTAGATATTTTTAAAATGATACAGTCTGGTGCAAACATTACAAAAGGAGAATTGTTTCAGTATTTTGAAAAGTTGATAGGGCAGGATAAGTAACTAGTTAATAGCGTGTAGTAATTAGTAAATAGTTGATAGTTGAAAGTTGATAGTAGTTGAAATTTAGTTTTATACTTTCACTTAACACTTAACACTTAACACTTAACACTTAACACTTAACACCTAAATCACTCATACCTCAACGATTCAATAGGGTCTAGTTTAGCCGCTTTAGTTGCAGGATATAGACCAGAAATTATAGCGACAATAAAGGCAATACTTGTGGCCCAAATCATAGCAACCCAAGGTGTAGAAAATTCTAAATCAAATCCTTTAGCAACTCCCCAACCAATTAAAATTCCGAGTATTATTCCTATGATTCCACCAAGTTGACCTATGATTATTGTTTCCATAAAAAACTGAAAAGCAATGGTTTTGCTCTTTGCACCTAAAGCTTTACGTACACCAATTTCTCTGGTACGTTCACTTACGGAAACCAACATAATATTCATCAAAGCAATGGTAGAACCAAAGATGGTAATGATACTTATTATCCAAGCTGCGATATATAAAACTTGTGTGTTTTCTGCCGCACGATTTAATAAATCATCACTACGTTCAATACCAAAATCATTCTCCTCAACCGGATTTAAACCTCTCACATTCCTGAAGGTTAAAATGGCATCTTCTTGTGCGCCTTCCAGCATATCTTTTTTGTCAACTTTTACGCTAAGTGTATAATTAATATTGGGATTGGTAAATATAGATCGTGCTTTTTGTATGGGTATAATTGCTCTTAAATCCTGATTATTTCCAAAGGTAGAACCCTTTTCTTTTAATACACCAATAACTTTAAATTTTGAACCTCTAACACTTATGGTTTTATCAATTGGGTTTTCTTCAGGAAATAAAGCTTTTTGCAAATCGCTACCAATAACACAAACCGCATTACTGTTTTCTATATCAAAAACATTTAGCGAACGTCCGTTTTCAACCTCTAAACCAGAATTTTCAATAAAATTCTCATTAGCACCAACAATTCTTACTTCAGGATCTGTTTTTGTATTTTCATATTTTACCTCTGCAGTAAATGTTCCCATAAACGAAACAGCAACCTTTGTAAACGGATAATCGTAATTGTCTTCAAAATCCTTTACATTCCTGTAATTAATAACCGGATTTATTTTTTGACGCTCTCTGCTACTTTGGCGTTGTGTGGTAAATTCGTAACGTTGAAAGTTAAAAGTATTGGCTCCCATTGAAGAAAAACTTCCGGAAATAGTGTTTTCTAGTGCAGAAACACCACTTAAAATCCCAACCAAAGCCATAATACCAATAGCGATAATTAAAACGGTTAAAATGGTACGTAGCAATTGACTTTTAATGGCTCCAAATGCAATTTTAATATTCTCTCTAGCTAGTGAAAACATAGTTTAATTTAAAGTTAGTTGGGTTGTTTACAACCATAAGACGTTACAAACACCATAAAGTTACTATAAAATTGAAATTACTTAGGTATGCCTCTAAAAATTATAATATTTTTGTGACAAATTGTAAATTTTATAAAGCTGTCACATTGAGCATTGGTTGAGATAAAATATATTTTTATCGAAAGCACCTTGCATAGCAAGTCGAAGTGCTTATGTACCCTTTTATACATATTTCGAAAGTGCTCAGTATGACAATTAGATTCAATTTTTAGAAGTATTTTTAATTTAAAAAGATTCCTGTTTTTACAGGAAATGTTATGGCACAAAAACCAAGTATTCCTAAAGGTACAAGAGATTTTAATGCAGAAGAAGTTGCAAAGCGTTCCTATATTATGGAAACAATTAAGGAGCAGTTTCAGCGCTATGGATTTCAACCTATAGAAACTCCAAGCTTTGAAAACTCTGAAACCTTAATGGGAAAATATGGAGATGAAGGAGATCGCTTGATTTTTAAAATTTTGAATAGTGGTGAATATATTGAAAAGTTTAATTCTAATTTAGTTTACATAATAAAACCCTTAATTCAGTATTTTAATTTAGGTGTTAATAGAAAAAAAGAAGATGAAGGGTTTAATTTGAAAGCTTATTTTAAAGAATTATATAAAGATTTTTCGAAAGAAGTAAAAAATAGAAATAGTAATTTTTTTATTGAAGAAAAATTACCAGAAGAAAAATTCATAATTGATTTATTAGAAATAATTGATTATCAATATGATAAAATTGAAGATTTTGGTTTTGTCGTTGAAGAGAATATTGAATATGCTGTTTCTATAGTTTTTTCAGATTTCTACTTTGCTTTAAAATCTAATTATCTAACAGCTTATATATCAGAAAAAGCTCTGCGCTACGACCTCACAGTCCCATTCGCACGCTACGTCGTACAGCACCAAAATGAGATAGAGTTTCCTTTTAAACGTTACCAAATACAACCGGTTTGGCGTGCAGACCGTCCGCAAAAAGGGCGTTTTAGAGAGTTTTACCAGTGTGATGCTGATGTTGTAGGTTCTAAATCCTTATTCCAAGAAGTAGAATTTGTACAATTGTATGATGCGGTTTTTACGGCTTTAAAATTAGAAGGTGTTACGATAAAAATTAATAACCGTAAAATTTTATCTGGTATTGCCGAAGTTATTGGAGCACAAGACAAACTCATAGATTTTACAGTTGCTTTAGATAAACTCGACAAAATAGGAGAGGAGAAGGTAAAAGAAGAAATGCTTAACAAAGGTATTTCTGAAGAAGGGATTTCTAAATTACAGCCTTTATTTTCTATGACTGGAAGTTTTGGTTCACAAATAGGACAGTTAAAATCTATATTAAGTTCTTCTGAAGAAGGTAAAAAAGGTGTTCAGGAGTTGGAATTTATTGAAGAATCAATATTCAAACTTGGATTAAAAACAGCCAAACTGCAGTTAGATGTCACCTTAGCTCGTGGACTTAACTATTACACAGGCGCAATATTTGAAGTTTCAGCTCCCGATGGAGTGAAAATGGGCTCTATAGGTGGAGGTGGACGCTATGATGACCTTACAAGTATTTTTGGTAAACCTGATACTAGTGGAGTAGGGATTAGTTTTGGTTTAGATAGAATTTACTTGGTTTTAGAAGAATTAAGTTTGTTTCCTGATACAATTACTGAAGCAACAAAAGTACTGTTTATAAGTTTTGGTGATGCCGAAGCTATGGCTTCATTACAAGCAGTTTCTAAATTAAGAGAAAATGGTGTAAAAGCCGAAATATATCCTGATGCAGTTACATCTGGCAAGCAAATGAAAAAGCAAATGACTTATGCTAATCGTCGTAATATTCCGTATGTGGTGTTGGTTGGTGAGGAAGAATTAAATGCTAAGACTTTTGCATTGAAGCATATGGAAACTGGTGAGCAGCAAACAGTTGAGTTTAAAGGCTTACTAAAACAATTACAGTCATAAGCTTTCTTTTTTTTATTGATTTTTTATCAGAAATCACCGTCAGTAACAGTTATTTAAGTTTTTGTTTTTTTTGAGTAAGATTTGTGTTTGTAATATAATACGTAATTTGTTCTTTCAAATTTTAAAACAAAAACAAATGAAAAAACAATTAAAATTATTAGTACTCCTAGTTTTAAGTTTAACAGTATTTAGTAGTTGTAGTGACGATGACAGCGACTCTAACTCCACAAGTGGCGAACTATTGGGCGTTTGGGAAATGGTAGAAATGGAATACACAGGTACTTCTGTTACTGCGGTTCAGGGCCAGGATTTCACTACAAGTTATGATGGAGTAGGGTCTAACATGGATACAACAATGGAGATTACCGAAAACCCTAATAATTTATTGTTTTCAGGATCCTATGATATAGACTTAACTTTCAGCTTTGTTGGTCAAACACAAAACCAAACGGTTTCTTTAGATGATGTAGAATCTGTTTCAACATGGACTAGATCAGGAAATACTTTAACAATTGACGGCGATTTTGCAACTATTGAAGGAGTTGATCTTGGTGAAGTGCAAACCCAAGATTATACAATAGAAGAGTTAACGGATAATACACTTGTTTTAACTAGTTCTATAAATCAAGTGGTTACTAATCAGGGTGTGGATAATGATGTTTCTATAGAGATTTATATGAGATTTACCAGATAGTTATAATCTTATAAAAATATTAATAAATAAAAAGCCCTGATTTCTCAGGGCTTTTTCTAGGTTAAGATTTAAGATTTGGGGCAAAAAATTATTTTACTAAAACTTTCTTAGTCGATACTGAACCGCTTGCAGTATATAACTTAATAATATAAGTTCCAGTACTTAAATTCTTAACGTCGTATTCAGAGTAACCGCTCTCTGAAATGTTTTCAATAGTGTAAACTGATTGTCCAATTATATTGAACAATTCAATAGAAGTTACGTCTATTAGGTTTGGGTTTATTAATACAATTTTCTTTTTGTCATTAGAATATAATACATCAAGACTTTCGTTTGTATCATCATCAACTCCAAGTAATTGAGCTTCTGTGGCAAATGTAATTTCAAAACGATCTAGGTATTCACCTGCGTTTAAAAAGATTTCATAAT
Source organism: Winogradskyella pulchriflava (assembly GCF_042434315.1). Taxonomy (NCBI): domain Bacteria; kingdom Pseudomonadati; phylum Bacteroidota; class Flavobacteriia; order Flavobacteriales; family Flavobacteriaceae; genus Winogradskyella; species Winogradskyella pulchriflava. The sequence goes on along the minus strand of NZ_JBHLTQ010000003.1, from coordinate 191,103 downwards.
CACTTGCTCTTAAGTCGTGGTATATATCTAAATCAATATCATGCACATAAATATTTAAATCATCTGGTACATTTTCTAATTCATCTATAGTAATAGAATTTAATCCATCTTCATTTACTATAATTCCTAGTGGGTAAACAGCTGTAATTTCAGCATCATTACTTCCTTGAATAATATATTTTTCATTGTTAATCATCCAGAACATGTCGTCTGTTTGATTGTCATTTAATTTGGCATCATAAGCCCAATCCACATCTGTTGTTGTGTTTTCATCAATAGTCAATAATAACTGTCTGTGTAATTGCATAGAATAGCTAGCATTAAAACCAATTCTAAACCTCATTCTATCATCAGTTACTGTTTCATCATTATTGTCCTGAGTATTTGCAACATTAGCATTTCTTAAAAATACGGAGCTAGAGCCACCTTCTTTTTGGAAAGCACGTTGATCGTTTTCGAAAGTTATAGGTCCTGTACTTATTCCAGTTACAAAGAAACCTTGACCTACAGGAATATATTGACCTGGTGTTTTTGTACCCACACCAACTTGGGCAACATCTGGATCTGGTGCAGGTGCTGGTACACCTCCAGAAAGATTGTACATGGCATATCCACCTTGATATTCTTGTAGTATATGTGAACCTCCTCCCCAATGCTCCCAAAAGTAGAGTGTACCTGTTGTCGTCGTATTGTCAGCAATAAACTCGTCAGCATCTATGGCAGATGCATAAGGGTTACCAACTAAATAGTCATTACCAGCAGTGATCGTTAAGGTTATATCACCATTATTTGGTTTTCCTAAGAACACATAGTTTTGGTCTGTTAATATAGAGCCAGTTCCTGGACCTTTCATAGTAAATCCTTCACCAGCATCAATATTTCCAGATCTTCTTACATGTTGCCATGCCGAGTAATCGTCTGAGGTTAAGTTGGCAAATTTCCAGATCCAGTAATCAGCAATCCTTATTGGAGTAGTGGCAGCTCCATCGTAACCAGATGAGGCAAAATTAACAGGATTTGTACCATCTAACATTACATCTTGTACTGTGTAACGGTAGTCGTTTTTATCCATATCGGTTTCTCCTACAGGCGAAGACCAATAATTATAAGTATAGGTGTCAGCAGTTCCTTGTTGATCTTTTTCTAAAACTCCACTTCCTATGACATCTAAGTCACTATCATCCTCTTGAATCAATTGAGATTCTCCTTCTAAATCTATTTTCCCGGTTAATCTTAAGTAATGGGAAACTGTTAATCCATTTCCTGTTTCTGATATATTATCGCCAGTTAATGTTAATTCATTGGCGTCAACGTATAGGGCAAGTACTTTTCTGTTATCAGCTTTTGCAGCTGGTAAGCTAGAGTTGTCTATAGTTATGTTGTGAGATGTTCTTACAATATTCCAATCAACGGTTGTATTTGAGTCTGCTATAGAAGTTGAACCTGGGATATATTGCTCACTTCCGTTTGCCCAAGTAGTGTTGGTGTTCCAATCACCATCTTGTGTGGATATATACGGAAGTGGTGCTGTTTGTCTTGCTACAGTGTTTAAGTTTCTTAAGGCTCCTTGATTTCCATTGCCAGAAGCATCATCTGTATTAGTGTAAGTATAAACAGACATTGGATAATATGCTGCTAGTTCACTCCATGGAATAGCATCAATCTCATGTTTAGTGATAGATGTAGGCAACTCTTTTCCTATAACTTGACCAGCGTTATCCTCTATTTCCTGATTCATTATAAAACGTAGTTGACCCTCAGATAAGTTAGTGTTCCATACACGTACCTCATCAATATAACCCATAAAATGTTGAGTGGTAGAGCCTTTACCTGCTGCACCGATTACGAAAGAATGATCGGTTGCAACTGGTGCTGATCTAGTTTCTGTGGCATCTAATACACCATCAATGTATAAACGCATTGTGGTACCATCATAAATTGCAGCAATATGATGCCATTCATCGTCTGGGATGCTTGCAGATGTTACTACAGTTTGCAAACTACCGTTTCTCCAATACATTTGTATTCTATTATCAGTCAATATTCTTAAATCATATCCCTCATACAGTGGAGTGAATGAAGTTGGTCTTTTTGAAATAATAGATTTTGTACCGCTATCAGCAGCATCACGTTTTATCCAAGCTGATATTGTGAAGCCTGAAGGATCTAAATCTAATTTATCTTCTACGTCTATATAATCAACTGAACCATCAAAATAAATAGATCGTTCAACTATAATTTGTGGAGCGTATCCAAAGGTTATATATTTTGTGCCATCAAAATCATATGTAGCCTCTAAATTTCCGTTACCATCAGATGTCATTACTCGATAATCTGCTGTAGGGTCAAATACTCCTGTGCTAGAGATAAACATATAATAGTTCCCTGGAGGTGTTATATTTCTTACAGCGTCCTCTTGGAGGCGTACTTTAACTTCTGGAATATCACCACCGTTTTCAACAACTTTCCAAACACGTTGCATAGCTGTAAAAGTTACATTTGTGGTAAGGGCTGGTGTAATTCCTGCACTCATATTTACTGTAATTGTAGATGCGGCAAGATTTAGGTCTGCACCATTATTTCCCCACATTAAAAATTCTTTATCATTAAATGTTACAGGATTAATAGATTTATTGTCACTATTGGTATCATAGATTTCATCTAATCCCATAGTTAAAACCCCTTGAGTTCTACCTGTACCATCTGTAGCATCATTAACGCTTCTTGATTGTTTTTGATTGAGCTCTGAGGCATCATCTCTACCAATACCAGCTATATCATAATTGTATCCTGTATTAGCAGATTGATCCCATATAACTGTACCATCACTATTTACATAATCCTGTGATGTACCATTAACACCTAATGTTATGCCATACTTAATAGCCAAATATGATTGTATTCTATTTCTAGCTTGAGTTAAATCGGCATCATTATTAGTTGCAGAATAGGTAATAACTTCTGCTATGCGTCCATCAAAACTACCATTCCAGTATTGACTTCTTCCTAACCAATATTTAGTGTCGTTAACCGATGAAAAATCTGGTATATCATTAGAAATATTCCCTATACTATTGGCATTAAGGTACATTTCTATTTCTGTTACACTGGCATTATCTCTTATATTTATTAGACTAATTTGGTTGTAATCATTTGAACCTGATGAATCAGCTTTTCCATATCCTGGGCCACCTGATGTTCCACTAGTAACACCAATGCAATATGTGAAATATTCTCCTGATAAACGATTAGTATAAGCACCATATCCAAAGCCTGTTACGTCCTCAGTTTGTATGTCATTTGTAGTTGGATCTGAACTTGTAAAAGTATCTAATGGAATCATACTCGTGGTTATAGTAGGATCCGGAATTATTACTACAAACATATCATTACTGTTAAAACCTGCTGTGCCAGCCAAATGATCTCTAGAGCCGTCAGAAACTATATAAGTCATATCACTACTTGCTGTAGTGTTATCATTTTCAAATTCAACAACTGGATTAAAGTTTATGTTTCTGGTAGTATTATTTCTATATACAGGTTCTTGTCCTGTAGCTGTAACCTCTGCACTGTTTCCTTTACCATTATCAACCCATTGGCTTACTAAAGATCCGTCTGAAGCTTCACTTACTCCGTTAATCATATCTGCTTTTAGCCAAAGGTCTAAGTTAGCAGTAACACCACCTGGTGCTACGGTTGGAACACAGTAATCGGTACCCCTAATCAAAATGTTGTCTATATATACTTCGTCGTCATCAGCACTTGCATCACAGCGTATCCTAAATTTTGATATTGCAGATGGAGGAAAATTATAATCACTGCTTTTTAATGTTACAGTTTTACTATAAAAAATCGCAGAATTTGATGTTTCGAAATCAGCATTTTTTTGTGATACTTGACCGCTTTCGTACACTTGAACTGTAGTCCATGTAGCACCATTATCATCACTGTATTCTATCATAAAATCTTCAAATGTATTCTTCGTTGAACCGCTATAAGACGAATCCATACTGTCTGGTGCAAAGAAGAATTTAAAATCTACTTTATCGTAATTAGAAAGGTTGAAAGCCGGCGAATCAAAAGAAGATGCAGTTCCTGATGGGTCGTCATCTCTAACACGTAAACTATAGTTTCCTCCATAAGACCATGTTGGGTCATTAACTCTTGATGCATCCACACCACCTGAAGTCCATCCGTCTAAACCTGTTTCAAAATCTGCTGAATGAATAACTTCTGCATAGCCACAAGGAGGTGGTGTGTATCCTGTTCCTCTAATGTCAAAGTTATAAGGGTTTTCATCAGAATCATTGTTTGCTATACTAACTGAAGCAGTTCTTATACCATCAGCACTAGGGTCAAAAGTAATTTGGAAAGTTGTGGATGCACCACTACCAATACTTCCTGAAGGTATAGTTGTTAAAGTGAAATCTGCTGCGTGTGCTCCAGATATAGAAACATATGGTGAACCTCCTGTTAATAATAGACTAATAGTACCTGTATTTTGTATAGTAAAAGAATTAGCCGAAGTTCCAGATGCTGTTACTACACTTCCAAAGTCAGTATAATCAGATAAGGATGGAGTGGTATCTCCGTCGTTTATGGTTATACTATTACCTTGAATATTTATTTCTGGTGCAATTGCATATCCATTTCCTTGTATATTAAAGTTATAAGGGTTTTCGTCACTATCATCATTGGCAATAGAAACCGAAGCAGTTCTTAGGCCATTTGCACTTGGATCAAAAGTAATTTGAAATGTTGTTGATCCTCCAGATGCAATAGAGCTCGCTGGTGTTGTAGTAAGTGTAAAGTCACTTGCATGAGTTCCGGTAATATTTACATATGGAGAACTACCTGTTAAATTTAAGTTGGCTGAGCCAGTATTTTGAATTGTAAATGTATGGGTTTGTGTACCACCTAATGTGGCTACATTTCCAAAATCGGTATCGTCACTTGCATCAGGAGTGGTATCTCCATCAACTATTGTTGTACCATTTCCAGTTATATTTATTTCTGGTTGTGGTGCCCCAGAAACAATGTTTACTGTATAGTCCTCTACTTCACCATACCCAAAAGATTCACATTCAGTAGGAATGGCATTATATTTCATGGAAACCCTCATTCTTGTGTTTCCCAAAGTAGCACCAACTGGTATTGTAAAATTACTAGAAATTGGTGATGCCGTTGTTGCAGATTGTGAAAATACCAATTCACCAGCGTCACTAAAATCCGAATCTTGGTTGTAATCAATCCAGATTGCATAACCTTCAGCGTAGGTTGTACCTGTCCATGTTGGTGTTATTGTAAACGTGTAATTGGTTGATCTGGTTAAATTTGTAGAAATTCCAGTAAAATCAGAATAACCGGTACTGGTTGTGCCCACTCCTGAGGAGTTATCTATAGCAGCCAATTGAACTCTACTAATGTATTCGTCATTGGTACTGTTTCCGTTAGATGAACAATAAGGAAGTGATGTAGTAAGACTTACATTATCAATAGCAAAGTCACTTCTATAATCTGTTCCAGTGGTTGCGTTGAATCTTAACTTAACTGTTTGACCAATGTAGGCAGATAAATCAATTACGTCAGTATTCCATGTATTCCCTAAATTACCTGAATATGTTCTTAATGTTGTGGGATATGTAGATCCATTATCGGTACTTATGTCAATATTCAAGGTGCCCATATCTACACCATACATATGATAACTATAATTAAAGTAAGCATTGGTCACAGAAGTTAAATTAAAACAAGGGCTTTCAAAATTAGCTACCTTATTAGGGTATCCAACGCCGTTAGTAGATGATTCTACATACATGTACCATGTATCACCGTTACCTGAACCAGGGCCTGTACTTCCTGAAGGTGTTCCTCCTGAGTCTCTAATCCAATTAAGATCATCGCCTGAGTCTTGTGTCCAAGATCCTGTGTTTGATTCAAAATTTTCAGAATAAGGGTAGCTCGATATCGTGGTGCCACATGTTTGTGAGAAACCTAGTGATGTAAATATAACAGTACATACTAATAGTACATACCTTTTTAAGGTTTGAGTAAAAGTTTTCATAAGCGGTTAAGTTTAGTTTGGGACTAAATTTAGGCTCAAACATAATGCTTATATCCATAAAACGCAAATATATTCGATGAAATGCATTTTTGTTTTTAAAAAAGTCCAAAAAAATCGATGAATAACCCTTTTAGAGGTGTCAAAAAAAAGCCGAAGACTAGCTTCGGCTTTAAATTATATAAGTAATACTATTTAGTTAATAGTTACTTTTTTAGTTAAGTTAGAAACATTATTACTAATCTGGACTATATATATTCCAGCACTCAACTGAGATGTATTTATAGTATTTTTAATACTATTTGTTTCTAATGCGTTTTTACTAATCTGTCTTCCTTGAATATCAAATAGAGTAGCAGTAGAAGGTCTTTGTAATTGACCTTTAATTATTATTTCATTTGCTTTGTTATCAGAATACACTTGTAAAGTGTCTAATTCAGATTCATCAGACGATAATGTTGATTCTGCAAATCTTAAATAAAAACGACCAGTACCTGAAAGGTTTGTTGAAGGAGTAAACGTATAATCAGAAGTATTTAAAAGTGTATAGGTGTTGGTCAATACGTCTTCCAAATATATATTGAAACTGATGTTAGAATTATTTAACCCTATAGTAATTTGTTCTCCTTGATTTGCATTAACACCAAGCGGAATTACAGGTGAGTTGTCAATATCATTATAGCCTATAGCTTGTATTGCCATTTCTCTTCCAGAATTATCATTAACTAATTCGGAATAGATTGAAAAATCAGTTGGTATTCCATCAAAATGCGCTGCATCGTAACCGATATCTAAATTTAAAGTTGCAGTATTGGTAAAGTAAATATCTGTACTAAAGTTTTGAGTACTAGAGTTCATTACTATTGTGCCATATTCTGGTTGAGATGAGTTTCTTCCAGAAATAAAATCATCAGAACTTCCTGAAGCTTGCATAGAAGGTGTAAATGAAATCGTTCCACCACCATCTTTTGAAGACACAAAGAAACCTTGTCCAGGTGCTATTAACGTATTAGGGTTGATAGATGCATAGGCTAAATTCCAGATTGTCCAATAACTTCCATTAGAATTGTCCGCATCATAACCATATACAGCAGCACTTTCAGAATCTAACTGAGCTATATTTGCTGTTAAAAAGTCTTCTAATTTTATGTAAGAAGGGTATGGGTTACCTATTAAATTCCATATTTCAAAAGCTGAACCAGTTTTTGATATAGGCACATTTAGAGTTCCTGTTGTAGGAGATCCCGTAAAAGTAAACGTACTATTATCTGTTGAAGCCGCTCTATAACCTTTTCCAGCATCAAGCGTACTTGTTTCAGTGTTAGAATAAGTGATGTAATCACTGGCAGTTTTATCAAAAGGACCAAATAAGTATAGTGTTTCTCCGGTATTTGAAACAATATTTGAATTATTTGATACAAAATCTACAAAAGTTTCTCCACTAAAAGGTGTAGCAATTAAGTCATTTCTGTTAGCACTTGAGTTAACATGTCTGTTGTATTTTAGATTATCAGAGGAATTACCACTCAAAATTAAACTAGAAAATTCATTCGAGTCTGAATTGAATACAAATTCTCCGCTGTTGGTAATATCGCCGTTAACAGTAACAGCATTTTCCTTATTAACATTAACCGTTGCTCCTGAAGCTACTGTAAAATTGTTAACACTAATGTTTGAATTGATAGTATATGTGCCATCTAAGATTAGTATGTTTTCCGAACCAGTTAAATCTGTTGGAGCACTAGGATACCAAGTAGAGTTAGTGTACAAAAGGCCGTTATATAAAAAGACATTATAGTCTTCTACTTCACCATCACTGAAGTTTTCACATGGATCGTTTTGTATTGAATTACTACCACTATAGTATTTCATTATAACTCTCATTCTTGTGCTTCCTGTAACAGCTGAAATTGGTACATCAAAACTATCCGAAACTGGAGTGGTTTGATTAGCTCCATCTTCCAAAATTTTCTCAGAGGCATCAAAAGTACCATCCTTGTTATAATCAATCCAAACAGAAATTGCTTCATTATATCCATTTCCTGGCCATGTTTTAGTTACGGAAATGGTATTTCCTGTACTACCAATTTGCATTGGTTCAAAAATATCAGAGTTGGTAAAATCACTATATCCACTTCCTGGTGTGCCAGAAGTGTTGTTGTTAACACCATTTACGTTTACATTACCAATATATTCGTATTGTGTTGTGCTACCACTAGCCGTGCAATAACTGACATCAGTCGTTGTAAAGTTTAAAGAGCTGCTATATGTAGAAGTTGAAGCAACACATCTGCTTCTTACTTGTACTTCATAATCTGTAGTTATGTTTAAACCTGTTAAAGTATAAGTAGAACCAGCAAAGTCTGTAACCTCTGTCCAACTTGGTGCGCCAGATTCTCTATATCTTAAATCGTAAGTTGCAGAAGGAATATTATCCCATGTAATTTCTGCTGTAGAATCCGTTATCGTGTTTGCTGCTAGGTTTGTCGGCACCGTAGTTTCACAAGGAATCTGTAAACTAATAATTTTAAAATCATCAATAAAATAACCGTCATTAGTTGTAGTGTAGCTTTCATTTACATTTAAGGCATCTGTTCTAAATCTAAATCTAATTTTTACATCATTAGAGTTTAATAAAGAAGAATAGCTGTCATCTATAACAAATTCTTCCATTACCCAATTATCCATTCTATCACCATCGTAGATGTTACCACTACTTCCGGATTGAAAAGTTGAATATGAACTATTCTTATTATCATGATTGGTTGTTGAGCTTGTCGCTTCTGGTTTAGTATATTTACCACTCAAAGATATCCAGCTAGAGCCTCCGTTTGGTGAACCTAAAACTTCTACATAATCATAGTTTCTTTCAATATCCCATTTAGCATAAAACTGAATCAATACTTCATTAGAATTTGAAAAATCATAACTATTTGTAGTTGTTAATGTTTTTGTAGCGTTAGTAGAATATGTTCCTGTGTTAATTGCACTACTACCAGAATAAGCATCTGATGTAGTTGTTGCCCAACCTCCAGATTGTGTCCAGCCAGTTAATCCGTCTGTATCTGGTGTATTACTGAATAATACTGTTGGTTGGTAATATTTTACATAATTAGCTTCGTAAATAACACCATCGTCGTTAGAGAACTTAACGTTGTATTCTATCTTTTCGTTTGGTGAAATAGAAGGATCTAAATCGATAAGTGCTGTTACCTCAGTTTGGTTTCTGTACGAATTTGTTGTTGTATTAATTTGTATACCACTTGCGGTTACCGATACAGGAGAGGCTGTAGTTATATTTGCAGAGATTGGTGTTACAGTTACTGTAAAGTCACTTGGAGTTTGTCCTACACGTTCTATACCAAAATCTAATGGTACGTTAGATGTTGTAGTAATATTACTTTGCGTTAAATCATGTAGTTTCGCATACTTACCACCATAATAAGCTGTACCTAATGAAATACGCATAGATTTTTTGGCTATAGGTACAATATTAGAACGACTAGGCCAAAAACCATCACCACTACCACCATGCTCTGGTGTAGTTGCAATAATAGATTGTCCATGAGCATTAAGACCAGTAGAACCATTATTATCTGGTAAACCACCTACCATCCAATCATCAGGTAATCCGTTTGATTCATAAAATATAGTAGCACCATAAAGGTATCTATTGTATCTGGTCATTTCTTCGTGCCATCTGTAATATTCATCTTCTCTATCTGTATTGGCATTTGGATCACCACCATAAGGATGTGGTACAGAATTGGCATAAGAGTGATTCCATACAGCAGACTGAAAATTTCTGTTTGTTATAAAATCTACCATAATCTGTGTTTCTGGCTCTGACTCTGGGCTTGGCCCTCTGTAAGTACCACTTGTGGATGAGCCAGAAGACCCTGTGTCATTTAATCCCCAGTAATAATCAAAATTTCTATTTAAATCTACACCTCTGCTAGGATTTGTAGTAGTGCCGTAAGGTCTTAGGTTTTTACGTTGCATACCACCACCTGATGGGTCCGTAACTTCATTGTAGCGCAAACCATCTGGATTTACTACAGGAACAAAGTAAAGTTCATTGTTATCTACCAATTCTTTAATCCCTGGGTCTGTATTATAGTTTTCAAGTAGATACCACATAAAATAAATATTGTTCATTAATGCGCTTACTTCTCTTGAGTGTATCATCGATGTAAATAACATTTGAGGCTTTGTACCTTCTGGTGTACTACTTTGGTTTCCTGTTATACGCACATACCAAATGGTTTCAGGATCCCATCTTGTACTTCCTGTGCCAGAGTATGTAGATGGACCATTATTTTGTGGGTTAGGATAATTATTGGTTGGATTACCCCAAGTTTTTTGTCCTGTTGAAGAGGCATTTGCTTTTTGGGATATAATATCAAGCCCATTTGTTTGAGAGTAAGTGTACATGGCATCTAGTTGAGATTTCATTTCACTCAACGTAAGACATCCACCCATACTAAGAGCGTTTACATCCGGAAAATTTTGTGGCTCTACAAAATCTATTTCACTACTACCAGAGTATTGAAGTATGTTATTTTGAATAACACTAGATATAGACTTAGACATTATAGTATTAGAACTGTTATCTGCTCTAGGAGCTCTAGATCTTCTGTGAACCGTATTCTGAGCTCTATTTGCATAAAACTCTGAAACGTCATCTACCTCTACAGTATAAGGAATATTTGCATTTTGTAAGTTATTGAGTTCTGTTTCGCTCAATTCTATGACGATGTTTTCTCCCTCATGTTCTACACCACAACTTAGCTCAATACCTTGTGAGGCTATAGTGTTAATTTGTTGTTGGCTTGGGTTTGAGATTTTTATTCTTGAGTATTTTTCTTGTGCATAAGAATTGAACACTACAAAAAATAAAAGTGTGATAAAGTAGGTAGTTTTTCTCATTAGTTTGGGGTTTAATGAATTTAATTAGGTGGCTAATATATTAATAAATCTGAATAATCATCTATAAAATGCAAAAAAAATCGATAAAGTGCATAATTTAAGTAAGCTTGCCTTTCGTCGATGTCTTTAATTTTTAGCGAATAAAGTTTGGTTTTTATAATTACTATTATAAATATTGAATGTTTTAAGTTGTTTATTTTGTGTTAATTAGATAAAGAAATCACTTAATAACAGATTTGTGATACGTTTTGTCGAATATTGAAGTTAACATTTGTACTTATACTTTATTTGTACGACTTTTATTAAGCTATTAATTAATCAACCCTCAACATTTGTACTCTATTTTGTTTATAGTATAATATTAGGCTGTGCCATTTACTTGGTAGTAGCCTTTTTGTATTTATAAATAGTTAGTGGTTCAATGTTGAACTAAAACTATTTTTTATGAATATGAAAACTAAATTTACAAACTATTTTAAGTATTGGTGTTTTATACCAATCTTACTTTTATCACTGTCACTAAGTGCACAAGAACCTTGTGAAAATAGAATTGTGCAACTTGAAACAATCTCATCTGAAGGTGCTTCTTTTGGGGCAGGTGTCACTTATAGTATAGCTCAAAGCTTCATTCCACCAGTTAATGTTACAGAAATAGATGGTATTACATTAAATATTTCTTCTACTGCACCAGATGTTATTACCTTAAATCTTTACGAAGGAGATCATACTGATGGACTAGATCCAGTTATTGCATCATTAACACATTCAGTTGACAATGCTCTATATTTCGAAGATGTTCAGTTTCAATTTACCAATACAGTTAATATTATACCAGGTAATAGTTATTATTTTTCAATAGTTAGCTCTAATAATGATATTGGAGCTACACTTGCTGATTACCAATCTTATTCAGATGGGGAAGGTTTTTTTATTGCTCCCGACTCTGGGCCATTTCATTTTGATCATGGTTATGATCTTTACTTTTCAATTTACAAGTGCGAAGAAGTACAACAAGAACCTTGTGAAGAACGTCTCCCACAATTAGAATCTCTCGAAACTAATTCTTACGCTTCTCCTGCTGGTTTAAACCAAACGGCCTACGGACAATCATTTATTGTGCCAGTAGGTGTAACCGAAATAGATGGGATTACGCAAAAGTTTAATTACCTTATACCAAACACGGAGTATACCATGAGTCTATACGAAGGTATAGCTACAGGTGCTTTAGCACCAGTAATCGCATCTACAATTTATACAACTCCTGCTACTCCTCCAAGTGCTCCGTATGATGTCCATTTTCAGTTTTCCACTACCGTAAGTGTTGTGCCAGGAAATAGTTACTATTTTTTATTGAGCCCTGCTATTATAGATAATGGTGGTACTTATGCTACTGCTTTTTCAACTAATGATCCTTATCCAGATGGCACTCTTGTTAGGTCGCTAGATGACGGCACTGTTCAATCTGTTGTGGGTGCTTGGGATTATTATTTTTCAATTTATAAATGTGACGAGTCAATTCCCACTTTAGAAGATTTATGTAATGCAGATACAGATGCTCCTGTTTTAAAAGAAATTATAGCTACTTATCCACTTACGGACTTAAGTGATGCTAATGGTAATAACAATACAGAGATTATACCTGGTGTTAGCATTTCAGATACAGATGGTCTATGTTTAGACAATGCAATTGTAGATAATTTTGATGATTTAAATGCTGTAATAACCGATCCTGATGTGTTAAGTATCATAGCTGGTTTCGATGCCACTCCTATTGAAGATAATTTTGATCCAACTAATTTTGGTGTATCACTCGATTTTAACTTATCATATATACCTCAAGTAACCGCTGATTCAGATTCAGGTGTAGCATTTGAAGTAAATGGCGCTTTAGTGCAACCACAACAAAATGGCATAGTTAGCTTAGGGGTTGCTGAAAACCCTTATCTAGAGTTTTTAGGTATTGTGTATAACGTTATCACAGAACAAGTAGGAATATATTTAGAAAGTGGTGATATCCTTTATGCAGAAACTAATGTGCCGTTAAATGAATGGCATAATGTTGAGGTAAAATATATTGGAGGTATTGGAAGAGTTTTCTTAGATGGTGAGTTGATCTTATGGGTAGATACAAATGCAATAGATACAGAAGCAATAGATGTTAACCTATTTGATGTTAGCCATTTAACTTTAGAAGGAGCTTTAAACTTTTTAGCAAGTTATGCTAGTTTAGGTGATGGCTACGAATTCTGCTTAAAAAATGTGGAACTATATAAATGTGTTCCAGGTGCTACGGAAGTACCAGCCGTTACGGAAGAATGTTCTGTGTCCTTAGTACCACCAACAGCTTTTGATAATTGTTTAGGTACTATAGTAGGTACTACAACAGACCCAGTTGAATATACTCAAGGCGGAGACTATGTTGTAAACTGGTCTTTTGACGATGGTAATGGTAATGTATTAGAGTTAACTCAAGATGTAACCGTAACCACTTCACCAGAAACAGACTCAGACGGAGATGGCGTCTGTGATGAATTTGATATCTGCCCAGGTTTTGATGATAATGTAGATTTAGATGGTAATGGCATACCAGATGGCTGTGATATTGTGATACCAGTAGTGGATAACTGTCCTAATGATATGGTTAATTTAGCCTTATTAGGAGATGCAACTTTATCTGGTTCTGTAGCAGCTGGTACTGGTCGTGGTACTCCATTGGCTATTTTATACGATCCTTTAATAGAAGATTATCGTGTTAGAACTAAATGGAATGAGTATGGTGTAAGTTACCAACAAGACCTAGGGACACCAGATGCCGATAATGGCTTTTTCTGGCGTGTAGATTGGGCAGCACCAAAAGCAATGAATTATATTACAATTGGTGGTATGTATCCAAACCAACCACAACCAAATGCCTTATGGAGAGTTAGTTATCTGTTTGAAGGAGAATGGACAACTCTAGATGAAGGCCAAGGAGGCTGGTTAGTTAATGGAATTTATGAATATGATGGTACAAGTTTACCACCTATCACTGCAGATGCCATGCGCATACAAGTTTTTAGTGATGGCACTAATCCTATATCTAGTATTCATCTTAGAGGTCGTGGAGGTATTTCTACAAAAATCAATGACAGTGCAACAACGCCAAAGGCAACACTATTTATGTATTTGCCACAAGCAGGAGCTCCAGTAGCTGATTTTGTTTCAACATCAGATATGCTTGAGGTTGATTTTGATGCTAGCACATCTACAGATGATGTAAGTGTTGTTGGGTATCAGTGGGATTTTGGAGATGGTACAACTTCAAACGCTGGTCCTAATACAACACATACATATTCAAGTGCAGGAACCTATTTAGTTAAACTAGTTGTTATTGATGGTGACGGTTTAATAGGTTGTTTTAGTAAAAATGTTACAGTAAGTGACGGATCGGTAACTAATGTACCTGATGAAAATATCAATTTAGCATTATTAGATGATGCAACATTATCAGGTTCTGTACCAACAGGTGCTGGTCGTGGAACACCATTGGCTATACTGTACGATCCATTAATAAATGATTATCGTACAAGAACAGCTTGGAATGAATATGGAGTGTCTTATAACCAGAATCTTGGACGACCAGTTGCAGACGAAGGTTTCTTTTGGCGTGTAGATTGGGCAGCACCAAAAGCTGTTAACTATGTAACTATTGGAGGTACATATCCTAATCAACCACAGCCAAATGCTTTATGGAAAGTGGAATATATGAGTAATGGTCAATGGACAACGTTAGAAGAAGGCCAAGGTGGCTGGATAGATAGTGGTATTTACGAATGGGATGGCACAGCAGGTGCACCAATTATAGCAGATGCTATGCGTGTACAGGTGTATAGTGATGGTAACTCAGATTTGGTAAGCATCCATTTAAGAGGTCGAGGTGGTATTTCTAATAACATCAATGATAGTGCTACAACGCCTAAGGCGACCTTGTTTATGTATTTACCTCCTACGGTAGATCCAGGATTCCCAACTGCGGATTTCGATTTTACTACAAACGGATTAGTAGTTGATTTTGATGCCAGTGCATCAACAGACGATCAATTCATTGAGGATTATACAATTGATTACGGAGATGGTGTTGTTGAAAATTATTCAGGTTCTCCAACTACTTTTTCTCATACTTACGCTAGCTCAGGAACTTATGCTGTCACTTTAACTGTTGTAGATGGTGATGGTAACCTTGATTCCATCACTAAGCAAGTTACTGTATCTGACGGTTCTACTACAAATGAGCCAGATGAGAACACCAACTTAGCATTGCTAGATGATGCAACGGTATCTGGTTCTGTGCCAGTTGGTAGTGGACGTGGTACACCACAAGCTATTTTATACGATCCATTAATTGATAATTACAGATTAGTAACAGATTGGAATGAGTATGGAGTTCCTTACCTAGCAAACCTTGGAACACCAACTGCTGATAATGGTTTTAAATGGCAAGTAGATTGGGCATCACCAAAAACAGTTAACTATGTAACTTTTGGTGGTACTTATGATAGTCAACCACAGTATGGTGCATCATGGCGTATTAGCTATCTTAACAATGGTGAATGGATTACTCTAGACGAAGGTTACGCAGGATGGATAAATAGCGGTATTTTTGAATGGGATGGAAGAGATGAGCCAGCTATTGTAGCAGAAGCTATGCGTGTACAAGTTTATAGTAACGAGAATGACCTTATTAGTATTCACTTAAGAGGTAGAGGAGGTATTTCTAATAATATTGATGATAGTGATACTGAGACTAAGGCAACATTGATTCAATATTTACAGCCAACAGTTCCTCCATCTGCACGTACTGTAGAGCCTGCTAATACAATGAGAATTTCACCAAACCCTTCTTCAGGAAGAGCTTTAGTTAGCTTTAATGATGTTACAGAAGTCGAAATGATTGAGATTTTTGATTTAACAGGAAGAAAAGTACAAGAGATAAAAGGTGGAAAAATAGATAAAGAAGGTAAACGAATTTCCGTTCATGCTTTACCTCAAGGTATCTATAATGTTATTGCTACCACAAACTCTGGTGAAAAACACCAGACGAAGTTAATTATTAAGAAATAAGAAACTTAAGTTATAATAACCAAAAGCCCAGCAAAATTTGCTGGGCTTTTTATTTGTAATATTTATATGTTGAGAATCCTTATTTAAGGAACCTTTGCAATAATAAAAGCCACAATGCCAGTATATTGTTACGTTCTTATGCGTTTATAATTTGAAGCAAAGTGTCATTACAGCGCATAAAAAAAGCCCTACACATGCGTGCTGGGCTTTAATTGCTGTAGCGAGAAGGAGATTTGAACTCCTGACCTCTGGGTTATGAATTTAAAATTAACGTTTTTGAAAACGTTAAATAATTGATATTCAGACTTTTAAAAATTCATTGTATTCTCAATCGTGTTCCAAATCGTGTTCGGTTTGTGTTCACAAATTAATACAGTAAAGATAAAAAAATAAATTATTTATTTGTTATTCTGTTTCGGTGAGTTCTGGATAATGAACCTCATTAATAATTGTCTCATTATTGCTATCTACTTTAGGACTAAATAGATCTTTGCTTACGGAATAAGCCTCCAATTGGTCTTCTGGGAAACTGTAGTGTAGGATATCTTCAATATCTGATTTCTTTAAATCAACTGACAACCAATTATGAGTTAAGTCTTCATCTAAGATTAAAGGTTGTCTGTTTTTTTTATTATGAATTTTGGCAAATAATGGAGATGCGTTCTTAGTTAATATAGTAAAGGTGATATAAGTGTCAATTACCGTATAAAGCCCTGCCAATGCCAAAGGTCTATCTTTTTTGTCCTTAAAGTGAAAAGGGTATTTTTTGCCTTTATGGTCGTGAGGCTCAAAAAAACCAGAAACAGGAATAATGCAACGGTTTTCCATAATCGCCTCTTTATATATAAAATGGTTAAATGCCTTTTCTGATCGCGCATTTAATCCTCCACCATAGCGCACGGCTTCTTTATGATAGTCTTTTATTTCGTCCTTTGTTTTGTAGTTTGGGACTATACCCCAAATACCAGGCGCCAAAACATCTGAACGCTCTTGAGGTATTACAAGCATATTAGGATGTGAAAAGCCGTTGTGATGGTAGGTAGGCTTATCGAAATAAGACTCCATAGAAGGATCTACCAAATTAACGTTAAAATGATTCTCTAATTTTTTGACCTTGTTTGTAGTACTTGTATGGAAACACATATTTTATTTTTTCTTAAAATTAAGAAATCCTGTTGACAGTTTTATGAACAGACTCTGTTGCATTCCGAGGGTCAGGTAAAATTGCCATTTTTTTACTAGATACTACAACCATACTATAAAAACCAAATCTATCCTTGATAGTTCCATAACAAGCATATACACCTAAGCCGTTTATTGGGTATTGGTCAACCACACCACTAAAATGTACTGCGTCAAAATAGTTACCTTTCTTATCTATAAAAGTGCTCAATCTCATTAATTTACCTTGAACTGTTTTGTTGAATCTTGTGGTGACAAGACTACCATAAATAACCACTTTTTTTTCTACATAATCTTTCATATCCTTTGCTAAAATACCATCTATCATTTGCTCATTGACCAAGTTAAAATAATTACACAAAGGAAAGCCTAGTAGTTCCATTTCATCATAGGCATTTTCAATCCAATTGGTTTTTAGTTTAGGTAATTTGAATTGTTTATGTTGAATTTTGAAAAGCGGTGCTTGTTGACTTTTTGTACCCATTGCGTTGAGTTTAAAAATGGCTTGCCATAACAATTCTGTTTTATGTTTTTGTGTAAACCTAAAAGCGTTGATACGAATAAGAATAGTTAGTTGTTCTATGCTAATAGCAATGCGGTCTATAAAATCATCGAGGGATTTGTAGTTACCATGCAATTGGCGCTCTGTAATGATTTTTTGAACGTTATAAGTCTCCAAGTTTTTAAGATAACCAAAACCCAAATAAATGGACTTACCTATAAGCCTATTTGGATGGTCACTTTTGTTAATACAGGGCAAACATATTTTAGCTCCTTGTTTTTTGGCTTCGTGCAAATAATGTTCTGCACTATAAAAGCCACCACCATTATTTAAAACTGCGGTCATAAACTCCAAAGGGTAGTAGCACTTTAAGAACAAACTCTGGTAACTTTCTACGGCATAGGATGCCGAATGTCCTTTAGCAAACGCATAGCCTGCAAAACTTTTGATCTGATTCCACACCTCAAAAATTAAATCATCATTAAAGCCTTTATTTCTACAATTGGATATAAACTTTTGTTCTACCTCTAAAAACTCTTTCCTTGACCGATATTTACCACTCATTCCTCGTCGCAATATATCTGCTTCGCCAAGTGTAAGATCAGCAAACTGATTTGCTACTTTAAGCACATCTTCTTGATAAACCATAACTCCATAAGTCTCTGGCATAATTTGCATTAATATAGGATGAGCATCTTTTCGTTTTTCAGGGTTACAATGGCGTCTAATATATTCGTCTTTCATACCCGAACTAGATACACCTGGTCTAATAATGGAACTGGCAGCAACCAAACCCAAATAATTATCAGTTTGCAACTGTTGCATTAGTCCACGCATCGCTGGAGATTCTACATAATATGCACCAATAGCACCACCCGATTTTAGCAGTTGATTGATGTTTTTGTCTGCCTTAAAGGCTTCTACATTTGTAATGTCTATATCTTGTGCTTCTGGTCTGTTGGTTTTAATAATTTCCAAGGCTTCTTTAATTTTTGCCAAGCCACGTTGCCCTAAAATATCGAACTTAAAAATGCCAACATCTTCAGCAATTATCATATCAAACTGAACCGTTGGGAATCCTTTGGGTGGAAGATCTGTAGCGGAATAATAATGCACTGGTTTCTCTAAAATGATGATGCCAGCGGAATGCACGCTAAGATAGTTAGGGAAACCCTCTATAAGTTTACCATAGCGTAGTACCAATTTAGAGATGTCATCTAAATTAGATAAGGTATAATTACCCTTGCTTAATTTATCAATTTCTTCTTTTGGCAAACCGAACACTTTGCCTAATTCTCTTACCACAGCACGGTATTTAAAGGTGTTGTAAGTAGCCATTAATGCTGTATGCTTAAACCGTTTAAAAATATATGCGGTAACATCGTCTCTGTCCTTCCAAGAAAAGTCAATATCAAAGTCTGGTGGTGATGCTCTAAACGGATTGATAAAACGTTCAAAGTACAAGTCAAGTTCAATTGGGTCTACGTCCGTAATACCAATAATATAGGCAACAATACTATTGGCACCACTACCACGACCAACATGAAAATAGCCTTTGCTTTTGGCATAGCTTACGATGTCGTAATTAATTAGGAAAAAGGACACAAAATCCAAGGTCTTAATGGTGTGTAGTTCTGTTTTTAAGCGTTTAATAACTCTAGGTGATGGATTGCTATATCGCTTTTTTAGGTTTTGGTAACATAAACGTTCTAATAGCTCATAATCTTCATTAAAAGTGTTGGTATAGAGCTTTAGATTTTGTGATATTCTATGGTTTCCAAACGAAAAATCAATGGTGCAGGTGTCTAATATATGTTGTGTATTCGCTAATATAAACTTAAAGTCCATAAACGTTTCTTTCAACGTTTCTAAAGGATACATCTTATCCGTTATAAGACATTCTTCGGAAGTATCTAGTTTACTTAACAAGCAATTCTTATCAATTGATCGTAATAAACGATGCGCGTTAAAATCACGTTTATTTCTTATGGTGACTTGTTGTTGTATAACTAATTTGTTTTTATAAGAGAGTAGTTTTGAGAAACGTAATTTCCGTAATTCCTCTACAGAAACACCAATAAATTCATAAGGCTTAAATTCAGTTTTTTCAAGTTGTAATACCTTTTCAAATGGGTAAATGACGTAGCAATGGTTAAAGATCACTGTTGGTATCTCTGGTAATTTTATTCCCTTTTCAGAATGATAGGAGAGGTACTGGTTAAGTTCCCTAAACCCCTCATTATTCCTAGCAATACCAACGTATAATTGATCGTTGTCATTTCTAAAGTCAATACCTATAATGGGTTTTATATTGAAATCTTTTGCTTTTCTAACAAAGTTTAAACAAGCAGACGTATTGTTGATATCTGTTAATACCAAAGCCTGTATACTATTTTCCTTGGCTAACTCTAATAAGGCTACCTCAGAAAACGTTCCAAAACGTAAGGAATAATATGTATGGCAATTCAGGTACATTATTGATTTCTATGTGCTAATAAAATTGGTGGTTCACCACTAAAAGGGTTTTGAAAACGTCCTATGGTTTTTGCTCCCATTGATGAGGCTCTCATAATACTCAATTCTCCATAACGGTTTCTAACCTTATCCATAGCGTTATAGAGGTTTATCATTTCCTCAGTGTCATCAAACATGTTAATTTGATAATGACCACTTACAATATCACTAATCTTTACACCAACTAAGCGAATAAGAATTCGACGTTGATATAATTTTTCAAACAATTCCATAACTTTTGGTATGATTATATGATCTGCACTTGAGTATGGAATTTTTATTTGTTTACTGTATGTATTGAAATCAGAATAACGAATTTTAACACTTACAGTTCCTGCTAACTTGTTTCCTTTTCTTAATTGAAAAGCTAAATTTTCTGCCATTGCAAAAACGGTTGTCCTTAGAATGTCCATATCAATTGTGTCTTTATTGAATGTTCGTTCTGTGGAAATAGATTTTCGCTCGTGAAAGGGAATAAGAGGTGGGTTATCAATACCGTTTGCTCTTTTCCAAATTGTTCTTCCATTTGCACCTAATGCGCTAATCATCATTTCAATTGGCATTTGTTGGACTACCTTTACGGTATCAACACCCAAATTCCGTAGTACTTGATAGGTCTTTGAGCCAACAGATGGAATTTTGCGAATGGACAAGGGTGCTAAAAAATCTTTTTCAAAACCAGTATCTATCTTTAGTTGATTGTTAGGTTTGGCTTCACCTGTAGCTACTTTTGACACTATTTTATTGGCTGAAAGTCCAAATGAGATTGGCAATCCTGATTCCTTAATAATCCTTTTTCGTAAATCTGAAGCATATTTGTAGCATCCATAAAATTTATCCATTCCTGAGAGGTCGGCATAAAACTCATCTACACTGGCTTTTTCAAATACTGGCACACTCTCCTTAATCACCTCTGTTACTAAATGAGAATATTTAGTATATATTGATGAATTACCACGAATAACTATAGCTTCAGGACATAAACGTCTTGCTACTTTCATAGACATACCTGAATGCACACCAAAAGGGCGTGTTTCATAACTACAGGCTGCTACCACGCCACGGTCTCCTGTACCACCAACTAATAAAGGTTTGTTTTGTAAACGCCTGTCTATAAGGCGTTCACAAGCGACAAAAAAAGTGTCTAAATCTAAATGCAAAATGCTTTTCTCCATAATGCAAAATTAACTACATATATAAGTAATTATTGCTTATATTTGTAGTATTATGAAGATTATATCAAAAAACATTCGCCATCTTAGAGGGCTTAAAGGTTTAACACAAGAGACCTTGGCCGAAAACCTAAATGTTCCAAGATCTCGTATTGGCTCTTACGAAGAAGGACGATCTGCGCCAACTTTAGAGTTTTTGATACAACTTTCGGATTATTTTAGTTTGCCCATAGATATATTATTGCGAAACGATTTGACAAAATCTAAGGATAGTGCATTTATAGAAATAGGTAGTCAACGTGTGTTGTTTCCTATTTTGGTAGATGCGGACAATGATAATTTAATAGAAATTGTACCTGCGAAGGCTACAGCTGGTTATTTAAATGGTTATGACGATCCTGAATACATAGAGCAACTTCAAAAAATAAAACTTCCTTTTTTACCAACAGGAAAGCACAGGGCTTTTCCCATAAAAGGGGATTCTATGTTGCCGATGAAAGATGGTGCTTTTGTAATTGGTAGGTTTATAGAAGACAGAAATGATATAAAAACAGGTAAGACCTATGTTTTGGTTACATTAAACGATGGTATGGTTTATAAACGTGTAATGAATAATATAGACTTTAATGGCTCATTATTATTGATGTCTGATAATAAAACTTATAATGATTATAGCGTACCTATTGACGAAGTCTTAGAAATATGGGAATTTACATGTAGTATTAATACCCAAGAATACACAGAGGAGGAACTTAAAATAAGTAGTATTCTAAGTATGTTTAATGAGCTTGGAGTTGAATTGAAGGCTTTAGGGGAGGTTTTGTAATAAGTTCATTTGGTTTGGTAATATGAATACTATTAAGTTTTAGGAATTACACTTACTTTTCCTATATTTATTGTCCCTTAATTAATAGCGACTCACAATGAGCCGCTTTATTTGTTTAAACTAATATCAATCAATGTCCGAAAACCAACAACAACTACATCAAACACTCTGGAATATCGCCAACGACCTACGTGGTAATATGGATGCCGACGATTTTAGAGATTACATACTAGGCTTTATTTTTTACAAATACCTAAGCCGTAAAATGACACTGCACGCTAACAAAGCACTAGCACCAGATGGCTTAACCTATGATCAAGTAATGGGTCATGAGCAAGAAGAAGCGCTTATTGATGCCTTGCGTACCGATGCGTTAGACGCTTTAGGGTATTTCTTAAAACCAACCGAACTGTTTAGCGAGTTGGCAAAACGTGGTAATTCTGATGGTGTCAATAAGTTTATACTAGAAGATTTACAAAAAGTACTCACTAGCATAGAACAAAGCACTATGGGTAGCGAGAGCGAAGATGATTTTGGTAACCTCTTTGAAGATTTAGACCTTACCAGCAGCAAACTAGGTAAAACCGAAGAAGCCAAAAACGAGCTTATCGTAAAAATACTAAACCGTTTAGAAGCCATTAACTTTGATGTAGACAATGCCGAAAGCGACATTCTAGGTGATGCTTACGAGTATCTTATTGGGCAATTTGCAAGTGGCGCAGGTAAAAAGGCAGGCGAGTTTTATACACCACAACAAGTATCTAAAATATTGGCGCAGTTAGTCACTACTGACAAAGACCGACTTAAAAGCGTGTACGACCCAACTTGTGGATCTGGTTCCTTATTACTACGTGTGGCTAAAGAAGTGAATGAAGTTGGCGCCTTTTATGGGCAAGAAAGCAACCCAACCACGTACAACTTGGCACGTATGAACATGATCATGCACGATGTGCATTACAAACGTTTTGACATTTATAACGACGATACACTAGTCAACCCATCGCCAGTACATAGCGAACTTAAGTTTGAAGCCATAGTGGCAAATCCACCGTTTTCTGCAAAATGGAATCCAGATGCTATTATAAGCGACGAGCGTTTTTCACCATACGGAAAAATGGCGCCCAAAAGTAAAGCCGACTTTGCTTTTGTACAGCACATGATTTACCAGTTAGATACCAATGGGACTATGGCGTGCGTATTACCACACGGTGTTTTATTTCGTGGTGCTGCCGAAGGTCACATACGCAAGTACCTTATTGCAGATACCAACCAGCTAGATGCCGTAATAGGCCTACCAGCCAATATTTTTTACGGTACCAGTATACCAACTTGTATTTTGGTACTTAAAAAAGACCGTAATACCAGCGCTCGCAGTAACAACATCCTGTTTATAGATGCTAGTAACCATTTTGAAAAAGTTAAAACCCAAAATGTACTACTACCAGAACATATAGATAAAATAGTTTCAACATATAGAACTTATTGTCATCCTGAACTTGATTCAGGATCTCAAGCCACACAAGACAAATACAGCTATGTAGCTAGTCTAGATGAGGTAAAAGATAACGATTACAACCTAAACATACCACGCTATGTAGACACCTTTGAAGAGGAAGAACCTGTAGATCTTGCAGAAATCTCAAAACAGCTTAAGGAAGTTGCTGAGCGTAGTCGAAGCACAGATGAAGTAATAGCAGGCTTTTGTAAAGAACTAGGAATAAACACACCTTTTTAATGGCTACTCAAAATAACAATACCAACGTCATGATGAGTCACGAAACCATAGCTTCAAATGCACCTAAAAGACTGGTGCCAGAACTACGCTTTAAAGAGTTTAATGGTGATGGGTTTGTTAAAAATATCTTCGAAGATATATTTCTTTTTACAACAGGGAAAAATATTAAGCAAAATGAAGCTTCACCAGAATTTGAAATTCCTTGTGTTAGATATGGAGAATTATACCATATGTACAATGAAGTAATTCATGAAGTGGTAAACAAAACAAACCTCGATAGAAGAGAATTAAAATTCAGTGATGGTGATGAAATTCTATTGCCATCAGCAGGTGAAGACCCTTTAGATATTGGTTCAGCATCAGCACTTACAATTAAAAATATTGCGATTGGTCGAACAATAAATATCTTAAAACCAAAATACGAATCAGTTTACTCGCAGATCTACGCTTCTTATTACATTAATCAAAAATTAAAGCGAAAAATAGCATCATTAGCAAAAGGTGTTAGTATAAGTAATGTTTATAATTCTGATTTAAAAGGCTTGTACATCATATTACCATCCCTAGCAGAACAAAAAAAAATAGCCCAGTTTTTAACCGCAGTAGAAAGCAAATTACAGCAACTCAACCAAAAAAAGGAGCTGCTGTCGCAGTACAAAAAAGGCGTGATGCAACAACTGTTTAGCCAACAACTACGTTTTAGAAAAGATGATGGCAGTGATTACCCAGATTGGGAAGAGAAACGGTTGGGAGATTTTGTTAAAATAAATCAAGGATTGCAAATCTCTATTTCAAAAAGGTATCTTGAACCTGTAGAAGGAAGTTATTTTTATATAACAAATGAATTTTTAAAAGAAAAGTCTGAAAAAAAGTATTTTATCAAGAATCCACCTAACTCAGTTATTTGTAAAAAAGACGATATCTTAATGACCAGAACAGGTAATACAGGACAAGTTGTTACTGGTGTTGAAGGAGTATTTCATAATAACTTTTTTAGAATAAAGTTTAATAAAAGCTGTATCAAAGATTTTCTTTATTACTTTTTAGTATTAGATAAAACTCAAAATACAATTTTAAGATTAGCTGGGACATCTACAATCCCAGATCTGAATCATGGAGATTTTTATAAATTGAAGATAAGTCTTCCATCCATCGAAGAACAACAAAAAATCGCCAGCTATTTAAGTGCAATAGATAGTAAAATAGAAACCGTTACCCAACAAATAGAAGCCACACAACAATTTAAAAAAGGCTTGTTGCAGCAAATGTTTGTATAGTATGGGTAAAGACTTTAAAAATATATTACAACAAATAGAACAAGTTCATTTAAAGACGTTTGTTAAAATAAGTGTGTTTAAGTCTAAAGAAGGTTTGTCTCACCTAGCAACAACGAGAAGAGGTATGTATTGGTTATGGACAAGTTTAACATTAGAAGAACTGAAGCGTTTGCCTCATAATGATTTAAAAAAAAGACATGTGCCAATTGCTAAACGTATTTTACAAAGGGAAGGTTTAAGCCATATTTGCAAGATTACACGTAATAACTATCGTATAGTGTATAATGGTGTTGGAGGTTATCGTACAACAGATAAGGGGTTTGGGTTGAGAGAACGCATTTTACAAGAAATAACTTGTAATGATGCAAGAACAGGTACACTAAATATTAGTTATGGTTGTAGAGATTTGAGTAAATGGGCTGTAACTTTTTTTGATTTTGATGATCCACAAAATTCTTCTATTCTAAAACAACTTGGTACTAACGCACCTTATGTAGACTATGCAGAAGTACTAGAAGATCTTTGTCGTATGGAATTTGGAACACCAATACTATGTAGAAACTGAAAAACTAAAAAAATCATAGAAGCTGTTTATAAAAGAATTGTTGCAGCACAGGTTTGTTTAAAATGAAGATATGAGACAAAAAATCACAATCTCAAGACTAGAAAAAGAAGGCTTTAACAAGAAAGTAAAAGGTTCGCTAACTTATTATTCAAAAGAAACCTTTTTTGTTACCTCAGGATTAAAGAATTGGTCATATGGATGGGAAGAAGGAGATCCTGTTATAAGTCAGGTATCACAAATTGAATTTATGGATGAAATTCAACCATTGATTAAAGTAGGAAAAATGAAATAAAAATATGGACATTAGAAAATATAAAGACTCATTTTATTTAGTTGAATTATCTACCAAAATAGAGAAGATGATACAACAAATCACTTTATAAAACAGTTTAAAAAGGTATGCTACAGCAGATGTTTGTTTAATTATGGAAGAAGTATTATTAAAAATATTACCTGCTCAAAATTATATGATAGATAAAATCATGATTAATAGTGATTATATATTTCGTCATAACCAAGAGCAGTATAGACGACCTCCAAAAATTTCTAATTGTCAATATTTAAGATATCTGGCAAGTGTTATTTCTGATGATATAATAGTGAATTTGTATAAACTCTTGAAAGATACGCAACATCACTCATTTCAAAAGTTAAATGCTAAAATTGAATACTTTATAAAACAAGGTGATTTTGAATTTAAATCTAAAGAAAAAGAGGAGTTTTTCGATGCATATATGAAGGATTTAAAGAACCTAATTTCTTTATATAATAAAATCAATTGGGAAGGTATTAGAAATAAATATGTAGGGCATTTAGATAGAAATAGACCAGCGATAAAATTTGAACTTTCAGAGTTAAAAAAATTCAAATTTATCTATTGTCTATAAAGAGAAATTTACATGATGCGTTTTATGATATAGAAATGCAAGAGCATCAAAGCCCTCTCATTAAGTTAATAGAAGATAACATCAAGTTAAAAGCTTCATTGGTATGAAAAGTAAAGAAAAAATAGAAAAGCTTAAAAAAGAGATTAAAGGTTACGAGAATACTATTTGGGCTTACAAATTTGAGTTTTATGATTTAGAAGACTCACAAAGAAAGGAAGTTATTGAAGCTTTTGAAAAGAAGATAGAATTAGTAGACGCAAAAATTAAAGCTATTGAGTTAAGTGACGTATTTGAAGAAGAATAAAAAATCCAATTATCAATATCCTAAAATATTTTCACAATTATGAACAGGCACTTAAACGTTTTTCGACCATATAGCTTAGACCAATCCAAAGAGCATATTGAGGATAATTTGAGTAGAGCTTTAGTGTTGTGTTTAAAACATGATACTTTATTGTTTCATGAGTTTTTGCAAACAATTATGTTAAAAAGCCATTCGGATGGCAATTCAGATTATAATTACCTATTTACTAATTTAAGCGAAAAAGATACTGTTAATATAGATATACAAATAGACGTTACAACCTTAAACGAAAATAGTTATAGACGTATTTATGCTATTGCTGTTACTTCGGAGGTATTGGAGATGACAAATTTTAATAACTATTTATATTCTGCAACTAAAGACTATAGGCCAATAACAGATATCTTAATCACAATTAACGACATAGCTTTCGTTTTTGAAGTAAAGCGATGGGGAGAAGATTGCAGGCAGCAATTATATAATCAGGTATATCAATTAACAGCTAAAAGTAACCCAACGACATCAATCAAAAATCAAAGTATTGATGCTATTGATAATGTTATTCCTTTTAGCTTTGATTGGAAGCAGATAATGACATTATTGGTAACTACAAATAACTTTAATACATTACATTCTAAACCGAATTTATTTATAAGTGATTTTATTCATTTAGTGCAGTCTTATAATATTAGCTGGTTGCCAATAGCCCCTTTTGCAAGTATACCACATACTGTAGACATGGATGGTAAAAGGCATCAACGATTAGCTGCTGCGATTAATAATCTACCGGATGAGCTTACAGCTTTAGATTCTAATGCTAGAATGGGATTAGAAGTGGATTTTGGTTGGGCAAAAGAGATTTTGCCTTGGTTTGAAAGAGATGCAAAGAATAACTTAAGTCTTAATTTTTATATATGGCCAGGTAATACTAAAGGACAAGGGTGGAAGACATTTTATAGTAATAAGCTAGATAGACTTCATGACCATAAAAGTGTTATAATTAATAATAAGGAGTTTAATCTTATAATAGAAAACGAAATTAAGTTTTCTCATTTTAATAGGTACATTTGTGAGTTAGATTTTAATGATGACGATCTATTAAAAGAAATAGTGACAACAAAGAATTTTGAGAAATATGCAGGTAAGCATAATCGAGAAGATTGGAATGAATTAGAAGAATTTTTTGATGATTACTTTAAGCCTGAATACAATTGGAGAGAGTATTGTAAATGGGAACAAAACTTTATAAATACCAATAGAGGATACTTAACCTTATCTATTGGATATCAGATAAAGACTGTAATACCTTATCACTATTTGCAGAGTATAGATAGTTCAGAGGAAGATTTGAAAAATCTCACAGATATTTTTCTACAGATTTACAATTTTTATAAAAATCTATTGTAAAAACCACGCAATGACCACACAATCCGAAGCCATATTAGAACAAAACTTAATAACCCAACTTGTTGCGTTAGGTTACGAGTCTGTAAAAATAACAGATAGTAAGGCGTTGCTAACTAACTTAAAACTACAGTTACAACGTTTTAATAATCTAGCAATTAGCGATAAAGAGTTTGAGACGGTTTTAAACCATTTGGCAAAAGGTAATGTATTTGACAAAGCCAAAACTTTACGTGGCAGGTTTCAGTTTACCAACGATGCAAGTGAGCCTACTTATATTCAGTTTTTTAATAGTGAAGATTGGTCTAAAAATGTATTTCAAGTCACTCACCAAATCACCCAAGACGGTGTATATAAAAACCGTTACGATGTTACGCTTTTAGTAAACGGTTTACCGCTGGTACAAATAGAGCTAAAACGTCGTGGTTTAGAAATTAAAGAAGCATTTAATCAAATAAACCGCTATCAAAAACACACGTTTTGGAGTAACAATGGGTTGTTTCAATACGTGCAATTGTTTGTGATTAGTAATGGTGTAAATACTAAATATTTAGCCAATAACGAGTTGCAATCGGTAAAGCAAACCTTCTTTTGGAGCGATTTAAATAACAAAAACATTACAGAACTTACAGATTTTGCTGCTTCGTTTTTAAATCCCTATCATTTGGGTAAAATGATTGCTAAATACATTGTACGTAATGAAACCCATAAAATACTTATGGTATTACGTCCTTATCAATTCTTTGCGGTAGAGCAATTGGTAGAGCAAGTAAAAACCAGTAACAATAATGGCTATGTATGGCACACAACAGGTAGTGGTAAAACATTAACCTCGTTTAAAGCTAGTCAGATTTTAATGGATTTACCACAGGTAGATAAAGTCCTATTTGTGGTAGACCGTAAAGATCTAGACTACCAAACTATGAAAGAGTTTAACAGCTTTAAAAAGGATAGTGTAGATGTTACTAATAATACCAGTAGTTTGGTAAAACAACTTGTAGACGAATCTAAATTGGTATTAACCACTATACAAAAGTTAAACAACGCCATATCAAGAATACAATACGAAACCCAATTAGCGGCATTAAAAAACCAGCGTATTGTTATCATTTTTGATGAGTGTCACCGTAGTCAGTTTGGTAAAACGCATGAACTTATTACTAACTATTTTGCAAACAGTCAGTTATTTGGGTTTACAGGAACACCAATTTTTGCAGATAATGCTTCAAAAAACGATTTAGGTAAACGCACCACTAAAGACTTATTTGGCATATGCTTACACAAATACGTGATAACAGATGCTATTAAAGATGGTAACGTACTAAAGTTTGGTATAGAATACATTGGTAAATACAAGCAAAAAAACAATACGTTTATCGATATTGAAGTAGAAGATATTGATAAGGCAGAAGTGTTTCAAGATGAGAAACGTTTAGAAAAAATAGCTGATTACATCATTAATTATCATAGCTCTAAAACTTTTAATAAAGCTTATTCAGCATTATTTGCAGTAAGTAGTATAGACGTTTTGATAAAATACTACGACATATTTAAACGTAAAAAAGAAGCTGGAGAACACAACTTGCGCATAGCAACTATATTTTCTTATGGTGCGAATGAAGACAGTAAAACAGCACAAGATTATTTACCAGATACTAAAGATGACTATGATGCAGCTGCAGAACCTACTGCAGTTTATAGCAAACATACCAGAGAAAAACTAGACGATTATATTGCTGATTATAATACTATGTACAATACTAGTTTTTCTACCAAAGACAGTAAGCAGTTTGAGAACTATTTTAAAGATATTAGTAAGCGTTTAAAGGAACGAGAGAAAATCACTTTTAAAGACAAAGATCGATTAGATATTGTTATTGTGGTAAATATGATGTTGACTGGTTTTGATGCAAAAAAAGTCAATACACTTTATGTCGATAAAAATTTAAAGTATCATGGGTTGATACAAGCTTTTTCTAGAACCAACCGAATTTTAGGTGAACAAAAATCACAAGGAAATATTATTTGCTTCAGGAATTTAAAAGGCGCTACAGATGAAGCCATCACGTTGTTTTCTAATAAAGAAGCTAAAGAAGAGATTATTTTACCACCTTATGAGTCTATCGCCTCAAAATTTGATGAAGCTTTAAAAAATCTACTTCAAATTACACCAACCTATCAAAGTGTTGACGATTTACGTGACGAAAACCAAGAACTAGAATTTGTTACAGCATTTAGACGCTTGTTACGTGCTAAAAACGTGTTGGAATCTTATGTAGATTTCGATTGGGATGATTTGGGTATTGACGGGCAAACTTTTGAGGGTTATAAAAGTAAATACCTGGACTTATACGATAAAGTAAAAACCGACAAGCAAAAACATAAAACGTCTATTCTTGATGACATTGATTTTGAATTGGAGTTAATTCATCGTGACGAAATTAATGTCGCTTATATTTTACAACTATTAACTAAATTAAAAGAATCAAAACCATCAGAATCTAAAGCACAGAAAAAAGCTATTATCGATTTACTTGGTGGCGAAGTAGAGTTACGTAGCAAACGAGAACTTATAGAGAAATTTATTGAAGAAAACTTACCATATATTGAAAATGCCGATGATATTTCAGACGAATTTGAAAAGTTCTGGCAACAAGAAAAAGTCATAGCATTATCAAAATTATGCGAAGATGAAGGTTTAGATCAATTACAGTTTAACGCATTAATAGATAGTTATGTGTATAGCGGTCAAGAACCTATTAGAGATGAGGTTTTTAAATGTTTAGATAACAGACCAAGCATACTTAAAGCAAGAGAAATAGGGGAGCGCATTATCTTAAAAATGAAAGAGTTTGTTCAGGTCTTTTTAGAAGGGATGACAGGATGACCTTCAGAATAGCATATTGAAAATATAATTGATAAGAATTCAAATCAACAAAGGGTATATAAGAACTATAAATTTTGTTTTAATTTTTTAAATTAAAATCATGAGTTGGAAAAAAACACATTATAGTTTTTGTTACAGGTTATGGAAGAAATTAAGACTTATACAGAAGAATTAGTAACTAAAGCTAAAAAGTACTTATTAAAAGAGTATAAATTAGAAGCTTTAAATCTTTCGGATTTCCAAGCTATTAATTTCTATTTAATAGATGAAGCAGTAAACAAAGAAAGTAACTTATTTATAGAGTCGTTTGATAAAGAGTTACCAGCACTATCACAGTTTCCGGCTGTGCTTTCAGTTGCTATTTCCCTATTCTTCAAAAACTTCTGTGATGATGTAACGTCTTTTAAACCTGGTGTAATATTACAACATCCTTCAGGAGAGCGTTATGTATATGTAGGTTACAATGGAAAACACCATACAGTTAAAAATAGAGCGTCAATTAAATACCCAAGTTCGAAACAATTAAGTAAGTATGCTATTGTTGAGGCCAAATTGTCAAATAGAAAAGTAAAAACTCGTCTAACGGCCTATAGAAAACTTTACGATTTAGTATTTGATATAAAAAACGTGCCTTCACAATTTAAGTATAAGTCTGCGATAATAATGTCTAAAAAAGAGTTTGATGAGGAAATTAAATCTCAAAAATATATGGACTTGGACATTAAAAAAGCCATACCAATGAGATGGATTTCAAGAAAAGGAACAGAAAGTTGGAATCATATACCTATTGAGCCAATGATATATTGTGTTCCTGATTTTGAAACATTGGAAGAATATGTTCTGGATAAAGGTATTGAAATTGAAACATTGGTTGTAATTGGCAAAAATAAATACAAAGAAGAACATGGTACCAATATAAAAAGAGCGGTTAGAGAAGGAGTTATCAAGAATTGTATCATTTTGGGTAGCGAAGAATTACAAGATAAAGCAGGCCAATTTTTAAAATGGAATTGGACCTATCCTGAATTTGCTTATTTAATGAAACACCCTTATGGGGAAATTACGGTAGCCAATATACAAGACCAACCTTTTGAGCAAGCCTTAAAGAGTTTCATTGACTACTTGTCTAAATTGGAAAAACAACACGGTATTTCGCTTAAAAATATTAAAGGTCTTCGTAAATTCTTATATGCTTTAGTTTTAGCTAAACAAGAAAACAGTAGAAACCTTACACAGTTGGAATATGTAAAACATCTTATTGGTAAAGTAACTAACGAAACAATCTATGAAGAGTTTTATAACCAAAATTTAGAGCCATATGAGGTTTTGGAATATGTAAATCCATTAATCCAAAACATCTTTGATTGTTTCAATAATGAGAAACTCAAATTCTTGGAACAACTCAACTTTCTGAAGGTATTGATTGTGCCTGAAAAACTGGTTGATAATTGGAAAGAAGAGCTTCAAACTACATTCGGTACAATCTGTTCTTTTAAGGAATTTATGACCTTTCAGCATAAGTTCGAAGAAAGTAAAAACGTTTTTGTGTTGAGTTTGTTTGGTAATGGAATGAATCAAGGAGAACTTATTGAAACAGCAGCTAATACAAAGCATAATTTCAACTTTTTGGCATATCCTGAAGAAGCAGAGATAATTGAGTTATTCAAAACGAATAGGAGGAACAATCTACTAAATGAATATAAATCTAAAGACAGAAAAAAATTATCTGGAATTAAATTTGAAATTCCTGTGAGTAAGGTTGAAATACCTAAATCTCTTGAAGAAATAATGGATGAGTTATACGATAGGCAGGATAGAAAATCGTATGATTATGAATATGAGTCTCAAGGTCAGGTAAACTATCAGGTGTGTTTTGAAGACCAAGCAACCCCTATTGTAATAGATGGTTCAAAAACTGTTTTAATGCTAAAAGGAGAAAATTGGATTAAAACAAAAACTTACAATTTAGTAGTTGGAGACACAGTTAGAATTTACAATAACCTTTCAAAGGAAAAACTGTTTGAAATAGCAGCAGGAGAAGATAGTAATGGGCGTTTTGCTGAAATTATTGAACTCTCTCAACTCTGGAAAACAGAGCTTCGTAGTTATTTTTCTTCTAAAGTAATGAGTAATAAATATTATGACACTTCAGATTTATTAGAGGATTTAAGAACCAAAGGAGCTACTATATCTAATCCAATTACTGTAAATAAATGGTTGGATGAATGGGATAAGGAGCGGTTTCCTAACGATTCAAAAAATATAATGGCAATAAAAACTTTAATAAATAGTGAAGTGTTAAATCAAAACTTTGACCAAGTTCTTAAAGTAAGGAGTTTTTACAGAGGTGTAATGATTTCTTTGGGAAGAGATTTGAGTGATGATGTTATGGACTATGTAAAATCAAGAGGCCTATATAAAGGTCGAATTTTATCTAAATTCAATGAAGATGAAATTCAATCCTTTATTCATAATGCAGCACCAATTAAAAAGATACAAAGTATAAAAATCACAGACGATGAAGAATTCAACTGATGAAATAGATTACAAAGCAAGACAAATTTTTCAAAATCGGATTAACCGGGGAATGATTGGTCCAGGTTCTGATACATGGGGCTTGCCTGATGAAGAAGAAATAATTTCCGATTATCCCCTTCCACGATATTTTAGTGGTGTTTTGTTTCCAAATAAGTCAGTATGTCCTACTCAAAGTGCACAAGATGATGCAGATGGGAATAGTGAAGGATTAGAAGATGATGTAGATGTAAATGAAGAAAATCCTGAAATTGAAGAAGTTGACATTGAAGAAAAAGACGTCACCGATAAAACAGTTACAACGAAAGAGGAGTTCAATTTAAGTACAAACAGTTTTTTTCCTACCAACATAGGAGTAACAGTAGCAGTTGAAAAATCGGTTAATGAAATTGATGTAGAATTTTCATTTGGGTTATATCACCAACCTAAAAATGAAGAATTAAAAATTAAAATACCAAAAGCAGGTTACGATTCATTTTTTGAGGAAGGTATTCCATACCCTTTACCTTTTAGAAATATTCTAAAATATAGTGAGGATGGGTTTATGTATTTAGAAAGAGAATTAAAAGGAGAACAAAGAAGACCTCAACGTGCTAATGGAGAATATGGTCAGTATGATGAATTTAAGAGGACACAAAATTTAACAAGGCAAACAGAAGAAGGCGGTTATTTTTCAGCCTACTATTATATAGGGTATTTAGACAAGCTGTTAAGCCGCTCTTGGAAAAGGAAACAATACAATTTTAAATTGAAAGTTCCTGTTGTAAAATCAACACCTATACCAGAATATTTTCAGTTTGAAGATGAAATTTTTAAACAAACAAGGGCAGGATATAATATTAAGATATTTGAGGATAGTAGGGCGAAATATATAAAGGTTCAATTAGTAAACTTATCTGATGACCATCCTGCTAATAGGTTTTCCAATAGGTCTGAAAATTTAAACTTGAAATCGTTATTTCAAGGAAAAATAAAAGTGCATTCAGATAAGCTTATTGAGTATAAGGATAATACGCTTTCAACATATACAGCTGGTGATGATATTAGAGATTTTGAAGCAGAAGAAATTGAGTTTATCTACAGAAATATAAGGAGTTATGGCATTGGACACAATTGCTCTGTAAGTTGGGATATTGAGAACAAAACCGTTGAAACAACATTCCTTCCACAACAAGACATTAAAGACGTTATAAATGAGTTTGAAGATTCTTCATTAGATGATTGTTTAGATATGAGAAACCTCTCAATCTGGGGAGTTTCCAAAGAAAAATTAAAATCCAATTTAAGACGCTTTGTAGTCAGTTATAAAGAATGGATAGAGAAACAACTAAACCAAAAAAGTAAATTATCTAAAAATGAACAGGAAATAGCTGCACGTATTATAGACCGTCAGCAAGCCAATTACAACCGCTTAAATAACAACATAGATTTATTGGATAATGAGGATATTTATGAAGCGTTTAAACTGGCTAATACGGCAATGCTAATTCAGTTTATTATTGCCAACGACAATAAGTTGGGAAAATATGAAAAAGAGCTGCACGAAGTAGATAAAAGTATCAATGCAAATCACTTGGAGTTCTTTAAAAATTATGATGCAATAAAAGGATTGGGTTTCATCCCAAAGTATAGACCTTTTCAATTAGCATTTTTGTTGTTAAGTATTGAAGAAATTGCCATACCCGAAAAAAGACAAGAAAATAGTACAGTAGACTTAATTTGGTTCCCTACTGGTGGAGGAAAAACCGAAGCATATTTAGCAGTAGCAGCGTTTACAATTGCTTACCGTAGAATAAGTAAAAGCAAAGATTATGGTGGTACAACGGTTATGATGCGTTATACCTTACGATTGCTCACGGCACAGCAATTTGAAAGAGCTTCACGATTAATAGCGACATTAGAATTTTTAAGAGAACAAAAGGAGTTTAAAGACCAATTAAAAGATGAGCCAATAACTATTGGTTTGTGGGTAGGTCAAGCCTCAACACCAAATAAAATTAGTGATGCTAAAAAGCTTTTGGACGACAAGTATGGTATGGAAGCTGAAGCCTTAAAGGGAAAAGATGGAGACCCTTCAAAGAAAAATGAATTTCAAATAAGTAGTTGTCCTTGGTGTGGCACAAAATTAGTGTCTCAAGAGAAAAATGCAAAGGGTGAGCTAAATTGGAAATATGGCTTTAGGGTAAGAAGTAGTGTTTTGAATATTCATTGTATAAACAGTAAATGCCATTTTCATAATAGCTTACCAATTCAGGTAGTTGATGAAAACTTATATAGAAATCCGCCCACGTTATTATTTGGTACAGTAGATAAGTTTGCAATGTTAGCATGGCAAGAGGATGCACATAACTTTTTTAAGGCAAATATTGATGAAGGATTCCCACCTGATTTAATTATTCAAGATGAGTTACACTTACTTAATGGACCATTAGGTTCAATAACTGGCTTATTTGAATCTACAATTGAATTATTATGTAGTAAAAATGGTATTGGTCCTAAAATTATATCCTCAACGGCAACAACACGTAATACGCAATACCAGATTGAAAAATTATATGGAAATCGAACAGTAAACGTATTTCCACCTTCAGGCATAAATCACGATGATAGTTTCTTTTCAAGAGAAAGCAAAACCAGTAAAAGACGATATATAGGATTTATGCCTACAGGTAAAACATCTATCGATACACAATTACAATTATTGGCACATTTATTCGTAGCGAGATTAGAAGTGTATAGAGATAAGGAAACAGAGACAAGAACAGACCCTTATTGGACAATAGTGTCTTATTACAATAGTTTAAAAGATGTTGGTAAAATCTATAACAAAATAGGTGATGAAATAACAACGTTTACATCAACTTTACAATATAGGTTAGCACAACTTTTTAACCCTTACGACGATTTTAAATTCAATTATTTAGGAATTACGAATAGAACAGAAGAGTTAACAAGTAGAGTTGAAAGTGCCAGAATTAAATCTGTTCTAAAGGAATTAGAAAAAGAGTTTGACACTAAAAATATTGTAACAAGTGAGCGCGGACATAAATACCTTAACGATGTAGTCGATTTTGTATTAGCTACCAATATGATTTCTGTTGGAATTGATATTAGCCGTTTAAATGTGATGCTTATTAACGGTATGCCAAAAAATATAGCAGAATACATTCAGGCATCCAGTCGTGTAGGACGAAAAAATAAAGGATTGGCTATTGCTTTATTAGACCCAAATAGGGCAAGAGAAAAATCATACTTTGAACATTTTGCTAATTTCCACCAAGCATTTTATAAATGTGTTGAACCATTAAGTATTACACCATTTACAGAAAGTACAATTGATAAAATGCTAACAACTGCTTTAGTAGCTTACATAAGAAATAAGTTAACCAAAATGAATGAGGATAAAGATGCATCAAAATTCGTAAAGGAAAACGCAAGGGAATTTAAAGAATTTGTGATGAGAAGATTTAATGAAGACGTTCAGATGTTGGCATATTTTGATAACAAGTTAAACGATGTGGTAGATGATTGGTTTAGAAGGGCAAATACAGAGGGAGATTTGAAATACAAAGCTTTATTAAAAAAGCCTTCTCAAAAATCTGAAGGAGATGTAGATTGGACAGTGATGCAATCCATGAGGGAAATAGATACAGATACATTCATTCAAATAAAATCAAATTTTTAAATGGCAGTAAGAAGGAATAACACAGCTACTGATAATAAATATGTCAAGCTTCAAACTCGTAAAGTGTTGAGCGCTTATGGTGGTTCTGGTTCAATTATAGAAACACCTTTTGGAGCTTTAATGATTGAGGATTTTGATAAATGGCCATTTTTTAAACCTGAATATAAAGATGGTGAATGGGTAGTTAATATAAATGGTTTGTTTCATGTAATAGATGAAAGGTTATTACAAAGGTTATCACATAAGGATGGTTTCGAGCAATTAGAAGCTTTCGTTTATGTACCGGATAATGTATCGTCATCAAGTCGAGCAGATATTCCTGAAACACCTGAAAACACGGTGAGTGCAGAGTTTTTTCCTAAATGGTTTTATTGTAACAAATGCAATAGATTAAAGAAAATTAAAGAGTGGTGGGATATTTGGCAAAATGAGAAAACAGGAGCAACTAAAAAAGATTTTGCACCACCTAAATGCGGAGTGTGTTACAAAAATAATGGTAAAAAATATGCACCAGAATTAGAACAAGTAAGGTTTATTATGACATCGCCTATAGGTAGTTATAAAGAAATACCTTGGGAGAGATGGAATAAAGCAGAAAAGGAAGCCAATGAGGAAGATACATCAAGTGGATCGATTCGATTAGATTATGAAAGCCTATGTTGTGATAATCAAGATTTACGCTACATAAAGTCAAAGAAGTTTTCTGATATGGCTGGTATCAATATTAAATGCATGAATGATACTTGCGAACATAGAGGACGTCAAGTTACATTGGCAGGTATGTTTGGTTTAAGAGAGCGCGTGTGGTTTTCAGATGAAGAGATTTTAGAGCGCCAAACAGAGAACAAGGAATTAAAAGTGTATTATAAACCAGTTATTCGAAGCAGTAATAGTGTGTACTACCCAATTTTGGTTACCAGTATATTTTTGCCTACGGATAAAGGTATTCGAACCAAAGATTTAGAAAAAATTGAAAAATGGAAAGAAAAAGGTAAAGATGCTGAATTTATTTTTGATGCACTATTAGAGGAGTATTCTTTAGAAGTGATACAAAAGTTATTGGATAAGGAAGACAAAAACGAATACATTCCAGAATTGGAATACCGCCTATATGAGTATAACTTTTTAGTTAATCATAAAGAAGATAAGTTTGAAGATAAAAGTCAGAATCTGATTTTTCAGAAAGAAAAATTAAAAACACTAATTGATTATGGTTTTGAACAGCTTATTGGTTTAAGAAGAATAAAAATGACTTCGGTACAAATTGGCTATACAAGGCAGGAACCTTTAAGTAGTGATGACTTTTTTACAGAAATGGATGCTACGCAAGGCTTGATTGAGAAAAAATATACTTCAAAATGGGGAAGAATGACAAAGTACTTACCAGCAGTAGAAAGCTTTGGTGAAGGCATTTTTATTAGTCTATCTAATGATAAAATACAAGATTGGATAGAGGTAAGTGAATCAAATGGTAGATTTAAAAATAAAATAGACCGTTTACAAAATAATATCTTAAATCATGCTTATCGTTCTGTAAATCAAAAATTTGACACAGAAAACAGTCGAGAGCATTTAATTAGATTTTTATTGCTTCATACCTTATCCCACCTGTTAATTAAGGAGTTAGAATTTCTTTGTGGATACCCTTCAACATCATTAAATGAAAGGCTATTTGTAGATGACACAAGAATGCAAGGAGTTTTGTTATATACAATCGCAGGGGCAGAAGGTAGTTATGGTGGCTTGGTTTCTCAAGCGACCGAAGAAAGAACGTTGAGGTTATTAAAATCTGCAATCCATAGAGCTACCGATTGTGCTTCAGACCCAATATGCTATAATACCGAAGATGGTCAAGGAATAGGTGGTTTAAATATGGCGGCCTGCTATAGTTGCACATTGATACCTGAAAACGCTTGTGAAGAGTTTAATTCATTCTTGGACCGTTCATTACTAATTGATGAAGAATATGGATTTTTTAAAAATTTAATAAGATTATAGCAGAACGGGGTTACCGTATCAATTAAAAAAATTAAGAATAGAATGCCAATTTTGTTACAGGATATATGGAAAATTCATACTGATGTACAAGAGCAGATGTTGCAATTACGTTCTGTACCCGTCAGGGTCATTCCAGAACCACCTAGAATCGTAAATGACAAACTTTTTTTAAGGATTGATGAAAATGATGAAACAGACAAATTTTTAGAGTCTTTAGCAACAACGTTCAACATCAATTCAGAGCAAATTAATTTAAAAAATGAATATATTCATGTAGATACAAATCATGCAAATGAAATAAGTTTAGAACAAAAAAGGGAACTGTCAGTTAAGGCTTCTGCAAATTTCATTGAATTCCTTCCAAACCCCATTATTGATGGATATATAAACAAATTCAAATCACCGATTAGTGATTTAAAGGATGTAATGAATAACTTAAGCATTGATTATGAATTTGATAGAAATGGTAGGCTGCAAATTTCAATTGACGACCTTAAATTGTTAAATGAAGAAAGCTCAAACAATATTAATATTCCTGAAAATGCAAGCATAATTATACCAGCATATCCAAACCCTTTATATTTTATTAAAAAGAAACTACCTTTTCTATCAGCAACTCACAAAACAAGTACTCATAGAAGAAATGGAAATATTACATGGAATAGAATCATTGAAATATCCAGTGGATATCTAAAAGAGGAAATTACTGAAAAATTAAATAAAGAATTTGGATTAACACTTATTGGCTATGAATATGTTTTTTATGTAGATGAGAATGCTATTGGAAAATATAACCCCAAAGAATCCTCTCATACTTTGCCAATATTAAATACTGAAAATAATTCATTCCTTTTTAAAACAAATCTTAAACGAAATCGTCAGGAAGATGGTATGTTAAAAGGTTATAATGATGAGAAATGGGAATTTAAAATGAAGTACAACCGTTTAAAAAAGTTTTTTCATTCTTTTTTCGGTTCAGAGAATGTCCAATTTGAATCAAAGTTTGTTTATAGTTATGATTTATATAAATATACCACTGAATTTTTACCTTCTATAAATTATAAACAGGAAGATTTTTGGCAAGAAGTATATAACTCTTTTAATGGAGATTCCATATCAGTTAGCGAAAACACAGAGAGTATTGGAATTGATTTTGATTGGAGAAATGAAGATATAGTCGATGTTATTTTAAATAATATTAGTAAATGTCCTTTTATAAATTTTCACCTTTTTAGTAATCATAGATGCAATATTGATTTTCAAATTCAAGATGTATCATTAGATGAAACGGAAAAACAACTGCGAGAAAAATTTCCCTCTATTAAAACCAAGAGAGATAATAGAAAGGGAACCTTATATTTTTATCAGGAGTATCAATCTAGTGAACAAGCCATTATGCTTAAAGAAATGATTCAATCTGAATTAAATGATTTTGATTCAGGTCTTTACCAGACAGGGTTGTATGATATTCCAAATAATATGGAAAAATATATTCTTTCCATAGATGATTTAGCAAAAAGAGAATCACAGTCTACTGCAATAAAAGAAATAAGGGGTGCTGATTTTAACTTTGATGGCAAGTATCTTGGAAAATTAATTAGAGTAAGTTTTCCAGAAATAACATTGGATATTTCTGGAGATCACTTTGAGAGAAATAGAAGATTACTTGAGGAGAATCAAATTGATACAATAGAACCCAATCTCATTGGTGATATAGAAAAAATCAATCGTTTAAAATCTTCTTTAAACAATATTGTCTCGGGAGACAATCTTCAAAATCCTAATTTATCGGATTTTATTTTTGATGCTTCAAAAGCTATAGCAATTGAAGATATAGAATATCATATCCACAATTCAAGCGAAACATATAATAGTTTAAATAACCATTTGTTAAATAAAAGAATTAATGAACCCCAAAAACAGGCAATTATAAAAACATTGCTTGCGGAAGATTTAGCATTAATTCAGGGACCTCCAGGAACAGGGAAATCTACTGCTATTGCAGAAATTATTTGGCAGCATATTCGTAAGGATTCAAAGGAGAGAATTTTGTTGACTTCCGAAACTAACCTTGCTGTTGATAATGCAATTGATCGTATTGTTAACAGTTCTCACAATTTAGTAAAACCCATCCGTATTGGGGGAGAAGAGAAGTTAGAAATTGAAGGACGTCAGTTTTCAATTGAAACAATGAAAAGATGGGTAGAAAATGGTATAATTGATGTAGCTCATGACGAAATGAATGATGATGAGGAGAGTTTGCCCCAGAAGCTGATATTGCTTAATTGGATTAATAACATAAAAAGTAGGATAGACAAAAATGAGTTAGATGGTTCAATTTATGAGTTATGGCACAAAAACTTATCGAATCCTTCTAAAAAAATGAAAGAAGCTTTTTATAACTCTTATGTTAAAAATTGTAATGTTATTGGAGCTACTTGTAGCTCGATTGGAAAATATAATAAAGTTCTTTCAGACTTGCTATCAGCAACGTATAATAGGAATGTAAAAATTTCAACAGCTTTTTATAAGCAGTATTGCGAAATATATGGAAAAAAGAACGAATATGTCAATAAACAAGGGGAAAATAA
Organism: Winogradskyella pulchriflava; assembly: GCF_042434315.1. NCBI lineage: Bacteria > Pseudomonadati > Bacteroidota > Flavobacteriia > Flavobacteriales > Flavobacteriaceae > Winogradskyella > Winogradskyella pulchriflava. The sequence goes on along the minus strand of NZ_JBHLTQ010000003.1, from coordinate 148,949 downwards.
AGCTAAATATGAAGAGGTAGATTTATTTTTCACAACAGTAATTCAAGACGAATCGAGTAAAGCTACACCAGCCGAATTGTCACTTCCCCTAATTTATGGTAAAAAAAATATAATCATTGGAGATCATAGACAGCTGCCTCCTTTGTTAGACAAAGAATCATTTATGATGTCTTTGGATTTTCTTTTAGATAGAATAGATAATGAGACGGAAATCAAAAAAATAAATGAGCTTAAAAGGTTTGTGGACAAGAATTTTGACGTGCTTGAAGTCTCGCATTTTGAACGTTTATTTAATGAGATAGATGATAGCTTAAAAGGTGTTTTCAATTTGCAATACAGGATGCACCCAGATATAAATGAGGTTATTAAACAGTTTTATGTAGATGATGGCGGGTTACAATGTGGTTTAATCGAACCAATAGATTTGGGTGTAAATGACCCTGACAAGGGTAATCCTGCATCTCGTTATCATGGAATAGAGATTGAAGGTTTTCTGTCAAGCAATGACTTAACAAAAGATAATCATGTGATTTGGGTGGATACTGATTCTCCAGAATTGTTAGATGGTACTTCAAGGGTAAACTATGGAGAGGTTGAGGCTATTCAAGAAATATTGGAAAGCTTTCGTACATCTGAAAATTTTCATCAATATCAAAATTTTTGGAAAAATCCAGAAGACCAACAAATCGGTTTAATAAGTTTTTATGGGAAACAGATTAGGTTACTAAAAGACTTGAGAAATAAGTTTAAGGATATACCTATTAGAGTAAGTACAGTTGACCGCTTTCAAGGTATGGAGCGTAATATAATTATAGTATCTATGGTTCGTAGTAATAGAATTGCTACTGATAAAAATCAAAAGCCTGATAGGACACTTTATGGAGATTTGGGTTACCAAGAACAAAAAGAGTTAGGATTTGCAAAGTCTCCCAATAGATTAAATGTTGCATTATCACGAGCTAAACGGTTATTAATTATTGTTGGGAATAGTGAATTATTTAGACAAAAATCGATTTATGATAATGTATATCAAACTATTGAGGACAATCCTAACGGTAAAATTATAAAATACGAAACTAAATGAATTGGCAGGATATATTAAAAAATGCTGAACTCGTGTATGCATCTACTTTAGATGATATTGGTTTTCGTACTTGGAGTTTAAAGAAAACAACATACAATATTTCATTTTATGAAGAGCATCAAATTGAAGACTTTGATAAAATAGTCTGTTCAATTCTAAAATCCAATAGCGGAAGTATTGAACAAAAAAGATTTGCTACAATTTTGGGATTTAATGTTTTAGACAACTTTGAGGTAGAGCCTAAACGGTATGCTGATAGTGCTGAACTAGATGTTTTCAACCTGTTAATTCAACCTGTTATTGATTGGGGTCTTATTGAGTTTTATGACGGTTATTACACATTAACTGAATTAGGAGAAAAGGTATTAATTGAAGAAAAGAAATATGAATTCTTTACAGGAGAAAAAATATTGTTCGAAAACCCTAATTTAAGACCTAGTGATTCAATAGAAAATTTGTTTTTTCCGTTCAATACAGCTTTAGGGGTTTATTCTGAAATAACGAATAAAAAGAAAATTGAATACAAAAAAATTAATATAAGTGAGATTTTTCCAGTCGATGAAACAGATTTAATCAAACGACACAAACAACAATCAAATGAAGAGTATTATATCTATCAATCTCAAGAATCACCATATTTTAAATTTGATAGCTGTCAAGTAGATATTCGTCTATTTAAACAAGATGGTGTTTACATTCCAATTGTTTTTTATAATGAGAGTATAAGTATTCAAGCATCAGAATTATTAAACAAATCAGATAATATAATTCAAAAAGAAAAAAAAGTAGAATGGGCTTTGTATTTGAAACTAATTAAAGATCCAAAAGCTAAATTAGATTATGAAACCATTATACCTTTTGAAGATTTATTAGACTTGGATTCTTTAATATTGGATAAGCGTTTAGTTTGGAATGATAAAAAACTATTCACCTATTTAGCTCAAAATGCAAATGCGGACCAATGGTTCGCAATTTCAAATGAGTGTCCAGTTGAGATTTTAAAATTATATTTTAATAAATATAAATCAGAATTAGATTGGACAACCTTATCCTCGCGTATTGATGATGACTTTTTAATTAATAATGCAACCCACTTTCCATGGAATTATGGAGTTATATCTGCAAAAGAAGACATAAGTATTGAAGTAGTTAAAACGTTATTGCTCATTCCAGAATTAAAGGAAGAAGAATGGGATTGGGACGTAATAATGCCTCAATTAGATTTTCAATTCATTAAGTCCAATATTGATAAAGTTAATTTTGAACTAGGTGAGCTAACTAAAAATATTTCTGATGCAGCACCCTTGATTAGTAAATTCCCATCTAAAAAATGGGATTGGATTTTCATTTCAAATGACTATGATTTGTCATACATTTTGGAAAATGTTTTGAACTTTAGTGAACATCTAAACCTAATTAATACATTAAACAGAGCCTTCACTTCAAGTGAACATGTGGAACTCTATTGCAACTCACAATCCTTAAAAGAAGTATTAGTGAAGTATAAAGAAGACAAGTTAATGAGCTACGCTCCAAACCAATTAAATTATGTTTGGTCCGAAAGTTTGATAAATTTATTAGAAAGTAGTGGTTATTTAACTTGGGCTAGTGGTAATTATACTTTGGGTTTTGAATGTAACCCATATCTAGAATGGACTTATGATTTTTTTGGCAAATACACCAAAAAAGTTGTAACAGATAAAGGTTTTGATTTCTTGTCTTCACATATCACTGATACGCGAATAATTTCCGATTATATCCAGTTCAACTGGAATTGGGATTTAATTTCTACAAATACTAATCTAATAAACCAATCTGCTTTCATATTAGAATTTAAAGATAGATTGAATTATAATCTCCTATTGCCTGAAATTAAAGGTGAAACTTTAGAGATAATTTTTCAATCGGATAGTGTTTTAAAGTATTTGGAAGAGAATCCTGATAAATGGTCAGATATAACAGAAAAGCCTTCTAGAGAATTTATTCTAAAAAATATTGATTTAAACTGGGATTGGAAGATATTAACAAAACGATTTTGTTCAACAATAAAAATTGAGTCATTAGGGAATCCTAACTGGATTGATAAATGGGACTGGGTGTATCTAACACAGAATCTAGATTTCAATAATGTTCTTGATGAGTTAGATTTATATGTAGACCGATGGGATTGGGAATATATTTCTAAAGAAGCTGACAAGCAATTTATTTTAAATAATTTACCAGAGTATAATGAACATTGGAACTGGGAAATCCTCTTAAATGAGCGGTTTGAAAAAGTTGATTTAGAATTTAATAAACTAATAGAAATTGCGACTTGTATTTCGGTATTAGACATCGAAACGAATACTTCTTTATGGCAAGTTATAACAGAGAAGTTTGATTATGAAGATTTAGAGTCTTTAATTAGGAAGACTAAAAATATTGAGGTCTTTAATTGGAATTATTCTTTTTTTTATGATTTACCTGATTTTAGTCCTTTAAATTACCTTGGCCAAAATTACGATTATATATCTTGGGAAGCATTTTCCAGTTCAAAATCTCTCAATAAGTCTTTAAAATGGAATAAAAATTTATTTAGCTATGGAGTATGGATAAATAAAATTCTTAACCTACTTAATTCAAGAAACTATAATTGGGATTTTAAATCATTGTCAAAATTGGATAGCATCAATTGGAACACTTCAGTTTTAAGTATTCAAACTACATATTGGGATTGGGAATACTTATCAGAATATAGTAGTTGTTTTAGAAAGGATAAAGGCTTTGAGGACCGTTTCAATGAATTTATAGACTTTATTAATTTTCAATATTTCTCTAAAAGAATAGATTCTGATATAAATGAAGAACTACTAGATGAATATATTGACAAGAATTGGAATTGGAAAACGTTGTCATGTAATGATTCTGTTAAGTTTACTATAACTTTCATAAGTAAACATAAAGATAAGAATTGGGATTGGGAATATTTATCATCAAGAAATGATATTGAATTCAAAAATGAATTATTTCTTGATTTATCCAATAAAGAATGGAATTGGGAAGAAATATCGAAAAGGAGTGATATTGAATTTTCAGAAGAATTAATTAAAAGTATTAGTAATAAGCCTTTAGATTGGATGTTGGTTTCTCAAAGTGAAACTTTTGAGCCTAATGCAAATGTACTTTCATTATTAAAAGGTAAGGAATTAGATTGGTATAGTATTTCAAGTAATCCAAACTTATCATTAGATATTTTATGGGATTATAGAGAACTATTAGATTGGGAACTTGTAACAAAAAACAGAGTAATTAAGTTTTCTGATATTTCATTTTTGAAGAAGTTTCAAAATTTACTGAACTGGAATTACATTTCAAGTTCACAAGATTTTAATATATCGATAGAGAATCTAAAGCAATTTAAAAATAAGTTAGAATGGTCTACTATATGCGACAGGGAAGATTTTATAATATCTGAAGAGTTATTACAACCTTTTGCTGATGTATTAAATTGGTCAATAGTCTCCAGGTCAATGGATATACAGATCACAAGTGAATTGATTGAGAAGTTTAGGGATTATTGGGATTGGCAGGAATTAAGAAAAAACCCTCAAATAATAGAAAAATTTGATTCCACGCTAAAAAAATATCAAACAGAATTTAATTGTGTTGATTTTTTAGAACGATTCGATAGACAACCGTTTATATATCATTTTACACATTTATTTAATGCAATTGATATCATAAAAAAACGAAAAATTTTAAGTCGAAATAAGGCTGAAGGTAATTTCGCTAACGCAGCCGGTAATCTTGTAGATAGACGTAATACAGCTCATGGTTATGCTCGTTTTTATTTTCGTCCTCATACACCCACGCAATTTTACAATGAATGTTTGGGATGGGATGATTCCTTAATAACATCATGGGGTAAATCGTATTATACACAAGCAAGAAATTTAGGACTGCCCAAATGCCCTATCCCTGTGTTCTTTAAATTTGATTTGAAAGAAGTATTAATGAAAATGCCTAGCAAGTGCTTTTATAGTACAGGTAATATGCAAACCAATTGGTCACAAGTAAAGAATGTTTCAAATGATCCTGACTCATTAAATGTAACATACTTGTATGCTAATCCCGATGATTTTGAGAATTATAAACAATATGCACAGCAAGAATTTTTAGTTGAAGAAGAGTTTGATTTTTCAACATTAGATTCATTTGAAATTATTTGCTACAATGAAGAATATGAGAACATTCTTAAAGCTCAATTAGGTGATGATCCAATTTGTAAGAAAATAAATTCTGATGGAATGAGGGTGTATCACCGAGGAAATAGAGAACTTCTAATTTCTCAAACTGATTCTGAAATTTCTATTGAATCAGAATACAAAGATTCTGCTCATATTTTAATTAAGGGGGAAGGAATAAATGAATTAAATATACTGGAATCGGAACACATACAAAGGGAGACTAAAACAGAAATTATAGCTTATCCAAAAATTAAGTTTGTTAAAACAAAGAGACCTTTAGAGGTATATTTTGTTGATACTGCAATAGGGAAAAGGGATTGGCTTATATATAAAAATTAAGATATGGCAATAAAATACATACATGGTAATATTTTTAATTCTAAATGTCAAACAGTTGTGAATACAGTCAATTGTGTTGGTGTTATGGGTAAAGGAATAGCTCAAGTATATAAGTTAAGATACCCATTAATGTTTCAACAATACAAAGAGCATTGTAAAAATAAACTCATTAAACCTGGTGTACTTTGGTTATACAATAAACAAGATAATGTACCTTGGATTTTAAACTTTCCAACAAAGTTTCATTGGAAATACCCAAGTAAAATAGAGTGGATTGTATCTGGCTTGGAAAAATTTGTTGAAACCTATGAAACAAAAGGTATTACGTCAATTGCTTTTCCTTTATTAGGAACGCATAACGGTGGATTGGATATTCAAACAGTTAAATCTTTAATGGATGAGTATCTAGGAAAGTGTTCAATTGATATAGAGATATATGATTATGACCCAAACGCAAAAGATGATTTATTTGAGAAGTTTAAGTTGAAATGGCTTGGTTTAAGCCCAGAATCACTAAAAAAGGAAACAGGTATTCAACCGCAATATGCTCGAAAAATCAGTGAATTGATAAGGTTAGGAGAAGTAAATTCTATGATTGCTTTAGCAAATTACAAAGGGATTGGTGAAAAAACTCTAGAAAAAGCTTTTAATTATGTACTAAACCAATACAACACCAATCAAGGTCAACTTAATTTTTCTTAAAGTATTAAAACAATTATCTAGTTAAAATGGATGGCAAAAAAAGAATAGAAGAAATTTGTGAAAAGGTACCTGCTCTCAATGTTTTGTATAATGCCAGAGTGAGACATTATGTAATAAAAGATCATACCATAAATGTATACAACCAATTTGAAAAGTATTTTTTTGATGGTTTTTCAAAAGAAAATAAGGAAGAGTTTATATTATTCCTGCTCTTACATGATATTGGAAAGTCTATATCATATAAAAATGGAAATCGACAAAACCAATATATAGACTCATATAATGAAGTAAGTAAATATGGTAAGGAATTAGATATATCTGAAGATAGTATGCTTTTATATAAAGCCTTGTTAAATTCCAGTTATATAGGAAAGTATATGGAGAATAAGTTTCCTTTAGAGGGAATATATGTCCTTATCAAAGAACAAAGTGAATATGCGAAATTAGAGTTGGGAGATTTTTTTTATTTACTATCTGTGTATTATCAATGTGATATAGGTAGCTATACAAAAGACGCAGGTGGTTATCCTTATTTAGAGCATCTTTTTGTGTACAAAAATGGACAAAAAGTTTATAATGAAAAGGATAAACTATTAGAGTTTAGTAGTGTTTTTCAAGAAAGATATAATGAACTTAACAAAAAAATTGCTGCCGATACAATAACACAAAAAGTATCAAAAAAATTAAAAGACAAAGTAGACTCAACTTCTCAAATTGGAATTAAGGTTGTTGGTAAAATAGATTTGTCAAAATTAGAGAAACCAAAAAAGGAGATTAAGAAAAACAAAGAAAACCTTTATATCATTGATACAAATGTATTTGTAGACTGCCCTGAAATAATTACTAAAATTAACAAGAAATATCCTGTGATTCTATCTGCAAAAGTATTAGATGAACTCGATAAGTTAAAATCTACTTTAGATAATAATGGTAAAAGACAAGTACAAAAAGCTTTAAAATCCATAAATCAGAATATAGATAAAAGAAATTTAAAAATGGAACTTGCTGACATCTCATTACTTCCACCTGATTTTAGTAATAGATCGGCTGATAATTTAATCTTAACAGTAGCATTAAAATTTAAGCAAGAAAATCCTATTTTGTTAACTTCAGATAATGGTCTACAGATAAAAGCCAAAGGGTTAAAAATTGCAACTATTACACTTAAAGAATATTTAAGTCAATTAAATAAATATTGATTCTAACTGCTAATTAAATCTATTTTGATGAGGTTAAATAAATCAAATACTTCTGGAATTACTATAAAAAGCTTAACGGTAGCTGTACTTCAAAACAAACCAAAAATCTTCCTATATCATTTATTAGCCAATAACATAGAGACAAACTTTCCTAATAAATTAAATTTTTATAAGTTCTTTACCCATATGCTTAAATGTGCTTATAAAACATCTAAAGGGAAGTTGCATTTAAAAATTGAAAATCCAGAATGGGAAGATGAGGGGTACAAGTATTATCGTTTTTACGATAATTACCATAAGCATAGCCGAATCTATGTAAAAATAAAGGAATCAAACGGAAAGCTTTATTTTGATATGTTACCATTTTAATATCTAAAAATGTTAGACAAAAAGTACTTAAACAAAAGAAGGAGCATAATTTTGGTAGAAATAGAAGTACATTTTTAATATAGTTATTTTTTTATGTGAATGTTGTATCTGATTAAAATTGAGTTGTTTATCTTTAAAAAAAATATTTAAAAAAAGAAGCTATCAACCATTTCATCAAAAACATCAACAGGGATTCTATGTTCTAAAAGCGGAAGGATTTTAATATCAAAAGGTTGTTCTGCGTTAAGATGGTCACCAATGAAGTTTAGTGTGCCTTTTGGGTCTACAACGGTGTCTTTTGCTCCTAATACCATAGAAATGTTGTTTCCATTATTAGAAGGTGTATTAGGTGTTTGTTGTTCAACTGATCTAGCAGTTAGAGCAGGATTAAATAGTAGTGCTGGTTTTTGCATTAGTTTACAAAGATGAAACCCTGTAAAACCTCCCATGCTACTGCCTATAATAACATCAATAGTTTTGTTTTTGTAAGTATCGTATAACCATTCTATAGTATTGGGTATGTTGTGATAATCTATGGAAGGGGATATCACAGTTCCATATTGCTCCAAAATTGTTCGTTTTTCGGCACTTAATGAGCCATTAAGACCATGGATGTATAATATTGTCATAAGTGATTTATTGAGGTCTTAAATATACAATTTTGCCTTCCAATAAATCAAAATATGGATACGCTCCTTGAGCATTCGGATTCATATTCTTTATCAAATGATAACGGTTAGATAGTTTCTCTACCAATTGCGCTAAATCTTTTTTAGTTGCTGGTTTATTTTCCTCTTTAGTTAAGAGACGTTTTACTCCTTCTACTGCCAAAACACCAGCAGCAGCATTACTAATTCCAGCTAAGGACAGTGATTCTTGTTGTGGAGTAGGAGTATCTAGTGGTACAATACCTTGGTCTGTTTGAGTTGTTAATGCATTAATTTTTCTTGCATGAAACGCTTTTGAACGACAAGTATTGCTGCAATATTTCTGCACACGGCGTCGTTTTGGCTCATATTCCTTGAAACAATACTTACAAGTATAAAATCTCTGTCTATCCATTTATCGTAAAATAAACGTTTGTTTTACGTAAAAATACAATATTATTCTTTAATTTTTATTGTTTTTTGCTTTTAAATCAACATTAAAAACAGTTTGGAGTAAATAAATGTCAACCTCCTTTTCAGTAATTAATTTTGGTTTTATTTTATTGTTTTTATTGTTTTCTTTTTTCGTAATTCCTGTTGACTCTCTTTTATTATATGCATCTAGCTGTTCTTCGGTAGGTGGTGCCAAATTAAATACACGTTCTAATTCGATACTCATTTTCCAATAACCGAAATGAGACTTGAGTTCATTCTTATGTTCTACAAGAAATCGATGTTGCATGTCTAAATATGCTTGAATGGGTGACGAATAATTATGGGTGTCTTTAATGGCGCTTTCTTTAATAATGTTGGTTGTGTTTATCCAAGTGTCAAGTTCTATTAAATAGTTATCTAATAAGAAATAAAAAGTATCCTTTTCTAAAGATCCTTTCATTTTTAATAATTCAAATACACTAGCTTTTAATAATTGATCTTTACCTAATAAGAAAATTGGCTCTATAACATTGGTTATTTGTTTAGTATTACCTTCAGTGTCTATACTAAAAAGTGTATTGGTCATTCCAATATCATCCAACGCTTTTAGATCTTTACCAGATACTTTTTCTATTACTGCCCTTGGGAGATAGAAAATAATAGGTCGACTAATTTTCTTTATTAAATTTTCCATTTTGTTGCTCTCAATATTACCAAATTATAATAAATCTGAATAGTCCTCTGGCAGTTCTGCGTCAATATCCCTAAGATATTTTTCCAGTGCTGTCATAGTAGTATGTCCAGTGATTTGCATGAGCTTGCTTTTGGCTTCATACGGTGAGGAGTCTTTTTTCAATGCTCTGTACAATTTAGTGATGAATGTATGTCTAAAACTGTATAAACTGTAATTTTCATTAAAACCGAAACGGTCTTTAATAACCGATTTGAACCGTTTACTAAAGTAGTCTCTGCGGTTAATTAATGCTGTGTTCCATTCACCTCCGATACCGTTCGGTGTAAACAATAAAAATTCACCGTTTAGTTTGGTCAAATCGGGAAGTTCTTTAAATAGAATGTCTGGTATGATTTTCGTTTTCAAGATTTTGTTCTTGGCTTGGAAATGCAATGTCTTTTGTTCAATATTGATATCCTTAATTTTTAATCTGCAAACTTCGATAGGTCTCAATAAGTTATAGGATATGAACTTTATATACAGTAAAAGCAATCTATCATTAGTCTCTAAAAATTCGAATATAGCTTTCTGTTCCTTTAAGGAATAGGTTTTATGTCGATTAGGTTTTGTTCTGATGGACTTTATTTGTTTTATGAAATTCTTTTCCATCAACTCATTATCCTCCATCAATTGAAATATACTACTTAAAACCACTCTATAATTATTGCGGTTTCTCGCAGAACTACTTAATTGAACGCCATTTAAAAATTCAACCACTATTTTTTTATTGATTTGATTAACCTTGGTTATGTTTTTATGCTTTTCCGATAACCATTTCTGGAATTGTGAAATACGGGTTTTGTAATCGTTAAGTGTTGTTTTACTTACGACATTAGTCTTCAAAAGAATAGCTTTATCAAAGGCTTTATGGATAGGCATTGAATAACTTTCTTCTTGTTGCGGTTTGTTTTCTGTCTTATTCTGTTGATCAATATTAGTGTTGGCTATATCAGCATTTAGGTTTTGTTGTTTGTTTTGAGGAACAACTTTCGATTCATTGGTTCTTTTTTGATGAAACTCTGTATTTTCTTCAAAGGGATTATACCCTTCATTTAAAAACTTCAAAAGTCGTTTGCGATATAGATTTAAGATACTATAACGTTCGGACTTGGTCTTATATCTATTGGCACCACCATATATGTTTTTCATCCGTTGTAGTTTTCCTGTTTCAGGGTTGCGAAATGAAAAATAGACATACCAACGCTCTTTTAAGTCACCATTGGCGTCATATATCTTTGGTTCAGTAAATTTTCGTTTGTGTTCCAAATCGTGTTCTAAATCGTGTTCGTTTAAGAACTCTAAGGTAATTAATTCATAAATATTTTGCATAAAAAAACGGTTTAGAGTGAACTAAACCGTTTATTTGCAATTGATTAAGAATTGTAGCGAGAAGGAGATTTGAACTCCTGACCTCTGGGTTATGAATCCAACGCTCTAACCAACTGAGCTACCTCGCCATGATTGCGGCTGCAAATATAAAAACAAATTCTACTACAACAAACATAACATTCTAAAAAAAATATTTTTAGTTTAAAGTTTTTAATTGTACCATAATTGTATATATTGAGCACACAATAAAATGCTTATATGGACGATAAAGAAAAATATGAAATGGAGTTTGTTATTCAGGCATCTCCATCCCTTATATATCAGTATATATCTACACCTTCTGGTTTGTCAGAATGGTTTGCAGATAATGTAAACTCTAGAGGAGAATTATTTACTTTTATTTGGGATGGTTCTGAAGAACAAGCAAAACTGCTTAGTAAAAAAAGTGGTGAACGAATTAAGTTTCGTTGGCTAAGTGATGACGAAGATGGTGCAGCTTACTATTTTGAAATTCGTATTCAAGTTGATGAAATCACCAAAGATGTGTCATTAATGATTACAGATTTTGCTGAAGAGGATGAAATTGACGAAGGAAAAATGCTTTGGGAAAATCAAATCTCTAGCCTTAAACAAGTTTTGGGCTCTAGGTAACCCGTAACTAACTCAACTATTATATCTTTGTCTCGATTTAATTTTTTAATGAATCGAGACTTTTTTTTATGATAAATTTTAATGGCAATCTAGTCGATAAAACAAATTCTAAGCTAACATCTGAAAATAGAGGGTATAAGTATGGTGATGCGCTTTTTGAGACCTTAAAAGTAGTGAATGGTAAAATTTTCTTTTGGGAAGATCACTACTTTAGACTCATGGCTTCTATGCGAATTATGAGAATGGATATTCCTATGAATTTCACCATGGAATTTCTTGAGGCAGAAATCTTAAAAACTGTTGAAGTAAACGACTTATTAAATGCCTCAGCTAGAGTAAGACTTAATGTAGATAGAGGAGAAGGTGGTAAATATTTGCCAGATACAAAAACCGAAATCAACTTTAATATTGTTACTGAGCCTTATGATAGCCCGTTTTATAACATTGACAGTTCAGTTTCGTATACAGTAGATTTATATAAAGACTATTTTGCGGCGCCAGGATTATTATCGGGTTTAAAATCTAACAATAAAGCTATTCAGGTTATTGGGAGTATTTATGCTAAGGAAAATGATTATGATAATTGTTTAATCTTAAACACAAATAAATCTGTAATTGAAGCATTAAACGGAAATTTATTTTTAGTTAAAGGGGATAAAATAAAAACTCCTCCTCTAGAAGATGGTTGTTTAAAAGGTGTAATGCGAAAGCAAATGCTGGATATTTTATCTAAAGATGTTAATTTGTTTGTTGAAGAAACGTCCATTAGTCCGTTTGAACTTCAAAAAGCAGATGAATTGTTTATTACCAACGTAATTAAAGGCATTGTGCCAATTACCCAATATCGTAAGAAAACTTATGGTAGTAATTTTGCTCAAAGTCTTGTGGCAAAATTGAATGCTAAGTTGAGGTTAAGTATGTAATTAGATACATAACCTTATCTAATTATAGCTAGGATTTTCAGGAGCATTAGACCATATACTATAATCACCTCCCAGTTCTAGCATTTTTTCGCGCCAAAAAGAATTGCACGATTTTGCTATAATGTTATTGTCGTAAATGTTTTCTGAAACTAACCAAGCATTAGACTCAAGCTCATTGTCTAACTGTTGTTCTGCCCAACCAGAATAGCCTAAAAAGAACCTAATATCGTCCTGCGAAATTTTGCTTTCATTAATAAGGTCTATCACTACATTAAAGTCGCCTCCCCAAAAAATACCATTAGATATTTCTATACTATTAGGGATTAATTCGGGTGATTTATGGATAAAATAAAGATTATCCTGTTCTACAGGACCACCATTATAGATTTTAAAGTCTGCCTCAGTTCCGTCTACAAGATCTTTAAGGTTATATTCTAAAGGCTTATTTAAAATAAAACCTACGGAACCCAAAGCATTATGATCTGCAAGAAGAATCACTGCTCTATTGAATGAGATGTCTCCGATTATGGATGGTTCTGCAATAAGTAAATTGCCTTTTTCGGGTTTAGTCATTTTCTTTTCAGCCTTTGTGACAACTAAATCTATGATATTTTTATTAATTAAACAACTTAAACGACTGAAAAATAGCGCAAAAAAAAGCCCACTCTGTGAGTGGGCTCTGTATCTTTAAGATAAAATGTCTTAGTTTACAGCGTTGCTTAAGTCAGAACCTGCCTTAAATTTCACTACGTTTTTAGCTTTAATCTTAATAGTCTTTCCAGTCTGAGGGTTTCTTCCATCTCTTGCAGCTCTTCTAGATACTGACCAAGAACCAAAACCTACTAAAGAAACTCTGTTTCCTTTTTGTAAAGCTCCTTCGATGTCAATTAGCATAGAATCTAATGCTTTTTTTGCAGCCGCTTTTGTAATTCCAGCATTTTCTGCCATACCATTGATTAAATCTGTTTTGTTCATAAATATTAAATTTAAATTGTTAAAAATTTGGTTTTTAAATAGTGATTATTAAAAATCCGTACACAAAATTATTAGGAATATTAAGCTACGCAAGTAATAGCAAGGGAAAAAGGCGTTTTTGTTAATAAGTTATGCCATTTGTTAATAAAGGAATGCATTTTGTCGGATTTTTTATGATACCAATGCCCATAAGGGTTTACAGCAGTTTTGCGGATTCAGAAAATTCAAAGCCATTTAACAACGATTTTACATCCATTTTTCGCTTTCCTGGAAGCTGAATTTCGTTAACTTTAATGTAACCTCCTATACATGCGACTTTTAATTCATCCTTTGTAGTAAATATGGCTCCTGAATTGTGATTGTGTGTTGTGGCTTCTTTTTCGATATTATATAATTTAATGGTGAGTAGTTCGTCTTCGTCATTATCTAAATAACACCAAGCTGTAGGAAATGGATTTAATCCACGTACCTTATTGTATATAGTATCTAAATCTTGAGACCAATCAATCTTACAATTATCACGGTTGAGCTTATAGGCGGTTTTTAAATCTTCTGATTTTGGTTGAATGGTTGTAGAAACAGTGTCTTTTTCAATTAACTCTACCGTTTTTATAACTAAATCACTTCCAATAGTCATTAATTCGTCGTGAAGTTCACCAACCGTTGTGTCATTTCCAATTTTAGTTTCTTTGCTTAAGATAATGGCTCCTGTATCAATTTTTTCATCAATAAAAAATGTGGTGACACCTGTTTTTGTTTCTCCATTAATTATAGCCCAATGAATTGGAGCTGCACCTCTATATTGTGGTAATAACGAAGCATGAAGATTAAAGGTACCATATTCTGGCATTTGCCAGACTATTTTTGGCAGCATCCTAAAGGCTACAATAATTTGTAAATTGGCATTTAGCGCTTTTAGTTCCTCTATAAATGATTCAGCTTTTAAGTTTTTAGGTTGTAAAATATTTAGGTTTTGTTTTAAAGCAAATTCCTTTACTGCCGAAGCTCTTAATTTTTGTCCACGACCAGCTTTGCGGTCTGGTGCTGTAATAACACCAACAACATTGTACTCATTTTCAATGAGCGCTTTTAAGGTAGCCACAGCAAAATCTGGTGTGCCCATAAAAACAATTCGTAAGCTACGTTTTTCTGTCATGTAAGTGTGTAAGTATTTATGTGGGTTAATTTAATTTTTTTAATCTCGATGAGTTCAGATAGGTTGTCTAACAACACTTTTTCGCTACAATGAAGTGCGTTTAATAGTTGTCGCGAAGATAAATCTTCTCTTTGTAAAATTTCTAATATTTGGTTTGAGATATCAGCTTTTTTATTAATGGATATCTTTGTAGTTTTATCTAAGCAAACCGAACATTGACCACAGGATTTTGTTGATTTTTCTCCAAAGTAAGCAAGGAGTTGCCGGTTCTTACAAACAGAGTCGTTCTTAATATAATTAAGGACTGCATCAACTTGTTGGTGTTTTAATAAATGTTGCTGCTCTATAATTTTAGAAATAGGATTTATAGTAATATCATCCTCACGAGGTTTTAAGAATGTAATTTCAGAATCGGTATTGGCAATTTGCAGACTAATAACTTCATCTTTTTGTAATTGTTCTAACTGTGATATCACTTGCTTTTCTGATAGGTTGGATTTTTGTATTACTAAACTTAAATTCACTTTAGTTTCATAATCAAAAATGCCACCATAAGTCCTCAGTAACACTTTTACTAATGTATTTAATTCTAAATGTGTTTCGAGATATTGAAACAGCACATTATTTGTTGTTATAAACTGAATTTTTGTCCTAAAATTAAAATGCTGGGTTAAGGCTATAACTGAGTTTCGGTCTAAAATTAACAAGGTGTTGTAGGTTATACTAGGATTCAGTTTATAGGTAGAACAAAAGGATTTAAAATCAAATTGATGTGTACTACCTTCGCCTTCGCCATAGGCAATCTGAAAATAGTTGCAGAGTTTAATGTAAACTTTCTTTACATAATCAACCGAAGGTAATGTGCTTAAAAATTGGCTACGTAAGTTATCTTCATCAATATACTGTTTTAAAATAATAGCATGTGCCAATTCTCCATCACGACCAGCTCGACCAGCTTCTTGATAATAACTTTCTAAACTTTCTGGTAAATTAAAATGAATTACGGTTTTTACATTAGCCTTATCAATTCCCATTCCAAAGGCTGTAGTGGCAACGATTATTTCCTTTTGCCCATTAGTCCATTGGTACAACCGTTCTTGTTTTTCTTTATTAGTAATACCTCCATGATAAAAGGTAGAAGAAAATCCTTTAGCACTTAAAAAGTTATGAATATCTATTGTCGCTTTTCTATTACGCACATAGACAATAGAAGCACCTTTGTGTGTATTGAGAATATGTTGTAATTGAAATAATTTGTCGTCCGTATGTATAACACTGTAGGCTATATTTTTTCGTTCGAACGAAGCTTTGAAGACCTTTGGAGATATAAAATCTAAGTTTTCAATAATATCATCTACCACATTATGTTTTGCTGTTGCTGTAAGAGCGATACAGTTAACCGTAGGATGAATTTTTCTTAAAAGATTGATGTTTTTATAGGCTGGTCTAAAATCATTTCCCCATTGACTGATACAATGCGCTTCATCAACAACAATTAGGTTTACTTTCATTTGTTGTAAACGTTCTTGCACTATTGGCTGCTGTAAACGTTCTGGTGATAAATACAAGAATTTATAATTTCCGTAGATGCAATTATCTAATTGTGTATCTAAATCGCTATAAGACATACCAGATGTTAGTGCAATAGCCTTAATACCTTTTTGTTTTAAGGTGCTCACTTGGTCTTTCATCAAGGCGATTAGTGGAGAAATTACAATGCAAATACCATCTCTAATCAAAGCAGGAATTTGAAAACAAATGGATTTTCCGCCTCCTGTTGGTAATAGGGCAAAAGTATCTTCTTGGTTTAAAACCGAAGTGATAATTTCTTCTTGAAGCGGTCTAAAAGCTGTATGATTCCAGTACCGTTCTAAAACTTCTATTGGGTGCATTACTGCAAATTTAAGGTCTCTAGGACAAAATCTGTACGTTTTTCAATACTTTCAAAAGGGACATCAACTAATTTGTAGCCAAAACGTTCATAAGTTTCTAAAAGGTGGTGGTGAATTTTAGTTGCTTGGTCAAAGTTTTCGTAACGTTCACTATCACTGATAAATATTTCTTGCCATGGTGCCAATATAAAAACAAAGTCGTAACGATGCGTCTCACACACTTCAACAAAGTGCTTTGGGTAAGTATCTCCTATATAATCCATATAAGCTAATACATCATGTAAACCTCTGTCTAAAAAGACTAAAGGCTCAGACTCGTTACTGGCATCTATATATTGCTTTGTGCGTCCTTCTAGCAACTTCTCACTAAATAATAAAGGTTCGGTTAAAAAGAGTTGTTCTATACCACTCTCTCTGGCTTCCAAGGTAATCTGTCTGGATATTTCATCGTAGCATAAGTAGCCACGTTTTTTTAACGCATTAATAATTGAAGATTTCCCTGTACCAGGGCCACCAGTAATAACTATTTTCTTTGGGTTCAAATTGGCAAAATTTTTGTTGTAAAATTCGTGATAAAAAATTAAATCGAAAAATGTAAAGTTAAGTGTATCTTTGCACTTGAAAAATTTTGACATGGATAGTTCTAAGAAAAGTGAAGAGTTTTACGAAAAGCTAAAGTCTCAATTATACGATACTGCGCTTTGGCCAACAGAATATTTGTACAAGTTTATTGTTCTTTCAGATGGCTCTGGAATTAAGGACGTAGAAGACCTGTTTAACGATTTGGGTGCTGTAATTAACACCAATGAATCTAAGAACGGAAAATATACAAGTATTTCTATCAATGTTAGAATGAAAAACCCAGAAGCTGTTATAGAAAAGTACAAGGAAGTTGCAGAAAATGTAGAGGGTGTAATTTCTCTTTAAAAATTCTTTTAAGCTTCGTAATTTTTTGTACTTTGCAACAAAACCTAATGACTACAGGTTTATAAATATTTACTACACATTTTACAATTTTGATTGACAATTTAGAATACAACACAGAACGCGAGCATTTAATTATTCCTGAGTATGGAAGACACTTGCAGAAGATGATTAATTATGCAAAAACTCGCGAAACCAAAGAAGAACGCAATAAAGTAGCCAAAGCTATTATTTCGGTAATGGGAAATCTGCAACCTCACTTAAGAGACGTGCCAGATTTTCAGCATAAATTATGGGATCAGCTTTTTATAATGTCTAATTTTGAATTAGATGCAGACTCTCCTTATGAGAAACCTTCTGAAGAAGAATTAAAATCGCGTCCAGAACCATTAAAGTATCCGCAAAACCATCCTAAGTACCGTTTTTATGGTAATAATATTAAAACTATGATAGATGTAGCGGTGAGTTGGGAAGAAAGCGAACTAAAAGAAGCTTTAACTTACACCATTGCTAACCATATGAAAAAATGTTTCCTTAATTGGAACAAAGATACGGTTGAAGATGAAGTGATTTTTGATCATTTATACGAGCTTTCTGACGGTAAAATTAACCTTAAGAATAGCGAAGAAGATTTAAGTGATTCTTCAAGTTTGATGCGTACTAAATCTAAATACGGTAATAGTAAGAGCAGTTCAAACAAGAAAAGTTCTGGCAAGAAAAAATATTCCAATAACAGAAAACGTTACTAAAACGTATGGGAACATTTATAATTGAAGGAGGTCATAAGTTAAAAGGAAAAATCCAGCCTCAAGGTGCTAAAAATGAAGCATTACAAATCTTATGTGCAGTTCTCTTAACTGCAGAAAAAATTCAAATAGACAACATACCAGACATTATAGATGTCAATAAACTAATCGCTTTATTAAAAAAACTGGGTGTTAAAATCGAAAAGCTAGGCAAAGGCTCATTTTCTTTTCAAGCAGACGAAGTTAATTTAAAATACTTAGAATCTGCTGAATTTAAAGAAGACGGTAAAGGCTTAAGAGGCTCAATAATGATAGTTGGTCCTTTATTAGCACGTTTTGGCAAAGGATATATACCAAAGCCAGGTGGAGATAAGATTGGTCGTCGTAGATTAGATACACATTTTGAAGGTTTTATAAATCTAGGAGCTAAATTCCGTTATAATAAAGAAGATTTATTTTATGGAGTAGAGGCAGACAAGCTAAAAGGAACTTACATGCTTTTAGATGAAGCTTCGGTAACTGGTACGGCTAATATTGTAATGGCAGCTGTTTTAGCAGAAGGAATTACAACAATTTACAATGCAGCTTGTGAGCCTTATTTACAACAACTATGCAAGATGCTAAATCGTATGGGAGCCAAAATTTCTGGAGTTGGTTCAAATTTATTAACTATAGAAGGAGTTGATAAACTTGGTGGTACAGATCACAGAATGTTGCCAGATATGATTGAAATAGGTAGTTGGATAGGTCTTGCAGCGATGACTAAAAGTGAACTGACCATTACTAATGTGAGTTGGGATGATTTAGGGCAGATACCAAACGTATTTAGAAAAATAGGTATTACAGTAGAGCGTCAAGGAGATGATATCCATATTCCTGCTCATACAAATGGTTATGAAGTACAGAATTTTATTGATGGTTCTATCTTAACCATTGCAGATGCACCATGGCCAGGATTTACACCAGATTTATTAAGTATAATATTAACAGTACTAACTCAAGCTAGAGGAAGTGCAGTAGTGCATCAAAAGATGTTTGAAAGTCGTTTGTTCTTTGTTGATAAACTTATTGATATGGGAGCAAAGATTATTCTTTGTGATCCACATAGAGCTACAATTATTGGTCATGATTTTAAATCGACCTTAAAAGCGACTACAATGACCTCGCCAGATATTAGAGCAGGTGTGTCGTTGCTAATTGCGGCTTTATCTGCAAAAGGCACTTCAACTATTCATAATATTGAGCAGATTGATCGTGGTTACGAAAATATAGATGAGCGTTTAAGAGCCATTGGTGCTAAGATTGAAAGAGTAGAAGGGAACTAATATTTTAGTATATAGTAAAAAGTAAAAAGTGTAAAGTCATACAAGGTATACAATTTTACACTTTTTACTTTACACGGCTTCCTTATTTATTCCATAGAATATAAAAATTGCTCATTTACAATTTTTCCGTCCTTAACTTCAAATACGGCAAGTTCTTCCATTTGTTGTCTTCCTCTGTCCTTAAAGGTAACATCGAAAGTCATTTTTGTGGTAAAATGATTTCCTGCAACAACAGGCTCGCTTATATCTCCTCCATGAAACTCTTTAACATTATCTAGCCACTCTTTATTTTTATTCCATACATTTTGCCTTCCTGTAACCACTTCACCAGGCATTCCTGGCATTTCTTTACTGGTTACATTGTCTGCATAAAGTTCATTAACGCATTCTAGGTTTTTACCTTCTGCACACATTTGATGCCATTTTTTTGCTACGTCCCAAGTATTCATAATATATAGATTTACAATTAGTTGCTTAAAGTTAACCAAAAGAAAACAATGTTATCTTAAAATAATGTTAGGTTTTGTAGTGTATAAAAGAAAAAGCCCTGAGGACTAATCAGAGCTTTTTAAAATTGTTTATTGAAATGGTTATTTCTGTAAAGGTGTATAACACCTTATTAATTGCAACGTAAATTATTTTATTTTATTGTAATCCTTTAGTATAAAAGTTAATAGCGAAGTGTATCCTTAGCATTGAAGTTAATTTAATGCAGATTTATAAGTTTCTAAGCAACGTTCTCTAGCTTCTTTATGGTCTACCATTCTTTCCACATAATCATCAGACTCAAATTCTGGGACATATTTTTTAATGTACTTTCTGTCTTTATCGAATTTATCTATCTGAGTTGTTGGATTAAAAATTCTGAAATAAGGTGCAGCATCAACACCACTTCCCGCAACCCATTGCCAATTACCAACATTGCTGGCCATTTCGTAATCATGAAGTTTCTCTGCAAAGTAAGCCTCGCCCCAACGCCAATCTATTAGTAAATGTTTACATAGAAAACTACCAACTAACATTCTAACCCGATTGTGCATAAACCCGGTTTCATTAAGTTGGCGCATACCAGCATCCACTAAAGGATAGCCTGTTTGGCCCTTGCACCATTTTTTAAATTCTTCTTCATTGTTTCTCCATTCAATCCTGTCATATTTAGCTTTAAATGAATCTTTGGCAGTGTGAGGATAATGCCATAGAATTTGCATAAAGAATTCGCGCCATATTAATTCTTGCCAAAAGATTTCATTGTTTTCGGCAATGGCCTTTTTAATCATTTTACGAATACTAACCGTACCAAAACGTAAGTGAGGGCCTAATCGGGATGTGGCATCCTTTGCAGGGAAATTTCGAGTGTCTTCATATTGTTGAATTAGAGTAGGCGTTACCTCATAATCTGCAATTTCTTGTTTAGAAGTTTTAAACCCAATGTCTGATAAACTTAAATTTGGTAATCTTGAGTGTTCAACTAAATTGCTGAGATAGGAATTGGTATAGAAAATTTCTAAGTTGATAGTTTTGAATTTTTCCTTCCAAGTGCGCATATATGGTGTGTAAACAACATAGGGATCACCATCTTGTTTTACAACTTCATTTTTCTCAAAAATTACCTGGTCCTTAAAAGTTTTAAAACCAACATCATTTTTATCTAGCAACTTTTCTATTTCCTCATCACGTTTTTTAGCATAAGGCTCGTAATCGTGATTTGTATAAACTGTATGAATTTTGAATTCTTTCAATAGGGTTTCAAAAATATCTTTTGGTTTACCGTGATATATCGCAATACTGCTTCCATATTCATCTTGCAAAGTCTGCCTCATATCTTGAAGCGTTTTGTGTATAAAGGTTACACGAGCATCATTTTTTGGTAATTCATCCAATATTTCAGAATCGAAAATAAAAATTGGTAGTACAAGATGTTCTCCTCTTAAGGCTTCATAAAAACCAACATTATCGTCTAATCTCAGGTCTCTTCTAAACCAAAATATATTCACTGTAGGATTCATAAATTAATATTTTCCAAAAAGTTCTTCTAACTTTTTTGTTCGGTAGTTAAAAATTTCTTCAAGTTTCGGTTTTACTACAATTGGATGGAATAGTTGACCTATAATTCCCATTGGTACTTTATAATCTATAATGTCTTCCATCTCTATACCACCTTCAATTTCTTTAATAAAATGTTTGTGATGCCAAAGTGCATACGGCCCAAAGCGCTGTTCATCTACAAAGTATTCTTTATCTCTAACATGTGTAATCTCTGTGACCCATTTCGTTTTTATACCCAGCACAGGAGTTACAATGTATTGAATAATCTGACCAGGAAACATTGGTCTGTCAGCACCAGATAGGATATTAAAGCCCATATAATCTGGTGTTATAGTTTTAAGGTTTTTTGGACTCGATAAAAAATCCCACGCTTGGTCAATAGTAATAGGTAGATTTTGTTTTTTATGCAGTCGGTAAATTTTCATCAGAAATCTTAATTGTTAATAACAATGTATGCATTAAGTGAGGTGGCAATACATAACCATAAAAGATACGGTAATAGTAGGTATTTGGCATATTTGAGTTTATCGCTTCTAAACGTTATGAAATAATAAAATATGACTAAAGTGAGTGCTACGATAACAGCCAGTGCGACAATTGTTAGGTGTTGATTAAAGAAAAACCAATTCCAACTAACATTTAACAAAACCTGAAAAGCATATAATAGCCATAGAAATTGTGATTTTCTTAAGTGAAATAATTCTGCTAAATACCATGAAAAGCAAAGCATTATTGTAGTCCATGCTACACCAAAAAACCAACCAGGTGGCGTCCATGGTGCCTTATAAAGGTAAGTGTACCAGTCCGAAGTTGGGCCATTATTCATTAACCAACTTCCTAAAGCTAAACCTCCAAAATTGATGATAAGAAATAGTATGAAAACATATTTTTTTTTCAAACTGTTATGATGTTAGTCTGTTTATTTTTTCAGAAATCCGTTCTGCTTCAGCATATTTTTTGTCGCTTTCAGCACGATTAGTGGTTGAGAGTCTATGCCAATCGGCCATTAGCTTTTCATATTGTTTTTGTAATTTATCTAACTCTGACGTTTTCTTAAATAATCCGAACATAATCTTTATTTTAAATATTTGGTAATACGAGAATTCATTGGTTTTGTAATCGAGTAGAAGTAATCAATAAATTCACCATTTTCATCCACTAAATATTTCTGAAAATTCCATTTTACCACTGAATTTTGTCGGCCGTTAATAGCTTTTTTTGTTAACCATTTGTACAGCGGATGCTGATTTAAGCCTTTAACACTAATCTTCTCAGTTATTAAAAAAGACACGCCATAATTGACTTCACAAAATTCTTGAATCTCATTAGAATGTCCTGGTTCTTGTTTTCCAAACTGGTTACATGGTACACCAATAACTACTAAGTTATCCTTGTAAGTTTCGTGCAATTGCTGTAACTCTCTATATTGTGGCGTAAATCCGCATTTAGAAGCTACATTTACAAATAATATCTTTTTACCTTTATAGTCGGAAAATTGAATTGGTTTGCCTTGAAGACTATTAATTTCAATATCATAAATAGATTGAAGTGCATTTTTTTTTACACTGGCATCTGAAGTCGATATTGTACTGATAAAAGCTTTAATTGGGTTCATAATCTTATAATTTAAAACTTACAATACCACAATCCATTTCAAAAATCTGTCCAGATAAGGACGCAGCTTTATCAGACAATAAGAATGTAGCCATGTCCGCAACCTCTTGTGGTTCTAAATATTTTTTTAGCGGATGCCTCTCATTCATGTTTTCAATCATCCTGTCGTTTCGTAATAATTTAGAAGCTAAATCTGTGTTTGTTACTGTAGGTGCAATTGCATTAACACGAATAGTTGGCGCTAATTCTGCACCTAATGATTTGGTTAAACCTTCTACTGCAGATTTTGAAGCTGCTACGCTGGCATGAAATGGCATACCTAATTTAGAAGCCACAGTACTAAATAGTAATATTGATGGTTTGTCACCATTTTTTAGGATGGCTAAATATTTTTGAACCGCTTTGACCGCACCAAGTACATTAATTTCAAAATCGCTTTTAAAATCGTCTATACTTAGTCTGTTAATAGGTTTTAGATTAATGCTGCCAGGACAATAAACTAAACCGTCTGTAGCCTCTAAATCTGGTAACTCATCATTTAAAACATCACATTGGTAATGCGTTAAATTTTCGTGAGTAACCTCTGGTTCAGTTCTACTTATATTTATGACTTTATGCGAAGAAAGCAAAGCTATTACAACTGCATTGCCTATACCTTTGCTTCCTCCAATGACTATTATAGTCTTCATTTTTATGATGCTGTTAAAGGGCGTCCTTTTAATCGCTTTTCAATCTTTTGCTTAATAACAGTAAGACGTTTCATAAGATCCATAAGTTTAGAATCTTTTTTTTCTTTATAAATTTCGTTTACTTCTAATATTAAATCTTTAGCTTCTCTTGCGGCTAAAATTCTATCACTTGTTGTTTTAAATGAAAACTTTCTGTTTTCAAATTCTAAAGCTCTTTCTATTGTTTTCATAGCTTAATTGTTTATATAATTTTGTAATTCTGCAATTTTTGAGGCTGTATTAAATTCGCCTCCATAATATGTTGTTACTGTAGTTGATGTATCATCTTGTATACCTCTAGAGGAGACACAAAGGTGCTTAGCATCAATAATTACGGCAACATCTTCTGTGTCTAACACAGTTTTTAATTCATTTGCTATCTGATTCGTAAGACGTTCTTGTACTTGTGGACGCTTGGCGTAATATTGAACTATACGATTTAATTTTGAAAGTCCAATCACTTTACCAGAAGATTTGTACGCAATATGTGCTTTACCAATAATTGGCACAAAATGATGTTCGCAATTAGAGTAGAAGGTGATATTCTTTTCTACTAACATCTGATTATACTGATATTTATTGTCAAAGAGTGCAATTTTTGGCTTATTCTTTGGATTTAGTCCAGAGAAAATTTCTTCTACGTACATTTTAGCTACTCTATCTGGTGTACCTTGAAGAGAATCATCGTTAAGGTCTAACCCAATAACATCCATTATTTCTGAAAATAAGATAGATATGCGTTCTTTTTTTTCGGTATTAGACATTTCAAAAGCATTAGGCTTCATCGGTGTTTCTAAGCCTGTAAATAAATGGTCGTCTCCGATATCTTCAACACTAAAACCGTTTAAGTTTTTACCATTTTTTTTGGAAATCGTTTCTGTATTCATAGAATCTTTTTAATGTGCTGTCTTTAAGTACTCCAAGCTTAAATCAAAGCACGTGTTAACGTTTTGAAATAGAGTTGTTTGATATTGTTCTTTGTCTAGAGCACTTAAATCTGCCTTCGTCAAACGTTCTTTTTTTACTGTGTTTAGTAGCTCTACCTTGTACTCTTGCTCTCCATAATCTGAAGCTACTTGGTTTTAATTCGCTTCGCATTAAATTAATAACCTCTTGTTCTTTTAATTTAAATTGAAATGTAATAGCATCAAACGGTGTTCTATCCTCCCATGCCATTTCAATAATTCTATCAATGTCTCTAAGTTCTATTTTCATAAATCTTGAGGCATTGCATATTGCATATCATATTTCGTTTTTTCATCTAAAAGCTTGTCAAAGAACTTTTTGTTTTCACGAAATGTTTTATTTGCTCTAAAATGCACAAATTTTCCTTGTGCATGTATACTAGAACCATTGATTTTATAAATAACGAGATGGTAATAAGGTATAATCCATGTAAAATTTTTTAAACCTTTATTTATTCTTATAAGAATGCCTTTGGGTCTTAATTCTATATTACCGTAATTAACGTCTGAAACCAAATTCATCATCGATTGCATATTTGGACTCACTTCGTCAATGATCATGCGTTTAGAACCTACACCATTCATTTTCAATTTCTGTACCAAACTAAAAGGACGGCCAACTAAATCGGCAATAATCTGTTTGTGTTCAGTGTTATAATGTGTAGAATTTAGTATCATATTCAGTCAAATATACAAAATGTTTAATAATTTTAAAAAATAGTTAAACAAAAATTAACAGATAATTATGAGTAAAGAAAAGTGGCTATATAGAATGAAGAATTAGTCGCTCTTCAGTATACGTTTACTATCTTTATAGTAAGTCGTTTAAAAATTCTAAAACTTTCTTAGAATTTATTTTCTATTTAGTTCTTATGTACTAATGAATTTATCATGCCATTAAAAACTAAAGCATGAAATGGTAAAACAGCATACCAATACAATCTGCCCCAAATACCTTTAGGTCTAAAAACAGCGCGTTGATGCAATTGTCCTTTTACAATTTTAAATTCTAACCAAGCTTCTCCTGGTAAACGCATTTCAGCGAATAGTAGCAATCGTTTTTCTTCTTTACTGGCATACAAAACACGCCAAAAATCTAATGCATCACCAGCTTCTAAATACGTATCGCTGGTTCTTCCACGCCTTAGACCAACACCACCAAAAAGTTTGTCCATATAACCTCTTACTTTCCAAAGTCCATTGAAACTATACCAGCCATTTCTGCCACCAATTCCCCAGATTCTATCTAAGGTATAAGCTTCATCAGTAACAGTTTTTTGTCTTTCATCTTTAAAACAACCGAATTGTGGTATTTCGATATGCTTAGACAATTGATCTTTAAAACGTCCGCTGCTTACGGCATCTTTCCAGCTCGATATTACAGCATTTTGTTCAATTCTTTGAAAGGCTAAATCCACAGCAGTTTTATAATCCATAGGTTCTATGTCTATAATTTCATTGATGTTACTGGGTTTGCCTATCACTTCAACGGTCATGCTATCAACCAAGGCAGCTGCGAGTTGAAACGACGTCGAGGTAACAAAATAAAGCCAATACGAGGATAGTTTAGGTGTTAGTACAGGAAGCGTAACAATATAACGTTTTAATCCTCTGACTTCTGCAAATTGCAATAGCATTTCTTTGTATGTCAATACTTCTGGACCAAAAATATCGTAAGCCTTGTTGTATAATTCTTCTTTACCTAATCCACCAGCTAAAAAGTTTAAAACATCTCTAATGGCTAAGGGTTGTGTTTTAGTATTCAGCCATTTTGGAGTTATCATAAAAGGTAGTTTCTCTACGATATCTCTTATAATTTCGAAAGATGCGCTTCCACTACCAACGATAATTCCCGCTCTAAAGGTTGTTAAGGCGTAGGAATCGGATTTTAAGGTATTTTCTACCTGTAATCTCGATTTTAAATGTTTAGAAAGGGATTCATCATTAACAATACCACTTAAATAAATGACTTGCTTACAATGCGTTGGTTCAACCAGTTTTTTGAAATTTTCGGCACATTGTAATTCCAAGTCTACAAAATCATCAGAGCTTGTAGACATGGAATGAATTAAATAATACGCAGCGTCAATGTCGTCAGGAATTTCTGCATCTTCTGGTTTTAAGAAATCAACCTTTATAAATGTGCAAAGTGGATTATCTTCAATTTCATCTGGAATACGATTTAAATCACGTACACAACAAATTAACTCATGTTTATCTTTTAACAGTTGTAGCGCTAGCCGTCTTGCAATATAGCCTGTTGTGCCTGTAATTAATATTTTCATTGAACATTGATTTTTATAAATTCAAGGCAAGGCTGTGGGCTCATTCCTAGTCCTTGTTATGAATTTACTAGGCAAAAATACAAAATGTTTAATGATATATGATAAAAGTTAAACAAATAGTGGAAAAATAGATAGTTTTACATTTAACTACACTGTTTTAGGTTGATAGTATTTCTTACGTAACCAAAATGCCACTCTAACTAAAAGTATTAATGCTGGTACTTCTACCAAAGGTCCAATCACACCTGTAAAAGCTTGACCAGAATTTAGTCCAAAAACAGCTATGGCAACAGCAATGGCTAATTCAAAATTATTGCCGGCTGCAGTAAATGCGATAGCGGCATTTTTATCATATGTTGCTCCCATCGCTTTACTAACAAAGAAGCCAATGAGAAACATTATTGCAAAGTATATTAACAATGGAATGGCAATGATAACAACGTCCATAGGTATTTCTACTATTAGCTCGCCTTTTAAGGAAAACATAACAATAATTGTAAATAATAAGGCAATTAATGTTAAAGGTGAAATGGCAGGAATAAAGGTTTTAGTATACCATTCTTCACCTTTTAATTTCACTAAAATTAATCGCGAAAAAATACCGAGTAGAAATGGAATTCCTAAATAAATAGCAACACTTTCAGCAATTGTTGCAATAGAAATATCTACAATAGCACCTTCAAAACCAAAATAGGGTGGAAGCACAGTAATAAATAAGTAAGCATAGAAGCTATATGCGAAAACTTGAAAAATACTATTAAGTGCAACAAGACCAGCGCCATATTCACTACTCCCTTCAGCTAAATCATTCCAAACCAACACCATAGCAATACATCTTGCTAATCCAATAAGAATTAAGCCAACCATATATTCAGGATAATCTTGCAAGAATATAATGGCAAGAATAAACATTAGTACAGGTCCAATAATCCAATTTAAAACTAAGGAAATAGACAAGACTTTTACATCCTTAAATACTTTTGGTAATAAAGCATAATTTACTTTAGCAAGTGGTGGATACATCATTAAAATGAGTCCAATAGCAATTGGGATGTTGGTGGTTCCGCTACTATAGGAATCTATAAGATTTGGAAATGAAGGTATAAAATAGCCTATACCTACACCAACAATCATAGCTAAGAATATCCATAAAGTGAGATAGCTATCTAAAAAACTGAGCTTCTTTTTGATTTTGGTCATTGTTATGATTTTTTTATCTGAGAGAAAACATATTTTAATTCAGTTGCAATTTGTGTGCTGCGCTCATCATATTTTTCCAATTGCATAGGTGTATTATCAAATGCCTTTGGATCTTCGAAAGTAATCGGAATACGCTTTTCTGCACCAGCAATAAAAGGACAGCCTTGATCTGCCGAAGAACATGTCATGATAGCTGCAAAACCAGAAGCTGGATTGAATTCTGAATTGACAGTTTTAGAAAACCCAATGATAGCAGGTGAATTTTCAGCATACTTAATGCTATATATTGGATTATTTCCGGTAGAAAGGGTTTCTACTTTAAATCCAGACGTTTCTAAAGTCTGTGCAGCTATAGGAAATAGGGCAGTAGCTTCAGTTCCTGCAGAGTAGCAAAACAAACCGTTAATACCAAAATAAGTGCCAATAGCCTGTGCCCAAGCTTGAGATAAATGACTTCTTCTAGAGTTATGGGTGCAAATAAAATTTAGATTAATGGTTGCTTTGGCATCAACTTTAGCTTGAATAAACTCAATCAAGGGTTGTAAAGTAGCTTTTCTATCCTCTGAAATTGAAGAGGTGTCTAAACCATCTATTTTTTCTGATAATTTTGAAAATAACATAGCGAATTAATAGGTTATGATTAACAGCAGTTTCCGTCTGGTGAACAACAAGGTTCGGCTGATAGATCTGCTAATTTTACTTTTGGTTTTGCTACAGGAATACCACAATTGTCTTTTGCTAAACAATCTGTTTGCTTTGTGGTGAGTAAAAAGCTTGTTCCATCGAAATCTAAACCAAACTTCCCAATGGTATCTGCTTGATATTCGACTTCAATTTCTAAATTGTCCATAATATTTAAAGTCTTCTGAGACAATTCTATAATGTTCAATAATTTTTCTGGATGCAGTCTGTGATTGTAATCATTAGCATTCCAAAGTTGAAAGTTTACGACTTCTTCATAGCGAACAGTGCCACCACAATCAATAAAGTTTTTAGTGATTTTGCCAACTTCCGTAACATGGAAATGACTTGGTACTAAAGTTCCGTTTGGTAATTTAAAAGCTATAGTTTCAAGCTCATTTAATTTTGATTTAATCTCTGAAAGTTTCATAATTCTAGTGATTTAAAATTTTATTTAACAACAGTTATTTTTTTCGTTTAGATCTTGATTAATAAAATCTGAAATAATGGTTTTCATATTTGACCAATTTTCTTCATCAATACAATAGCAAACACTTGTGCCTTCAATATTTCCTTTTATCAATCCTACTTTTTTTAATTCCTTTAAATGTTGGGATATCGTAGGTTGTGCTAAGCCAATTTCTTCAACCAAATCACCACATATACAAGTGTTTGATTTAAAAATATGCTGTAGAATAGCTACTCTAGCAGGATGTCCAAATACCTTTGCTATGTTAGAAATTTCATTTTGTTTCTCGGTAAATATTTCACTTTTGGTTAAACCCATAATTAGTTATATTATTATATTGCAATATTACGATTAATAAATTTATTTCTACATAAATTTTTCATAAAATCATCTTTAAGCTTCAATTTAATTTTGTTTTAAGTATTCCTTAACATTTATAGCGTCTGTTAAGTCGTAAATTTATGGCACTTTAAAAACAAACACTTAACACTATACAAAATGAAAAAATTAGTACTATTTGTATTTGCTCTAACATTAATGGTTTCGGTAAATGCACAGATTGAAACACCTGCACCGAGTCCTGCTGGTAAAATTGAACAAGTTGTAGGTTTAACCGACGTGGCTATTGAGTATTCACGCCCATCTATGCGTGGAAGAACAATTTTTGGCGATTTAGTTCCTTATGGTAAAATATGGAGAACTGGAGCAAATGCAAGAACAAAAGTAACATTCAGTGACAATGTAACTGTTGGTGATACAGAGCTTAAGGCTGGAACTTATGCCATTTTTACAATTCCACAAGAAAAAACATGGGAGGTTATTTTTTATACTGACTATGCTGGTGGTGGAGCTCCTGCTGAATTAGATGAGTCTAAAGTAGCTGCACGTGTTAATGCACCTGTATATCCTATAGAAGTAGATATACAATCTTTCACTATTTCTATAGACGATATTACTAGTAACTCTGCTGTTATAGGTATGATGTGGGAGAACACTTATGTTGGTGTGGAATTTAAAGTAGCAACCGATAAGAAGGTGTCGGCTTCTATAGATAAAGCATTAAATGGTCCTGGATTTAATGAATATTATGCTGCTGCAACATATTACTTAAGTGAAGGAAAAGACATTAACAAAGCTAAGGAGTGGATAGACAAAGCAATGTCTATGACTAAAGAGCCACGTTTTTGGCAGTTAAGACAACAATCTTTAATTTATGCTAAATCTGGAGATAAAAAAGGAGCTATTGAAATTGCTAAGAAATCTTTAGCAGCTGCTACCAAAGCTGGTAATGCAGATTATATAAAAATGAACAATGATTCTATAAAGGAATGGGGCGGAAAGTAAAATAGATGTTCTAGACATAAAAAAACGCAACTCATTGAGTTGCGTTTTTTTGTTTTGTATGGTGTTCATTTATGAATAGTCCAAACCAATGATTTTTCTAATGTGGTCTAAAGTGCTAATTAGTTGCAGACTTTTATTAAAAGGCATAACGTCGCTTTCTTTTTTGCCATCTCTAATTAATTGATTGAAGTGCTCTATTTCATAACTATAGCCAATAGTTGTGTACTTAAAATCTAAAAGTTCGGAATTACCGTTTTTGTCCGTTAACGTAACTGTTGATGGTTCGTGAAATCTACTATTGATTTTTATCATTCCGTTTTCGCAATGAAAAATAGCTTCAGTTTTTGTTTCTTCTAGTAATGTGCTTTTTAAATAAGCTTTAGCATTATTATAATGAAAAACCATCTTACATTCAGCGTCGGCTCCTGATGAAAAAAACTGAGCATCAGCTTCTATATGATTTGGCTCACCCAATGAAGAAAGTGCTGCAAATACTGGGTAAATTCCAATATCTAACAAACTTCCTCCGCCAACAGATTTGTCAAAAACTCTCGAGGTTTCATCATATACTGGATGAAAACCAAAATCGGCTTCAAGTTTTATCACATTTCCAAAATGTTTGTTTTTTATTAATTGTAAAACATATTGATAATGTGGAAGGAAAATTGTCCACATAGCTTCCATTAGTAATGTGTTGTTTTGCCTTGAAGTAGCAATCATCTCTTTAACTTCATCGCTATTCATGGCAAAGGGTTTTTCGCAAAGCACAGCTTTTTTGTGATTAAGACAAAGTAGGCTATGGGCTTTATGAAAGCTATGAGGTGTAGCAATATAGATGGCATCGATATTTGGATCTAATGCTAAATCTTCGTAATTACCATAAGCAACATCTGCATTTAACTTTAAGGCAAAACTTTTCGCTTTTTTAAGATTTCTAGAAGCTACTCCATAGAGCTTGGCGTTTTCAACTGTATTTAAATCTTCAGCAAATTTTAAGGCAATTTTGCCTGCTCCAATAATTCCCCATTTAATGACCTTAGTTTCCATTAGTTCTGGTTTTTGGTAATATAGGCTGGAGTATATGAGCAATAATGATAACCAAAATACAGCCAAATAAGTTAAGCCATAGATATGGCATCCAATCTAACCACCAACCGATAATTACAATTAATTGGGTGATTAGTGCTCCGACAAAAACGGCATTACCTTTTATATGTTTAAAGAAGAATGCCAGTAAAAATATACCTAAAACATTACCGTAAAAAATTGAACCTATAATGTTTACTAACTGAATTAGATTTTCGGCTAAATCAGCAAAACAAGCAATAATAATGGCTATAATTCCCCAACCTAATGTAAACCATTTGGTCATTTTTACCATATGTTCTTCGCCTTTATCTTCTTTGAGGTTTCTGCCGTATAAATCTATTGATGTAATTGTTGCTAAAGCATTAATTTCTGATGCTGTTGAAGACATTGCTGCTGATAGAATTACAGCTAACAATAAACCAATCAATCCTGTAGGCAAGTGATTTAAAATAAACCTAATAAACATATAGTCTCTATCATTGGTTTGTGTGTCTTTAGCTGCATCATTATAAAGTGCTATAAGTTCAGCTGACTTAGAAATGTATGCTTCGCTTTTAGGATTGGAACTTAGTTCCTCAACTTCATTTTTTAGTTTGTTATAATCTGCTGTATAGTCAGGATCGACTGCTTTTTTAATTAAGAATTTAGATTCTTGACGATAGGTTTTTTCAAGGCTATCCAGCTTAAATAGCTCTTGTTTTAGAATAGGATCTTCACTTTTAGAAAACTCTAAACTAACGTTCTGCTTTTTAGAAAACACTACTTCTTGCTTATCCTGAAGCATTCTATAGTCATCACCATATTCCGAAGCTAAAACAGTTTGGGTGGACGCATCAATAAAATTTAAAGGCGATGGATTGAATTGATAAAAAACGAATACCATAACACCTACTAATAGGATGAAAAATTGCATTGGCACTTTCAGCAAGCCGTTAAATAGCAAGCCCATTTGCATTTCTTTCATGCTTTTACCGGAAAGATAACGTTGCACTTGGCTTTGATCTGTACCAAAATAAGATAGCATTAAAAATGTACCACCAATTAAACCTGTCCAAACGGTATATCTGTTCTCTAAATCGAATGAAAAATCCAGAACTTCCATTTTTCCAGTTGCGCCAGCAATATCAATAGCATCCGTAAATGATACTTCATCAGGAATTAAATTAATAATGATGAACAGCGCTGCTAACATTCCAGCAAAAATGACAAACATTTGCTGTTTTTGGGTTACGGTTACAGCTTTGGTACCGCCAGAAACCGTGTAAATAATCACTAAAACACCAATAACTACATTTAGCGTTACAATATTCCAACCTAAGACAACGGAAAGAATTATTGCTGGAGCAAAAATGGTGATGCCAGCAGCTAAACCACGTTGTATAAGAAACAGAATAGCAGTAAGGCTTCGTGTTTTTAAATCAAATCGATTTTCTAAGAACTCGTAAGCTGTGTAAACTTTTAGACGATGGTAGAGCGGAATAAAGACCAAGCAAATAATGACCATTGCAATTGGTAATCCAAAATAGAATTGCACAAATCCCATACCGTCAGAAAATGCCTGACCAGTGGTTGATAGGAATGTAATGGCACTAGCTTGGGTTGCCATTACAGACAAACCGATAGTCCACCATTTGGTAGTGTTTCCACCTCTTACATAATCCTGTACGTTTTTGCTGCCTCTAGTTTTCCAGGTACCATAACCTACAATTGTAGCTAAGGTTACAATTAAAACTGTCCAGTCTATCCAATCTAAAGTTTGTTGCATACTATGCGAATGAGGCCGTTATAAAGTAAAAAAGTACTATGTATAAAGCGTTAGCAATTAACACAACAGTGTACATTTTTTTCCATTTTTGTTTTTGTGGTGGTTGGTTGTCCATTAGTTTAGTTGTTGGTTGTTAGTTTTTGAGTTTGGTTTTATCTTCTTTACCTGCGGATAACAGATTAGCGAATAATCTATAAGCTCCAGAAACACCTGCTGGAAATTCCCTGAAAAAACTCAAGCCTGTGTAGATATAATTTCCTTTGCCATATTGGGCTACAAGTAAACTTCCTTCTTTAGAACTTTCACCTTTGTCGTTAGAAGCGAGTAGAGGTGTAAATTCATCTGCCCATTCATTCGGAAAATACAAACCGCGTTCCTGAACCCAACCTTCAAAATCTTGAGGTGTAATTTTATTAGGGAAATTAAGAATAGGATGCTCTGGATTTAAAATTCTAATTTCAGCATTTTCATCTGTAACTCTGTCTCTAGACAATTTTAAATCATAAGGTGCTAAATTATCTACTTTTATACCTCTGCTTGTGTTGTATTGAATGACTAAATTTCCTCCGTTTTGTACATAGTCTAGGAGGAATTTTTGTTTAAATTTTAATTCATCAACAATATTATAGGCTCTAATACCCACAACAATAGCATCAAAATTCACAAGATTTTCTGGCGAAATTTGTTCTGGTGAAATTATAGTGACGTTATAGCCAATTTGACGTAAACTTTCTGGCACTACATCACCAGCACCTTCTATATAGCCAATATTATTGCCTCGTTTTTCAATATCCAAACGTACCACTTTACTTTCGCTAGGCATTAAAACTGTTTGAAACGGAATATGCGCATAATCTATTTCAATTAGCTCGTCTGTATAAAATTCACCATTTACATTCACTATTGGTGTAATTAAGCCTTCGCTTTGATTTTTTGGTGGAATGACGGTAAATACGACTTTTTGAATATCTCCTTTGTTGGCAATTTCAATTTTCTGTTTTTGAGGAAAAACGCTCCAATCATTTGGATAAGCCATTTGTACAAAACCTTCTATCTGATCTCTACCAGCTTTTACTATAACCTCTATGTCTTTTTGTTGATCGTTTTCAAAAATAAAAACCTTGTCACTTATGCTTGCTGAAACTTCTGGTATAATTTCAAAAGGTCTGTAGAGCTCACCTTTGTCTGGTTTTGAATACCTATAAACTACAGGTTTTGTGATGGTTATAGGTGTGTTGTTAATGTTTAGATTAAAATCTACAAAAACGGCTCTTGGTGTTTCAGGTAAACCAATAAGATTTTGGTCTTGTACATTATACACTCCTAATGTACTTTTTTTATTGAGCCAATAAGGGGTTGTGTAATTTGTGTTTTTAGGTATGGTTATGCCTTCTTCAAAATTTATGCGTTGATTGGAAGGTAATTCCATGTTTTTTGAAATATCATCTTGAAGCGTAGAAAGGTTATACGATACTAGGTTGATTTTAGAGTCACTACGATTCAAAACTTCCATTTGAAGCTTTACTGAAGCACTTGGCGAAGCCGTTGGTGTGTCTGCTGAAACTTCTAGATATAAACCAGCACAGGCTTCAATAATAGCCTTGAGTTCTTTAGTCTTAATAGTTTTCCAATGCTCATTTTTTACATTTTGAAGCAGTTTGTATGCTTCTAAAAGTTGTAGTAAATGTGACGAAGGGTTTACAAAATTAAAATTGTTCTCTACGTCGTTCATAATGTTTCCTATGGCTTGCCCACCTTCAATTCTGTTCCATGAGGTATCAATTCCTGCAAAAACATCATTGCTGTCGTCTAAAGGTTCGCCTTTTAAAAATTCAATATATTCTTGTTGCGTACCACGAGTAGATAAGCGACCAAAGCCCTGACATAAGTGCTGACTGCTGGCCAAAGAAGCGACTTCGTTATTAGACATACCTTTGGTTGGGTAGTACACACCAATATCGAAATTTAGCATGTTGCTTTTGTCAATTTTATCGAACTCTTCTTGGCTTCCGTAGCGCCACCAAGATGTGTTGTAGAATAAACGCTTGGGTTGCCAGGTTTCAGTAAACTTCAGTTGTGACGCAAATTTAGACGCATCATTAGCCAAATCAAAAGCTTCTATACTCAACATTGCAGAGCTGGTGTGGTGTCCGTGAGTTTGACCTGCTCTTCTATGATCAAAACGATTGATAATGATATCTGGTTTAAATTCTCTTATAGCCCAAACCACATCAGAAAGGACTTCGTTTTTATTCCAAATTTCTAAGGTTTCATCAGGATGTTTTGAGTAGCCAAAATCGTTGGCTCTTGTAAAGCGTTGCTCACCACCATCAACACGTCTTGCGGCTAATAATTCCTGAGTTCTAATAACTCCTAAAAGTTCTCTAATTTCAGGACCAATAAGGTTTTGGCCTCCATCACCACGAGTTAATGATAAATATGCTGTACGTGCTTTAACATGGTTAGACATGTATGAGATTAAGCGTGTATTCTCATCATCTGGATGTGCAGCAATATATAGAACGGAGCCTAAAACGTTTAGTTTTTGAACCGCTTCGTATATTTCTGAGGAATTGAGTCTTTTGGGTTGTTGTGCTTGAAGTGAGACTATTGAACTTATAAAGAGTAAAAGGCAAAGTCTAATGTTTTGCATGAGGCTAATAGTTAGTTATCCTCAAATATATAAAAGTTAGTTTTTTGAGGCCTTGGTTTTAGGTTTTGTTTAACGGTTGCGTATAAATAACAATTTTCTTTTGGTATTCAAATTGGTATCGCGAGACGGTCTATTATAACCGTCAGTTACAGGATTAAAATTAATAATTTTCGGTTTAGAACTGGCGTTAGTAATTCCGAGTGGATTCGGACGCAGTCGAATCCGCCGTAATTGCGGTTATACATTGTTAGCAAACGTTTTTATCCCCATTTTTCTTCCAATTCCTTAAGGTTTCTTTCATAAAACAGCATAAACGCTTTAAGTCCATCTTCTTTAGTCTGTTCCGGAATTATACTACAGAAGTCTTTATCATAATAATCATATTCCACGAGTCCAAACCATTTTGTTTTCTTTCGGGTTATAGGTCTTTTGTAACAAACATAAAATTCATATTCATTTAAATCTCCAACTATTGAAACAGATACTCCATCGCCTTTGTCATCTTCAACGTTCAATGAAGGTGAGCAATGTACTTGATTTTCATTTGCACTTAGTTGAAGTTTGAGTAATTCGAACCATTGAAAGTTTTCATATTTTTTAATGAATTCTTCTTTGGTCAAGAATTGTTCATTCAGTAAATATGATTTCAAAGGGTGAGATTCAGAATATTTCAGTTTCACTTTGTTCAAATGTTTGCTAAACATAAATATACGAATGTATTAATGCAATTTACCTATCATGAAGGTATAATATTAGAAATATCCTACAACCATTTCTTACGCTTAAAGTAAAATAATAAAGCAATAAAAAGTAACACCATAACTCCTAAAAGGACGAAATAGCCATAACGGTATTTTAGTTCTGGGATGTATTCAAAGTTCATTCCGTAGATACCTGCTAAGAAGGTTAGCGGTATAAAGATGGTTGACATTATCGTGAGAACTTTCATCACTTCGTTCATCTTATTGCTAATGGTGGTCATGTACATATCCATTAAACTCCAGATCATTTCGCGATAAATATCTATGTTTTCTGATACTTGAATTAAGTGGTCGTAAATATCTCTGTAATAGGTGATTGTGCGTTTGTAAATTAATGGATGATCGCCTTTTTCAATACGGTTGATAATTTCACGAAGTGGAAAAATAGCACGACGCACTTTTAAGATTTCGCGTTTAAGTTGTTGAACTTCAATATTTATATTTTCCCTTGCGTGACCTTCAAATAACTCCGTTTCTAAATCCTCAATTTTGTTACCTAAGGTTTCAATAATACTAAAGTAGTTATCTACAACAGCATCAATTAAGGCGTACAATAAGTAGTCTGATTTTAAACCTCTAATGCGTCCGTTTGCAAAACGTAACCGCTCTCTAATAGAATCAAAGACATCGCCTTCAGACTCTTGGAACGTGATAACATAATTTTTGCCCAAAACAAAACTCACTTGTTCTATAACTATATTTTCGTCCTTATCGTAATACAACATTTTTAGCACCACAAAGAGGTAATCTTCGTACTCATCTATTTTTGGTCGTTGTGTTGTGTTTACAATATCCTCTAGTACCAAAGGGTGAAGATCGTATTGTTTTCCAATGTTTTCAATTTGGTCGGTATGCTTTAGGCCATCAACATTAATCCAAGTAACAGAATCTGTTTCTTTGTAACTAATAGCGTCTGCAATGTTTAAAAGCACAGATTCCTCAATGGTATCCTTTGTGTAGTCAAAACATTCGACATGAAAGTCTTTATCAGATTTTTGTCCAGTATATACAAGTGTTCCTGGAATTTGTCCAACATGTTTTTTGTATTCTTGGGTACGTTTTTTAATTTTTTTCCTTCTCATGATTTATAGGATACTACTATCGTCTAAGGCATCTTTCTCCATTAAAGTTACAGCTTTTTGAAGAATAAGGTTATTTGGGTATGTTACTAAATCGCCGTTATCTTCTCTAAGAATGAGTTGAAATGCTCTAATATCCTCAATGATAGCTTCCACAGGGTAATCTTTATCATGGATTTTTATTTTATCGCCTACCTTATAAGGAAATGAAAAGAACATAATAACACCAGAGGTAATATTGCTGAGTATAGACCAAATAGCAAATAATCCAATACCGATAACCGCAAATACGGACGAGAATACAAGGGTAATATCACTTGTTTTGGCGCCAAGAATAAAGGCTTCTATTAATGCGGCAATAAGCACTAGGGTTACGGTGACATAACGACCAATTAATGCTGCTCTTGCTTCTGTAGTACCGCTTTTATGTCCTATTTTTTTTACGGTAACAACTATAATTGCCCTTGTAATTAATAATATGACTAATAGGATACCTGTATAGATAATTTCGTCTTTGTAAATGGAATAAAACTCGCTCATGTTAGGTGAATTAGTACATAGCAAATATAACTTTGTTTTTTTATAAAGTATATTTCTATTGCCCTTTTGCTATGTTATTTAATGTTTTGTAGAGTAGGTGTGTAGGCAAACCAACAACATTATTGTAAGAGCCTTCTATACTGGTAATACCTATAGCTCCAATCCATTCTTGTATGCCGTAAGCACCAGCTTTATCTAGAGGTTTATAGGTGTTGATATAGTACCAAATTTCATCGTCTGTTAAAGCCTTAAAAGTCACATTTGTGGTAGTGTTCACAATTTTTTGTCTGTCTTTTTGAGTAAAACAAATTGATGTTACAACTTGGTGTGCGGTGTCGCTTAAGCTTTTAATCATAGAAAAGGCATCTGCTTCGTCTTTTGGTTTGCCGATAGCTTTTCCGTTTAGCCAAACAATGGTGTCGCTTGTGATTAAGATATCCTTATTTTGAAGTGTATTAGTAAAAGGTTCTGCTTTTAGTTTTGCGAGATAATCTGTTATTTCTTCTGCCTTTAAATGCTCAGGATATACCTCTTCAACGGGTTTTAATTTAATTTCAAAATCTAGTTGTAAGGTTTTAAAAAACGCATGACGTCTTGGAGAAGCTGAAGCTAATATGATGTTGAAATCTTTAAGTTTGTCGTTGAGCATAACTTACTTTAGTATAAAATTATATAGCAACAGAGACAGCATGCCTGTAAGCATCACTAATTTTAGCATTAAGCTAATATGTTTGTAATGTGATTTTTGCTCAGCACTAAATATTTTGATGGTAACATAAATAAGAGGAGCTATTACCAAGATTAAAAAATACCCAACTACGAGTTGTTGTTTAAACAAGTACGTAATCACATAATATGTAACAGAAAATATTGGGATTAATGATAAAATAAATACAATTTTATTAGCGCGCTCTCTTCCTATTACTATAGGTAATGTTTGCATACCAACTTTATGGTCGCCATCGATATCCTCAATATCTTTTATTATCTCTCTTATGAGATTAATCATAAAAGCAAAAATGGCATAATCTAAAATAATTTTGAAAAATGTAATTTGTATTTCGCGATTATTGTCTGTTATAGCTGGTAATAATTCAAAAATACCAACAAGCAATATACTCAATGCAACTACAAGGGATACGACGATGTTACCTACTAAAAGAATCTGTTTTAAATATGATGAATAAATGTAGAGCAGTGCAGATGCCATAAAAAATAGCATAAAAAATGCCGACTTATCAACTGTATTAGACAAATAGAAACCTAAGCCAACACCAATTACATTAAGTATAATAAAAAGGGTGAGTCCTTTTTTTTCTGTGATTTGGTTTGAGATAACTACTGCGTTGGGTTTATTTATTTTGTCAGCTTCAACATCATAAATATCATTAATGATATAACCACCAGCTGCGATACAGATTGTTGCCAATACTAATAAAGCAAAACCTAAACCATTTAATGTTGTTACGACACCATGACTTTCAAAAAATGGTAATAATAAAGCGTATTTTATGAGGTATTGCACGAGGGCAATCATTATTAGGTTTTTCCAGCGGATTAAATTTAGAAAGTGCATCATATTAAGCGTAAGTGATAATCTATTTTAGTTGTTTTTTTAATGTGATAGAAAACTGAGATTGCACACTAATCATACTTAGCATCAAAGTTGCCATTCCATTTCCCTTGAACTTTAAGCACTTGTTCTATGACATCTCTAACAGCGCCTTTTCCGCCATTTTTATGAGAAACGTATTTGGAGATTGCTTTTATTTCTGGAGCAGCATCTTGTGGGCAACACGGTAAGCCAACTAATTTCATTACTGGATAATCTGGTATATCATCACCCATATATAACATTTGCGGTTTTGAAATGTTGTGCTTATTCATATAATCGTTGAGCTGTTCAATTTTATTATGCGCTCCTAAATAAATGTCTTTTATACCTAAACCAGCTAAGCGTTTTCTTACACCTTCGTTAGAACCTCCAGAGATAATACATACATTAAAACCAGCATCTACAGCAGTTTTTAGCGCAAAACCATCTTTAATATTCATGGTGCGTAGCATTTCTCCATCAGTAGTTACGGTTATGGTACCATCGGTAAGCACACCATCTACATCAAAAATAAGAGTTGTAATATTTGCTAGGTATTCTTTGTAGCTTTTATCGTTGTCCATGTGTTTTTTTAATTGATTCGGTTAAAAGTTTGTATATCTTCTTGTGTTCTTCAGACTCTATTTGTTTTAAATGGCGCTTTATGGTTTTTTTGTCGTTTCGTTTTGCTGGTCCTGTTTGTGCCATGTAAGGAGACATGTTTTGTACCTTTTGAGCGGTTTCGGTTATTAAGGGTTTTAAAATATCGAAATTAATACTTTTTGCATCGCTAATTTCGTGAGCAATTCTATAGAGTTGATTGGTGAAATTATTAACAAACACTGCAGATAAATGCAAGGTTTGACGTTGTTCGGTATTTATTTTATAACTCTTACAGCCTAAGTTTTCTGCTAAATCTTTTAAAATTTGAAGGTTACGCTTCTCAGTAACTTCAATACATATAGGCACTTCACTAAAATCTAAATCAGCATCTTTAGAAAATGTTTGCAACGGATAAAACACGGCACGTTGATTTTTTTTATCTAAATCGTGTATAGAAACGCTTCCAGAAGTGTGCGCAACCAATCTGTTTTCAAAAGGCAATACTTTAGACAGTTTTGAAATACTATCATCACTTATGGCCATAATATAGATGTCAGCTTCTTTTAAATCTGCTAAACTATCAATGGTTTCTACCTCATTTGCATAAGATGATATAGCGCTATTAGAGCGGTTATACCATTGTGTAACGGTTATGTTTTCTGCTTTACTAAAAGCTTTATAGAGATGTGTGGCAACATTGCCAGCACCAAGTAATACTACGGATATCATGTTGTAAAAATACTAAGATTTTGTGTTTAAGAATAAGAACTTTTTAGATTAAAGCAATAACTTTGATGGATATGGAAAAAAAAGACATTACTACAAGAGAAGATGTGTACTTATTGGTTTCTCAATTTTATGCAAAAGTTAGAGAAGATGCTGTTTTAGGTCCTTTTTTTAATGAAACAATAAGAGATTGGGATGCACACTTGGAACACCTTACCACATTTTGGGAATCGAGTTTGTTTTTAAAAACAAAATATTATGGTAATCCGCTTGAGGCACATATAAAAGTTGATGCAGAACACAATAATAGCATCACCGAATTACACTTTGGCTTATGGTTGAATTTATGGTTTCAAACTATAGATGAGTTGTTTCAAGGTGATTATGCAGAAAACGCCAAACGCAGAGCTCGTAAAATGGGAACCTTTTTGTATTTAAAGATTTTTGAAGCGAGAAATTCCTAAATGTTTAGTGCCTTGTCTTAAATTTGTGGCTTCTAATCACATAAAATTTAAGGCATGAAATTATTGAAAGAATTTAAAGAATTTGCTGTAAAAGGTAATATGATGGACATGGCAATTGGTATTATCATTGGTGCATCATTTAATAAAGTTATAGATGTATTGGCAAAACAGGTTATTTTACCTCCATTATCATTACTTACCGATGGAGTTAATTTTAGCGATAGGAAATTAGTTCTAAGGGATGCTGTAACAGATACCACAGGAAATATAACAACCACTGAAGTTGCCGTAGCTTATGGTAAGTTGTCTGAAGTGTTTTTAGATTTCATCATCATTGGTTTTACCGTTTTTATTGTGGTTAAATTTATGAACAGACTTAGAAGCAAAGCACACGATACTAAGGATAAAACTGTTGTGACACCAAAGGATATACAGTTGTTATCTGATTTAAAAGATTTAATGGAAGAGCAAAATAAATTATTAAAAGCAAGTGTTGCTAAATAGAAAATAACATTTGACAGAATTTTAACGCTTTTTGAAGCTTTAAAAACTACATCTAAATCATCAAAAAGGCTTATCTTTGCACGAGCTTAAAATAAGCCTATAGCTATGCAAAAAAAACTCGCTAATTTCCTATTCTCCACTAAACTTACAGCTGTTTTATTTATTGTATTTGCTGTTGCCATGGCAACAGGAACAATACTAGATAGAAACATGGAGACCTCGCCAACACCATATACCAGAACACTGATTTACAATGCCTGGTGGTTTGAAGCTATTATGGTGATTTTTGTCATCAATTTTGTTGGAAACATCTCTAGATATAGGCTATGGAGGAAAGAGAAATGGGCAACACTAATTCTTCATTTAGCTTGGATTCTTATAATTGTTGGTGCTGCTGTTACGCGTTACATCGGTTATGAAGGGATGATGAATATAAGAGAAGGCGAAACAGAAAGTCAATTCCGTTCTCAAAAAACCTACATCAGTGGACGAATATTAGGTGATTATCAAATCAATGGTCAATTACAACAACGAAACATTATGGAAGAGGTTGATTTTTCACCTCGATTAGATAATGATTTTAAAGAAACTTACAGTTATGGTGATGCTGAAGTAACACTTGAACTTAAGAAATTTATAAAAGGAGCAGAGAAGGATATCGTACCACATGACAATGGTGAAAACTATCTAAAAATTGTTGAAGCTGGTGATGGAAGACCACATAATCACTTTTTAAAAGAAGGTCAGGTCTCTAATTTACATAATGTGCTTATTTCATTAAACAAAGAACAAGAAGGAGCCATTAATATTACCAATACGGAAGACGGTTTGTTTATAAAATCTCCTTACGAAGGCGAATATATGACCATGGCAACAGGTACAACAGGCAAGTTGGTTAAGGATAGCTTGCAGCCGTTGGCATTACGTTCGCGTTATATTATAGGAAATATGCAGTTGGTTTTTCCTAAACCAGTAGTAAAAGGTGTTTTTGATATTGTTCAAAAGCCAAGAATCTTAAAAGGAGATGAAAGTGGTATTGTGTTGGATGTCTCTGCCAATGGTGAAACAAAAAGCGTAAACCTCATAGGTGGACCTGGCACGTATTACGGTATCGAAGAGATAGAAGTTGGTGGATTAGATATAGCATTGCGTTTTGGCTCTAGATTAGAGCAACTACCATTTGCTGTTAAGTTAAACGATTTTATTGCCGAGAAATATCCAGGTACGGAAAAAGCATATTCATCGTACGAAAGTAAAGTTACTGTTTTGGATAAGGAAAAAGGTGATTTTGATTACCATATTTATATGAATCATATTCTAGATCATAGAGGTTATCGTTTCTTTCAAGCCAGTTTTGATGCC
Source organism: Winogradskyella pulchriflava (assembly GCF_042434315.1). Taxonomy (NCBI): domain Bacteria; kingdom Pseudomonadati; phylum Bacteroidota; class Flavobacteriia; order Flavobacteriales; family Flavobacteriaceae; genus Winogradskyella; species Winogradskyella pulchriflava. The sequence goes on along the minus strand of NZ_JBHLTQ010000003.1, from coordinate 104,822 downwards.
GATGAAAAAGGTACAGTACTCTCAGTAAACCACGATCGTTGGGGAACTTATATTACCTATGCTGGTTATATGTTATTGTATTTTGGTTTAATGGCAATTCTGTTTGCTAAACACACGCGTTTTGATGAGATACGTAGCAGACTAGATAAGCTAAAAAAGAAGAAAGCCAAAATGATGACTATGATTGCCTTGTTATTTAGTTTGTCTGGCTTTGCTCAAGAGCATTCAGCAAATGACGGTCACAATCATGCACAAAATTTAAAACCAGAAAAAGCACAAATAGACTCTATACTTAGGGCAAATATTACACCAGTTGAGCATGCAGATAAGTTTGCTAAAATGGTGATACAGGATTATAGTGGTCGTATGATGCCAATGCATACGTATGCTTCAGAGATGCTTCGTAAGTTGAGCAAAAGTGATACTTATGAGGATTTTAATGCCACACAGGTTTTTCTTTCCATACAAGAGAGTCCATTACTATGGTATAATGTACCAATCATATATTTAAAGTCTAGAAAAGCGGATTCAATAAGAACAATTATTGGTTTGGATTATGATGAAAAATATTCGAGTCTTATTGATTATTTTACTCCAGATGGAAGATATAAACTCGGTCCATATCTAGAAGAAGCCTATAAAGCACAAGTGCCAAATGGTTTTCAAAAAGAAGTGAAAGAAGCCGATTCGCGAGTTAATTTATTATATAATGCTATTGAAGGACGTTCCATTAAAATATTTCCTGTTCCAGAGGATGAAAACAATACTTGGATTTCTTCATTAGAATTTAGAGAAGGAGGTTATCGTGATAAGATTGCAGATTCGTTATATGGCAATTTTATTAATAATGGTTTTAGTGCCTATTTGGTAACCTTAAATAATAGCAAGCAAACAGGCGATTTTACAAAAGCCGAAGAACTATTGGAAGGCATAAAGAAAACCCAACAGAAATTTGGTAGTGAGATTATGCTTTCTGATAAAAAAATAGAATCAGAAATCTTATATAATAAATACGATATCTTCAAGCGATTGTTTAGTTGGTATATGTATGCGGCTACACTTTTGTTTGTACTCATAATTGTTCAGATTTTTCAGTATAAAAGCAGAGGACTTAAAATCGCTATTAATACAATGATTGGTATCGTTGTAGTATTCTTTATATGCCATACTTTAGGTTTAATTTGGAGATGGTATTTGTCTGGACATGCACCATGGAGTGATGCTTATGAATCTATGATTTATGTGGCTTGGTCAGTTATGCTATTTGGTCTTTTGTTGGGTAGAAAAAGTAATCTTACTGTAGCTGCATCAGCTTTTGTTTGTTCAATGATTTTAATGGTAGCACATTGGAATTGGATGGATCCTGCAATAGCAAACTTACAGCCAGTACTACAAGGCTATTGGTTGATGATTCATGTTTCTGTTATCGTTGCAAGTTATGGTCCTTTTGCTATAGGTATGATTTTAGGGTTGGTAGCTTTGTTGCTCATGATTCTTACTAATAAGGAGAATAAAGAACGCATGCTAATCAATATAAAAGAGTTGACCATTATTAACGAAATGGCTCTTACAGTTGGTTTGGTGATGCTGACCATAGGAAATTTCCTTGGTGGTATGTGGGCAAATGAAAGTTGGGGACGTTATTGGGGCTGGGATCCAAAAGAAACATGGGCTTTAATTAGTATTATGATTTATGCTTTTGTAATCCACATGCGATTAATACCAGGACTAAGAGGACGTTGGTTGTATAGCTTAATGTCTATTGTAGCTTTTGGAAGTATTCTAATGACGTATTTTGGTGTTAACTTTTATTTGTCAGGCTTACATGCTTATGCAAGTGGTGACCAAATATTGAGCTTCCAATTTATAGCAATTACTTTGGGTGTTATTGCTTTAGTAGCTTTCTTAGCTTATAGAAAGTATAAAGTATTTTATAAATAAGAATCGCTTAAAAAGCCTTGTAAATTATTACTTGGTTTTAATTTAATTATAGATTTTTCAAAAATAATACGCATATTTGCGTCATTATGATTGCTTAATAAAACTTTTAGGGAAAAATTATCGCGACTTCATGCGATGTCTGTGGTCAAACATTTTTGTTTGACTAGGTCTTATTTTAAATTATTAAGTAATGCAATCAAATAAAATCTCAATAAAACAATTTTTTAAGTATTTGAAAATCGCCGTTTCTGGAAAGGAACAAGATTTTACATCTGGAAGTATAAGACGCGCAGTGTTTATGCTTTCAATTCCAATGATATTGGAAATGCTCATGGAATCCATTTTCGCTATTGTAGATATCTTCTATGTCTCAAAAGTAAGTGTTAATGCCGTAGCTACTATAGGTCTAACAGAATCTGTAATTACATTGGTTTATGCTGTAGCCATTGGATTAAGTATGGCTGCAACAGCAATTGTAGCAAGGCGTATTGGTGAAAAGGATAGGGAAGGAGCTTCGCAAGCAGCAGTGCAGGTAATAGGTCTTGGTGTTTTTGTAGCTGCAATAATTAGTGTAATAGGTATTTTATATCCTAAAGAAATATTGCAATTAATGGGAGGTGAGCCAGAGTTAATTGCCGAAGGCTATGGTTATACTCAAGTATTACTTGGAGGCAATGTTACTATAATGCTTTTGTTCTTAATTAATGCCATTTTTAGAGGAGCAGGTGATGCTTCCATTGCAATGTGGGCTTTAGTATTATCTAATGGATTGAACATTATTTTAGACCCAATATTTATTTTCGGTTTGGGACCAATACCTGCTTATGGAGTAAAAGGTGCTGCAATTGCGACGACTATTGGTAGAGGTACTGCTGTAATATTTCAGTTGATGGTACTGTTTTATGGCTGGAGCAAAATAAAAGTAGGATTCAAGGATTTGGTTTTACGAGTCGCTGTAATGGTCAATCTTATTAAAGTATCACTTGGTGGTATTGGTCAGTTTTTAATTGGTACATCGTCTTGGGTATTCTTAATGCGAATTATGAGTGAGTTTGGTAGTGAAGTCCTTGCAGGATACACCATAGCCATAAGAGTCATGATGTTTACCTTAATGCCAGCTTGGGGAATGAGTAATGCCGCAGCTACTTTAGTTGGTCAGAATTTAGGAGCCAAAAAACCACAACGTGCTGAGGATTCCGTTTGGAAAACAGGTAAGTACAGTGCAATTTTTATGGGCTTGGTATCCATCATATACCTCATTTTTGCACCAGAAATAATAGCATGGTTTACGCAAGATACTGCTGTGATAGAAAATGGAGCTTTGTGTCTTAGAATTATAGCTGCAGGTTATGTGTTTTATGGTTATGGAATGGTAATCATTAATGCGTTTAACGGATCTGGAGATACTAAAACACCTACATGGATTAACTTTATTTGCTTTTGGTTATTTCAGTTGCCATTTGCTTATCTCATGGCATTGCAGTTCAATTTTGGACCTTTAGGTGTATTTATGGCAATTACTATTGCTGAGGTTTTAATAACAATTATTGGAATTTTATGGTTTAAAAAAGGCCATTGGAAGTCGGTTAATGTTTAGTTTAATGCCAAATTTAAGTTTCAGCAAATTGCTTAAATGTTAAAATTATACGCATTTAATCGTAAAAATATGCTTTTTGTGGATTTTTTTGAAAATTTAGATTAGATTTCGGGCAGATAGTTCACCTAACCGCCCAAATCTTATGAGAGCTTTTATCAAATTTCAGTACCTACTATTATTTGCGTTTAGTTTTTCTTTTGCGCAATCAGATATTCAAATTGTTAGAATAGATTTTCAAAATCCTGAAGGCTATACGCGACAATTAGCATTAGGCTTTGTGCAAGATAATTCTGCAACTGATGGAGTGGATTACGGATACGACTCACCTAATATAGAAGATTTAGAAGATGACTTAAACTGGATGATTGAAGACAATCGTTATGTTATTCAAGGTGTTGGTGCCTTTGATGCAACTAAATACTATCCCTTAGGAATGTTTTTATCAAATGCAGGAGAGGTTTCTATATCCTTAAATGCTTTAGAGAGCTTTTCGAGCCCAGTTGATGTTTATTTATACGATTTAGAATTAAATTCTTATACTTTACTGAATACTTCCAATTTAACTCAAAACCTATCGGCTGGTACTTATTTAAACCGTTATTTTGTCACATTTTCTAACTCAACACACTTAGCAATAAGTGCTCATTATTTGTTATCCACTAACGAAGCAGAAAAAAGTGAAATAAAATTATGGCATTCAAGAGCCAATAATGAGCTTCACCTTGTTGGTTTATTACCTGATGAAACTGCTAGATTAAGCCTATATAGCTCAGAAGGAAAAAAGATTAAAGAAGGTCTTTTTATGACTTCAGATTATACTATGAGCACCTTAGGAATTTCAAATGGTATTTACTTTGCTATCATCGAAACTTCAACTTTTGTGCAAACAATTAAAGTTTGCATCGCTAAATAACATATCTACTTTCATTTTTAGTAATTTTATAGTTTAAAAATCACTAAAAATGTCAAAGAAAAAAATAGGTCTCAACACTATATGTACTCATGTAGGTGAAATAAAAGACGAACAATTTAAAGGTGCAGTATCGCCTATATATTTGAGTTCGTCTTACGAATTTTTTGATGTCGATGTAAAACGCTATCCACGCTATTTTAATACTCCTAATCAAGAATTCTTATCTAAAAAAATTGCAGCATTAGAGCATACAGAAGCAGCGATGATTTTTGGTTCGGGTATGGCAGCTATTAGTACTATGTTTTTGGCTTTTTTAAAACAAGGTGATCATTTAGTAGTGCAAAATACATTGTATGGAGGAACGGTAAATTTTATAAAAGAAGAATTTCCTAAATATGGTATTGAATATACCTTTACCAATGGTTATAAAGTTGAAGACTTTGAAGAAGCTATTCAACCTAACACAAAACTGATTCATATTGAAACACCTTCAAATCCATTATTGACCATAACAGATATCAAAGCCATTGCCAAGCTGGGCAAATCAAAAAACATCTTAACCTCTATAGACAATACCTTTGCATCACCTGTAAACCAAAACCCAATTGATTTGGGTATTGATATGGTAATGCATTCGGCAACCAAATATTTTGGCGGTCACAGTGATATTTGCGCAGGTGCTGTAGCAAGTACTAAAGAGCACATGGACCGGATTTGGAATGTTGGAAAAAACCTTGGTGGCAGCTTAAGCGACATGACCGTTTGGATGTTGGAACGTAGTATGAAAACAATGGGATTGCGCGTAAAAGCCCAAACCAAGAATGCTATGAAATTGGCAAAGTGGTTAGACAAGCATCCTAAAGTATCAAGGGTTTACTATCCTGGATTAAAATCCCATCCAGAGTATAAGTTGGCAAAATCGCAAATGACCGGTTTTGGCGCTATGTTGTCTTTTGAGTTAGCTATGGATTTAGATTCGCAGCGCTTTCAAAAGGAATTAAAACTTATAAAACCATCTATGAGTTTAGCCGGTATTGAAAGTACAGTGCTTTCACCGCATTTAACATCTCATGCATTATTAACACAAGAAGAGAGAGATAAGGTTGGTATAAGTGATCAATTAATCCGATTTTCCGTTGGAATTGAAGAGGTGAAAGATTTAAAACAAGATATTGAACAATCAATTAATAAAATTTCAAAATAAAAAATAATAATGAAACTAGATATATTGGCTATTGGTGCACATCCAGATGATGTTGAGTTAGGTTGTGGTGCTACTTTGGCAAAAGAAGTTGCAAAAGGTAAAAAAGTTGGAATTATAGATTTAACTCGAGGCGAATTAGGAACTAGAGGAACTGCAGAAACCAGAGATGAGGAAGCGTTTAATTCGGCTAAAATACTAGGTGTAAGTTCAAGAGCTAATATGGGATTTGCCGACGGTTTTTTTGTTAATGACAAGGAGCATCAATTAGAAATTATAAAATTGATTCGTTTCCATCAACCTGAAATAGTGATTTGTAATGCTATTGATGATAGACATATAGACCACGGAAAAGGGAGTAGATTGGTAAGTGATGCTTGTTTTTTAAGTGGCTTACGAAAAATAGAAACAGTTCATAAAGACAAAAATTCTAAACAAGACGCATGGAGACCTAAAGCGGTATATCATTATATACAGTGGAAAGATATAGAACCAGACATTGTAGTTGATGTCACGGGTTTTATGGACAAGAAAATGGAATCAGTTTTAGCCTATAAGACGCAATTTTTCGACCCTAAAAGTAACGAGCCAGAAACACCTATTTCCAGTAAAAACTTTACTGACAGTATAATCTATAGAGCAAGAAATTTAGGAAGACTAATTGGTGTAGAACACGCAGAAGGCTATAATGTAGAGCGTTATCCTGCTGTTGATTCATTATTTGATTTAAAATAGAAAAACAAAAAAAGCCTTTCATTTCTGAAAGGCTTATCTTTTTGGGTGGAAGATGGGACTCGAACCCACGACATCTGGTACCACAAACCAGCGCTCTAACCAACTGAGCTACAACCACCATGTTAATTAGGATTGCAAATGTATATTATTTACTATTTTCTGCAAAACCTTTTTTAAACTTATTTTAAAAAGAAAGACCTTTCAATTGATTTTGAAAGGTCTATGAGTTTTTATTTATATCGCTAAATCTATTTTGAAGCTTTATCTACTACAATTCTTTTGTCTCTATTGGCAACTTCCCATGCAGTATAAAACACCAAGCGTGTTCTATTTTCCAATAAATCGTATTCAATTTTATCTGCTGTGTCTGTAGGTCTATGGTAATCATCATGAGTACCATTAAAGTAAAAGATTACTGGAATATTGTTCTTTGCAAAATTGTAATGATCAGAGCGGTAATAAAAGCGATTAGGATCATTTTCATCGTTGTATTTGTAATCTAATTCTACGTTGCAATATTTGGTGTTTACTTCTTCAGAAATATTGTGTAATTCTGTGCTTAATTTATCACTTCCAATGAGATAGATATAGTTTCTGTCTCCTTCTTTGCGCTTTGGGTCTGTTCTTCCAATCATATCAATATTAAGATCTGCAACAGTATTTTCTAAAGGGAAAATAGGATCGTTATCTGTATAGTGTCTTGAACCTAAAAGTCCCTTTTCTTCGCCAGTAACATGCAAAAATAAAATAGAGCGCTTAGGACCATTACCATCCATCTCTGCTTTTTTAAAAGCTTCAGCTATTTCTAAAATGGCAGTTGTACCAGAACCATCATCATCTGCACCATTATAGATTTCTCCATTTTTAATACCTTCATGGTCTAAGTGCGCAGAAATTACTACAATCTCATCTGGTTTTTCAGAGCCTTTGATGTACGCAACTACGTTTTCAGATGTAATAGTTTCAGATTTATTTTCTATGACTAAGTTCAAATTAGCATTTACACTTTTTTGTGTATCATCCTCTAATATTGAAGGGTATATGGCCTTGCCTAAATCTTCATTTACCATCAACATCACCATATCCTTTTCAAGACTTTTTAATGTTAGTCGTCCTGTTGATCCTGAAGACGCTTGCCTTTGGAAAAAAGGTGCATATTGCGAAAATAATTTATCATCCATATAAATCAGCCCTTTGGCACCATTACTGCTCGCAGCATCTCTCTTGCTCGATAATGATTGGCGTCCGTTGGTCCACTTAGTATCTTCGGTATCACCAGAAGTAACGTAATTGCCATTGGCATCTTTTGGTTCACCAGCTTTTGCAAGTACAATTTTGTCTTTTACATCGATGTTTTTATAATCTGAATAATTATCTGCATCAATACCATAGCCAACATATATTATCTCATCAACAGCGATCTCGTCATTTCCAGAGGCTCTTAAAACAATATGGTCTTCAAAACTCATAAAGTTTTTACCATTAACTGAAATTTTTGCTTCAGAAACGCTTTGTTTTTCTAAAGGCACTTCTTGAAAATAATCATCTCCTCCCAGTGGAGTAGGAATACCCATTGCTTTATATTGCTCCTTTAAGTATTCAACCGCCAGTTTTTGACCTTTTTCACCAGTTTCTCTTCCTTCAAATTCATCTGAAGCATACTTATAGAGCATAGTTTTTAGTTCATCGGTAGTAATAGTAGCAGCATATTTGGTAGGATCTGCCACTTTTGTTTCATCTTTTGATATAGAAGATGAATTACTTTTTGAAGATGTTCCGCAGCTTATTATTAAGCCAGAAACACAAAAAATAAGTATTAATTTTTTCATTATAATAAAAAATTAGAGTTAGTATTTTTTAAAGAATAAGGTGATTGATATTAAACTAAATAGAGGTTAAAATTACAAAAATAGCATAGGGCAGTCGTTTGCACTGAATTTCTTTTAACAAACTTTAACATTAGATAATTTCAACGTTTAAGCGGTCTGGTGAATTTGCTAAATACCAAGCTGTGGCAAAGATAAGTTTTGCGCGTTTTGTTAACAGAGGATAATTAATTTTGTCTGGAGTGTCTGTTGGTTTTGTATAATCATCGTGCTCTCCATTAAAAAAGAAAACAACAGGTACACCTTTTAATGCAAAATTATAATGGTCGGATCTGTAATAATAACGGTTAGTATCTCTTTCGTCATTGTATCTATAGTCTAGATCAATATTTACAAATTCTGAATTTGCTTTCTGAACAATAAAATCGAGTTCAGTACTTGCTCTATCAGCTCCAATGATGTAGATATAGTTGTCACCTTCCTCATGACCTTTATCAATACGACCAATCATATCAATATTAAGAGTGGCTACAGTATTTTCAATTGGGAAAATAGGATTTTCAGTATAATAACGAGAACCATGAAGTCCAACTTCTTCAGCAGTAACATGTAAAAACACAATACTTCGTTTAGGTCTATTACCTTCGTCAGCTGCTTTTTTAAAAGCTTCAGCCATTTCTAAAACTGCGGCTGTACCAGAGCCATTGTCGTCTGCACCTGGATAAATTTCTCCATTAATAACTCCTTCATGATCAGAATGCGCAGTGATAAAGACATATTCGTCTGGAAATTCGGATCCTTCTATATAAGAAATGATGTTTTGTGACTCATTTAAATTATTAGGCAATACGTCTTTCGGAACTTTTTGGTAATAATTAGGATGAGATTCAGGAGCTTTGATGCCGTGAGATTTGTAATAATTCCTAATATAGTTGCAAACTTGGTTATGACCTTCTTCTCCTGTCATTCGTCCATTGTATTTATTTGAAGATACTTCTTCGACATGGACCTTTAATTCTTCAGGTTTTATGGTATTTAGATACTTATCTACAACAATTGTATTGTCATAATTAATGCTGCTTTTTAGATTTTCTATTTTTTCGCTATGTCTAATAGTTGAACAAGACCCAACAAGGATAAGAGCAGATGCCACTAATACTTTCATGTAACTGATTGATTTGCGTAAAAGTAAGATAAAATAATGAAATGTTTTCTTACGTTCAGTTTGTAATTTTAAAAATCTTCATCAATTTCAATATCCTCCAGAATTTCTTTAGAATCTTCAAGATTTTTTTTGTCGCGCTCTTCTAGTTGTTCAGTATCACCGACTTCAGAGGTATAATAGATACTTTTGTATATAGTTAGACCTAAAGCTATAATCAACAAAAGAAATATATACTGTATGGTTTTAGTTTTGACATTATCTTTTTTGGAAAGGAAGAGTATGACCAATCCGCTTATAAAACCAACAACAATCGGAAAAACAGCTAAATTAGAAAGTGGTGTAACTGCGAGAATTACAGCTATGATTGCTGCAATAAAACCAAGAATTATAAATAGCTTTTTCATTTTTTAATTTTTTAATCCAGTTGCAGATTTAATTTTTAATTCACCATTACCAACTGGAATCTTAAACTTTGCATATACAGGTACTTTGTTAGCATCTGCGGTAAGCCATAAGAGATTATCGTTGTTGCCTTTTAATATATCACTACCTTTTATCGATATTGATAGTTTATAACATTCCTTGTTTCCTATTTCGGTAGCAATGGTTTCTTTTCCGATATATTTTAAGGTTATAACAGTTTCTTTATTGTCAAATAAAACCGTAAAGTTCTGCTGGTCACCAACACTTGCTTTATGTATATCTAAATTTCTGATATAATATAAGGTACTTACCAAATCTTTTGTTGAAGCTCCTATTTTCACAGTTTTATTTTCGTCCCAAAAGTTACCTTCTCTATTTTTTTTACGTTTAAGACTCTTAACTAAATGGGTTTTATGGTTGTATTTGTATTGCATAAATTTATAGTAACCACCTTCACTAATATCTCTTTTGTAGAGGTAAGGAGTGAGTGTTTTTGGGTTAACATAGCTTTCGTACAAATCTCTTATTTTAAAAAAATTGTCCCATTTTTTAAAAGTTGTTGCAGTACACTTTAAACGTAACAATGTACTTTTTGAAGTTTTAACTTCGCTAGTTTCCATTTTTACTTGTGCTATATCTGTTAATATACCAGACATATTATAGGATGCCGTGTAAACTAGGCTTTCACCTGCAGCTATTGTATTGTTTTGTGCAATACCATTAATACCAATCAAGGCTAAAAAGAGTAGAATATAATATTTCATAAAGATTGATTTGTGATAATAACGTTATCTTCAACATATATTGTGCCGAAAATACAATGCTAATTTAAATGTTGCTAATTTTTGGTTTTAAATCTGCGTATTGAAATTTATAAAAAAAACTAGAAAAAAACCTTTGCCTACAAGAAAAAGGATTTTATATTTGCATCCGCTAAAGGAGAAATGGCAGAGTGGTCGAATGCGGCAGTCTTGAAAACTGTTGAGGGTCACACCTCCGGGGGTTCGAATCCCTCTTTCTCCGCAAAAGAAACCCTTGTAATCAAATGATTTTCAAGGGTTTTTTTATTTTAACTATGTTCTTTCGTAACTTTATATATAATATTCACTTAAAGTTAATGTACTCTTTTTCTTCTTATCAAGAATTTTGTCAATTTCGGTGATGCATTCACTAATAGTGGTTTTATTAGTGTGTAAAGCAATACTACCATTTCCATAAGGCATATATTTTGCAGTTTTTGTTACTGAGAATAATCCAACAGTAGTTGTTTTAGCAGCACTTGCTAAATGCATTATTCCACTGTCTGCTCCTATAAACAATGTTGTATTAGCTATCACTGATGCTATTTCACGAATATCCTTACTATAAAATGATTGAGCTGCAAAATCAATTTGCGATATATTCTCAATAGGAAGTATTTCAATAATATTATAATCTTTATGGCTAGCCTTTAATTGAGTATAGAACTCATTCCACCATGTTTTTGAATAGCATTTTTTCCCAGTTGCATAAGTAAATATGCTAATGGTTTTTTTATCATTCTGTACAATTTTATCTAAGATGTTTTTGCCTTTTATGAGTTCATTGTTTGTTAATTTTAAATCAAGTTGAGCAATGGACTTGTTGTTGCGTTTTAATCCTATTCTACTAAGGTAATCCCTTAGGTTATAAATTGGATTTTTTGCCATATGCTTACTCTCAGCTGTTTTTAAATCATCAATTTCGCCAAATACTTTGTATTTTGAATTAGAGATACTTGTAAGTAACCGTCCAGAGGAAGAATCTTTTGTAGCATTAACAACCAGATCATATTTAAAGGTCTTTACTTTAACCCAGATATAACAATATTTTATTATTTCGCTAAAGGGTTTTCTTGGTAGGAGAATAAAATTTTTAATGTTACTATACTTACAAAAAACTATAGGTGCTAACTTACCTTTCGCTAATAAATCTATTTCGCAATCTGGAAATTCTTGTACCACTTCTTTAACTAATGGAGTCGTTAGTAGTAAATTTCCTAACCTATGATTTGGTCTAATAATCAATATTTTCTTTATCTCTGGTTTTGTATTTGTGTTTATAACTGTCTTAAATTGAGATTTTCCTACGTTCTTCGTTAAAGCTCCCATTATTTTTCTTCTATATTTATTGATATATCTAGAAAAATCTACTCTTTTTTTATTGGTTTTAAGCGGTTTTGTCTCCATAGCGGCTTAAAATTTTATGGCTAATCCTAGTCCAATTGATTCAGAATCAATCATGGGCATTAAATTAATATTTTCCTTGACTTCAAATGGGTTCCAATCAAATAGATAATCAAAATGATACACCAGTTTGGTTATGGTAATCCCTAATGCTGCGCCAAATAACACATCCGAAAGCCAATGCGCATTGTTTGCCATTCTTAAATATGCTGTACTTGAAGCGAATACATAGCCACTGTACGCCAGTATAGGACTAGAGTCCTTAAATTCTTCATAAAGCACTGTTGCAGATGCAAATGCGGCTGATGTATGACCAGATGGAAACGAATTGTTATTCCGTAAGTTGGGCCTTGGTTTAGATATTGTACCTTTCAAAATATTGGTGGTGTACTTGGTAAGCAATAAAGACAAAGCCAAATTTCTAGTTTGTGCAAACCAGTGATTTTTAGCCTCTACACCCAATAAATCAGCTGTGTACATTTGTAAAACAGGAACATATCGCGTGTAGTTGTCTAATGTGGTACTATAATTATTATTCAGATTTTTCTGTAATTTGTTTTGAAGACGTATTTCAAAATCACTATGTGTAAATAAAAATGCAGCACCAGTAAGGGTTGTTGGTACAATAAACTTTTTCTTTAGAAAAAAGGTTTCATTGTTAACCCTCTCAATAGTGTCGTTTTGGGATGATAAATTAATTGTAAATAAAAGGGCAAATACTATGGAGTAAATTTTCATAGCTCTAAAAGCTATAGAGTTAATCATGCTTGTTTTTCTAAATAATGAATTCTCTTGTGTTTTCATTTCTGTCTGTTGTGCCATTTTTTTTAAAATTTGGTGTGAAGTAATTATTCAGAATAGGCGTAGATATTTAGATTATGTTTTTTGTGTTTAATTAGACTGATGCAGATTTAGTTAATGATTCCACATTCGCTCTTACTACTATTACAGGCAAAAAAGACTTCACCCTATTTTTTAATGAGATATTTTAATTCTTTGAGTATTTTTGAAGTCTCATTGAGGAAAAAGATGCCAAAAAAAGAGCCTTCTGTTTGCGAAGAAAAAATCTATAACGAATTATTTCGAAAGTACTACGCACTTGCAACCAAGTACATCTATTATAAGTGTGGTAATCTTAATCAAGCGGAGGATATTGTTCAGAATGTATTTGTTAAGATTTGGAAGTTTTGTGCCACTATTATATACTCAAAAGCCAAGTCTTATATTTTTTCTGCTTGTAATAATTCGTTTTTGAATGAAGTAGAGCATAAAAAAGTGGTCTTAAAACATCAAAAGACTATTACAGAAAACACAAATTATGAAAGCCCTGATTTTTTAATAGAAGTTGATGAGTTTAGAGTTAAGCTTAAAGAAGCAATTAACACATTAAACCCTAAAGAGCGAGAAGTTTTTTTGCTAAGTAGGGTTGAAGATAAAACCTATAGAGAAATTGCAGAAATAACTGGGCTAACAGTTAAAGCTATTGAACGCAGAATGAGTAAAGCGTTAAAAGAATTACGCGAAATATTAGGAAAACATATTAAGATATAATAGGGTGGAACCTTTTTTTACTGTCTTATTATTAGAAGCTTATAAGTTATGATGGAAAATTACGATACAGATGAAACATTTTTGGCACGTTGGATAGCTGGTGAGCTTTCTGAAGAGGAGCTTATAGCGTTTAAAAAGACTGAAGCCTACAAGCAATATAAACTCATCAATGAAGAATCTCGACAATTAAGTGGTCCTGATATTGATGTTGAAGCTGCTTTGCAAAGCGTAAAACAAAAATTAGAACCTAAACCTTCAAAACCTAAAACTATTCGTCTTTGGCAAACAATAAGTGCTGCTGCAATATTAATTATTTCTCTAGGGCTGTTTCTAAATTCCTCAAAGACTATTAGTAATGGTATTGGAGAAACACAAACAATTGTTTTAGAAGATGGTTCAGAGGTAAACTTAAACGCCAATTCTAGTGTGGTTTTTAAACGTTTCTTTTGGTCAAATGACAAAACAGTAAACCTAACAGGTGAAGCTTATTTCACCGTGACGAAAGGAGATGGTTTTAAAGTAGAAACTTCAAAAGGAACCGTTAAGGTTTTAGGGACAGAATTTAATATCAAGGATAGAACAAATTTTGAACTAAAATGTTACGAAGGTAAAGTTGAATTTTCTCAAAATAATAAGCAATTACCTTCTAGAATATTGACTAGAGGAATGCAAATTAGCATAGAAAATAGTGATGTTAAGGATGTTACATTTAATGAAGATGAACCTTCATGGAAAAAAGGTTTTTCAAAATTTGAAGAGCAACCTCTATACTTAGTGCTTGAGGAATTAACGCAATATTTTGATGTTACTTTTAACACCAAAAACGTTAATGTAGATCGGTTGTTTTCAGGAAGTTTTGATCATAAAAACATAGATATTGCATTAAAGGCAACTTTAGTGCCAATGGGAATAAAATACAAATTAGAACAAAACGTTTATATACTTTCAGAATAAGATATTATATTTAAATTGTCTTAATTTATAAAGTAATTTATGAAGTATGTTATTTTCCTTAGTCTATTATTTACAATAGCAATAGGAAATGCCCAAAAACGACAGAGTTATAATTATAATAATACAAGCTTAAATGAGGTAATTAAACAAGTTGAAACGCAATACAACATCTGCTTTTCTTTTGCAATAGACCTTATTCAAAATAAAAAAATAACCTTAAATGTTGAGGATATTGACCTCAATGAATTGCTCGATATTTTAGAGTCTCAAACCAGTTTAAGTTTTGAGAAAATATCTAATAACCAAATCATTGTCGCTCCCAAAAACACCGATAATAAAATCTGTGGATATGTTTTAGATAAAGATTCAAAACTACCGATTCCATATGCTATAATAAATTCATCCACAGGCGAAAACACTTTTACAGACTCCAAAGGGTTTTTCTCTATTAACAAAACGGAAGACAATATCTATAAAATTAATAACCAAGGTTATGTATCTATAGATTTTTTGGGCAAAGAGACTTGTCAACAAGTCTTTTTAACAGCTAGTAATGAATTGCTTGATGCTGTAGTTATATCAGGTTATGTAACCTCTGGAATAGATAGAAAAAAAGATGGGTCAATAGATGTTACCAGCAATTCGTTAGGCATATTACCAGGTCTTGTAACTCCAGATTTACTTCAAAGTATCCAATTAATCCCTGGAATAAACAGTTTAAATGAATCTGTCTCTGGAATTCAAATTAGAGGTGGCTCACCAGACCAAAACCTTATTTTATTTGATAATATAAAACTCTTTAATACGGGTCATTTTTATGGCATGTTTTCTACACTTAACCCTTATGCAACCCAGAGTGCCAACATTTTTAAATCTGGTACAAGCGCTGTTTATGGTGATCGGGTTTCTGGTATTATAGATATTTCTTCAGGTGAAGACATACCTAGTAAAACTAAAAGTGGTTTAGGTTTTGATGGCATAAGCGTTGATGGGTATATTAAAACTCCATTATCAGATAAACTTGCAGTTTATTTGTTTGCAAGGCGCTCGTATGGTGATGTGGTAAGAAGCCCAACTTATGATAGTTATGCTGAAAAAATATTCAGAAATTTTGGTATTGTGCGAGATATTAATGGTGATATCATTAACGTTCCAAACGATGATGAATACACAGTAGATACGAGCTCTGATGATTTCTCATTTCACGACATCAGCTCTAAAGTTATTTTTGCTCCAAATGACAACAATAAATTTGTTTTAAGTAGCTTATATACCAGAAATGAATTGGATTTTGAATTTAGCGATGATGGTGAAACTAAAGATGATGAAGTAGCTACTGAAAACATAGGTTTTAGTTTCAAATGGAAACACATAAGTTCTGAAACCAATAGTGAAGAAGCAACTCTTTATTTTTCAAGATATAATTCTAAGTACATCACTGAAGAATTTATTGAAGGAGCGTTAGACGAAACAAATATTAGAAATAACTTTATAACTGATATTGGGTTGAATATAAAATCGCATAGGAATATAGGTAAGAGACAGTTTTTAACTTTTGGCTATCAAATTTCAAATAGTATAGTAGATATTAATGTTTATAGTTTTGAACCATCTGAGCCTGAAGATAACCTGAATATAAAAGACAGAGACAAAAATCTTAAAAATGCATTATTTGCGGAGTATAACTACAATGCAAAAAACTCTAGTGTCATAGGTTTTGGATTAAGAGCTGTACACTATAGTAGCTTAGGAGATGTATATATTGAGCCTAGAATAAATGCCGAATACGCTTTAAGTGAAACATTACGAATAAAAGCAAGTATAGAAAGGCGTCATCAACCTATTGCTCAAATTGTAGAATTTGACCAAGGTGAGTTGCGACTAGATAATAATACTTGGCGACTATCTAATAAAACAGATTATCCATTACTGCGAAGTGATCAAATATCTACAGGTTTGTTGTACGACAATAATAGTTGGACAATAGATGTTGATGCTTACCTTAAAAAGCTAGATGGTTTAACGTCCTATACTGACGGTTTTAGCACTCCTCAACTTCAATTAACCAAGGGAAAAAGTTCAATAAAAGGAATTGATATTTTACTAAAAAAACGCGTTAATAATTACCGTATTTGGGCTGGATATACTTTTAATGAAATAAGATTTAAATTTCCTAGCATTCAAGATGGTTATTTTCCAGGCAATAATGATATAACACATAGCTTCAGAATTTCAAATACCGTGACACTTAATGATTTTGAATTATCATTGGGTTGGCAATACAGAACAGGTGAACCTTATACACCTATTAAAAACTTTGATTCAGAAACAACTTTAGTAGAATTTGGTGATATTAATAGTGTCCGTTTAAAGGATTATCATCGCTTAGACGCTTCTGCTATTTATAACTTTAAAATAAATAAAACTAAAAATTGGAAAGCTCAAATAGGTGTTTCTGCCTTGAATGTTTATAATAGAAAAACACCTATTTCTATTGTGTACAGGTCAGAAGATGAAGGTTCAGGCTTAGAATTACAACAAGTCATACAACGTTTCTCATTAGGATTCACACCAAATATTTCCTTTAGGCTATTTTTTTAAAACAAAAATGAATCAAAATAGTCTAATTTAATAATCTAATCTAAATGGGCAATAATTCCTATAAAGTTAGCTTCAGTTTCACAGATAATCAATTTTTTTAGCATTTAAACCATTAATTATGAAGTGCTTCGGTATATAATAATATATTTCAACTCGTTAAAGCCCTGAACTAAGTAAAGCATATTATATTTTGCTTTCGACTTTAGCTATTTTTTTAAAATTCTATCTAACTTTGATGACTATATTTATCATCGATTTAATATTGTAACCTATGCACAAATCACCATTTTTAGAAAAAACAAAAACTTTACCTACAGATGCAGCCAAGGAAATTCATTCTACGGCTATTTCCCATCGTTTTGAAACTGAAGAATTAAGAAGACTTGCTCCAAAAGTTGTGGAACAACTTGCTGCTTCTGGATTATTTAGAATGGGACTACCAAAATTTCTTGGTGGTTGGGAAGATGACCCAGTAGAAGTATTAAAAGCCTATGAAGAACTCAGTAGTTCTGAAGCTGCTATTGGTTGGAGCGTATGGAATAATCATTTAGCTTGTACTTTTGGTCGTTATCTAGACGAAGAAAGTATGCGAGAGATTTATAAAGATACATCTCATGTTTATGCAAACTCAGCACGCCCAGAAGGAGTAGCGGAGATTGTTGAAGGAGGATATAATGTATCTGGAAGATGGACATTAGTATCTGGATGTGAGATTTCAGACTGGTTTGTTTTACGTTGTTTAGTTACAGGTGAAGGCTTACCATCTACATTAGGACCTGGTGCAAAATTAAAATTGTTTTTCATACCTAAAGAAGCTATTGAAATTATTGATACATGGCATGTTGGAGGATTGAAAGGTACAGGTAGCCATGATGTAAAAGTAGAAAATCACTTTGTTAAAGAGGCTTATGCTGTAGATTTTGATAGCCCTGTGGCTATTGACAATGCATATAGTCGTTTACCTATTGGATGTTTAAATTCTGCTGGATGTGCAGCTATTGCTCTTGGTATTCTAAAAGCAGCAACTGATGACCTTGTTAAAATATGTCTGGAAAGAGTTACACCTGGAAAAAATCCTGATTTAAGAGATCGTGATCGCATTCAAAGTGTGGTAGCAAAAAGTATTACAACTTTAAATGCACTTCGTGGACAATTGCATAAATCTGTAGCGGGCATATGGGAAGAATCTAAAAAAGGAAATACATATACAGATATACAACTTGCAGATGTATGGTCTGCTTCTTACGAAGCTGGTACTAATGCTAAAGCTATGGTATCCGAAATTTATGCAGCTGCTGGTACTGTCTCATTATATACTGAAAACAAAATAGAAAGAGCTCACAGAGATATTTTTGCGGTGTTACAACACGGAATTATTCAGCCACATTGGATGAATCAGGCTGGTATGGCTTATCTTGGTTTAAAACCAAATGGAGCAATGTTTAGAATTTAGATTTAACTTGTTAATAATATGATTTAGATTGACTTAACAAATTCATATTTTTTTATAATTTCAATAATACAAATTAGCTATAAAATGATTGAAGCAATAAAAGATAAAGAAGAATGGAAGGAGCAGATAGCATTAGTTGCACATTCAGACTTTTATTATACATACGATTATCATCAACTCTCAGCAAATGATGATGAGCAACCTATACTTATAAAATATTCAGAAGGAGATACTGTAATAGTAATGCCTATGCTATTAAGAGATATAGAAAACTCTAATTATAAAGACCTTACCTCAGTATATGGTTATGCTGGACCATTGGTGCAAAATATTGGTGAAGGTTTTAGTAACGAAAACTTCCAAAATGAGCTAAGTACATTTTTTAATGAAAATAATATAGTCTCAGTTTTTACCAGACTTCATCCTTATATGGACCACCAAGAAATGATTCTTAGTGGATATGGTACAGTGGCTACACATGGTAAAGTTGTTAATATAGATTTAACGGATACCATTGAAAACCAAAGAGCAAAGTTTAATAGAA
This sequence comes from Winogradskyella pulchriflava, assembly GCF_042434315.1. NCBI lineage: Bacteria > Pseudomonadati > Bacteroidota > Flavobacteriia > Flavobacteriales > Flavobacteriaceae > Winogradskyella > Winogradskyella pulchriflava. Next base: position 85,714 of record NZ_JBHLTQ010000003.1, on the reverse strand, counting down.
GACTAAAAACGTATTTAAATAAATCTCGAAGATCATGTACTGTAATAGAAGGAAACATTGATGATCACCTTGATGCTTTTATCAACTTGTACCATGAAAACATGAAAAGAGTTGATGCAAAGGATATTTACTTTTTCTCTGATGAGTATTATCGTGAAATATTATCAAGTAATGAGTATGAATCTGAGTTGTCGTTATGTATTTTTAATGAAACTCAAGAAATTATAGGTGCTTCAATGTTTATGAAAAAAGGTGATATTGTTCAATATCATTTGTCAGGGCTTAGCGAAGATCATTTTGAATTAAACCCTATTAAGCTCATTATTGATGAAATGCGTATCAAATCCACAGAAGAGGGTTATAAGTATTTCAACCTTGGAGGTGGTTTAGGTAGTAGAGAGGATTCACTGTTTAAGTTTAAAAGTGGTTTCTCTAAAGACTTTAGGGAATTTAAAACCTGGAAACATATTGTTAATGAAGAAGCTTATAAAGCTTTAACAAAGGAAAGGCTAGGAGAGGTTGTGGAAACTGATGATACAGGCTTTTTTCCAGCTTATAGATCAAAAAAGATAACTACAGAAGTTTAGTAATTAAAAAAGCCCATTTATAATAAAATGGGCTTTTTATATCTAATTATACATTTATTAAACGCTCAAATCTGTTTTGCGACGCTCTAGTTCTTTAATAAATGGTTGCTTTGTTAAAGATGTTCCGGTTGCTGTTCTTATAGCATTTGCCAATGCACCACCAGCTGGAGGCAATCCTGGTTCACCTAAACCGGTTGGAGATAATTCGTTTTCTACAAAATAGGTTTCTACAATGGGTGTTTCTTTCATTCGGATTAAGCGATATGTATTAAAATTAACATCTTGAGGTTTTCCATTTTCAAAAGAAAAATCTCCGTACATAGCATGGCCAATACCGTCAATCACGCCACCTTCAATCTGGTTTTTTGCCCCAGTTGGGTTTACTACAATACCACAATCTACAGCAACAGTTACTTTTTCAACTTTTGGCTTTCCATTTTTCATAATGATGTCCACCACTTCTGCAACATGAGTATTATGACTATAGTAGGCTGCAAACCCTTGATGAACTCCTGATTTTGGTTTTCCCCAATTACTTTTTTCAGCAGCTAGTTCAATAGTCTCTGTCATTCGTTTTGCTGAATACTCAATGGTAGAATCTTTGCCATCTTCAACATTACTAAGTAAATCTAAACGTAACTGAACAGGATCTATATTCAGCTCTAATGCTAATTCATCAAAGAAACTCTGTTCTGCAAATGCTAAAAAATTAGTGTAAGGCGCGCGCCAAGCACCTGTTGTAATATTGCTTTTGTAATTTCCTGTTTCCACTTTATAATTTGCAATGGCACCAGCAGGAAAGAAATTAGGAATTAAGCCATACATATTAGAATTAATAGCAGCTTCTTTTAGGTGATATCCTGTAACTTTTCCATCTTGTAGTGAAGCTCTAATTTTATATTTTATGGCAGGTCTATAAATACCTGCAGCCATATCATCTTCACGAGAAAAAATTACTTTGACTGGTTGTTTTGTAATGTTTGAAATCTCAGCAGCTTCTAGCGCAAAATCACCATATAAGCGTCTTCCAAAACCACCTCCCATTCGGGTCATTTCTAAGTGAATATCATTTTCATCTCTATTAATTAGGGAAGCAATACGTTTTGCAGTGCCTGCAGGTGTCTGTATTGGACCAACTAGATGCACTTTTTCATTAGTTACATTGGCATAGAAATTCATAGGTTCCATGCAATTATGTGGTAAAAATGGAGACTCATAAACGCGCTCTATAACTTTGTCGGCTTCAGCAAAAGCTTTTTTTACATTGCCATCTTCACGTCGAACATCCAAATTATTGCTATCCAGTATTTTATTTAATTGCTTATCATGGTCAGAAGTACTCTCTAATGAGCCATTATTTATCCATTCAATTTTTAAAGCCTTTTTACCTTTCATAGCTGCCCAAGTATTACTTGCTAGTACAGCTATTTTATCACCAAATTGTATAATATCAGAAACACTAGAAACGGCTTTAGCATCAGTTGCGTCGTAAGAATTTATTTTTTGTCCGAATGCTGGTGGACGCGCAACACAGACATACTTCATACCATCAGTCTTATAATCCAAACCAAATAATGGTTTACCAGTAATGATATTGTCCATATCTACATTAATGGCATCTTTACCTATAATTTTATAATCTTTAGGTTCTTTTAAGGTGACGTTTTCTGGGACTTCCAATTTTGCAGCCTCATTAACAACATCTCCATAATTCAATTCATCACCATTAGCATTTTTTATTATTCCATCTGAAGCTGTACATGTAGAAGCATCAACTCCCCATTTTGCTGCAGCAGCATTAATTAGCATTTGTTTGGCAGATGCACCAGTTTGTCGCAGAGCATCCCAACCAAACCTAATGGACTGACTTCCTCCTGCAACTTGTCTGGTAAAGTTGTTAGTGTCTAAGATACCTTGAGCTACAGAAACATGCTCCCACGGTACATCTAACTCTTCTGCAATTAGCATAGGCATAGATGTTTTTACACCTTGTCCAATCTCTGGGTTTGGAGAAAATATAGTGACATAACCATTATCTGCAATTTTTATAAAAGCATTAAAGTCGTTAAAATTTAATTTTGAAATATCTACAGGTGGCTTCGCTGCTTCCTTACAAGCAGTAAAAAAATTAAATCCTATTAAAAGCCCGCCACTTGCTAGGGCAGAAGTACGGATAAAATCGCGTCTGCTAAAAGTTATTTTTTCTTGTTGTTTCATAATTTTTCAGCTTAAGACATTTTTTTCGCAGCCAATGCTACGGCTTTTTCAATTCGATTATAGCTTGCGCATCTGCAAAGGTTACTATGCATGGCATTTCTTATCTCCTCATTGTTAGGATTTGGATTTTGTTTTAAAAATGAAGAAGCCGTCATTATTTGTCCTGCTTGGCAGTATCCACATTGTGGAACATCGAGTTCTTTCCAAGCTTCTTGCACAGGAGTCAATTTTTCGTCAGCTAACCCTTCAATAGTAGTTATTTCTGAGTCTTCCATTCTCGAAGCAGGAACAGAACAACTTCTCATTGCAATTCCATCGATATGTACAGTGCATGCACCGCATTGACCAATACCACAGCCATATTTTGTGCCTACTAAATTGAGTTCGTCACGAAGTACCCATAAAAGAGGGGTATCGTCGTCTGTGTTTACAGAAACTTTTTTCCCGTTTACCTTTAAATTATAACTTGCCATAGACCTAGTGTATATTCAGCTAAAGTTAAAAAATAATTATGTTAAAACCTCTGATTATTAATTTTTTATGAACAATCATAACCTGAAGAAATTATAGCGATTCTAAAAAATCTTTGTAATCCTTAGGAGTGTCAATATCTTTAAATTCAGTTGTATTTATAGCTATAACTTTTGCTTTCTCAGAATTTAAAAATGTTTTAGCTCCTTTATCACCTTTTAGCTTTAGAAGTTGTTCAAAAGCGGATTTTGGGAAAATAGCAGGAACACCAAATACATTAGAATATTTTGAAGCTATGATGTGTTCAGGATTTTCATCAAAAGCATCCATTAGTTGATTGATATAGCTCGTGTCCAACCGTGGTTGGTCTGCTAACATTATAACGACAGCATCGTAAGATTTGGATTGTATATGTTTAACTCCTTCAATAATGCTGGTGCTTAGACCTTTATTGTAGTTTGGGTTAAGAATAATGTTAACACTTATATCCTTTATGGAGTTTTTAATTTCTTCTGAATTTGCTCCAAGAACTAGATGTACGTTATTTGCTTTAGAGTTCAATGCGTTTTCTAGAGTAAGACCTAAAAGTGTTTTATTACCAACAGGTAAGAGTTGTTTAGGAATTTTCATACGAGAAGAACTTCCGGCAGCAAGAATAAGAATAGCTATATTAGACATTAAAAAGAATTAGGATTATAAAGGTATTCAAAATAAATTGTACTAAAATTCAAATGCTTATTCCTTATTTTTGTAAAAAACGAGAACATGTCGATAATAGATAATTTAAAATGGCGCTATGCCACTAAAAAATTTGATGCCTCAAAAAAACTATCAGAAGAGCAATTACAGGTTTTAAAAGAAGCATTTAATCTTACAGCATTGTCTTATGGATTACAAACCTTAAAAATGGTTGTAGTAAAGGATGACGCAGTTAAGGAAAAGTTAGTTGAATTTTCTTATGGACAGCGTCAAGTAGCAGATGCATCCCATTTACTTATACTATGCATACAGAACGAGATTGATGATAAAGATGTTGATGAACACTTTAACCATATAAAAGCAATAAGAAATACACCAGATAGTATTTTAGAACCTTTTAAAAAAGGCATGAAAACCACTATAAATAATATGCCTGTAGATAAGAAGTATAATTGGGCTACACGGCAAGCTTATATTGCTCTAGGTAATTTAATGACAGTTTGTGCTGTGGAAGGTATTGATAGTTGTCCTATGGAAGGTTTTATTCCTGCCAAAATGGACAAAGCCTTACAATTAGATAAGCATGGTTTAAGTTCCGTACTATTATTACCTGTAGGTTTTAGGTCTGAAGATGATTTTTTTGCCGATCTTAAAAAAGTTAGAAAATCCATATCAGATACCATAGTTGAACTTTAAAAACGTTTTTATACATTGTAAAATGTTACGTTTAATGAGTTCATTTTTCAATTTAAAATTATAAAATTATATATGCCAGGATTTGAATTATTTAGTGATTTAGAGCGAAAGGAAGTTAATGATGTTTTAGAAAATGGTGTACTAATGCGCTATGGCTTTGATGGTATGAGAAATGGTCATTGGAAAGCCAGAGAACTTGAAAAAGAACTTGAAAGTCAACTCCAGGTTAAACACGCTCAATTGGTATCTAGTGGAACAGCAGCTGTTTCCGTGGCATTAGCTTCAGCTGGTATTGGTTCTGGTGACGAAGTCATTATGCCAACCTTTACTTTTGTAGCAAGTTTTGAAGCTATTATGATGCTTGGGGCAATTCCTGTTTTAGTAGATATAGATGACACTTTGACTTTAGATCCTGAGAAAGTAAAAGAAGCCATTACAAGTAAAACAAAAGCTATTATGCCAGTACACATGTGTGGTAGTATGGCAAATTTAGATGCCTTGCAATCAATTTGTAAAGCAAATAATTTAGTTTTAATTGAAGATTCATCTCAGGCAACAGGCGCAACTTATAAAGGAAAACCACTTGGAAGTATTGGTGATTTAGGCTGTTTGTCGTTAGATTTTGTTAAGATTATTACAGCTGGAGAAGGTGGTGCTGTTCTCACTAATAATGAAAAATTTTATAGACATGCCGACCATTACAGCGATCACGGACACGATCATGTTGGTAACGATAGAGGAGCAGAATCACATCCATTTTTAGGCTATAATTTTAGGATTTCAGAACTGCATGCAGCAGTTGGCTTAGCGCAATTAAGACGATTGAATGAGTTTGTTGCCAAACAAAAAATACATTATACAATTATTAAAGAAGCGCTTTCTCAAATTCCTGAGGTGAAATTTAGAACAGTACCAGAAGGAGGTGTAGAAAGTTATTCGTTTTTAAATTTCTTTTTGCCAGATTTGGAGTTTGCCAGAAAAGTTTCAAAATCCTTTAAAGACAATAGTATTGATGCTTGTTTTCATTATTACGATAACAGCTGGCATTATATTAGAGAGTGGCAACATCTTAAAGATTTAAAATCGCTTTATCCTATTTCTAAAGAAGTAAAAAATGGGTTAGCATATCTACAAACAAAAACCTTTGAACAGTCAGACAAATATATTGCTCGTAATATTTCTTGCTTAATTAAAATGTCATGGACTGAAGAGGAAGTCATTAACAGAGCCAATAAAATGGCGCAAATCATCAAAACTATTAATTAAATATATCATTTTTACCTATGAAGAAAGTCTATCTCTCCATAGCGGCAATCCTATTTGTTGCTTTTAACTGTTTATCTCAAAATAATTATGAGGATTTTTGGAACAAATTATTATCTAACGATAGAGCAGAAGCAGAAAAGTTAATTAAAAAACAAAAAAACTCTGATTTAGAATGGTTACTTACCAACGAGATATTGAGAAATGAAACGGGTAAAATTATTTCTAGTAAAAACTTTTTAGATGAATTTTTGTCTAAAGATGACTTTGAGTACTATCTGTTTGCGTTTTGGAATAAATCCTATTTGTTTCAGGATTATTTAGACGAAGGGTTTAATAATAAAGTTTTTGAAACTATTGACGAAATTAGTAATCATGGTGTGTCTCATGTGGACTTGCAGGATGCACTACTTTATTTAAAAGCCATAAAAGGAAGACATAAAAACGATTGGGAAGCCTATTATAGTTTTAATGATAAGATTAATAGTGTTAGGCAATGGCAATATTGTGGAAGTTTTGAGAATTTGAATAAAAGTGGCTTGGATAAATTTTATGAAGCCGAAAACAATCCAAGTAACGATGTAACTTTTGATGCGAGAAGCAATGGTTATTTAGGTTGGTACAATGGCACTAATGATAAAGAAGCTTATCAGTTTTTTACCAATCATAACGAGTATGGTTCTGGTGTAAACTATGCACAAACATTTGTAAACTCAGATGTTGATCAGAGAATTTTTATCCGTATGGGAAGTGGTTCTGCGTTTAAGATTTTTTTAAATGATGTTGAAATCTTTAAAAACGACAAAGATGTTTCCACAGATTTAAATGCCTATGGTGTTACTGTAAATTTACCAAAAGGCAATAATAGATTGCTGGTAAAAACGGCAGAAAGTAATTCTACCTCATACTTTTTATTGTCACTTTTTGATGAGAATAAAAAACCATTAGAAAATATAACTATTTCAAGTAATCCTGTTAGTTATAATGCTTCAAGTCTTGAAACTTTAAATCCAGAAGTGCAAGAAAATGATTTCGAAGCTTTTTTTAAAGAAAAAATAGAAGCTAACCCAAATAACTTTCTATATCATTACGCCTTGTATGCTACCTATATTAGAAATTCTAAATACGAAGAAGCAAGAAATGTATTAATGCCACATTACAATAAGTATCCTAAGAGTTCATTTCTTAGAAACGCATTAATTTCAACATATAATTTAGAAAACGATTATACATCAGCTAACGAACTTAGTGAAAATATAGAACGCGACGACCCAGATTATTACCTTCCTATTCTAAACAAGCTTTCAGAATATGGTGAATTAACCAGACTTACCATGGACGAGTTTGATGAATATATTGTAAAGCTAAAAAATGCATTTGATTCAGAACTCATTAAGACAGGAGCTGATTTTATTTCTTATGCAAGAAAAGAAGACATCAACGGTATTAAGAAGACATTAGAAAACCTAAATACACTAGCTGAAGCATATGGTAATGATAAGTTTAGACTTAAGTATGCGCCATTCTATGATCAAATTTTTCAAGATCAAGAAAAAACCATTTCTATTTTAGAGGACATAGTAGAAAATGGATTTAACCTTAGTGCTGAAAACAAACTTGCAAAGTATTACGAAGATAAAAATCAGAAGAAAAAGTCCTTAGCACTTGTTATTAAGAATTATGATGATTTAAATAAAGATAACATATACTTAAAGCGTATAGTCAATAATTACAAACGTTATCAAATGTATAAGGAAGCTTTACCTTATGTAGATGAAATGCTTGTTAATTACCCTTACAGTTTCACAACTATGGAACTAAAAGGTGATATTTTAAAGCAATTAGGTAAAACAAGTGAAGCTTTAGAATATTACGAAAAGGCACTAACTCATAATAGTGGTGATTCACAATTGAGAAATAAAATAAATGACATTTCTAAAAAGGAAAACCTTATTAACGACCTAGTGATTGCGGAAGCATATGACTATATAGAAGAAAATAGAAATAAAATCACTACTAACAACTATGGTTTTAATATTCTAATGGACGATAGCAATATTGAAATTTTTGAAGAAGGAGGTTTCAAATACCGCTATATCTACATTTATGAAGTTACTTCTAACAATGGTGTTGAGACATTTAAAGAATACGATTTAGGACTAGGTGGATCATACAAATTTTTAAAATCAGAGTTAGTTAAACCTAATGGTAATGTTGTTCCGGCTGATAGAAGTGGTTCTAACTTGGTATTTAATGATATTAGTATAGGTGATGTTATATATATAGATTATGAAGGTATCGTTTCTTCGACAGGTAGATTCTACAAAGACATCTCAGATAAGATACAGATGGCGTCTTTTCACCCAATGGTAAAATCTTCTGTAGAGATTTTAGTACCAAAGTCAGTAACCTTACATTACAAGTACATGAATGGTAACTTGGAGCCAGAGATTATAAAAAAGAAAGACCATAACTTATACAAATGGGAAATAAATAATGCCGAAACACTAATGTTTGCAGAAGACTATATGCCAAATTCTGTAGATCATGTTGGTTTTCTTCATTTTAGTACCATTAACGATTGGAATGACATATCCATTTGGTATTCAGATTTAGTAAGATCCAGAATAGAAATAAATACTAAAGTAGAAGAGGAGTTCAATAAGTTATTCCCTAACGGTTACAAACAACTTAGCGAAGACGAACGCGCAAAAATCATTTACAATTATATAACGTCTAATTTCAATTATAGCTATGTAAGTTTTAAGCAAAGTGGATTTATTCCTCAAAAGCCTGCAAAAACTATAAACACAAGTTTAGGTGATTGTAAAGATTTTTCCACATTGTTTGTAACGCTTGCTAAAATGGCAGAATTAAAATCTAATTTGGTTTTGGTTTTAACATCAGATTACGGAAGAAATAACATGGTGTTACCGAGTACTGATTTTAACCATTGTATCGTTAAAGTAATGATAGATGGTAAACCTCAATTTTTAGAGCTTACCAGTAAGTATTTACCATACAAGTCGTTGCCAACAAGTTTACGTGGAGCTACAGCTTTAGAAATCCCATTTGCATCAGAAAATCTTAATAAGACTTATAACTTAATTCATTTAGACAATGTCAATAGGATTACATCTCATATCGTGAACGAAGTGATTTTAAACGTTAATGAAAACAATATGAACCTTGATGTAACAACTGAAGTAAAGGGACATAATGTATCTTATTATAATGAAATTTTTAGCGAACCAAATGCCGAAGTTATTAAGAACAATATAACTGAAGATTATAAAGCAAAGCTTTCTGATGACTTTACGTTAAACGAGATTTCTGAAATTAAAAAGATTGATGATAATGCTGCTGTATCTTTTAAAACAGATCTAACCATAAACAAGAAATTGAGCAGTATTGGTTCTATTAAGATATTACAATTGCCGATTCTCACTCATCCATATGAAAATTCTATAATTCAATTAGAAGAACGAAATTATGAGATTGATTATTTACAATACGAAAATGTAGATGCTTATAAAACACAATATGTCATTGAAATTAAGGAAGGAGAAACTTTTGTAGAAGTACCGGAAAGCAAAAGTTTTAAGTTCAAAAACCATACATATTCTATTACTTATGAAATGCCAAAACCTAATACATTAAAGGTAACGATAGACTGTAAAACTCCATTAGAAAATATTAAGCCAGAGGATTATGCAGCTTATAAAACCTATGTAAAAGGAATTTTAGATGCTGAAGTTGAGTATATTGGTTTTAAATAATTTATTCAATTACCTCATATTTTTTTGATAACTTTAATAGTTGAAATCAACTATTAATGAGGCGAATAAGTTTATATTTTCTCTTATTTTCATTATCTCAATTTTTGCTATCGCAGAATAGTGATGTGCAAGTAGCGTTTAATGAATTGACAGTGGAGCATGGCTTGTCACAAAATAGTGTGGTGAGTATCGCCCAAGATCAAACAGGTTTCATGTGGTTTGCTACTCAAGATGGATTAAACAAGTATGACGGTAAACAATTTACCCACTTCCAATATCAGTTTGAGGATGTTACGCGCAGCACTTATAGTAAATTAGGAAAGGTATATGTAGATAACCAGGATGCGGTTTGGATAATAACCAATTCGGGTGTGCTTCATAAAAAAGAGTCCGCTTCAGATACCTTTGAGACAGTAAAACGTCTAAATGAGGTGAGCACTATGCTTCAGGCTTCAAACAAAGATTATTTTTTTGGAACCTATGGCTCTGGATTATATTATATTTCTGAAACAACAAAAGATACACTTCAGCTATTAAAACCTACTGATAAACATTTATCGACCTACGATTTGTTTGAGTTTAATGATAAGGTATTGGCGGCAACATCAAATGGCATTATCAAAATAGATTCAAAAAAAAATTATCATTTTGTAGATGTACAGGAAGATACAAACTTTAGCTCCTTTACGCATTCCATTAAAAGTAACAAGCTTTTCTTAGGCAGTTACGGAAAAGGTTTATTTGTTTCAGATGGGAATAATATTGACTTTAAGCCATTTGAAGGATTTAACACCGCGACACTACCTAAGGATTTAATCATTCAAGATATTTTGGTTGATAGCACTGATAAATTGTGGGTGGCAACTTATGGAGATGGAGCGTATTTAATAGACTTTCAAAAAGAAACCATTCAGCATTTTATAGCCAACAAAACCAATCCGTATGCTTTGCATTATAACGATGTACTTAGTCTATATGAGGATTTCACAGGCATTGTTTGGCTTGGAACAGATGGGTCTGGTTTGAGTTACTATGATGAGGATTTGGTAAAATTCAATGTACTAACCAATAAACAAGCTCCTAATAACGTGAGTATTGATTTTGTAAGAGCTATTGTTGAAAAAAATGACAGAGTATGGTTGGGAACCTCCAATAAAGGACTTACATCAATAGAATTTAAAACCAATTCCTATACAATGTACACTACAAGCAACTCAAACTTAGCAAGTGATAGAGTAATGAGTTTGCATGCAAATGAAGATGGTTTGTGGGTAGGACATCAAAACAATGGACTTCAAAAATTAGAAGGTCATGATTCATTCAAGTCTTTTGAAGTTACTAAAGGAATGTCTATTTGGAAAATTTATCAAGCGCAAAACAATATGCTTTGGTTGTGTACTTTAAATGGATTGATACTTTTTGATGAGCACAAGGGCATTGTTAAAACATACCATTCCGAAAACTCTATCTTAACTTCAAATGCTATTAGAACTGTTGAGGCTGGTGATGAAAACCAACTTTGGATAGGAACTGAAAGCGAAGGGCTTTACCTATTAAATACCAAATCAGATACTATTCTTGATGTTTCGGATATACAAGACAGAGTTAAATCGCTTTACTATAGTGAAGATATTTTATGGATAGGAACCAATGGAAATGGTTTAAAATCATATAATACAAAAACCAAACACATCAACCATTTTACAACAGAACAAGGTTTAGCTAATAATGTTATTTATGGTATTTTACCTGGTAATAGTAATAACCTTTGGTTAAGTTCCAATAAAGGGTTAACAAGGGTAGCTGTAGATAATGATGTTATAACCGAAATTGAAAACTTTAGTAACTATGATGGTTTGCAAACCAATGAATTCAATACAGGAGCTTATTACAAGGATAGTTATGGAATATTATATTTTGGTGGCTTAGAAGGGTTAAATTGGTTTAATCCTAATCAATTATCCTATAATTCTGATAAGCCAAAAACTGTAATTACAGGATTTGATGTATTTGCTAAACCTTACCCAATGGTACAAAATCATGTGTTTTCGGCCAACCAAAACACAATGACATTTACTTTTTCAGGCTTGCATTATTCTCAACCAGATAGAAATCAATATAAATACCAATTGGTAAATCATGATCCAGACTGGATTTCTTCAGGAAATAACAACAGTGCACATTACACCAACCTTCCACCAGATGATTATACATTTAAGGTGATTTCTAGTAATTATGATGGTGTTTGGAATGAAGAACCAGCAACATATACCTTTACTATTAAAAAACCTTGGTATATAAGTAATGTAGCGTTATTGTGTTACACACTTTTAATTTTAGGGATTGGGATTTGGGTATATAGATACTTAAAATGGAGATGGCACGTAAAAATGCAATTAGAGTTTGAGCATCAAGAAACCGAACGATTAAAAAAACTTGATGAATTTAAAACCAAGTTATATACCAATATTTCCCACGAATTTAGAACACCATTAACCCTCATTACAGGTCCTGTAGAAAAGCAACTGTCTAAACCCGAACTTTCAAAGCAAGACAAAAAAGAGTTGCTGATGGTACAAGAGAACTCAAAACGTTTGCTGAACTTGGTAAATCAAATGTTAGATCTTTCAAAATTAGAAACAGGACATTTTAAGCTTTCTGTAAAACAAGGAAATTTAGGCGTATTGCTAAAGCAACTGGCTGAAGCATTTCAGTATAAAGCAAAACAAAACAATATTCAATTTCAGTATAAAATTCAGGAATTAAAACAAGTATGGTTTGATAGTGATATTATTGAAAAAATTGTAAGCAACTTATTATCTAACGCAGTAAAATATACACCTAGTTCAGGAGAAATTCTATTTGAAGCATCCCAAAACAATGGTCAATTGGTGATGAGTTTTATAAATAATGGAAACACTATACCCAATGAACAATTAGGAAAGTTATTTCAACGCTATTATCAGAATCAAAAAAGTACTGATGGAGTAGGTATTGGTTTATCACTGGTTAAGGAACTCGCAATCTTATCGCATGGAAATATTGTAGCTAACACAATAGATTCAGATGATATCCAATTTACGGTCACATTACCAATAGAACGTTCATTCTACAGCTCATCAGAAATTATTGAAGGTGATTTTCAAACAACTACAAAGGAAGTTAAGCTTAAGGATGATACAGAACATTCAACTTCTAAAAATAAGGGTAAACCACTATTATTAATTGTTGAGGATGAAAAAGAGATCAATGATTTTATAAACTCAATTTTTAATAAGGACTATCAAATAAAGCAGGTTTTTAATGGAGAGGAAGGGATAAAATTTGCATTAGAGTCTATACCAGACATTATAATTACAGATGTAATGATGCCAAAGCTAAACGGAATTGAACTTTGCGACCAATTAAAGCAAGATGCAAGAACGAGCCATATTCCAATAGTGATGCTAACGGCAAAAGCAGGAGATACCAATGAAATAGAAGGATTTAAGTCTGGTGCTGATGCTTATTTAACTAAGCCTTTTAATACCGAAAAGCTCAAACTTATTGTAATAAAACAATTAGAACTTAGAGAAAAACTAAAACATCACTACGGAAGAACATTGAGTATTGAACCGAGTTTAAAAATTAATTCTGCCGAAAATCAATTTCTCGAAAGGTTAAAGACAGTTTTAGACAAAAATATTGTAAATCCGGATTTTAATAGCACTCAATTCTGTAAAGAAATGCAAATGAGCCGTACACAACTTCATCGCAAGCTCAATGCGTTATTTGGTGTAAGTACTTCTGAATTTATAAGAACCCAACGCCTTAAGTTGGCTAAAGAATTATTGAAAAAATCTGATGGTACCATTGCAGAAATTGGTTATCAAGTAGGATTTAATACACCATCGTATTTCAATAAATGCTTTAGGGAGAAATTTGGCTGCACGCCAAATGAGTATGCTTTAAAACACTCATAAACACTACATTTTCAGTTCTGTAACATATGTTCTATACTTTGGAACATACGTGGTGTATCGCTGTACAAAACCTATATAATTTTACTTCAGACTAATCCTACAACCCACTTAATAGCAATGGAAAACGGTACAGAAAAGGATAAAGAAAGAGATATCTATATGAGTATAGATCACTTAAAAAAAGGAAAATACCAATTGCGGATTATACAAGAAAATGAGGTTGTTAAATTGGTAAGGATTGAAAAGAAATAATTTTAAACATAAAATCAAAATATAATGAAAACTACAAAATCAATCAACAGTTTTAAACTACTAGTTTTAACATTAATTTTTCCAACAGCATTGGCATTAATTAGTTGTTCTAGTGATGATAGTGATGATGGCAGTGATGCTGTTCTTGGTTGTAACCAATTAATCAATTTGTCCACAGAATATTCTGATGCATTCACTGATTTTCAAGCAAATCCTTCTGAAGAGACATGTAACGATTTACGTAATGTAGCATTAAATTTAATTGATGCAGTAGGGAATTGCCCAGAGTTTGCAGATCAATATTCAGAATTAGAAGCTGCAGCACAAGGTTGGACAGAACTGGATTGTTCTCAAGATTTTGATTGATAAGCTATGTGCTTAAGAAGCGTAACATTACACCAAATCTATTGTAATAAAATATAAAGGTCATGAAGAATAAAACATTAATTACAACGCTCTTAGTTTTGTGTTTTGCATTGCCGATGCAAGGCCAAATTTTTAAAAAGCTTAAGCAAAAAGCCGAGCAAGCAGCCGAACGAACGATTCTCAAAAAAACGGATGAAATTGTTACTAAAAAAACAGAGAAAACAATTGATGATGCTACGTCTGAAAAAGACAAATCAAGCGAAGCTCCAAACTCTGCTTTAAACAAAAATAAGAAGGCGAAAAAAGCATTTTTTAGTGAGGATGTTGTAATTCAACTTCACGAAAATGGAAACCTTAACCAAACACAGTATTTTGATGCAGATGAAGTTGCTGTGCGTTTAGATCAGGATAATTTACAAAAGCCTGGCTATATAGATAGTGAAGGTTTTATGTATGTATTTAAGCATGGTGAATATACCAAATCTTCAATAGTAGCACTGCAAAGTCAAGGTATGATGGTACCTACAATGATGCTTGAAGCGTACAAACTTCCACCAGAACCCTTTATGGCAATGCTTCAAAAGCAACACGACCAAGGGATAACAGCCAATCCATTTAATGGTATTGTTGAGTTTGCTTTTATATACAAACAAGATGATTTTAGATACGAAGACTATAAAGAAACGACCCAAATTATACGTGGAGAAAAATATACAAAGTTTGAATTATTGAATGAACCAGGTTACAAGGGTAACTATGTGCTTTTTGATACTGAAGGTAGATTAGTAGAGGTGTATTCAAATAAACTAGATGCAGAACAATCCATGAATAACATCACCGAAATGAGTATGGTACCACCAGGCAAAAGTCTTTTGGTATATAACTATACACCAGTAGATGTAACGCTACCGCAAGCAAGGGAAGTTAGGATGCAAGGACAGGAGCTTATGGAAGCCGTAATGGGAGGAGTGGTTAAGGACGGAAGTGGATCAAATTCCGAAATAGATGATGATGACTACGATACTAGTGATAGTAAAGGGATGACCAAACGCGTGAAAAAATCTCTAAATGACCATAAAACTACTGTAGCCGATTTACCAGAAAGTTATGACTTTAATTGGCAATTAGAAACCGAAATGGTTTTAGGGGACAAAAAAAAGGATGTTATGGAAATGACATTTTTAATCAATGAAAATGCCAATTACCAAGCTACCAATATTGTTGACAGAAAGTCAAAAGATATGGGTAATGCCACAATGCTTTTTGATGCAGACTTAAATACCATGGTGATGTTCATGGATGCTCAAGGGTCTAAATTTTTACAAATGTATCCTATTCCTGAAGTTGGAGAATCAAATGAGAATCTCGATAATTATAAAATTTCAAAATTACCATCAAAAACAATTATAGGCTACAGTTGTGAAGGATTACAGCTTGAAGACGATAGGTATATCATTAAAGTTTACCACACAGCAGATGCAAAAATTAAACTTTCCAACTTTATGAATTTTGGAGGTCAGAATAATAAAATGGACATGCCAGATATAGACCCAAGAGTTATAAAGCAATTTTCTAACGGTTTAATATTAGAAATGGACGTTACAGACAAAAAGAAGTCTAAGAATCATATGAACATTATTGCTAAAGCCTTAAAGGACAAAAAATCATCAATTAAAAAATCAGAATATAAAGTAATGGATTTATTTTCTGGCAGAAGTATGTTTAAAAACTAACACACTACAATATTTAATAATATATCATGAAACAAATTGGTTTATTAATTAAAATGAGTTTAATCATTGCTATAATGGTTTTATCTCAAAATTCAATTGCTCAGTGTCTTGTAGCCCATAACCAAAACGGAACAAATGTTTTTACATCAGAAGCTTTTCTTTGGGGACAAACATTTATTGCAGAATGCGATGGAGAATTAGAATACGTGCAATACATTTCTGATGAAACAGGAGTTGTATCTGCCGGAACTTTAAGCATATATGATGGTAATACAGTTTCAGATACGCCAATATACACACAATCACATCCTGCAATTACTATAAATCAGATTAATGATCCAATTAGAGTTTATATTACAAGCACGTTAAATTTAGTTCAAGGCAATCAATATACATTTGAGTTCACAGTTGACAACGTAGATATTTTAGCAGATTTTAACAATGGATATTCTGGAGGAACTCCATTTCAAAATGGCACTGAAAGTCCAACCGTAGATTTAATATTTGAGGTTTCAATATTAAACTCAACCTTAAGTGAAAATGAATTTAGTGAAGATACAACCATACGTCTGTTTCCTAACCCTTTAGCTAACTATGTAGTTATTTCCAATTTAAAAGAAACCCAAAAATATAGCATTGTAAACGCATTAGGACAAGAAGTCTTAAAAGGAAAATTAAGTAATAATGAGAGAATTGATGTTCAAAACTTGATTAGCGGACTGTATTACTTAAAATTAAAAAGCGGAATTACTTTAAAATTTATAAAAAAAATAAAGTAAAAGCATTTTTGAGGTTAGTCTAAATTTTAAATCAGCTATTAATTAAACAATATTATGAAAACAAAACTATTCACATTAGCACTTTTATTAGTAGGTCTTTTGGGCCATGCACAAAAGGCTATAAATTATAAAGCAATAATAAAAGATGACCTAGGTAATGTTTTAGCCAATCAGTCGATAACTATAGAGTTTTCAATTCTAGATGGACCAGAAATTGAGTTTACAGATGAGGTATATGCTGAGACTCATACTACTAATACAGATGCCAATGGTGTTGTTATTGTAAATATAGGAGAGGGTGTGCCTTTATCTGGTTATGAAGATGGATATGAACAATTAGATTGGAGAACAACAAGTTTTTTTGGTTCACGCTTTTTAAAGGTTCAAATAGATTCTGGTTCTGGTCTTATAGATATGGGTACTACAGAATTTAAGGCAGTGCCTTATGCATTGTATGCAGAACAATCTAACAACACAGGGCTTGAAGTAATCGATGAAGGTAATGGACAAGGTTGGCGTTTAATAAACAGACCAGAAGATTTTTATGGACCTATTGCTGATGGAGCAGTAGATCTAAGTTATAGTTGGGCTCCTTCGATAACTAGAGGAGCCACTGGAAATTATGCAATTGCTGTTGGATTAAATACAACTGCATCTGGTCAGGGCTCGTTTGCATCTGGTGTAGGTACAATAGCATCTCAAGCACAAGCGACTGCAATGGGTGCAGGTTCAGTAGCTTCTGGACATACTTCAGTAGCATTAGGACAAGGTACCAAAGCAGAAGCACCCAACTCTACTGCAATAGGGATTTACAATATTGGAGGTGGTGATCCATTATTGGCTGCATCAACAGATCCTTTATTCGAAATTGGAAATGGATACTATGTAGATGGCACCAATGATGTACGCACAAACGCTTTAACAGTACTGAGAAACGGTACCATTACAGCACCAAGTTTTGATATGGCTGAAATAACAGATAATAAGGCTTTAATCACCAAAGAATATGCTGACGCCAATTATTCAGGTGGTGGCTCAGGCACTAACCCAACAGGGCTAGAAGCTCTAGATGAAGGAAATGGTATTGGGTGGAGATTAGTTGGCGTAGATGATAATAATTATGGAAACATCGGTAATGAAGCGATAGATTTAAGTATTAACAACATTACCTCAACTGTATATGGTGCTACGGGTAACCGTTCTGTAGCCTTAGGGTTTAGTACAGAAGCTTCGGGAGCTTATGCCATGGCAACAGGTTATAATACGGAAGCATCTGGGGAAACGTCAACTGCTATGGGCTTGGAAACCGAAGCATCAGGTGATAATAGTACTGCTTTTGGTAAAGGAACAAATGCAATTGGAGAAAATTCCATGGCTGCGGGTGAACTTTCATTCGCAACGGGAAAAAATGCTACAGCTATGGGAAATGGCATAACAGCATCTGCTTTGTTTTCAACAGCTATAGGAGGTTTTAACATAGGCGGTGGTGACCCATTAACTTGGGTTGGCACAGACCCTGTATTTGAAATTGGTAATGGTACCGATTTTGGCAATAAAAGTAACGCACTTACGGTACTTAAAAATGGAACAATTACAGCACCAAGCTTAGATATGGCAGAGATTACAGACCCAAAAGCATTAATTACCAAAGAATTTGCTGACGCTAATTATTCTGGTGGAGGCTCTGGAACTCCACCAACTGGATTGGAAGCTATAGATGAAGGGAACGGTGTTGGTTGGCGGTTAGTAGGAAGTGATCCAAATAACTATGGAAATATAGGCTCTAAATCGGTAGATTTAAGCTTTTCAGGTACACCCTCTACCATTTATGGACCAACGGGTGCAGTAGCCATAGCAGCAGGAACCGGAACAACAGCATCAGGAGATGCATCAGTAGCCTTTGGTGCAGGAAGTACAGCCTCTGGACATTTCTCTTTATCTAGCGGTTATTATACTACAGCTTCTGGAAATTCTTCAACTGCTCTTGGTAGTAACACAATTGCAGATGACAGCTATTCTACAGTCGTTGGACAATATAATAATGAAACTGAATTATCAAATATAGCTTTTCAGGTTGGTAATGGAACTAGTTCAGGTAGTAAATCCAATGCTTTAAATGTCACAATGAATGGTATTATTACAGCACCTAGTTTAGATATTAACGAAATAACTGATTCTAAAACCTTAATCACCAAAGAATATGCTGATAATAACCTTTCAGCCTCAGGCTTAGAAGCCATAGATGAAGGCAATGGTATTGGATGGAGATTAAAAGGTAGTAATCCTGCTAATTTTGGGAATGTAGGGTTAAATGCAGTGGATCTAAGTATTAGTGACTACCCTAGTTCTACCTATGGAGCTACTGGTAGCTATGCAACAGCATTTGGAGGATTGTCAACAGCTTCAGGGTTTAGTTCTACAGCAATAGGAGTAGGTGCTACAGCCTCTGCAACAGGGTCAATAGCATTAGGGGATAATACGCATGCATCAGCTAATTTTGCA
This sequence comes from Winogradskyella pulchriflava, assembly GCF_042434315.1. NCBI lineage: Bacteria > Pseudomonadati > Bacteroidota > Flavobacteriia > Flavobacteriales > Flavobacteriaceae > Winogradskyella > Winogradskyella pulchriflava. The sequence continues at coordinate 66,408 of NZ_JBHLTQ010000003.1, read as the reverse complement.
ATTGGCTTTGGACGTCAATCCATAGCATCAGGAGAAGATGCAATAGCATTAGGTTATTCAGCAGAAGCTTCTGGATTAGGTGCTATTGCTATTGGGAATTCGTATGCCAACGGGTCAAATTCCTTATCATTTGGGAATTTTTCAGTTACTAATGGTAGAAATTCAGTTGCTATGGGTTCTGGTTTAATAGTAAATGCATATAATTCAATGTCAATAGGTAACCTAAATGTTGGTGGAGGAAATCCTGATAGTTGGATAGCTACAGATCCATTATTTGAAATAGGTAATGGTATAAATTCTTCTAACAGAAGCAATGCATTAACAATATTAAAAAATGGTACAATTACAGCACCAAGCTTTGATATTGCAGAAATTACTGACCCAAGAGCGTTGATTACCAAAGAGTATTTAGAAGCTAACAGTTCATCGGCAACAGGTTTAGAAGCTATTGATGAAGGAAATGGAATTGGTTGGCGTTTAATAGACAGAGACCCGAATAATTATGGAGACATAGGTGCAAATGCCGTTGATTTAAGTATTAGCACAGCTTCAGGCAATTTTGGGGCCATAGGAGGAGGCTCTTTTGCTACAGGAAGAGGCACAATGGCTACTGGTAGTTACTCAACCTCAATGGGCTTTTCTACTGAAGCAACAGGAGGTTATGCTACGGCTTTAGGTAGTCAATCTGAAGCAACAGGAGCTGTTTCAACAGCTTTTGGATTCAGTTCATTGGCTTCAGGTAACCAATCAACAGCATCAGGAAATAACACTGAAGCATCTGGAGATAGTTCAGTAGCTATTGGAGAACAAACAGAAGCCTCTGGTTTTGCCTCTACAGCTTTAGGTAATATCACAGTAGCTTCAGGTTTTAGTGCTACAGCAATGGGTTTTGAAACTTTAGCTGATGATCAATTCTCAACAGTGGTTGGAAGGTTAAATGATTATACAACTTCTACAAGCACATTGTTTCAAGTAGGAAATGGTACTACTGGTGGCGGACGTTCAAATGCTTTTACCGTTTTTCAAAGTGGTAATGCTTTATTGGCTGGTACATTAACCCAAAGCTCTGATAAACGTTTAAAGAAAGATATAGAAGACTTAAGCTATGGCTTAAATGAAATTTTAGCTCTTTCTCCGAAAGCTTATAACTGGAAAAATAGAGAGCAAGATTATAAATCTATGGGTTTAATTGCTCAAGATGTACAATCTGTAATAAAAGAAATTGTTCACACTGCAGAAGACAAGGACAAAACCTTAAGTGTCAGTTATACAGAGTTAATACCTGTACTTATTAAAGCTATGCAAGAGCAACAAGTCATTATAGACCAACAGGCACAAACTATACAAAATCAAGAAACAGCCAATGCAGATCAAGCATTGCTTCTACAAACACTTTTAGATAGAGTAGAGGCTTTAGAAAAGCATTCTAAGGCATCGGAAGTAAAATTAGCCAAAAACTAAAACAAACATTACAGTAAATCCATTTTATACAGTTAGCTATTAACCAAAAATATACTTATCATGAAAACTAAACTATTACTCACAACAATTGCCCTAATTTTATTTCAATTTGCAGTGGCGCAAACCGTTTACACTGTAGATAACCGACCAGAGTCAGGTGCGCAGTACACTACAGTACAAGCAGCTATTGATGCTGCCTCAGCAGGTGATGTTATTTATATTCACCCTTCACCAACAAGTTACGGTAGTGTCAATGTAACTAAAACACTTAAGTTAGTAGGTCCTGGACATAATCCAGAAAACTCAGATGGACTTACTGCAGATTTATCGACAATTGCTCTACATGCCGATTCTGCAAATTCAATTATTACAGGCTTGGTGTTAAGCAATATAACGGCCTATTCTCTTGGCACTAACACACACGGAATTCACATTATAAACAATAGAATCACCAATTATATTGATGGATATGCCTTTGATGGACAAAGTAATAACTGGATTGTAGAAGGTAATTATTTTGATGCTGGTAGTTATTTAACGGATTGTATAAGGGCAAATAATTTGAATAATTTACAAGTAAGAAATAATATTATAAAAGGTCAAATAAGTAGTTCTAATCATACCAATGTTTTTACCAACAATTTATTTATACAAGAGGATCCAAGCGGTGATGCACAAGTGTTTGTTGGTAGCAATGGGATTACGAGTCCTATTGTAGCCAATAATATGTTTGTGTTTACCGATGCGGATATCACAGGGCTTTCAAGTACAGGAACAGCAATTACATATACCAACTGTTTAACATGGAAAGTTGCAGGGGGAACACCTTTACCTGCACTTTCAGGTTCAGGAAATTTAGATAATACGGATCCACAATTTGCAAACATCCCAACGTCTTTAACAGATTATTATAACAATGACTACAGTTTAAATGCAGGTTCGCCAGCCATTGGATCAGCAACAGATAGTGGTGATTTAGGTATCTTTGGTCGAAATTTTCCTTATGATATTAATGGTAGGGCACACTCAATGCCTTATCCTGAAGCGATGACTATATTAAATACTGTTGTTCAACCTGGACAAGATTTAAATGTAGAATTTCAAGCAACTCAAAAAAATTAATATCATGAAAAAACTAGGTCTCATATGCTGTATATGGGTCTTTTTCGTGAATTATGCTTTAGGTCAGCAAATTACAGCTGCAGAGTATTTTTTTGATGACGATCCAGGTGTAGGAAACGCCACGGCAATAAATGTAACACAAGGTGTTTCAATTGATGAAACTTTTGTTATACCCACTACAGGACTTTCTGAAGGTTTGCATGTGCTCCATATTAGAACTCAAGATTCTGACGATGTTTGGAGTTTATATTTGCGTAGATACTTCTTTGTTAATAGTATTGAATCTTATGAAGATCCCACAGATTATAAAATTTTAAGCGCAGAGTATTTCATTGACGATGATCCAGGTGTAGGTAATGGAACAGAACTCGAAGTTACAAGTGGTAATACCATCAATGAAAATTTTTCTATACCTACAGTTGGTTTATCAGAAGGTTTGCACGTTCTCCATATAAGAGCTTTAGATGATAATGGTACATGGGGTTTGTACGATAGAAAATATTTCTATATCCACGCAAACACTGGTTATGTAAACCCGACACCATATAACATTGTAGAAGCAGAATATTTCTTTAATTCAGATCCAGGTGTTGGAAACGGAAACACATTGGCAGTAACGCCAAGCAATAGTATTAACGAAAGTTTTGCTATCAATACAACAGGACTTCCTGGAGGATTACATGTGTTGCACATTAGAGCTAAAGATGGAAATGGTACTTGGAGTATGTATGAACGACGCTATTTTTTCATCTATACAAATGACGGCTACGTTGAGCCTACTGAATATCTAATTACTGAGGCTGAATATTTCTTTGATAATGATCCAGGTGCAGGAAATGCCAATCCGCTATCTGTAACTTCTGGAAATACCATCAATGAATCGTTTGCTATCGATACATCAGAATTAGAAGAGGGTCTACATGTTCTTCATATAAGAGCCAAGGACAATAATGGTACATGGAGTTTATATGACCGAAAATATTTCTATGCCATGCAACCATACAATGGGCCAACACCTGTGCAATTAGTAGAGGCAGAATACTTTTTAAATGACGATCCTGGAGTTGGGAATGGAACACCAATACCAGTTACTCCAGGAACAACTCTAGACGAAATTTTAGTAATTCCTGTAGAGTGTTGGAATCCTGATGACTATACACTTCATATTAGAATAAAGGATGAAAATGATACTTGGTCACACTATATGTTTGATGATTTCACTGTAGAAGAAGATATGGTGCCACCAACTGTTATCACTCAAGATGTTATTGCAGAGCTTGATGCTTCAGGCAATGTATCTCTTACGGTTGATGCTATTGATAATGGCTCGTATGATGCTTGTGGTATCTTAAACATGTCTCTTGATATAACGGATTTTAATTGTTCTAATCTTGGTGAAAATACAGTTACACTTACAGTTGCTGATAATAATAACAACGTAGCCACAAACACAGCTATAGTTACCGTAGTGGATGTTACACCACCAAGTGTAGTAACACAAAACATTACTGTTCAATTGGACGAAGATGGTTTAGCAACCATATCTGAAAATGCAGTAGATAATGGTTCTTCAGATGCATGTGGTCCATTAAGCTATGATACAGATGTAACCAGTTTTGACTGTTCAGATTTGGGCGATAATATTGTAACATTAACCGTTACCGATGGAAGTGAAAATAGTAATCAAGCTACGGCAATAGTTACGGTTGTTGACACAATCTTCCCAACGCTTCAAGTACCAGATAATATTTCAACAGTAACAACTACTGAAAGTTGTGAAGCTTCAGTCTTATTACCAGACGTTGTGTTTTCTGATAATTGTGAAAGTAGCTTGTCGTGGGAAATGTCTGGTGCAGTTTCCGATAGTGGTAATGGTCAAATAGGAACGTATGTATTTCCATTGGGAACTACCAACATTTCTTTCGCAAGTATAGATACTTCCGGAAATACTTCAACAGATGCCATGACCGTAGTAGTTATTGATAATGTTCTGCCTAGTATTAGTAATCTTCCTTTGGATATAGATACAACCACAGATTTAGGTACTTGTACTGCTGTTGTCAGTTGGACGGAACCATTAGCGATAGACAATTGTACTGCAACAATTACTCAGATATCTGGTCTTGCAAATGGTAGTCAGTTTCCCATAGGTGAAACCATAATTACCTATGAAGTAGAGGATTCAAGCGGGAATAGTTTTTCTGATAGTTTTTCTGTCAATGTGGAAGATGTTGAGAACCCATTAATAGAAAATATGCCATCAGAAACAATCTTAGATACAGAGATAGGAACTTGCTCTGCTTCATTTAGTTGGGTAGAACCAACAGCAGATGATAATTGCTCTGTGGTTTCTTTTAATCAGATTGCTGGTCCAAGTAATGGTTCATCATTTAGTTTGGGAGAAACAACTGTGACATACGAAGCTATTGACAGTAGTGGAAATGTAAAAATCGAATCGTTTATAGTGATTGTAAATGATAACGAGTTACCAACCATTTCAGAAGTTGGTGACTTTGAGGAAACTTTAATAAGTGGATGTGATTTTAGTATTCCAGATTACACAGGTTTAACCACAGTAGCAGATAATTGTGGTGTGGCATCATTAGTACAAACGCCAAGCGCAGGTACGATAATCTCAGGTCACAATGCCTCTCAAACGATTACACTTTTGGTTACAGATAATAGTGGAAATACAAATTCAACGTCATTTGTTATTACTCTTAAGGGAACTAGTGTTTACTATGCAGACACAGATGGTGATGGTTTTGGTGATGAGAACAATACCATTGAAGACTGCGAATTGCCAGTTGGCTATGTGGAAAATGCACTGGATTGCGATGATACTAATGAGAATATTAATCCAGATGCTACTGAGATAGCTTGTAATGGTATTGATGAAAATTGTAATGGAATGGAAGACGACGACAATATTATTCCTGTGTGTTTAACAACAGACATTACAGTTGAATTGGATGAAAATACTGGACAGGCAACCATAGTGGCCAATGATGTAGATAACGGATCTTATGACAACTGCGGAATTGATTCCATGACAGTTTCTCCATCTACTTTTGATAATTCTAACATAGGAGAAAACGAAGTAATTTTAACTATTATAGATGTTAATGGAAATGTAGCTGCATGTCAAGCTACTGTTACCGTTAATAATCCAACACTGAGTGTTGAAGCATCTGAATTAGATGATATTTCAATATATCCTAATCCATTTGGTGATAAAGTTATAATTAAATTACCAGCAATTTTTAGTGGCAGTAAATTCAATATTAAATTATTCGATTTAAGAGGTAGGTTGGTAATTGATTATCAAAAACAAGTGATTAACCAACAGATTATAATTGAGGACTTAAATCAATTGGATGCCGCTGCATACTTTATAAAAATTATTGATGTGAGTAATGGAAATTTCGTTCAGCGAAAATTAATAAAACATTAAAAGTTATTTATAAATTTATAACAACCATAAAACCAATTAAATATGAAAAGTTTATCAGTGAAGAATGTGCTATTATTCTGTTTTTTAATTACATTAATTATAAGCTGTAAATCAGATAAAAAGGAAGTAGATAGTAAAACTGAAAAAGTAAAATCTGAAGGTAATATTGTTGAGATGCCTTCAAACGTTATAAATATTATAACCAAGAGCATGGATTTTACAACCAAGGATACTATAACTTCTGGATGGAATACCTTTAAGTATCAAAACCTTTCTTATGAAACCCACTTCTTTTTAATGGATAAGTATCCTGAAGGAAAAAACGTTGAACATACTTTAAAAGAAGTAGCTCCAGTATTCGAAGAGGGTATGCAGCTTATTAACGAAGGTAGGAGAGAGGAAGGGTTTGCTGCTTTTGGCAAACTACCAGAATGGTTTGGCGACATTGTTTTCTCAGGTGGATCCGGACTTGTAGGCCCAAGAGAAACAGCTATGACTTGTATTAATTTAGAACCAGGTTATTATATTATGGAATGCTATGTAAAAATGCCAAATGGTAAGTTTCATACCTCAATGGGAATGGCTAAACCTATTATAGTAACTACCGAAGACAGCGGTAATTCACCACCAGAAGCAACTATTAATATTACAGTTTCTAATGACGAAGGTATAACTTATGATAAACCTATGACTAAAGGAAAACATGTGTTTTCAGTCTTTTATAAAGAACAAAGACACCATGAAAATTTCATGCAACATGACGTAAACTTGGTAAAGTTAAAAGACTATGCAAGTATTGAAGCATTAGAAAAGTGGATGGATTGGTCCGATCCTAAAGGTTTAATTACACCAGTTCCTAATGGAGTAACCTTTTTGGGCGGTGTTAATGAAATGCCTGCTGGCAGCAAAGGATATTTTTATGCTGATTTAAAACCAGGAAAATACGCTCTAATATCTGAGGTGCCAAATGCTAAAGAAAAAGGACTATTAAAAGAGTTTACAGTTATTGATTAGTAATTAACATACTCAACAATCTCTAATCCATAACCAATCATACCAACACGCTTGGTTTGTAAGGCATTAGACATGAGCTTAAGCTTGCTAATTTTTAGATCGTGTAAAATTTGGGCACCGATACCAAAATCTTTTGAATCCATTGGAATTCTTGGTGCTTTAACCAATTGTCCTTTTATTTGATTTTCTTTTAAAATAGTAAGTCGAGACAGGAGGTTTATAGATTCTGCCTGCTGGTTAATAAAAATAATGGCACCTTTCTCTTCAGAGTTAATGGCGTTAAACATATCGTCCAACTTTTGGTCAACGTTATTAGTCAACGTACCAAGAATATCATTGTTTACTAGGCTAGAATTAACACGAGTTAATACAGGTTCTGAAGACTTCCAGTTGCCTTTAGTTAATGCTATATGAATTTGATTGTTTGTAGTCTGTAAATAAGCTCTTAATCTATATCTGCCAAAACGCGTTTCTATTTCAAAGTCTTCTTTCTTTTCAATAAGCGAATCGTATTCCATACGATAGGCTACTAAATCTTCAATAGATACAATTTTTAAATCAAACTTTTTGGCAACTTCCATCAGTTGAGGTAAGCGTGCCATTGTACCATCTTCATTCATTATTTCAACAATAACACCTGCAGGTTCAAAACCTGCTAAACGTGCAAAGTCTATAGCTGCTTCTGTATGTCCTGTACGCCTAAGGACACCTCCTTCTTTTGCAACTAACGGGAAGATATGACCAGGTCTAGCTAATTCAAATGCTTTGGTATCATTATTAACTAAAGCCTTAATTGTTTTTGCTCTGTCACTTGCAGAAATACCAGTACTTACACCATTACCTCTAAGATCTACAGAAACGGTAAATGCAGTTTCCATTGGATCCGTATTATTTCTTACCATCATGTTAAGTTCTAATTCTTCACAACGATGTTCTGTTAGAGGTGCACAGATTAATCCTCTACCATGCTTAGCCATAAAGTTTATCATATCTGGAGTCACTTTTTCGGCTGCTGCTAAAAAGTCGCCTTCGTTTTCTCGGTTTTCGTCATCTACAACGATAATTACTTTACCTTGACGAATGTCTTCAATAGCTTCTTCAATGGTATTTAAACTAGTATGCTTATTCACGGTTTTAGTAGTCATGGGTATTGCTTTGTCGAAGCAAAGATACATTTATTTTATGTTTTGAAGACAACTTTGGTAGAAGTCCTGCCCAATCTTAGTTCTAAGAATCATATATTTTATTGGGTAAAACGGGAGAGTTAAAATTAAGACCAGCGGATTAAGAGCCTTATTCTTCTGGTTGATGGTCTTATAAAATTTTGAATAGACTATGGCATCTACAACAAGATATATAATAAAAAACACAAAAGCAATAATGCTAAGGCTTAAGGACGCGTCAGCAACTTCAGGTAGTTTATTGTTTTTAAATACAAAATGCAGAATCAACAAAACAGCACCTATACTAAAACTAATTAAGCTGGTTTTAGAATAATCTTTATAATCCTTTAATAAGGTTCTTGCCTTAACAAGTTTATCAGGAATATCCAAACCTTCTTCTTTTAAAGCTTCAAGTGAAACGTTACGATTTAAGAGGTTGTGAAGTGCAATTTCCTTTGGTTTCTTGTTTAAATCAAACTCATCTTGCTCCTTAATAATCTTTACTAATTCTTCTATAGAATATTTTTTATAGTAATTATAAGATTTGGTTTCACTCTCTGACAGTTGAATTTTATTCTTTGCTGTAAATAATCGTTTTAGAGGTACAGTGATAGCATCAAACTGAAATACTCCCTTATCATTAGTAGCTCTAGTTGTTAAATAAATACTCAACGGTAGCATTACTGCTGTTGATATCCATGAACCAATGATTGGACTAAAGGTTCCTTTTTCAGCACTGTTTTTAGCAAAAATCCCAAAGAAGTGATACGTTAGGAATAGTACAATAGCTATAACCATAGGTAAACCAATACCTCCTTTTCTAATTAGAGCTCCAAGTGGTGCTCCAACAAAGAAGAGTATAACACATGCAAACGCTAAAACAAACTTATCATGTAAAGCGATAATATGTTTGTTTAGATGTATGGCTTTGTTCTCAAAGTTCTTATTGTTAGAATCTATAATTTGACGCGTACTATTTGCAGAGTTCAATGCCAAGTTAATAATCTGAATCTTGTTCTTTGTACTAAAAAGATCCATAACATCACCTGTGTATAAAGTGTCTTTTTTTGTAGGTGTTATATTTAGGTTTAACGCAGCATAAGTTGTACGGTTAAATAAAGTATTTGAGAGATTTTTATAATCGTCTTCTTTTTTTAATTCTAGACTATCAATGGTGTAGGTTAATTGATTGATATTCTGCATTGTATGTCGTCCTTTGTAATTTTTTTCGTCAAGATCTTCATTATTTAGAATTTCGAGGTCAACATTTATGGTATAGCTGTCAAAATAGCTTTTGGCGTGAGGTTTATTTATGTTTTTACGTGCGTCTCTATCAACTATTTCTTCATAATAATTTCCGTTGATTAACTCTAATTGAAGCACGTTAGAGTCCGGACTGCTTTTCAATTCACCCTTTTCTGAAACTATAACTTTATAGTTCCCTTTTTTGGCTGTGTTTTTGTCGTGGATAATAACATTTTCTAAATACTGACCTCTATCTCCAGTTTTCTTATCGACTTTAATATTAATATCTCCAATCTCATTAAACTGGCCTTCGGCTATTGCAAGTGCTGGTTTTACTTTTGCAATATTTCGTCTTAAATTATAGAAGTTATATTCTCCCCAAGGGATAACATTATTGGCAAAAAAGAAACACGCTATTCCAAGCATAACAATAAAAACACTTAGGCTTCTCATAGCACGTTGTAGTGAGATACCTGTAGATTTCATTGCAGCAAACTCATAGTTCTCTGCAAAATTACCAAATACCATTATGGATGATAAAAGCACAGTTAAAGGCACTACAAGCGGAATTAGCTTTGGCATGTAATACAAAATAAACTTTGTAGTAACAGAAATATCCAAATCTTTACCTGCTAGCTCAGAAATATAGAGCCATACGCCTTGCAGTACAAAGATGAACATGAATATAATAAAGACGCTAAAAAACGTCCTTAAGAATGTGATAAGTATGTACCTATCTAATATTTTCACTTATATAAGTTTAAAAACCTTAATCGATTCTGTTAATAAAGTAATCACTGTATTTACTTTCGTCAAATGTAAATAAGGTTTTTGAGATAGGCTCATCTGTTTTAAAAGAATTAACGGTTAATATGGTTTTTGTGCCATCTTTTCCAACTTCGATTAAATTATAAATGTGTTTTGTTGTAGCATCAATACCTAATAGCACATGTTTTATTTCAGAATTAGTGTCTATTGGACTCAATTTTACATATTGAATCTGTCTGCCTTTTACATTCTGAATAATATCCATTTTATAGGTGTAACCGTCTTCGTAAAACGATAACATTTTACTAGGTGTAATAGTGCCTTCATCTTCTGTATTATCTGAAGAAATAGTAACTTCTTCATCTTCTGGACTTATGGTGTAAAGTGTCTTACCATCATAAATACGTGTAATACCAAGAATATTAAGTTTATACTTTTCGCCCTCAATTACGACATCACCACGAGTTTCTTGCTTAATGTTTTCACTAACATTATTCAATTCGTATTTAAAATCCAAACTAATATTTTTATAAGCTTTTATTTTACTGCTTACTTCATTAAGTAACGTTTCTGCTTTTGTGTCGTTTTGAGCAAAACCAGTTATTCCTAGTGCTAAAAATGCTATAATAAATAATCTTTTCATTGTATAGTTATGTATAGTGTTATTGTATTTCATTTTCTAATAATTGGTCTAGAGCAACTAAATCTGGCACTAATACTTGTCTGGCTTTACTACCTTCAAAAGAACCTACTATACCAGCAGCTTCTAGTTGGTCAATAATTCTACCAGCTCTATTGTAACCTAATTTTAATTTTCGTTGTAATAAAGAGGCCGAACCTTGTTGTGCTGTAACAATGATTTCTGCAGCTTCTCTAAACAATTTATCTCTGTCTGATATATCTATATCAAGATTTGTGCCACCTTCTTCACCAACATATTCTGGTAATAAATGCGCATCTGGATATGCTTTTTGCGAACCAATAAATTCTGTTATTTTCTCTACTTCTGGTGTATCTACAAAAGCACATTGAATACGGATTAAATCATTGCCTTGTGTATATAGCATATCACCACGACCAATTAATTGGTCTGCTCCAGAGCCATCTAAAATGGTGCGCGAATCAATTTTACTTGTAACTCTAAAGGCAATTCGTGCAGGGAAATTCGCTTTAATGATACCGGTAATTACGTTAACCGAAGGTCGCTGTGTAGCAATAATTAAATGGATACCAATAGCACGTGCTAATTGTGCTAATCGCGCTATTGGTGTTTCTACTTCTTTGCCAGCAGTCATTATTAAATCAGCAAACTCATCTACAACCAAAACAATATAAGGCAAGAAAGCATGACCATCATTAGGATTTAGTTTTCTAGCCTTAAATTTGGTATTGTATTCTGCAATGTTTCTACAAAAGGCATTTTTTAGCATTTCGTAGCGGTTATCCATTTCAATACATAGTGAATTTAATGTATTGATAACTTTAGTATTATCTGTGATGATGGCATCTTCACTATCCGGAAGTTTAGCTAAGTAGTGACGTTCTATTTTATTGAAAAGCGTTAATTCTACCTTTTTTGGATCAACTAAAACAAATTTAACTTCAGCAGGATGTTTTTTATAAAGTAAAGACGTAAGTACTGCATTAAGACCTACAGATTTTCCTTGGCCAGTAGCTCCAGCCATAAGCAGGTGAGGCATTTTAGCTAAATCTACAACTAAAGTTTCATTGCTAATTGTTTTACCTAATGCAATAGGCAATTGCATTTTGGATTGCTGAAATTTCTGCGACGCTATTACAGATCGCATTGAAACAACTGTAGAATTTTTATTTGGTACCTCAATACCAATAGTTCCTTTTCCAGGAATTGGAGCTATAATACGAATACCTAGTGCTGCAAGCGATAACGCGATATCGTCCTCTAAATTTTTAATTTTTGAAATACGGATACCAGCATCTGGTACAATTTCATATAATGTAACCGTTGGCCCAATAGTAGCTTTTATACTACTGATACCAATTTTATAATTGCTTAAGGTCTCTACAATTCGGTTTTTGTTTTCTTCAAGTTCTTCTTGGTCTATTGAAATTCCTTCATTATCATACTTTTTGAGTAAATCTAGTGGAGGAAATTGATATTTACCTAACTCTAAAGTAGGATCAAACTGTCCAAAATCCTCAACGAGTTTATCAGATAGATTATCTGTTTCGGACTTTTCTTCTTTAGTGGCTTCAACTTCAACTTGTAATTCTGGAACATCAACCGATTCTTCTTTTGGTTTGGTATCAACTTCCATTTTAAGTTCTTCTGCCTTTGGCTTAGAATGGTTACTAATTGTTGGTTCAGTTTCATCAAGCGAAATCTCTAAAGCAGATTTTATAGCTTCAGCTTCTTCAGTTAAGCTGTTATCAATTATAACGGAAGGTTCGTTTGTATTAGTTTCAGAATTTAAATCATCTTTAATATCTTTTTTCGCACGGTTAAAGAGATTAACAAAGGAATCTCCAGTAATCTTAAACCTTATGGCTAAATAAGTGATGAGTCCAAATAGGAGTAGGAGAGCAGTTCCTATTTTACCAATATAATCTTGAAAGAAATGATTCATTTCAAAACCTATGGTTCCTCCAAGAATATCATATTTGTGCGTAAAAAAACCAAAAAATACAGATAACCAGATGACAATTAGAGTTCCCCATATCCAGTGCTTTCTCAGCTTTGCTTTTTTTAGATTTAAAGTAACATAAACTCCAGATAGGAAAATTAAACCTGAAAAAATAAATGAAGGAATACCAAAACCTTTGGTAATAAAAAGTTCACTAACCCATGCACCTAATTGGCTTGCCCAGTTTTTATAAGCATCTGAACGTTCAGGGAAGTTACTCAGTACACTTTGATCTTCCTTACCTGTAAAAATGAAAGACAGAAAAGAGATAAATAGAAGCACACCAAGTATAATCAACAAACTTCCAAAAATGAGTTTTTGTTGATTAGAAAATTTAAACGAAGGCTTTTTTATTATGGCCTTCGGCTTTTTTTTGGCAGTAGTTTTCTTTTTAGTTGTTTTTTTTGCCATACTAACTTTCCTCTCGGAAATTAATTATTTATATACGTTTTAGCATTTTTTGCTATGCCATTTACGTAATTGTCTATTATGTTTAGTTCTTTCGCTAGTTCACTACCTTTAAATCCACTGATGTCTTGGTAGGTAATGTTAGCATTGTAAAACTCTAAATATTTGCTTGCCAATGGTAAATAAGACCAATGCCATTTTTCGAGATTATAACCCGTTCTACCATTTTCTTTTGTGGTATAGACTTGATAGAATCCATAAGCATTAGCGTTATTTACTAGCCACTCATATTCTTGTTTACCTTTTCCGCTGTTAAAATACGAATTATTAAGACTATTTAGGTCGATATCTGTTCCCCAATGATGTCTAGAGGTTGAAGGCATCGCACTATATTCCATAATCTTATTGATACGTTCCGTAGGTTTCAAGCTTTTATATTTTAACCATTTACGATCCCAAATTGCCTTTTGTTCTTCAAAATTACGTGTTGCAGATAGTATTTTTAATTCTATACTATCTTTTTTAGCAGCATTGTACATCTTTACAAAAGCATCATAAGTTTCATTTTTTAAGTATAACGCCTTAGCTGAATGATCTGAACTTGCTTTAACAAAAGTTGTATCATTCTTATAATTAAATTGACCTAAAACATCTACTTTGGTAATATTAAAGTGAGTTGTTTTTGTAGATAACACAGTATCTTTTGTGGTTTCTTTAATTTCGACTTGACTAATTTTTTTATTGCTGGTATTACAGCTTAAAAGCAGAAAAATAAAGTAAAACGTAGCAAATTTGGGTTTCATTTTAATGCTAATAAGAGCAATGGGATTTAACATAAACAAAAATACAAATATGTAACGTTTATCCTAGTGGTTTTGGTATTAAAGAAACTTTGGAATATAAATAATCCCAGCAACGATAACTGCTACAATTGAAGCAATAAAAACAGCACCTGCAGCTATATCTTTAATTAAACCAATTTTTGGGTGATGATCTGGGTGAATAAAATCTGAAATATATTCAATAGCCGTATTAATGCCTTCGATGCTCATAACCAAACCAATCATGCTAACTTGAACAATCCATTCGGTTTTAGAGATATTAAAATAGAAGCCAGCAATAGTTACAACTATTGCAATAAATAGTTGAATCTGTATGCTAGCTTCAGTTTTTATGAGGATGAGCATTCCTTTAAAAGCATAACCCACGCTTTTAATGCGATTAACAAAAAAGGAATCTTTTTTTTGCATAAATATTTATGCTAAGCTCTTTAAAGCACTATCATAATTTGGCTCATCAGCAATTTCACTAACTTGCTCAGTATAAAGTACAGTACCATCTGTATCTATAACAACGATACAACGGGATAATAAAGTTTCAAAAGCGCCTGTTTTAAATGTTAATCCATAATCTTTACCAAAGTTTCCGGTTTTGTAATCTGAAAGACTCACCACATTTTCAATGCCTTCTGCTCCGCAGAAGCGACCCATTGCAAATGGTAAATCTTTTGATATACAAAGTACTTTAGTGTTTTCTAATCCACTGGCTTTTTCGTTAAAAGTTCTAATAGATTGTGCGCATGTACCAGTATCTACACTTGGAAATACGTTTAAGATCAGTCTATAGCCATTAAAATCATCATTGGTTTTATCCTCTAAGTCTGTTCCTGTTAATTTAAATTTAGGTGCTTTGTCCCCAACTTTTGGTAAATTCCCTGTAGTTTCTACTGGTGTGCCTCCTAATGTTACGTTTGCCATAATTTTATTGAATGTTTTGATTGCTAAATTTAAAGATATTTAGCTTTTTAAGTGCTAAATAAATGATAATGTTTGTGCATTATTATTTTAGTGATTCAAAAAAGAAACATTCAATTTACTTTAAGTTAACATTTAAACGAAATTTTATGTAGTTGAAACACTTTATTAATGCCATCAAATCTTATGTTTTACTTTCGTGTTAAGAGCTATTAATTATTTAACAATCAAAAAGGTAAACTCCCTATTTATCTACTTTAATCTAATATTATTTTATGAAATTTAAATTAAAAAAATCTAAGATTTTACGCATTCTGTTTATTATCATTGGCTTACTATTTGTTACAAATTTAATTGCTGTTTATGTGCGTTTTCAGACTATGGGAATGGAAAATAAGGTAAGTAGATTAATTATTAAAATGTTTGATTTTAATCTTGAAGCCAATTTACCAACATACTTCTCATCGTTATTATTGATGTGCAATGGTTTTTTATTGGCAATAATTGGGGGTAGCTATAAAAAAATAGGACAGAAGTTTTGGCATTGGTATGGACTTGCAGCGATCTTTATCTTTTTGGCATTTGATGAGATGATTCAAATCCACGAGCAACTCAGAGCTCCTATGGAGGCTATGTTTAACACTACTGGTCTCTTATATTTTGCATGGTTTATTCCATATATTATTGCTGTAGCTATTATTGGTATTGCTTATTTTAAGTTTATGATGCGCTTACCAAAACATATCTTAAAACTTTTTATAATTGCTGGTGCTTTATACGTTGGTGGTGCTGTAGGTATGGAAATGTTGGGAGGGTGGCATGCCGAAGTACATGGTGAAAAAACCGTAACTTATGCACTAATGTATAGTTTTGAAGAAGCACTTGAAATGTCTGGTGCAGCAGTTTTTCTTTATGCTTTATTAAGTTATATAACTGGTGAATTCAAAAATTTTAAATTAAAATTTAAGTCAAAGAAAAAAAAGAAAGCTGAAGCCTAAAATATATTTATATGAAATAAAAAAATTCTTGAGAAATCAAGAACTTTTTTATTTTTTTAATGTCAACTAGAATTTATCGCAATTCAGCTCCAAGTTTACTTTCAAAATTAGACTGAAGTTTATCCATAATTTTATCAATCTGCTTGTCAGTTAATGTTTTATGCTCATCTTGTAACGTAAAACTCACAGCATAACTCTTTTTACCAGCAGGTAAGTTCTTACCTTCATATACATCAAACAGGTTAACGTTTTTAAGTAATTGCTTTTCGGTTTGCTTTGCAATAGTGTGTATGTCTTCAAACGTCACATTATTATCTATTAATAAGGCAAAATCTCTTCGTACTTCAGGGTATTTCGGTATTGCAGCAAACTTAATTTTGTTGTGCTTAACCACTTCTAGAATATTGTCCCAATTAAAGTCTGCAAAAAGTACATTTTGAGAAATTCCAAAATGTTTTAAAATAGATTTCTTAACTAAACCAAAGTCAACCAATTGTTTCTTTCCAAGTGATAGACTACTGCCTTCACTAAGAACACCAGATTTAGTAGGTGCTGATTTTAAACGGTTTAATCCCAAACGTTCAAAAATCACTTCAATAGTACCTTTTAAATAAAAGAAATCACTAGGACTTGTAGCAGTATTCCAACGTTCATTTGTTTTATTTCCAGTAACAAAAATTGATAAATGCTTATGTTCTTCTCTGTTTTCAGAATATTGATGATAGGTTTTTCCGAATTCAAATAACTTTAAGTCGTTACGTTTTCTGTTAATATTATGTGCAACGGCTTCTAATCCAGAAAATAATATAGACTGACGCATTACCTCTAAATCATTGCTCAAAGGATTTAGCATTGTTACATTATGGTCTGCATTTAAGTCATCTGTTAACTCAACATATTTTGGCGTAGTCAATGAATTTGCCATGATTTCAAAGAAACCTTGAGACACTAATTGATTGCCTATGACATTCTGTAGTTTATAATCTTCAAAACGTGAAGAATTAGAAATTGAAGCATTTAGCTTTTCAGTAGTACGGATATTGTTGTAACCGTAAACTCTAAGTATCTCTTCAATTATATCTGCTTCGCGTTGCACATCATTTCTAAAAGCAGGCACAGTAAGACCCAAGCCAGCTTCAGTAACATTATTTACTTTAATATCTAATGACGTTAAAATACTTTTAATGGTTTCTTTAGGAATTTCCTCTCCAATAAGTTTGGCAGCATTATCAAAACTAAGACGAACTTCAAAGTCTTTTATTTTATTAGGATAAGCGTCAGAAATATCACTGGTAATTTCGCCACCAGCAATTTCTGTAATTAGCAAAGCAGCACGCTTAAGTGCATATTCTGTTATGTTAGGATCTATACCTCTTTCAAATCTAAATGAAGCGTCTGTATTTAATCCATGACGTTTTGCTGTCTTTCTAACACTTACTGGATCAAAATAGGCACTTTCCAAGAAAATTTTAGTAGTACTTTCTGAAACTCCAGAATCAATACCGCCAAAAACACCTGCTATGCACATTGGTTTTTCTGCATCGCAAATCATTAAATCATCTTCATGCAACTCTCTAACAACTTCGTCTAAGGTGGTAAACTTTGTACCGGCTTTACAGGTTTTTACTTCTACTTTATTGCCTGAAATTTTATCAGCATCAAAGGCGTGAAGTGGTTGACCTAATTCGTGCAATACATAGTTTGTAATATCTACAATATTATTAATTGGAGACAACCCAATAGACTTTAAACGATGTTGTAACCAGCTAGGTGATGCTTCTACTTTTACGCCAGAAATTGTAACACCACAATAACGAGGACATTTTTCAACGTTTTTTACATCAACATCTATTTTAAGTGACCTTGCGTCTAAGTGATAAGAACTCACTGAAGGTGTAATAAGTTCTAAAGGAATTTCTTTCTGTAAAAGTCCGGCTTTTAAATCGCGCGCAACACCATAATGACTCATGGCATCTGCACGGTTTGGTGTTAGGCCAATTTCAAAAACTTCGTCGTTTTCAACATTAAATATATCTGCAGCAGCTGTACCAACTTTTAGTTTAGAGTCTAATACCATTATGCCATCATGAGATTCACCAAGACCCAATTCGTCTTCTGCGCAAATCATACCATGACTTTCCTCTCCTCGAATTTTACCTTTTTTAATTTTCCAGGCTTCACCTTCAGCAGTGTATAATGTTGTACCAATAGTCGCTACAGGTACTTTTTGGCCAGCAGCTACATTTGGTGCGCCACAAACAATCTGTAAGGGAGTATCTGTACCAATATTTACGGTTGTTATTTTTAAACGATCTGCATTTGGGTGTTGTTTGCAAGTTAAAACCTCGCCAACAACTATACCTTTTAATCCGCCTTTTACAGATTCGTAGTGCTCAATGCCTTCTATTTCTAGACCAAGATCAGTAAGTAATTCTCCTGTTTTCTCGGCATCCCAATCTATTTTTATAAACTGTTTAAGCCAGTTGTATGAAATCTTCATGTGTCAATTTAATCAAGTTGCAAAGATAGCAAAACCAATAAGTCAATGAAACATCGGTTTACTTTTTTATGTAAGGATTTTGTTGTTATTTCGAACTTCATACAAAAGTATTATTACATGCGACATATCCTAGTCTTCTTATCAATCTTATTTATATTTTCTTGTAAAGGGGAAGCTAAAAAAAATGAAAACGAAATAAACACTCTTAAAGTTGGGTTTTATAGAGCTGTTATAGAGGTTAAAGACAATGAACAATTGCCTTTTGTTTTTGAAGTAAAATCACCTACCACGCTCAATATTTTTAATTCTGAAGAAATTATTGAAGTTGATGAAGTAGAATATAAAAATGATTCTGTTTTTATTTCAACTCCTGTATTTGAAGGGTATTTAGCAGCTAAGTTTGAAGGTAACAACCTTAAAGGAAGCTTTATAAAAGAAAGTTTAAATCGAACAGTACCATTTAGTGCAGAATATAATAATAAAAAACGTTTTGAGGTAAAGCATAAACCAAATCGAAACGTTTCAGGAATTTGGGAAACCGTTTTTAGCCAAGGCATTGAAGACGACGAATATATTGCCAAAGGCATCTTTAAGCAAGAAGGCGAGAAGGTAACAGGTACATTTAGAACCACAACTGGCGATTACAGATACCTTGAAGGAGTTATGGATGGAGATACAATGAAACTTTCAACTTTTGATGGTGCACATGCCTTTTTATTTACCGCAAAAGTGTCAGATTCCACAATGGAAGGAACATTTTATTCTGGTAACCATTGGAAAGAGCCATTTGTAGCAAAACGAAATGAGAACTATGAACTGCCTAGTGCTAACCACTTAACTTTTTTAAAAGAAGGATATAATAGTTTAGAGTTTTCTTTCCCAGATGCAAATGGAAACTTGGTTTCACTTAACGACGAACGATTTAAAAATAAAGTAGTTATTGTACAGATTATGGGAACGTGGTGTCCTAATTGTTTGGATGAAAGTAAATATTATACTGAGTTTTATAAAACTAATAAAAACAAAGACCTTGAATTTGTTGCATTAGCGTTTGAGTATGCTAAGACTAAAGAAATGGCTTTTAAAAGAATCGACAGGCTACAATCAAAATTAGGAATTGAATACCCAATTCTTTTAGCGCAGTTTGGCACGTCAAGCAAATCCAAAGCTCAAGAAAAGTTACCAATGCTCAATCATGTATTATCGTATCCAACCTCAATTTTTATTGATAAAACTGGTAAAGTAAGAAAAATTCATACAGGCTTTAATGGACCAGCCACTGGTAAAAAGTATGAAGAATTTAAAACTGAGTTTGAAGCATTTGTAGGCGATTTATTAAAAGAATAGTCTTTTACGGTCTCGATTATAATTGTGATATATATATACAAAACAAAAAATCCGAAACTTTATAGGTTTCGGATTTTTAATTATAATTTCTTTATCTAATTATTATATACGAATGCCAACAGGTAGCATACGCTTATATTTTCTATTGCTTCTTACAAATTTTGCAATTTCAGGACTCGTAGGAACTACACTAATATTTCTATCCTTAATATCATTAAATACCATTGCCAAAAACTCTTTTTCAAATTCTGTAGTTCTAATTGTTTCTGGTATAATCATTTTAGTTAAGAATATCTTACGCTCTTGTAAGGAATACTCGATAACAGCCATCTCATCTTCAACCTTTAATTCATATTGACGCAGAAAGTCATTATCGATCAATTCAGCAGTTTCTGTCATAATTTTCTTTGTTTTAAGTTAGCGGTTGGCAAGTAGATACTATATTTTATATAGTTTTGCAGTGCAAAGGTACAAAAAATCAATGAGACTTTAAGGGTTAGATTGTTAAAACCTTAAATTATAAGTAATTATAATAACTATGACAAGATTATATTTAAACTCAGAAAAACTAAACTAAAGTTGGCAAACTCAAACCTTATACATATTTACTTAATGCCAGGAATGGCTGCTAATCCTACAATTTTTGAGCATATAAAATTGCCAGAAGATCGATATAAAATTCATTGGTTAGAATGGCAAATACCTGATAAAAATGAAACATTACAAGCGTATGCGAAACGTATGTGTAAATTTATTGAGTATGATGATGTGGTATTGTTAGGAGTGTCGTTTGGTGGTATTTTAGTACAGGAAATGAGCAAATTTCTAAAACTTAGAAAGCTATTTGTAGTTTCTAGCGTAAAATCGTGTCATGAGTTACCGAAGCGTTTAAAATTTTTAAAAATTACAAAAGCCTATAAAATTTTACCAACACAATTAGTTAGTAATATAGATTTATTAGCAAAGTATGCTTTTGGTGAAACCATAAAAAAGCGTGTGGATTTATATAAAAAGTACCTTTCCGTAAGTGATAAAATATATCTAGACTGGGCTATTAAGCAGGTCGTTTGTTGGGAACAACAAGAACCACATACAGATGCGATATATATTCATGGAGACAAAGATGTTATATTTCCGCATTCTTGTGGTGGAAATTGTATTGTTGTTAATGGTGGTTCACATATTATGATTATTAATAAATATAAATGGTTTAACGAAAATTTACCAAAACTTATAGAGTCTTGAATTTGAAAGAACTAAATAGTTTACTACATTTAATAAAAAAAATGAAAGCCATGCAAATCTTAAAAAATATTTTAGCAATAGTTGGTTTAGTCTGTGTATCGGGACTTTTTATCTTCGCTATGCAAAAATCTCCCTCAGATGAAACCATAGGAAAAGAAACACCAATCGTTAATGACTATAACGTCTATGCGTTAGAAATGCCAGAGGGTCTAAACTTTGCTGGCGAAATGGTACCTATTGAAAATCCTGATATATATGAGCGAATGGACAGAGAGTTGTTGGTGAATACCTACTGGCAATCCAATGGTTTGTTAATGTTTAAACGTGCACAAAAGTACTTTCCTATTATAGAACCAATATTAGAAAAAAATGGAGTACCAGATGATTTTAAATATTTAGCAGTTATTGAAAGTGGTTTAACAAATGCAGTTTCTCCTGCTGGAGCAAGAGGGTTTTGGCAGATAATGGCAGCTACAGGTCGCGAAAATGGATTAGAGGTTAACTCAAACGTAGATGAACGTTACAATCTAGAATTAGCAACAGAAGTAGCATGCAAGTATTTAATAAATGCCAAAGAAAACCTTGGATCTTGGACACTTGCTGCAGCAGCTTACAATGCAGGTAATGCAGGTATTTCAAGACGTTTAAAAGAACAAGATGTAAATGACTACTACGACTTGCTGCTTGGAGAAGAAACAGGGCGTTATATGTTTAGAATAGTCGCTTTAAAAGAAATACTTAATAATCCATCTAAATACGGATTTAACTTTAATAAAAGCGATTTGTATAAACCAGTCCCAACATATAAAGTAGAGGTGGATACAGCTGTTACTGATTTTTCAAAGTTTGCAAAACGATTTGGAATTAATTATAAAATCTTAAAACTGCATAATCCTTGGTTGCGTGAACCTCATTTAAACAATAGATCTAGAAAGCAATATATTATAGAAATTCCAAAAGAAGGTTATTATAATACTAAACCTTAAGGTTGGAATTTATCAAAAATCATATCTGGCAGATTATCATTGTGCTAAACTATGTCTTGGCGCTCTCTGCAGTTGTTACTGTTTTATTTAAAAGATTAAACCCAACAAAGACTTTAAGTTATATTATTGTGTTGTTGGTTTTTCCTTTTGTGGGCTTATTGGTGTATTATCTTTTTGGTCAAGAGTATAGAAAATCAAAAATCTTTTCTAGAAAGAATGTACTCAATCAATCTATTGTAAAAAGGATTCAACAGGAATTAGAGTTAGATACGAAAACTATAAACAAAGTTGATGATCTTTTAGACGAAAAATCCAAGCTTATTCGACTACTGTATAATAACGAAAAATCTAAGCTAACAGTAGATAATGAAGTAAATCTCATTAAAGATGGTGATGAAAAGTTTAAGCTACTTTTGGATGATATAAAGAAAGCTGAGCATCATATTCACCTCGAATATTTCATTATTAAAGACGATAAAATAGGTACTTTAATAATAGATGCGTTGTGCGACAAAGTTAAAGAGGGTGTTGTAGTTAGAATTGTTATAGATGATGTTGGGAGTTCTATTACATCTAAAATGAAGAAGAAAATAAAAGATTGTGGCATAGAAATGTATTCTTTTATGCCAGTACTTTTTTCTAAATTTACTGGTCAGATGAATTATCGTGATCATCGAAAAATTATAGTAATAGATGGTAAAATAGGGTATGTTGGTGGCATAAATATTTCAGATAATTATGTCAATGCTAATAACAATAGATATTGGAGAGATACACATATTAGAATTGTTGGTGAAGCTGTAAAACCACTTCAGATTTTATTTTTTACTACTTGGGATTTTGCAAGTGATGGAGAAATAAAAATTTCTAAAGACTATTTTCCTAGTTATAACGGTAAAGGTAAAATGCCTGTTCAAATTGCAGCTAGTGGCCCAGACACTGATTGGTCTAACATTATGGAGGCTATTTTTGTCGCCATAACAAATGCAGAAGAGTGTATTTATATAACAACACCATATTTTATTCCAAATGACGAAATCATTACAGCCCTACAAGTTGCAGCAAGAAGTAATGTTGAAGTAAAATTAATTGTACCAAAAAAGTCAGACTCTTGGGTAGCAGAGTATGCTACAAACTCTTATATAGAACAATTGTTAGAAGCTGGTGTTGAAGTATATCAATACACTAAAGGCTTTGTGCATTCTAAAACTATGGTTGTAGATGATGTTTTTGCTTCAGTAGGAACCGCAAATATGGATTACAGAAGTTTTAATATCAATTTTGAAGTAAATGCATTAATGTACAACAAAGACTTTTGTACACAACTTACAGAACTTTTTAATGCAGATTTAAAAGATTCAGAAAAACTTGATTACCAAAAATGGAAAAACCGTTCAAAAGGTACAAAAACAGTGGAAGCCATAGCTAGATTAGCTGCGCCATTACTGTAGTTATCTTCGACTTCTACGGTTTTGACGTGATGAAGTTGGCTGTCCATAATGCTGTTTTGGAATAGAAGCTTTCTTCATTTGTTGTTTCATCATTTTAATTTGGTCAGCCAGCATATTTCGCTTGTCTAACTTTTCAGCCTCAGATAATAGTTTATGAGCTTCTTGTTTACGTCGTTTAGAAAAAGCAATACCAGCAAGGTTCAATTTTGCCATAGCCAAATCATGGTCCATAGATAAACCAAGGTCTATTGCTTTCTTAAAATATTTCTCGGCTTCATTCATATTGGTTTGTGAAACCATTATTCCATTTAAATAATTTAAGTAGCCTTGTTGTTTTTTTACCAATGAAGCTTCTGGGTTTTTAATTTTATCTAGCCACTTTTTTGCACCTTCAAAATCTTGTTTACGGAGTTTTAAAAACGCCAACAAGATCATCTCGTTTTTAAAATATAAGAAAATAAATATCGTAGAAAGTAAGATATACATTATCCCATTGCCAATATAGCCTTGGGTAAATTGATAGATTGCATAACCGATTATTAATGCAGCAATGACTAATTTTATATTTTTATTGAACATAGTTCTCTTATTTTTTGCAGTGTGCAAAGGTATAAAAAAGTGAAGTTAAAATTTGAAAAAATATTTTTAATCACGTGCTTGTTAAAGTAAAAAGTTGTTGTATATTTGCACGCAGTTTTGAGGAAGCCCTCAACTTATTAAAAAATAAATATTAGTATATAAAAAGATAGGACAATGCCAAAAAGAACGTTTCAACCGTCAAAAAGAAAGAGAAGAAACAAACACGGTTTCAGAGAAAGAATGGCTTCTGTTAATGGAAGAAAAGTTTTAGCACGTAGAAGAGCTAAAGGAAGAAAGAAATTGTCTGTATCTTCAGAAACTAGACATAAGAAATAATGATTAACAATTGTTAATATTTTAAAGGTGTTACTTAGGTGTAACGCCTTTTTTTATACCCTATTGATAACTATTTTTGCACACCAAAACACATTCTAATGCCAAAAAACAAAAACATCAAGTCCATTTTACTTATAGGTTCAGGTCCAATTATTATAGGACAAGCCTGCGAATTTGATTATTCAGGTTCTCAAGCATTACGTTCATTGAGAGAAGACGGAATAGAAACAATTCTTATCAACTCCAATCCTGCAACTATTATGACAGATCCAGCAATGGCAGATCATATTTATCTCTTGCCATTGACCACAAAATCTATTATAAAAATTTTAAAAGAGCATCCACAAATAGATGCCGTTTTGCCAACTATGGGTGGGCAAACAGCATTGAATTTATGTATAGAAGCCGATGAAAAAGGAATCTGGGAAGATTTTGGAGTCGATATTATAGGTGTTGATATCGATGCTATAAATATTACTGAAGATAGAGAGAAATTTAGAGAATTGATGCTAAAAATTGGTGTTGGTATGGCACCACAAGCTACTGCAACATCATTTCTTAAAGGAAAGGAAATTGCTCAAGAATTTGGATTTCCTTTGGTAATTAGAGCTTCGTTTACACTTGGTGGAGCAGGAGCATCCATCGTTTATAAGGAAGAGGATTTTGATGAATTGCTAACACGTGGTTTAGAGATTTCACCAATTCACGAAGTAATGATTGATAAAGCACTAATTGGTTGGAAAGAATACGAATTAGAGCTTTTAAGAGATAAAAATGACAATGTTGTTATTATCTGTACAATAGAGAATATGGACCCAATGGGAATTCATACAGGTGATTCTATTACAGTTGCTCCTGCAATGACATTATCTGATAAGACTTTCCAAAGAATGCGAGATATGGCCATCCATATGATGCGAAGTATTGGTGATTTTGCAGGTGGATGTAATGTTCAGTTTGCGGTTAGTCCAGATGAAGAAGAGGAAATTATCGCCATTGAAATTAACCCTCGTGTATCAAGGTCATCAGCATTAGCAAGTAAAGCAACAGGTTATCCAATTGCTAAAATTGCAGCAAAATTAGCTTTAGGTTATACACTTGATGAATTAAGCAATCAAATAACAAAATCAACTTCTGCATTATTTGAGCCAACACTAGATTATGTAATTGTAAAGATTCCACGTTGGAATTTTGATAAATTCGAAGGGTCTGACAGAACGTTAGGTCTTCAAATGAAAGCAGTAGGTGAGGTGATGGCTATTGGACGTTCTTTTCAAGAAGCATTGCATAAAGCTACACAATCATTAGAAATTAAACGTAATGGCTTAGGTGCAGACGGAAAAGGATACAAAAACTATGATCAAATTATAGATAAATTAACTAACGCAAGTTGGGATAGGGTTTTTGTGATTTATGATGCCATTCAAATGGGAATTCCGCTTAGTCGTATTCACGAAATCACTAAGATTGACATGTGGTTCTTAAAACAATACGAAGAGTTATTTCATCTTGAAAGAGAGATTTCAACCTATAAAATTGAAAACATAGATAGAGAATTATTGCTTGAGGCTAAACAAAAAGGTTATGGTGATAGACAAATAGCTCATATGCTTGGATGTTTAGAAAGTCAAGTATATAATAAAAGAAGAGAACTTAAAATAAACAGAGTTTATAAATTGGTTGATACTTGTGCAGCAGAATTTAAAGCACAAACACCATACTATTACTCTACATTTGAAAGTGAAGTAGAAACAGCTGATGGTGAAATTTCAGTACATAACGAAAGTGTTGTTACTGATAAAAAGAAAATCATTGTATTAGGCTCAGGACCAAACAGAATTGGTCAAGGAATTGAGTTTGATTATTGCTGCGTACATGGTGTGTTAGCTGCTGCAGAATGTGGTTATGAAACCATTATGATTAACTGTAATCCTGAAACAGTTTCTACTGATTTTGACATTGCTGATAAACTTTATTTTGAACCTGTTTTTTGGGAGCATATCTACGACATCATTCAGCATGAGAAACCAGAAGGTGTTATTGTACAACTTGGTGGACAAACAGCTTTAAAACTTGCTGAAAAACTAGAGCGTTATGGAGTTAAGATTATGGGAACAAGTTTTGAATCTCTAGATTTAGCTGAAGACAGAGGAAGTTTTTCTAATATATTAAAAGAAAACAACATTCCTTATCCAGAATTTGATGTTGCCGAAACAGCAGATGAAGCTTTAGCAATTGCAGATGTACTAGACTTTCCAATATTAGTAAGACCATCTTATGTACTTGGTGGTCAAGGAATGAAAATTGTCATCAACAAAAAAGAATTAGAAGAGCATGTTATTGATTTATTAAAGTCAATTCCAGGAAATAAATTGTTATTAGATCACTACTTAGATGGTGCTATAGAGGCAGAGGCAGATGCTATATGTGATGGAGAAAATGTGTACATCATTGGTATTATGGAGCATATTGAGCCTTGTGGTATCCATTCAGGAGACAGTAATGCTACATTACCACCATTCAATTTAGGTGAATTTGTAATGCAGCAAATTAAAGATCATACCAAAAAGATTGCATTGGCTTTAAATACTGTTGGTTTAATTAATATACAATTTGCTATAAAAGACGATATTGTTTATATCATTGAAGCTAATCCAAGAGCTTCCCGTACTGTACCTTTTATAGCTAAAGCTTACAAGGAGCCTTATGTAAATTATGCAACCAAAGTAATGTTGGGTGAGAAAAAAGTGACTGACTTTAATTTTAATCCTCAATTAGAAGGTTATGCGATAAAACAACCTGTGTTTTCATTTAATAAATTCCCTAATGTAAATAAGAAACTAGGTCCAGAAATGAAGAGTACTGGTGAAAGTATCTTATTTATTGATAGTTTAAAGGATGATGAATTTTACGATTTATATTCTAGAAGAAAAATGTATTTAAGTAAGTAATGGCACGGTTTTCGATGAATAATTGTAATATTTGGTTAATATTTATTAACTTAGCTTAATAAGATACCTACTTAATTATGAAGAAAAAATTACTTATACTATTATTTTTTGTTTCAGCATTTTCTTTTGCTCAGCTTTCCACTGACCAAAATGATGAGTTTACTATTTCACCAAACCCAGCAAAAACAAAGCTTAATATTAAATTAGCTAGTGCTGACGAAGACGTGAAAGTTGAAGTATTTGATGTCTTAGGAAAACGAGTTTATAAAGGTGAAATGACACAATTAGATTCTTCTATAAATGTTTCTAATTGGAAAAGCGGAGTATATTTAGTGAGGGTTTTTAATGATAAAACCACACAAATCAAACGTTTTATTAAACAATAAATACAAGTTTTTATATTATAAAAAAAGCGACTTATTTTAATAAGTCGCTTTTTTATTTAATTATCAGGTAGTTCAATCTTTACACGATAGTTTCTTAGCTCATCAAGATAGTTTTCTAAAGTAAAGTTGATATGATTAAATTCATCTATACGAGATTTTTTTGTGTTAATACGTTTTATAGCTTTCAAAAAACGCATCACTTCGGTTTTATCGTTTAAAATTAAACCAGGAATTTCACTGGGCTTTCCTAATTCATTTTTTGCAACCATAGTAAAATATGACGAGTTGCAATGTTTTTTTGTACCTGTTTGTATGTGCTCAGATTCTACACGTATGCCAATTACCATAGATGTTTTACCAACATAGTTTACCGATGCTTTCATAGTTACTAGTTCACCAACTTCAATAGGATTTATAAAATCTACCGTATCAACAGAAGCTGTAACACAATACATGCCTGAATGTTTAGAGGCACAAGCAAAAGCAATTTGATCCATAAGATTTAAAATGTAACCACCATGTATTTTACCACTAAAATTAGAATGTGATGGTAGCATTAATTGAGAGATGCTTATTTTGGACGAATCTATAGTTTTAAACATAATTTCTTAGATATAAATAAACGAGACTAATAACTATAGCAATACCAAAGCTAATAAGTGTACCAATTAAAATATACTCTGTAAGTTTTCTTTCTTTTGATGCTGTTAAATCACCAAATCTAAAAACAGACTTTGCTGTAATTAAAAAACCAACAGCTTCCCAATGTCCAGCAACTATAAATATAAAGACTAAAAGGCGTTCTAAAATACCAATATATTTACCTGCATCTTTAAGAGATTCGTTATCCTTAGTTAGTTTAGATATATCCCATTTAGAAAAAATAGTTTTCATTATGATTGAAGTTGGCATTGTTAAAAATGCCAAGCATATAGTCAATAAAAGAAGGTTTCCTCCTAGCGTTAAATGAAGCTCAAAGCCTTCTTGAAATAGGCAAACTAATACAATAATTGAAATAATATGTAGTATTTGGTCTAAAAAAAAGTAAAAGCGTTTGGTTTTTTTCTTTTGAAGAGTAAGCTTTAAACCATCAATTATGAAATGTATAAGTCCAACACATAGAATTAGTAAAGAGTACGATATATCCCAAACAATTAAAAACATTAGAGCAATATGGATTGCAACATGCACATATAGCCATACAGATTTTAGTTTCTTCTTTTCTTTGTCCTTAACCCATTTTTGAGGCTGTAAGAAGAAATCACCTATGAGGTGAGCTAAAATGAGTTTTAAGATTAGTACCATCATAGTTGTGCTATTTTTTGTCTGTATAAGCTATCTAATTCAAAAATTTCGTCTAAATGGGCACGTTTTTGCCTTGTACTGATGGCATTTTGATTAATCCCAATAATATCACCTAACTCGCTTTGGAGTGCTCTAGGCTTTTCAATTGTTAATTTAACTATTTCTGCGGAATTTTTAGTCCATCTATCCATAGCTATGAGTATTAATTTAAAATAGAGATTAAGTTCCTTGTTTAGTTGCGAATTTTCTGTTTTTATTCTTAAGTTTTGTTTTTCTTTTTTAAGCTTTTCTAGAGTTTCACCAGAGTATAAAAAAGCATCTCCACTAGATTCACTAACACTATTTCCTTTGTAGGTTTTTTTGCCAATACCTATAGCGAGTCTCACATCCAAACCATCAATAGTTTTTATACAAGCCTTTAAATACACTGCGGCTAAAAAACCAGATACTTCATCGTTTAACTCTATCTGAAAGCTATCTCCACGATAAATATCCCAATACTCTTTAATAGGATTTAAATGCGTCAATGCATCCTTTAAAGTGGTTAGCCATAATTCATTGTCCGATTGGCTTCTCGACTTTATAATGTCTCCAGTAATTATACAAGTTTTCATATATCACATATTTGAGTGATAAACAAATATATCACGTTTTTTAGTGATAAACAAATATATCACGTTAAAATGTGATAATATAAAAATATCTTTAAAGCTGGAGCTTTGAAATATACTGTGTATAATTATTACACATTAATCATCTTCAGATGCACGTTTTATAATACTCTCAGGAAGCGCTTTCTTAGCTTTGGCACCCATTTTCTTAATCTTTTCTACTCTCGAGATTAAATTGCCTTTGCCCTCAACTAATTTGTTCATCGCTGCAGAATAATCCGTTTTAGCAGCGTCAATCTTTTTGCCGACACCAGTTAAGTCGGTAACCAAACCTTCAAACTTATCGTACAATGCTCCTGCTTGTTTAGCAATTTCAATAGCATTTTGTTGCTGTTTTTCATTATTCCACATCGTATCAATTGTGCGTAGTGTAGCTAAAAGGGTAGAAGGAGTAACGATAACTATGTTTTGTTCAAAAGCTTTATTGTATAAAGAATTGTCTTCATTTATTGCTACTGCAAAAGCTGGTTCTATAGGAATAAACATCAACACAAAATCGGGTGATTCTATATCATATAAATCTTGATAGTTTTTTGCAGATAATTGATCGACGTGTTTTTTAATAGAATTTACATGTGCCTTTAAAAACAGAGCTCTTTGGTCGTCGTCTGCATTAACCATGCGTTCATAATCGGTTAAAGACACTTTAGAATCAATAATCATCTTTTTGTTATCAGGTAGATGCAGTACCACGTCTGGCATAACTCGAGACCCATCTTCGCGCTGAAAATTTTGCTGTACAAAATATTCTCTATCTTTTTCTAAGCCAGATTTTTCTAAAACGCGTTCCAATACCAATTCTCCCCAATTTCCTTGCATTTTACTGTCACCTTTTAAAGCTCTTGTAAGATTAGTGGCTTCTAATGCCATTTGTTGGTTGAGATCTTTTAAACCTAATAACTGTTCTTTTAAAGCTGAATGCATACTAATACTTTCTTTCTGAGTATCTTCAACTTTTTTCTCGAAGGTTTTAATCTTTTCTTCAAGCGGGTTTAAAATGTTCTTGATGTTCTCTTTATTCTGAAGGGTGAATTTTTCCGATTTTTCATCTAGTATTTTAGAAGCCATCAACTCAAAATCCTTACGCAATTGTTCTTGCTGTTTGGCTAATTCTTCATCGCGTTTAAGATTCTGTTGTTGTAGGTTTTCAAATTCAGAATTACGTCTAGAAAGTTCTGTATTCAAAAAATCTTTTTCTCTACGTATCTCTTCACGTTCCGATTCAATTTTTTCAACCGTTTGCTTTAGTTCACTAATGTAATTATTGAGTTGAAGTTGGCGTTCTTCAAGAGTACTTTTATCACTTTTGCTTTTTAGTTGTGCAAATTTAAGTCCAATAAAAGCGCCAATGCCAGCAGAAATAATGATAGCTATAAATAGAATGAGTGTATCGTTCATTAAATGAAATAAAATTTAACCAAAGATAAGTATTTTGTGATACAGAGTGAAGAGAAGAATTTACTTAAAAGTAGATTCATTTCACATTATATACTTTGATTAAATTTTATTTTAATTTTTGAATTGTTTTTCAAAAATCAGTAAAAGTAAAATTAAGGGTTAATATTTGATTAAGCTATTCTTGCACTCTACTTAGCTTCCTTAATATAACCCCAACCTAGTCCTTGCTTATTGATGATTTCTAAAATGCCATCAGGTACCGAACGCACTCCAATAACTAATTGGGAATCTTCGATGTTATTATAATTTAAGGATGCTTGGCAAACCACAAAATCTACATTATTACGCTTTGCAAGTGCTGCCATATCTTCTGAAACAGTTGACTCTTCCTTGACAACCATTTTGTATGCTCCACTATACATTACCATCTCAAATTTTGAATTTGGATAGGCTTCAGACATCAGTTTTATGTGTCTTATGGCAGATTCATGTACCTTGGTGTCACTACTTGTAACATCAAATACAATTTTAACTGGTTTTTCTTGAGCAAAAATCATAGTGCTGAATAAGCACACTAGCATTAAATTTAATATTGTCTTCATAAATTTTTATTTAAAAATTAATTATTCGCCAGCAAAGATGTAGCCACAGCCATTTTCTTGTGCTCTGCCAAGTGCCCAAACTCCTGATGGAACTGGTTGAATTCCTGGAAGAATACCACTTACCCAGTCTTCATATACTTCAGCAGGATCCAAATTCATTTGCTGAGCTACAGCATTACTATAAACCTTTGTTGCTAAGTCGCACGCACAAAACATAGCACCACGTTCTTGTAATCGTTTAATTCCATCTATAATTGGTAATGGAAAATCTCCATCTTTAGGCTCGTAATATGGATTTCTAAGTGATGGCTTACCTGTAGAATTATCAGTTACATTAAAGACTGCACCAAGGTTGTACTTTTTCCATAATCTATCTTCGAGAGCTAAGCCTAGCGCACTATGCCTTAAAACAGTCATTGCGGTCATATCTTTATCTGCTGTACCTGTTTCATTATTTGATAGATAATAGGCCCAGTTCCAAATAATCGGGAAACCATCATGTGGTGTAGATCCGTCATATACAATTCGGTGACTTCCTTTAATTTTTTTAAACCACTTTTCAGAATCATTAAATTCTATTTCAATGGCTTTTGCGGATTTAGCGTAAATAGGATTTGTAAGTACACCTAATGTACTTGCAGTGGCACCTAATGCGAGGGCTCCAATGAATTTACGTCTAGAGTTTTCGTTTTTTGTTTTCATATTATTTGGTTTTAATTATGTTATATTTTTGTTTATAAAAAGCCATAATTGGTTGAAAGGGACCTAATTGATGTTGTGTCACAGAAAATGAATCTATATATGGTGGATATGGTGTAGATACAGGTTTTCTGGTCAGATCCGGAAAATCATATTCTGGATTAGGTTTCGAAGGTCGTTTTTGACGATTTATATAACCTGCAACATCGTAAGCTTCTTCATCAGTTAATGTGGGAGCTTCATAAGTGGTGCCATAAGGCATATTGGCTTTTATAAATTGTGCAGCTGTAATTACCCGTGTCATTCCTGCGCCATTATTATAAGAATCTTCACCCCAAAGTGGTGGATACTTATAAGTATAGCTGCCTAAGGATCTGACTCCCTGCCCATTTTTACCATGACAGACAATACAATTTAACTCAAAAACTTGTTGTCCTTTTTTTAAATCAACAGCTCTATCTGGTATTTGTATTTTTACAAATCCTTGCCCAGTTACTTTTCCGTCTTCAGGAGAAAATCGGCTTAACCATGTGAGGTAAGCAACAATAGCTTTCATTTCTTTTGAATTTGGAGGCATTGTTCTACCGTTAAGACTTCGTTCCATACAACCGTTAATACGTTCCTCAATACTTCCTATTTTATTTTCTCTACCTCTATACTGAGGAAATCTTTTAATAATACCTATGAGAGGAGCAGAGTAAGGTTTTGTACCAGATTGTAAGTGACAATTATTACAGGCTAACCTATTGCCCGAATAAGCCAAATTTGAATCTCCGTTTTCGGGACCGATATATTTTGGTGTTTGTATAAAAAGTTGATGCCCAAATTTTATAGCTTCATTTTCTTTAGAATTATCTAATAAAGAAATATCATACTGAGCTGAAATAGGACCGAGTGAAATTTCATAAGGAGATATTGAATCCTTTGAAAAAACATTAAAATAATACAGTAAAAAAACTAAACCAACTAGAACCATTAAGCTAGAAGTGATAACAATTTGGTTTACTAATTTCTTTATTAAGATTGAAAAATCATCTTCCATAATATATGGTACTTGTTAAGTACAAAACATTTGATTTATTATTTTTTTTAATTAATCATATGTAGTTATTATAGGGAGTTTTTAGGGGAATTTTTGACAGTGTTATACAAATGTAATAGTGATAGTTAAAGAAGTATTGCACAATTGTTTCAAAAGAATGAAACATTGTTCCAAACTAATAGAAATGGGTGTTACACGTGGTTATTACGAAATGTAATAGGTGCCATTCCTAGCTCTTTTTTGAAAACTCTAGAGAAATAAGTCGAAGATTCAAACCCAACTTCATAAGCAATTTCATTACTGTTGAGTTCAGTAGTTACTAATAAATTTTTAGCTTTCTCTATGCGGATATGATTGATGTAATTTGTAACAGACATATTAGTTAATGCCTTAATTTTTCTATGCAATTGTGTGCGGCTTGTACCAAGTGTTTTTGCTAATTGATCAATAGATAATTTTATGTTTTTGTCTAAAACATATTTTTGAAGATTTTGTATCAAATCTAGATCTAATTGATTTGTAGTTGTATTTTTTGGACTTTCTTTTAGTAGTAAAAGCTTTTTAAAGTAATTAACCTGTTCCTGTTTTTTCTGGAGTAAATTTTTAATAATAAGTAATAATTCATCCTTGTCAAAAGGTTTAAACAGATAAGCATCTATTCCTAACTTATAGCCTTTTATTTTATCTTCTTGGGCTGTTTTTGCACTTATGATTATAAAAGGGATGTGAGAAGTATTTATATCGTTTTTAATGTGTTTACAAAACTCAAAGCCATCCATTTTTGGCATCATTACATCACTGATAATAAAATCAATAGTTTTGTTTTTTGCAATTTCTAAGCCTTCTACACCATCTTTAGCCGTAATAATATTATAAATATGCCCAAGTAATAAGCTGACATAATTTCTTATTTCTTTATTGTCTTCAACTAGCAATATTGTGTGTAATTCTATGTTTTCTGCTGTTACTGATTCAACACTTTTAGTTGTATTAGTATTTGCTGCAAACGGAATTTGATATACCAATTCTGAAGTAGCATTTATCGTGTTTTTAATTGGCAGTTGTATCGTAAAGGTCGTTCCTTTATTAATTTCGCTCTCTACATCAATTTTCCCTTTTAAGAGATTAACGAGTTCTTTGGTAAGTGCCATTCCAATTCCATTTCCAACATCAATATTATCTTCAGATGTTTTATAATAACGATTAAAAATATGTGGTAAATGTTTACGATCAATACCTTTTCCCGAATCTGAAATTTTGAGTATTAAATTTTGATTATTTCTGTCAATTTCAACATTAATTTTACCTTTTTCGGGTGTAAACTTTATGGCATTTGATAATACATTATTTATTATTTTCTGTAATTTATCATCATCAAAATCCATATTTAACGACTCAATTGTTGAAGAGAATGTAAGTTGTTGTTGTTTAGAATCTGAATGAAATTTGTAATAAGACACGCATTGTTTTATAAACCCAATAATATCGCCATTTTTATAATTTGCTTTTACTTTACCAGCATCAAAGGACACTAACCCTAATATTTGATTAACGAGTTTTAGTAACTGATCTCCACTTCGATGAATTCCTTTTAGCTTTCCGGTGTTTTTGTTATTACTGTTTTCTTCAATAAGTACTTTAGATAATCCATTTATCAGTGTTAGAGGCGTTCTAAATTCGTGAGATATATTGGCATACATTTTTGTTTTTAATTCATCGAACTCTATTGCTTTTTGCTTTTCTGCTACTGCTAGTTTTTTATCGAGATTAAATCTATAAAGTAACCAAGCAATTGTAATTAGTAGTATGCTGTAAATTAAATAGGCAAGCCAAGATTTATACCATGGTGCACGTACAGTAAAGTTATAGTTAACCTCATTACACTCACCAAAATTATTACATGCTTTAATTTTAAAACCATACTTACCTTGTGTTAAATTGGTAATATTTATTTCTTGATTTGTACCCAAATCTATCCAATCATCACCTAGTTTATAAGAGTAGTTTGATTGCTCAGGTAGTTCAAAGGCTAACGCACTGAGGTTAATTACTAAGTTGGTTGTACCACTTTCAAAAATTAATTCTTGATTTTCTAGACTATTATTTTCGTAATAAGTTTTACCATTTCCTGTTATTTTTCTAACATAGGGTTTTGGTGTATGTGAGCTTGATTTTTGATTTTCTGATTTATGAATTAATATCCCATTTCTACTACCAACTATATATTCTATTGCATTTTTTCTAATAACTGGGCCAGTTATATATTGCTTGTTATTATTAATATTTATAATGGTATGTGTATTATTATTTATGTTGTATTTACCAAGAAATCCTTTTCCAATGGTAAACATTATACTATCGTTATACTTATAAATTCCTGCAAAATACCCATCCATTTGGTGTTTTATCCCTTTTTTAAAATCTTCAAAATTGGTATAACCTAATCCATTATCATAACCAGCAACCCAAACACGTCCTTTTTTATCTTCGAGAAAATTGCTGGCGTCATGATAAGATGGAACAGAATCTTTAGGGTTTAAAAGTGAAATTTTTAAATCATCTAAGTTCATTACACTTTCGGTACCTTTTGCTATCCAAAGTTTATTTTTACTATCTATATATAAGCTGTTTATCCATACATGATTTCCTTCTTTATAAGTATTAAACTCTTCTTTATAATTTTTAATTGTATTACTGCTAAAGTCCAGAGAGGTAAGGCCATTTCGTCTTGCGCCAACCCAATATCTATTGTTTTTATCTTTGACAATACTTTGTATTGAAGAAGAGGGATGATTTATTTGAAGTGGAGATAATTTACTTTTTTGAGTATTTGTATTGAAAATATATAATTTTTCATAAGAGGCTATAAGCAGGTTTTCTTCATCCATAATTGCCATATCTCGTAAGTTGTAATTATCAATTTCTCGTTCTGAAATTTGTATAGTTTCAAAAGAAAAGTCATTTAAATTGATTTTGTATAAGCCAGAACCATTATGGCCTATGACATATAAATAGTCTTTTAAAAACAACATTTTTTCAATAAGAAAGGGGTTTTCTAAATTAGTTCTATCTTCAAGTAAAATAAACTTATTTTGAGAGTTTGACGGGTTGTATTTAAACAACCCTTTTCCGTAACCAAACCAAATAATTCCATTAGAATCTATAAACTTAACACCCTTAATATTACTCTTTGAAGCGTTGTTAATTGCTACTTTTTCTATAGCATTAGTTGCTGTGTTAAACTGTATTAAACCTTCTGTTGACGTAACCCATAAATTTTGATCATTACTTTTAAAGAGTTCTAATATGAGCAAATGAGAATTAGGAAATGTGTTTTTTAAAGGTTGATTAAATTGTTGAGTTTCTAAATTAAACACCACTAAACCTTCTTGCCAAGTTCCAAGATATATATTGTTTTTTGTGGCTGCAATTTCACGAATTCTATTTTGAGGCAAGTCAACATTATCATTAAAAACAAATACTTTATAAGTTTTTGAAATAGTGTTAAAACGAATTAGACCACCACTAGAAGCTAACCATAATACAGTATTATCATTTAGGTCTTTAGCCATAGAACGTATGCTATTTATCCAAGCATTATTCTCTTGAGTTGGGTTGTTAATACGAAAACTTTCGAAAGTGTTATTGCTAATGTCAATTTTTACTAGGCCATATCCAAAAGTAGAAGCCCAACAGATTTCCTTATCATCAAATAATAGGTTCGAAATTCGTTTTATAGGCAAGTTTACAGATGGTACTAAATGACTTATAGGTTTAAATTGAATATTTTTTAATGACGAATAAAAAATACCTAATGCGGTCCCAATGAATATCTTTTCGCCCGATTTGTCAAAAGAAAGCGCATTTACGTTTCCAAATTTTTGTAAAGAATCATTGGCAATAAAAGAGTTGTAATTTGCAAAATGATTGCCATCAAAACGAGTAACACTTTTAGCATTTGCAACCCATATAAATCCATATTTATCTTCAACTATATCAACTACAGAATTTGAAGATAGCCCATCCTCAATACTATAATGGGTTAGGTTGTCTAAGTCTGAAATATCAATTTGCGAATGTAAAAAGTTACAACCAGTAAGTTGTAACAATAGAATTACTACAAATCGGTGAAACTTCATTTTTGCAAAATTTGTTTTAGATATATTTTCAATGAAGTAAGGTAGTCGTTTTGACGTAGAAATTAAAATAGAATTTCATTATCAGTAGATTAGAGTAACAACTTAATGTTTTATGTTACCTTAAAACTTCCTGATTTATCATCGAAAACAATCAAATCTTTTGGGAAAAGGGATTCAAAAATACCATCAGAAATTAAACGGCAAGGTTGGTCGCAAACTATAGTGTCTTTAGACATAACAATCATAGTGTCGCATAGTTGAATGGCTAAATCAATTTCGTGAGAAGAAAACAGAATAGTTTTACCGGTATCTTTAGTCAGTTTTTGAAGCAGTTTCAAGATGTAAGCTTTGTGATACATATCGAGATGTGTTGTAGGCTCATCTAAAACTATAACATCTGTATCTTGCGCTAAAGCACGCGCTATCATTGCTTTTTGAAGTTGTCCATCACTAAGTTCGTAGCATCTTTTTGCTTTTAGATCTAAAATATTTACTTGTTCTAAAGACGACTCAATAATAGCATTATCGCTATCGGTAAGATTACCAACCCAATTAGTATAGGGATGTCTTCCTAAAGCAACTAACTCAAAGACCGAAAGATTTTTAGACATTAAAGGCTCAGTCAATACAATACTGAGTTGCTTTGCTAATTCTAAAGTTGAAGTGGTTTTTAAATCTTTGTCGTTTAAAAAGACACGTCCAGATAAAGCAGGTTGGACTTTTATTAGCGTTCGTAACAGTGTTGATTTTCCAATTCCGTTAGCACCAACCAACCCAATTAATTGTCCTTTTTGCAATTCAAAGTTTATGTTTGAAGCAATCACAGTTTCAGCTTTCTTGGTTTTGTAACCGATTGAAAGTTGTTCTGCTTTAAGGATGATATGTTTTTCGTTTTTTGTCACTTATCCATTTATTTTTTCCAGACCTGTCAGGTTTTTGAAACCTGACAGGTCTCCAGAATATATTAAAACATCATTTTCCGTTGTCTCACCAATAACCATATCACTACAGGCGCACCAACCAAGGCTGTTATTGCATTAATTGGTAAGGTGTAATCACTTGTAGGCACTTGTGCAATACTATCGCAAATTAGCATAACGATAGCTCCAAACAAAAACACAGCTGGTAATAATACTTTGTGATTTGAAGTCTTAAAAATCTGACGTGTTAAATGCGGAATCGCCAAACCAATAAATGCAATGGGACCTGCAAAAGCGGTTATAGTTCCTGCAACTAAACTTGTTGCGACAATAATGATTAATCGACTTTGCTTCAAATTTAAACCTAAACTTTTCGCGTAATTATCTCCAAGTAAAAGGCTGTTGAGACTTTTTATTGACGCAATGCCTAGAATAATTCCAATAGTATATATTCCGAAGAATATCAACAATTCTTCCCAGGACAAATTACCCAAACTACCAAAACCCCAAAATATGTATTGTTGCAGTTGTTCTGCAGTACTAAAATAGGAGAGTACACTAACAACAGCAGCAGTAATGCTACCAAACATTAAACCAATTATTAGTATAGCCATAGTATCTCTCACTTTGCTAGAAACTGCTAAAACAGCTAGTAGCACTAAAAAACTCCCTAAGCTTGCCGCAATAACAATGCTCCATTTTGAAATTAAAGCGGTAGCAAATAAGCTACCAAACAGACCTGAGCCTAAAATAACCAATGCAACTCCTAAACTTGCACCAGAACTAATACCTAATACAAACGGTCCAGCCAATGGATTTCTAAACAAGGTTTGCATTAACAATCCCGAAATTCCTAAGCCAGATCCAACTAAAATGGCAGTTATTGCTTTGGGTAATCTTACATTTGTAACAATAATATCCCAAGTGGAATTCTCGATTGTCCCAAAAAGACTACCAAATACACTTTTTAGTGGTATGCTAACTGAGCCTAAACTTATATTCAGAAAAAAGCACAGTAACAGTATAACCGAAAGTGACAAAAATTGAAGTTGATATGTTTTTTGAGAACTCAATTAATTAAGTTGTTTAAAGAAATATGGAGTATAGCCTTCCAATAATTCTGGATGGCAGATTTTGATTAAATCTTTTAAGACTAAATCTGGTCTAGCTGTACCTAGTTCGTAATATAGAACTCCACCTGTTTCGCCTGTTGTGTTGGCAAAAGTGTATATATTTTTATTTTTAAAAGCTTCAAAATTAGTATAAAGTGCATTTGCTTTTTCGAGTTGTTCTAAACTACTATAGTATGATGGACTCAACCATAAATCTGCATCTTTTGCTTTTTCAAAAACAGACTCAAAACTCAGGGCTAAACTACCATTCCCAGTCGTTTCACTCCATAGATAATTGACATTAGCATCTTTTAGAAATTGTGCTTCTGGACTTGAACCATTTGGCAAATACCAAACATCT
This sequence comes from Winogradskyella pulchriflava, assembly GCF_042434315.1. Lineage (NCBI taxonomy): Bacteria > Pseudomonadati > Bacteroidota > Flavobacteriia > Flavobacteriales > Flavobacteriaceae > Winogradskyella > Winogradskyella pulchriflava. The sequence continues at coordinate 26,328 of NZ_JBHLTQ010000003.1, read as the reverse complement.
TTTTGCATGGCGCCACTTAAAACAGTTGGTTGATTTTTGGCTTGTTGAGCCATCTTTTTCGCTTCTAAATAATCATTTTCAATTTGGTTAAATATAGAGTCTGCTTCTTTTTCCTTATTAAAAAGCACACCAAAAAACTTAATCCATTCCGCTTTTGCCAAAGCTGAAGATTCAACCCAATCTCCATTATAAATAACAGGAATTCCTGCTTTCTTAATGGTTTCGAATGTTTTGTTAACGCCATCTACGCCAAAACCAATCACCACATCAGGATTTAATTCTAAAAGTACTTCGGTATTAATGCCTTCGTTTTTGCCTAGTTCTCTTATTTTTCCATTATCAATACGTTGTCTAGTTTTCTCAGAAGAAATATAATCCGTTCCAGGAAAACCAACTAAAGTGTATTCAACACCTAATAATTCTAGTGCTGGAATATGAGTAGTGGAAGTAACAACAAGCCTTTTAATTGGTGTTTGTATACCAAAATCAAAGCCATCATTTTTCTTATTTCCTAATTCGTCTGTTGTGAGTTTCGAATTCGTGAACAAATAAGGATATTCTTTTTCAGCATTCGGCCAAGGTTTTTTTATTGTAACATAAGTAAAATAGTCTTTGGTATATTCTACCGAAAAACCTTCAGCATATTTTAACTCAAGTTCTTTACCTTCAATCGTTTCAGGTAATTGATGTTTAGGCTCATTTTTACAAGAAACAAAAGCAAGTACGAATAAAAGAAAAGTATATAATCTCATTTTTTTATTTAAGGTCCATTATGGACTCAAAAGTAATATTATTTAAAGTTTTGTGTCAATCATTAAACAAAATGTTTAGTTTTGCGCCGAAATTAGGTTCTAATCGTTAACCGATTGGATTAAAAGGGAATCAGGTGGAATGATTTACGATTTTAAATTTCAGATTTACGATTTTCAATAACTACTAAATCGTCAATCAAAAATCGTAATTCGTCAATTCCTGAGCTGTTCCCGCAACTGTAAGTTTATGCTGAATTTATTTCAGCACCTCATAGATATGAGGTTATTATTTACTACAATACCACTGAGATATTGCCACAGTTGACTAAAAAGTCAACTTCGCAATGACATTCTTGGGAAGGTGAAATAATAAAGAACGAGCCAGGAGACCTGCCAATTTCAACATAGAAGTCAAACTTTCGGGATAAAAGTTTACATACTAATTACAGTGTGTTCTCGAGCAATTAAAAATTAAAATGAACAAAACAAAAGTGTTTTGTAGCATCCTTGGTATAGGTATGTTATGCAATGGGTTTGCGCAATCGCAAACTGATTCTTTAAAAGTTGAACAGTTAGAAGAAATCGTAATTACGGATTCAAAATTTCAGCTAAAACGTGAAAACTCTGGTAAGGTGATTACCAAAATTACTTCAAAAGATTTAGAAAAATTACAAGGACAATCTATTGCAGAAATTATTGGTAGAACTGCAGGAGTCGAAGTGAATGGAGTACGCAGCAATGCTGGTCAGAACCTTAGTTACTTTATACGTGGTGGACGAAATCGCCAAGTCTTAGTATTAATTGATGGAATCCAAGTTACAGATGCTTCTCAAATTGCCAATGATTACGATTTACGATTATTAAATGCAGACCAAGTAGAATCTATTGAGATTTTAAAAGGTGCATCGAGCACACTTTATGGAACAGGTGCAGCAACTGCTGTGATTAATATTAAGTTGAAAGAAGCTTCGAAAAAAGCGTTCAATTTGAATTTGAGAAGTACGTTAGGAACTAACCAATCTGCTAATGAGAACGCTTATGCTATTGAAGATTTTAGAAACAGTGTTTCTATTAATGGAAGTGTAGGAAAGTTTAATTATCTAGCAAGTTTTGGCCAACAATATACAGATGGTTTATCTGCAGTTGCAGACGGAGCTGAATCCGATGCTTTTAATAGTTACAACGGTAATGTTAAACTTGGCTATAAATTCAGTAAGTCGTTTAAATTGAATACTTATGCAAGTTTCGATAGATACAAAGCAGATTTTGATGATAGCTTTGGTTTGATGGATGCAGATAATTTATCTACTTCAAAACAATACAGAATTGGTGTATCTCCAGAGTTTAAATATAATAACGGTAGCGTAACAGTAAATGCAGCTTATAGTGATGTTGAGCGTGAAATTGAATCTAGTTTTCCAGCAATATTCAATGCACAGAACATTGTAGTTGATGCTTTTAACCGTTATAATTTTAATGATAAGTTTTATACTGTTGTTGGTGTGAATTTTCAAGACAATCAAATGGAAAGTTTTTCAATTCCTTTTGGAGGAACTGATTTTAGCCAAGCTATAAATCCTGAAAATGCACAATTTACTATTACAGATCCTTATGTAAATGCTGTATATGTTTCAGATTTTGGATTAAATGTCAACGCAGGAGCACGTTTAAACAATCATAGCGAATATGGAAGCCACCTTGTTTATAGTGTAAATCCATCATTCAAAAAGGATTTAAATTTTGGTTACATAAAAGGTTTGGCTAGTTATAGTACCGCATTTATAACACCATCATTGTATCAGCTATTTGAGCCTACTTATGGTAATGCCGATTTACAGCCAGAAGAAAATCAGACTATAGAAGTAGGAGCAGAGGTGTCTGTAAAAGATAGAGCGACATTTAGTTTGGTGTATTTTACTAGAAATGAAGATAATTTTATTGACTTTGTAGATACTGGTGGCTTTGTGTTTCTATACGAAAATATAGAGGAATCTTTTACTGCTAGCGGATTTGAATTTGTTGGACAAGTTAATATTACTGATAAATTAAATTTTAATGTAAATGCCACCTACACTAAGTTAGATGAAGATTTAAGTCTTAGAATACCGGAAATTAAAGTAAATACAAGATTAGACTATCAATTGTGCGATGCTACTTTAATGAGTTTATCTTACCAATATAATGACGAAAGAGAAGATTCAGTTTATAACAGCACAACGTTTATGAATGATATTATAAATCTTGAATCTTATGGATTGTTAGATTTCTACATCAGTCATAAATTAAGTAATAATAAAATGACACTATTCGCTAATGTTACAAACATATTTAACGAAGAATACCAAGAGCTCTTTGGTTTTGCCACTAGAGGGCGTGGTATAAATTTAGGATTTAATTTGAATCTCTAAGTGAATAAAAAGCCGCTTTTAAGCGGCTTTTTTTATTCTATGAACATAGATTTTTCTATGGAAGATTCTAATTTTAGTGATTTTATTTCCTGCCAAGAATTACTATAGTTGTCTATTTGTTGCAATGGTCTATCAGCAAGTGTAATTTCTGAAATTGCTGCAGCTAATAAGGGTTCATTTACATCTCCAAGAACTCCAAAAGTAAGCGGTGATTCTGCAATTTCTATATCAGGAACTAATCCATCTGATGGAACAAGTTGATCATTGACATTAGTAGAATTCGCTATTAAAGGCAGCATAGCATAGCTGTGGTTTGGATTGATACCTTCGGTAGTAAACAATGTTGACGAATCATAAACAATCTGAGAAGCTTGAGTTTTACCTGCTGTATTTTGTCCAATTACAACAACATCGATATAAGGTTTTAAGCTGTTTATTACAAGTTCACTTGCAGATGCTGTTCTATTATTGGTGGTCAATACATACACTTTATTTAAATTAAGGCTATTGATGGAACCACCACCTTCAATAGAGTTTGTAAAGACGTAATTGGTATCTAAATTTTGAAGATTATCATTATGAAACGTTTTAGAAAAAACTTCGCCATTAAATTGACCTGTAATCATGCTACCTAAATAAGCTGCTGTTTGTACGGAACCACCTCCATTATATCTTAAGTCTAATACCAATTCAGTTACGCCTTCAGCTTGAAACTGGCTAAACGCACTGTTTAGTGCACTATTAAAATTGCTTGTAAAACGATTGTACATTAAATAACCAATATTAATACCATCGATACTTAAAACCTCTGTTTTATAAACGGGATTTTCGGTATAAGCAACTTTGGTAAGGTCTTCGGTTTCGCCATTCAGAATAACGGTGTCATCTGCAATTTCCGTTGTGCCATTATCATCATAGTCAGCAAAATTCAATGTGTAAGAATTTAATTCAAGTAAATCATTAAAATTATTTAAATTAAGGTTTTGGTTATTTATAGCTCTAAAAATTTGCCCACGTTGCAAGCCTGCATTTTCAGCTGGACTATTATTTAAAACCAAGGTAATTGCGCCAAAAATTTCAGAATCGCTACCTGGAACAAAATAGAGATTAAACTCTAAGCCATTACTAAGGGAAGTACCACTCAGTAAATTCTGTAAATCTAGATAGTTACTGTAAATTCTACTGAATCTGTCCACATCATCTGGTAAGTATTTTAACGATTCAAATAAGTCTTCTGGTGTATCAAAACCATTAAGATAGTTATTGTAATCTTCGTCATTAGTAAATCTATCATTTGCCAAATCCGGAACTTCAGGCTTGTATAGATAAACCAGATTCATTCCTTTCCAAACAAAATCTTTAACTCCTAGACTGGAAAAAGAAATGTTATCATCCATATCCTCAAAACAACTTGTAAGGGGTATGGCAACAATACAGGCTAATAGTAAAATTTTAATTTTTTTACCCAATGCACTCATATTAAATAGGTGTTCGCGAAAATTTTTCAAATGTCTCATAGTTTCTTTTTTCTTTATAGATAGCAATCTTTTACAATAGTCTGTAAAACTCTAAATTTACTTACATTATTATTAATAAAAAAACTGAAGTTCTTTTATCTTTTTGTTTGTGACCGAGAATAAAGGCTTTAGTGCCTTAATGAAATTATTTTTTTGTTGCATAGTTTAAGTTGCGTAAGGGAAAAATGATAATAATAGGTTGCAAAATGCGCATTCGTATGTAGAAGAAAAAGATAAAATAACTTCATCGTGTAACAAAATGTATTGTATATCGTCGTAATTATGAAAGCAAGTAAAAAAGCATTCAACCACCAATCAAAACAGTAATGAAGCAGGCAGATTTTGTAAGCTTAGTGATGCCATTTAAGGATAAAGTATTTCGTTTAGCAAAGCGACTACTAGTTTCTCGTGAAGAAGCTGAAGATGCTACACAAGAAATACTGTTGAAATTATGGAGAAACAAAGAGAAGATTGAAGACTATAAAAATGTAGAAGCCTTCTCTATGACGATGACAAAGAATTTTTGCTTAGATAGATTAAAGTCTAAACAGGCACAAAATCTAAAAATTGTTCACAGTAATTATACGGATAACAATACGTCATTGCAGAAACAAGTTGAAGCTAGAGATAGTATGGATTGGGTTTCAAAAATAATTGAAGACCTTCCAGAACAACAAAAAATAATAGTGCAGCTTAGAGAAATTGAGCAATATGATTATGTCGAAATAGCCGAAATGCTAGATATGAATGAAACAGCAGTAAGGGTAAATTTATCTAGAGCACGAAAAACAATAAGAGAAAAATTAACTAATACACATCAATATGGTATTAAATAATATAGAAAAACTATTAGAAAAGTATAATAATGCGGAAACATCGCTACAAGAAGAAGCACAATTACGAGCTTATTTTCAAAGTGATGATGTAGCTCCACATTTAGAGCAATACAAATCAATGTTCTTATACTTTTCGCAATCGCAACAAGAGCAGTACACTAAAGACGTTCCATTAAAACCTAAGAGAACAAAATTGTATCAATGGATTTCTGTCGCAGCAGTTGCCGTTCTAATGCTTGGAATTTTCATGCCTAATTGGGGTGAAGAACCAGATCCTTGGGATAAATATACAGCTGAGGAACAACAAATGTATTTAGAAGCTAAAGCAGCTTTGGCATTACTTTCGGATAAGTTCAGTGATGGCACTTCGAGTATAAATGCACTTAGTTTGGCTTCTGAAAACTTTAATGTGGGACTAGACAAAGCTAGCCACGTTACAGAATTTAGCAAAACAACAAACAAGTTATTAAAGAATTAAAAACAAAAATTAAAAACAAGAAATCATGAAGAAAGTAATTTTAATCATTGCAGTAATGCTTACATCAATGACCTCATTTAGTCAGAGTGTATTTGATAAGTTTGAAGATTTAGAAGGTGTAACTTCGGTTATTTTAAATCAAAAAATGTTCAAAATGTTAGCTACAATGGGAGTTGATATCGATGATCCAGAAGCTAAAGAATATGTTGAAATGGCTAAGAGTATAACAGGCTTTAAGGTCTTTACAACAGGTGATGAGAAAATCTCTGCAGATATGAATGCTACAGTAACAAAGTATTTAAAATCATCTGAACTTGAAGAGTTAATGCGTATAAAAGATGGTGAGCAGACTGTAAAGTTTTATGTTAAGGAAGGAAAAGACGAAAACCATGTGAAAGAGCTTTTAATGTTCATTACCGGACTTAAGGCATTGACCGATGGAGAAATAGAAATCAATGGTAAAAAACGTGAGTTCGAAACCGTTATTATGACCTTAACAGGTGATATAGATTTGAGACAGATTTCTAAAATTGCAAACCAGATAGATATGCCAGGTGGTGAGCAATTAAAGAAAGTTGACAAAGACAAAAATTAAGAACAAATGATACAATCAATCAAAAAATCAGTTGTTATGTTGCTTTTGGTTGTGGCTTTTACAAGTTGCAACCAAGGGCCAACATTACAAACCTACTTTGTGGATAATGAGTTGAAACCAGGATTTATCTCTGGAGATATCCCAACAAGTATTATAAATGTTGAAGATATTGAGCTAACAAAGGACCAAAAGGAAGCTTATGAGTCTGTAGATAAACTCAATATTTTAGCATTTCAGGTTGGAGATAATAACCAAGAAGAATATAAAGTAGAACTTGGTAAAATTAATTCCATACTAAAAAATGATGCTTATGAGGAATTAATGAGAGGTTCAACAGACGAAGGTAAGTTTGTGGTGAAATTCATTGGAGATTCTGAAGCGAGTATTGACGAATTAATCTTATTCGGAAATGCTGCCGACAAAGGATTTGTAGTGGTTAGGATATTAGGAGATGAAATGAATGCAGGTAAGCTTATGAAATTGTCAAGTGTACTTGAAAATGCAGATGTAGATAACGCTCAGCTAGAAAGCTTTAAAGATTTTTTTAAATAAATTACTGACCTTATTTATTTAAAATGTTAATGTGAATCGTCTTGAAGTTGATCTTCAGGACGATTTTTTTTATTGTCATTTTTTAAAGCATAAAAGATAGCAATAACCAATAAAGCACCAAAGCTTGTAAAAAGTAAAACTTGAATTATGACGTAGTCTAAAACTTCAAACAATCCAGCAACAAAAAAACTGAAAGTAATAATTGCAACAAAGCTTAATGCTATAGAATTTTTACTTAAAGGAAATAGTTTCATGGGTGTAGGTTTTATATACCTGTGTAATTACTTGGTGTAATCGCTTTTAATTCAGATTTAATAGTATTAGAGACTTCTAAGGTATCAATAAAATTTGAAATAGAGCTTTGTGTAATGGCTTGGTTGGTTCTCGTTAAGCCTTTTAACGCCTCATAAGGATTAGGGTAGCCTTCGCGTCTTAAAATGGTTTGAATCGCCTCTGCTACAACAGCCCAGTTGTTTTCTAAATCTTGTTCAAACTTATATTCATTCAACAATAATTTACCTAAACCTTTTAAAGTCGATTTAAAACCAATGAGTGTATGTCCAAATGGTACTCCAACGTTTCTTAGAACAGTACTATCGGTTAAATCACGTTGTAATCTAGAGATTGGTAGTTTTGCTGATAAGTGCTCAAAAATAGCATTTGCTATACCTAAGTTTCCTTCACTGTTTTCAAAATCTATAGGATTTACCTTGTGTGGCATTGCAGAACTACCAACTTCACCTTTTTTAATTTTTTGTTTAAAATAGTCCATAGATACATACGTCCAAATATCTCTATCTAAGTCTATAACAATAGTATTAATACGCTTTAAGGCATCAAATAAGGCTGCCATGTGGTCGTAATGCTCTATCTGTGTTGTTGGGAAGGAATGTTGCAAACCAAGCTTTTCTTGAACAAATTCTGTCCCAAAAGCTTTCCAGTCTATATTTGGATAGGCTACTTTATGCGCATTAAAGTTACCTGTTGCACCACCAAATTTAGCAGCACTTGGTACATCATTTAATAAGTTAAATTGTTCTTTTAAACGCACAGCAAACACTTCTATTTCTTTTCCTAATCGCGTAGGAGAAGCAGGTTGACCGTGTGTTCTTGCTAGCATTGGTATAGCTTCCCATTCTTTGGCTAAGGTTTCAATTTTTTCTAATAAAGTAAAATATTCAGGAACATAGACATCGTTCATAGCTTCCTTAATACTCAAAGGAATTGCAGTATTGTTTATGTCTTGAGATGTTAATCCAAAATGAATAAATTCTTTATAATCCGATAAACCTAATGCATCAAACTTTTCTTTAATAAAGTACTCAACCGCCTTAACATCATGGTTGGTCACCTTTTCAATTTCCTTAATAGCCGATGCATCTACTGGTGTAAAATTCTTGTAAATAGCTCTTAAATCATCAAAAACAGTATTAGAAACAGACTCTAATTGTGGTAATGGTAATTCGCAAAGTGCAATAAAATATTCTATTTCTACTAAAACACGATATTTTATCAATGCTTCTTCAGAAAAATAATTACCTAAAGCTTCTACTTTAGATCTGTATCTACCGTCTATTGGTGAAATTGCGCTAAGTGCTGTAAGTGCCATTTTTTTGTTGGTTTTAAAGAAGTGGCAAAGATAGGGAAGTTAGTTATAAGTGTAAAGTAAGTAGGTGTAAAGTTTTAGCTTATAAGTAAGAAGTATTTAAAGCACTTATTTACTTTTTTATTTTCTTCAAAATATGTCTGGCTCTAGCCTTAAATCCAGAACTTTGCATCTGAAAATCGCGTTCCAAAATTATAGCCAATTCTGGATGAACCCAATCATACTCATTGCCTAACAAAAACAAACTATTCATACTATAAGCTTTTGGAGCAATTTTTTCGTCATTAATCATCCAATCAAAACAAGCTTCAGTAATTTTTTCTTTGTGTTTTGGTGATAGATGTTTTTTTATTTTGGATTCAGCTTTACCGTAATAAGCCATTGTAAGAAGTTCGCATATTTTAGCTATAGGACGTACAGCAGGATCTAAATGGACTTTTGAAATGTTTTCGGTAAACGTATCTAAATAAGGTATAATGGCTTCAATGTCTTTACTGCACATAAACTCAAAAACCCAGGCAGCTCTGCATGAAATCTTATCGTCAACATCAAAAAGGATGTCCAGTAGAATAGGAATTAAATCAGGATTACCAATAACTAAGTTGGCATAATGCAAGCGTTTTTCGCGCGAATGGTTAACATAACCTAATTCCTTATAGAGTTCTGCTTTAGTCAATAGAAATTCATTAAATTTAGACCTCTAAAATAATCAAAAATGAAAATTCTCAAAACACTAGGACTCATACTTTTAATTGCTTTTGTAATTGCACAATTTTTTGGGCCAGATAAAAATGATGGCGATATAGCTTCCGTTGACGCTTTTTTTGCGGATACAAATCCACCAGAAGATGTTAAGCTGGTTTTAAAAAATGCTTGTTTAGATTGCCATAGCGATTACACACGATATCCATGGTATAGTAATATTACTCCAGTTAATTACTGGTTGGCAGACCATGTAAAACATGGAAAAGGAGATTTTAATGTATCTAAGTGGAATGATTATTCGGATAAGAAAAAAGATCATAAACTGGATGAATTAATTGAAATGGTAGAGGAGAAGGAAATGCCATTACCTAGCTATACATGGACGCATGGCGATGCCAAACTATCTCAAGATCAAATTGATGCTATGGTATCTTGGGCAAAAACAGTAAGACTTAAGTATGCGTTTTTAAAAGAGCCGCAATAGAAAACATAAATCTCAATTTTTTAAATCCCAATTTCCAAGGGTAGCATTGGGATTTGGGATTTAATTTTTTGAATTTTCATGTTATGAAAGCCCATAATGGGCATTTGGCAGGCAATAGATATTACCCACCAACATAATTAAATCATTGAACCACAGGTTGTTGAAAATTATTGAATAGATGAGGGATAAACTTCTAATCATTGGATTAGTTTGGCCAGAACCTAAAAGTTCTGCTGCTGGTAGTAGGATGTTGCAGCTTATAGAACAATTCCAAAAACAAGGTTTCGATATTGTATTTGCCTCTGCTGCAAAAACCTCTAGTAATACTTTTGATTTGTCTGTTTTAGGTATTGAAAAACAAGACCTTAAGTTAAATGACAGTTCTTTTGATGATTTTGTTTCGGCATTAAAACCAGACGTTGTTTTGTTCGATCGGTTTATGACCGAAGAACAATACGGCTGGCGTGTTGCAGAGCAATGTCCTGATGCATTGCGAATTTTAGATACAGAAGATTTTCACGGTTTAAGAAAGGCTAGGGAAGAAGCTTTGAAACAAAACGAAGTCATAAGCTTAAAACATTTGCAAAACGCTATTACAAAGCGCGAAATAGCTAGTATTTATCGCTGTGACTTAAGTTTAATGATTTCCGAAGCTGAGATTGAGATACTAACCAAACAATTTAAAATTGACACTAATTTACTTTATTATTTACCGTTTTTGTTAGAACCAATTTCTGACAGTGAAATTGAACAATTACCATTGTTTGAGGAACGACAACACTTTATAACTATTGGTAATTTTTTACATCCACCAAATTATGATGCCGTTTTGCAATTAAAGCAAAATATTTGGCCACTAATAAGACAAAAATTACCTAAAGCCGAACTTCATATTTATGGTGCTTATGAATCGCAAAAAGTGTTGCAATTGCACAATGAAAAAGCAGGTTTCTTAATAAAAGGGTTTGCAGATGATGTTAATGAGGTTATGAAGCAGGCAAGGGTTTGCTTAGCACCTTTACGTTTTGGTGCAGGACTAAAGGGTAAGTTGGTAGATGCTATGCAAAACGGAACACCTTGTGTTATGTCTGGCATTGCAGCAGAAGGTATGTTTGATAATATGGCAACTAATGGTTTTGTAGAGGACAATACACAAGTTTTTGCTGAAAAAGCAATTGAAATTTATAGCAACTCTGATGATTGGGTTAACTTTCAAGAAAACGGATTTAAAGTAATCAACCAGCGTTTTAATAAATTAGCTTTTCGACAAGATTTTTCAGATCGTATTAGTCATTTAATAAACCACCTTAAAACCCATCGTGAAAATAATTTTATAGGTCAGTTGTTACAGCATCAATCTCTACAAAGTACTAAGTATATGAGTAAGTGGATAGAGGAGAAGAATAGGTAAGTTTTATAATTTGGCGAGACCAAAAAAGCAATTATTCATAGCAATTGTTGTAGAATTGTTTTTTATTCAGTTAGTAATTGTGTTCAACTCGATTTGCATAAAAGTTATCTGTCTTTTTTAATAAATCAAAAACTCCGCTCTTTTTCAAGTTCTCAATTACTTTGTCCATCGATTTTGCGTAATCAGAAGTCAATTGAAATTCCTCATCTTCGTGGTAGTGTTCGTTGTATTCATCCATACTAAACCCTGAACTTTCATCAAATTCCGCAAACCCTTGGTATTCCCAATCTCCAGTATTTGCTTTTAAATCTGAAATGCGTTCTTTTGTATCGTATTCGCCAAATTTTCCTTGGTAAAATTTTAATGTTTTTTTAAATTCTTCTTCCGAATTCAAACATAAAAGGCTTGCGTCAATTGAGAATCCGTAAAATGTTTCATTAGGATGTTCTTTAGCGAATTCTGTTATTTTGCTAATCGCAAATTCCGTTAATTTTTCAGTGTCAAATTTACTTTTAGGTTCAGTCATTTTATTCTGTTTGGTTACAGTTAAATGCAAAAAAAGGTTATTAAAATAATTATAATTTTCTTCACAAGAGTTTTTATAAATAATGTGCAACCTATTTGTATGTGACTTGTTACGTGTTTTAAGCACCTGATTTAGCAAATATATTTTAATTAGGAACCTCTGATGAGTCACTAAATTCTACCTGTCCATTATAATTTCCTATAACTTCATTTCCGTCACTATTTGTAAATTGATAATCAATGTCAATTTCTGTAGTCACATAGCGATCATTCTCGTCTAATATATTAGTAATAGAATTAATAGTCACAGTTCCACTATTGTTTGAGCCTTCAGTGTAGAAAAGATTACTGAAACTAATATTATTTCTAAATTGAATTATTTGAGAACCTACGGTTATTGGAATATTAGAAGTTATATTACCAGCATTAGTATTATAAGTTCCGGTGATTAATTTTCTATCACCATCCGTATCGTCTGGATGCAAGAAAAAACTAGAATAATAGTCTAAATCAAAATTTGAAAACAATTCTATTTCTACAGAAGGTAAAGAACTTTGTGATGCTCGAGTTACTTTTGAAATGGCAGCATGATTTATTTCGTAAAATTCTCCATCGATAATGAATCCGTTGTTAACATTAATATCATTTGAATCATCACTTGAACATCCAATAAAGATTAGTGTAATTAAAAATAATGTTCTTTTAAAAATAGTCATAAAGTTTGGATTAAATATTTGCTAACGGTCTCGGCTAGGATTAGTAATGTGTTTCAGCAACTAATTTAGTAAACAAAAACCAATGCGAGAAAATTCCTAAGGAATTTTCCAAATAAGCACTTGACAAGGCAATTAATTATACACTTTGTCACAAACGTTTTTTATTCAACTTTTTCATATTCATAAGTGGTTCTATTATTCAATTCCAAAGTTTCTCCATTCCTGTAAAAATTTTCAATACTCAATTCCGTTGCTGACAGAGTTAGAACATTATATCTAAAATCAGAATTTTGGCCAAAGAGAATAGTTAATTCAGTTCCATTCAGGATATATTGTTGATTTTCAGTAAAGAATTCACAAGGGTCATTATCTGTATAATATGATATCAAAGTTCCATTTGAACTAAAAGTGAGGGTTTCTTGCAATTCACAAGCCGAGAGATTTTCATTTTGTCCATCGTAAATTTGATTAACTAAAATCCATTCTCCAATTATTGTAGGTTCATTTGTGTTTGAATCATTATCATCAGAAGAACAAGCTAAAATTGTTAATCCGATTAAAAGGCCAAATAGTAAGTTCAGTTTTTTCATTTAGTAAAGGTTGGTTTAAATTGTTTGTAACGGTCACGGCTATGAGTAGTTGCGTGGGTTAGCACGAAACTTTGCAAATACACACCAAACTGAAAATCCCTGAGGATTTTTAGAAGTAGGCGAGAACAAGCAATTATTTATAGTCAATGTAGGCACTTGTTTTTAATTTATTTTTAGCAATCAATATTCCTGTAAATATTAGCATTCCAATACTGGACAATAAATGTACTTTTTTAAAATCTACACTTAATTCAGGGAAAAACAGCAAAGCTATTCCTGCATTAATGGATAAGTGAAATAAGATTGCAACTAGAACACTTCCATTAGAATTAATTACCAACCAAGTAATTATTATTGACAAGCAGATTAGCATTATAAAATAAGTTACTACAGTTAAAAAAGAAATTGATTCACCACTAACTAAAGTTCCAAATGGTGCCCACCAAAGTGGAATATGCCAAATAAACCATATAACTCCAATTATGATTGCACTTTTTAAGTTAGAATATTTTTTTTGTAATTCGGGTAATAAAAGACCTCTCCATCCAAGTTCCTCTCCTAAAGGTCCAGCATAAAACCCAGCCCATAATACATTTGGAATCGAAAGAAAAGCTGCTATGTCAAAACTCCCAATGTCTCCAATAAATATGTTATAAAATCCAATTCCAATAATGATAAAAATTATAGGTAAAAATATTATGTATAAATAGTTTTTATAGGGAATATTCCAAATAAACACTTTTTTAAGTAAATTCAATACACCTTTTAGTCCATCAAAAATGAGTGTTGTTATAATTCCGCTGATTGTAGGTCCATATACACCAGTAAAAAAGAATATTAAAAATTTTCCGATTGATTCTTGATTGATTCCATCGGTAAGATAATTTAGACCTAAAATCCAAAAAGACCAAGACCAAATAAAGGTCATTAATAAAAACATATTAGTCTTTTTAGTATTCATATTTTTCCAAAATAAGTGCCAACGGCGATGTGTATGGTTAGTTGCGTGTTTCAGCAACTAATTTAGCAAACATTCACGAGCCAGAGAAAATTCCGAAGGAATTTTCCAAGTAAGCACTTGCCCAAGCAATTAATTATACACGGTGTTAGCAGCTGTTTTTTATTTTCGGTTCATAATTATTCGGAACAAAAACATTGTTTTCAGATTTCTCTATTAGAATTTCTAGTAACTTTTGGATATCGTCCACGTTATATTCCGTTGTTTTTATCGAGATTTCAGATTTTGATTTGAAATCAAGTTTTAAGTTTTTACCAAATCGGTCAAATCGGATTTGAGTAAGTTCAGTCAGATTTCTTTTTTGAGTCCAACGTTTGACTAAAATCAGTTGATTTTCTTTAATGAAAACTGTAAAAGGTTTTTTCTTTTTGTAAATAAACCACAAAACTAATTCAGCCAATGGAAAAGTCCAAAATATTAAAATTAGGAATATTACATCATTATAATTGTCATTGCTAAAAGACAATAATATTGTCCAAGCTATTGCATAAATCAATTCATATACTCCAAGTATTTTCCGCTGACTTTGCATTTTGAAGTCAGATTCGTAGTTTTTATTAAGAACGGAATATTCCCAAAAAACTGGTGTCAATAAAATCAATAATATCAGTACAATATTCACAACAAGAGGAAATTCAGGTTCCATTATTTGACCATAACTCAAAGCTGTAAGTAGTAATATTAATGATATAAAGTACTTCATTTAGTAGATGTCGTTCAAATTGCTGCTAACGTCCGCGCAGCTATGCGCAGTTTTGCGAAGTTGAAAATAGTGAAACATTTTCACTTTGTGAAATTGCGTATAGCTGACTGTTCTGCGGCGTCCTCGCCGAAGGGCAGGCAGCGTAGCTGCGCGGACGTTCGGCGGTATTTGGTCCGATAGGACCGGATGCCGCCGAACGGTTTCGTATAACCGTCAGTTACGGGTTAATATGCGTTAATTTTCGGTTTAGAACTGGCGTTAGCAATTCCGAGTGGATTCGGACGTAGTCGAATCCGCCGTAATTGCGGTTATACATTGTTGGCTGTAGTATTTTTTATTATTTTCAGATTATTGAAATCAGAATTGTCAATTATAATATCAGCAATTTTTTCAGGCTTGTTTTCGTTCAAATATATTCTCGAAGATTTGTGATAACGTTTTTCGTATTTTTCTCTTGTCAACTCAATTCCTCCTAGTGAGTTTTTATCTCGTTCAATTCCTCTTTTCATTGCAATTTCAAAACTTGTTTTTAAATAAATTTTTAAATCCCAATAATTTCTATAATTTGGTTTAAACAAATATGCTCCATCAGTAATTAAAACCGTATTATTCTCCAGTGCTATTGGTTCTAAATTCAAATATTCATCTGTTTCTAAATTGTGCGTGGCGATTGTATAATTTGGAAATTCTGATTGGGAAGATTTCAATACTTTTTCCACAAACGCTATTTCGTCATAGGAATCTTCATAATATCCTTTCGCAGAATCACGACCTTGTTTATATCTTACTTCTTTTTTAAAATGAAATCCATCGATTGAAACTTGGATAGCTCTTATATTTTTTGAATTTAGATATTCAGTTAGTTTTTCAGCCATTACAGTTTTCCCAGTTCCTTCAATTCCGTTTATTGCAATTCGGACTGGTTTTCTTTTGTCTTTTTGAATGGATAAAATTCTGTTTGTTATAAGTTCAAATGTTTCTTTTTCGCTCATTGTTCTATATTACAGCCAACGGTCTCGGCTATGATTTCGTTGCGGAAAAATCCGCAGGATTCTTTCCGCCGTAGCCGAAAGATAGCAAATAAGCGTTGAATTCCGATTAGGAATTCAACCGCAATGAATTATAGCCATTGTTGTAACACGTTTTTTTAGTTCATGTCTTATGTGTTCATGTTTCTTTCTGATTTTGTTATGTATGTGTGTTATAAATTCTGGCGTAATCTTTTTTCAGAAAAAATATGGACTTTTGAATATATACTGGTTTTAGTGATTATGTCATTTATTATACTGGCTTTGTAAATATAAAATTAATATGGCAAAGAATAAAAATATGGAAAAACTTTGGGGTGAAGCTGTAAATAATTTAGGCGACCATTTTAATAAGTTAAAGCCAGAGTTAGATAAATTTCCTTTAGCATATAGTTTGCAATATTCTTTAAAAGACGGATATACGCTTGTTGTTAATGAAGATTATTTAGTTGAATCTGATCCGATTAAATGGTCTAAAAATCCTTATGCTTCAAAACCTCATGTAAAGATTCGAGATTAAGTTCTTTGACTATGGTTTCTAAATAAGATTCCAAAGTATTGTGTGGTTGACGTAATGAATGTCCAATACATTTAACTCGAAACATTTTATTGTCAGAAACAACATCAATAGAATCTATTTTCATCTTGATATTATCATAAGGTATTTTACCAATGATTTTATCTTTATAATGTTCTTTTAAATATTCAGCTTCTTTTAATGTGAAGTAAAATTTATCGTTAATTTCTTTCATATATTTTATTTTAAATAAGCAAGAGAGGTGAAACAATACTAGGTTCATCAAGGGCATAATAGCACTGCTCATTACACCGACTAAAACTACCTTGGCGGTCATTAGTCATTCCCTAGCATCATTTCGGCTTACTCTCTTGCTTTTTCTTTTTCATAAGGTACATGCGTTTAGCTTTTTCTAGCTTTGGCATCTTGGCTAACCTTTCCTCTATACTGATTTCCTTTTCCACGTACTGTTAAATGGGTTACAACGTCCGCGCAGCTATGCGCAGTTTTGCGAAGTTGAAAATAGTGAAACATTTTCACTTTGTGAAATTGCGTATAGCTGACTGTTCTGCGGCGTCCTCGCCGAAGGGCAGGCAGCGTAGCTGCGCGGACGTTCGGCGGTATTTGGTCCGATAGGACCGGATGCCGCCGAACGGTCTAGTGTATGATTTCGTTGCGTGTTTTAAGAACTAAAGTTAGCAAATAAATCACGGATAGAAAGTCCGCGAGGACTTTCGTAAGTAAGCTCTAACTAGCAATGAATTATACACATTGTTGGCAGTAGTTTTTAATTATTAAAGTCAATAGTATAATCAGAAGTAGTTCCAGCTTCAAGAAATAATGTCTCAAATTCAGAAGTCGATACTCCATTAATTGTTCGGCGAATTCGTAATTCAACTGGCACGTTTCCTGCAACTTCGATTAAGTTATTTTGTTCAGATTCATTGCTCCAGCCGATAACTTGTCCGGTAATTGATTGGTCAAATCCACTGGGACTTTCATAAGAAAAATCAGTAGCTAAATGGTTGCCACTTTGTATATCACTTAAATTTAATAGCGATAAATTCAAAAATGCTTTTTTAGGAATATTATAATTGATATTTAGTGTAGTATCTCTGGCTATTTGAAATATTGTAATTCTATTTAAATGTGAAGATAAATATTCGTTTTCGTTGAGTTCATATTCTATTCGAAAACCACCAGCCTCGATTTCATCGTCTCGAATAAAAAAATTTAAGTTGAAATTCCCTTCAGAGTCAGTTCGTGTTGTGGCTTTATTTCTTATCGTGCCAGAACCTAAATAAGGTATATTATCCCATTTTACTGTAAGCTTTACGTCAGAAATAGGCACAGTACCATTGTCAGTCATTATTTTTCCAATAATTTGAGTACAATCAATTTCGCAATTTTGACTAATTAAGTCATCTTCTTCTTTGGAACAGCTAACAAAAAGAAATATTCCTAATACTAACCCTAAACTTAATTTTCCTATTTTCATAATTCTAATTTGTCCTCTTATTTTATAGATGAAGAAACTCCGAAATGGTTGCGTCAAATTACTGCCAACGTCCGCGCAGCTATGCGCAGTTTTGCGAAGTTGAAAATAGTGAAACATTTTCACTTTGTGAAATTGCGTATAGCTGACTGTTCTGCGGCGTCCTCGCCGAAGGGCAGGCAGCGTAGCTGCGCGGACGTTCGGCGGTATTTGGTCCGATAGGACCGGATGCCGCCGAACGGTCTTGTATATGAAAAGTAGCGTGCAGAAAAGAGCTAAATTTTCGGAAAGCAAGATACTTAATTAAATGCAAAAACGGTTCAGGTTAGCACCTAAACCGCTATTTTTTATATACGTTGTTACCCACTGGCTTTATTCCGTTCAGCTTGGTTTTCAGCGTTGGCAAAGACATACTCTTTTGCAATTTTTGGCGTAGCGTTGGCTCGTGTGAATTGCAAATGTGTATGGCTTTTAGCGTTGGCTTTTTAGCAACAACTTTCTTTCTGTTGTATTGAAGGACATTTTACTGAACCAAAACTGCAATAGACACAACAATCGCCTTCGTTTGGTCGTAATACTTTTTTACAATTCTCACATTCGTAAAAGAATTGACAGGATTCTGTTGGCATTTCTTCTACTTTTTTATGTCCACAATTTGGACAAGTAATTTCTGATTTTAATTGAACTTCCATTAATTTTCTTTTTTGTCGGTTACTTTATAACCTGTTGAGTTAATTGCTTTCTCGATTTCCGTTTCGTTGGTTTTGGTTTTGTCAAACTCAATGATTGCATTTCCATTTTCGTAGGACGCTTTTGAATTTACAATTCCATTGAGTTTATTTACTTCGTGATTTACGTGTTCTTCGCAACTCGCACAAGTCATTCCGCTGATTTTAAATTCAGTGGTTTTAATGTCCGATTTGTCAACTACAATTATTTGTTTTTCTGTGTTTGGGTAAAAAATTCCAGAATAATATGGGAAAGCCAACATTACAATTGCAAATACGGTTACAATTCCTAAAAACTTTTTTGATTGAATAAATTTTGGTTTTTCGTCCGTCTCACAATCACAGTCTATTTCTTTTTGAGGTTTAAGTTTTTGATACCAAGCAAAGCCAAGAACTAAAATTGTCAGTCCGATTAAATAAGGTCTAAATGGTTCAATCCAAGAAAATGTTGAAGCAATTCCGCTTGTTCCTGCGATTAGAGCCAAAACTGGTGTAATACAACATAATGAAGCTGTAATTGCAGTTAACAAACCTGCACCAATTAATTTGTTTTCTCTTTTCATATCGTTTCTAAAATTTTGTTTTTATCAAGTATCTCAAAGAATGGATTTAGCATTTTTTCGTATTCAGCCGTGAGTGAGTAAAAAATCGTTTGAGCATCTCTTTCTGTTTCTAATAAATTTCGGTCTTTCATTTTTCTCAAATGTTGAGAAATAGCAGAAATGTTCATCCCGAGAATATCGCTCAAATCACAAACGCAAAGTCTTTTTTCTTCAAAGAGTAGGTAAAGGATTTTCAGTCGAACGCTATTTCCGACTAATGAAAGTCCATTTGCCAAATAGTCGAACGATTCGTTTAATTCAGAAACTGTGTCTTTGCAACGATTTATTTGTTCAATATCGGCTTGTTGTCTTATGCAAGAATTATTTTCCATATCGCAAAGTTACAATTATTTCTTATTTAAGCAAATACTTAAATACATAATTCTCAAGCGTTGGGAAAATTTTAGCTCTTTTGGTTTTTTAGCGTTGGATTTGTGTGTCGGAAAAAACCGAAAGTGCTAAAATGTGCGGTGGGTTTTCAGCTTGTGGGTAACGGTTTTGTGTATGGTTTCGTTGCGTGAAAATCCGCAAGGATTTTCCGATTAGTAAACTAAGATAGTAAAAGTGCGAGGATTTTCGGCAGAAAATCCGAAGCAATGAACTATACACGTTGTTGTACACTGGCTTTTTAAAAGTATATTTTTTCACAAAACTTTATTACTTCGGGACATTTAATAACCATTGATTTATCTACTTTATTTTTCGTAAACCAAATCATTCGGTATTCTTTCTGATGTTTGTATTTATCTAATTTTAAAAACAATTCGAAATCTCGTGTAATAGTTGCCAACTTTTGAGCTGCAAAAGGGTCATTACGAAAATCAATACTCTGAAAAGCCTTATTTTTTTCAATTTCTTTATCAAGCATTTGAACTCTTGAATCTGCATATATACAATGTCCTTCATATCCTTTGTGTGCAAACGGAAGTTTTCTTGTTATTTCAACTCCGAAATACGAAGGATTGTTGATTTTTATAGCACATTTTGCATTAAAATCTTTTTTAACTCTTTCTGTTAATTCTGTCGTTGTTGACATTATAAAGGCATTGTCTCCAGAGTCATATTTTATTCCAATTAAATCTCCATTTTCATTGGGTCCCGCAATCAATGAATCACCTTCATCTCTATCTCCAATCATTTCGTCAGGATAATTTTTAAAATTGCTTAAACAGCTAATCATCAACTCACCGTCATCGAAAAAATTTTCCATCCATTTCACGTCATCAAGAAGTCGGTAAATCGGTTCTTTTTTTATACTCCATTCCAATGGATAATTTAAATGACTGTGATAAAAATTCATAAGCGGTTTGTTGGTTCAAGCTTGTGTACAACGTCCGCGCAGCTATGCGCAGTTTTGCGAAGTTGAAAATAGTGAAACATTTTCACTTTGTGAAATTGCGTATAGCTGACTGTTCTGCGGCGTCCTCGCCGAAGGGCAGGCAGCGTAGCTGCGCGGACGTTCGGCGGTATTTGGTCCGATAGGACCGGATGCCGCCGAACGAGTTTGTATAACGCTAGTGGCGTGGTGTTTTCTTTGTTTTAGGTAATCTAACTTACACAATTTGTGGGAAACTAATTAAATTTAACCGGCAATGTCTTAGCCATTGGCGTTATACGTTGTTATGCAATGTTTTTTACTATTTGACAAATTAATGAATATGACTCATCCATAACTTGTAGATGGTCAATTTCGGGAATAAATTCATTGAAAATTGTTTTTCCATTGATTTCTGATGTCATAATAAATTTTTGAAAATTCATATGATAATACATTTGACTTCCAATAAAGGTTAATGCCTGACTATTTCTATAATTTAATGGCTCCCCTTTAGGATAATCAATTGACCTGTGAGCAGTATTCTTCATTCGAAAAATTTTTAGCTCATTGATTTTCGGTGTATGTTGAATAGCATCCGCAACAATTTTATTTGTAAAAGCTGATTTGATGAAATAGTATAATTGACCAACTCTATTTAAATACGCCATCACGTCATGAATCCGATTTGTAGAATTTTCATTTTTTAAGAAACAGTCAAAATGATAGTCAAGCGATTCTAAAATGTTTAATGCGCCTAATAATTCAGTTGCTCCAGTCAATTCATCCAGTCGCGTCTTATTTCTATTGACCAGAGAAAATGCCCTTAATGAAATAGGGTTTATTTCTTCTAATTCGGTATATGGGAAGAGGTCTTTTATTGTCCAATCGCTAAATTTAGTCATTGAAATATTGCATAACGGTCTAGTGTATGAGTAGTAGCGGATTTCTACTCACAAACCTTTCGGTTTTGAACTGGCATTTGTTTTATGTTTATACTTTCATTTTATCACTTAAACCGCTATTACTTATACACATTGTTGTGCTTTCGTACTTTTTCATTTCGATTGTTTTCTTAGTCCAATTACAGCACTTGGAATATCCTGTTCAGCTTCTTCATTGCTCCATTCTTTCCAAAAGTCAATCGTTGCACTTTGAGGTTTAATCGTTGGTTCATCTATCAATATTCTTGTTGGTAAAAGAGATGAATCTCCAACGACCAGAGCTTCTCCAATATCCAAAATCGGTAATACATCTGTTAGCCCAGAAAGATTGTCTGGTAATAATCTTTTTATTACTGATTGGTCTTCTGCATTTGATAACCTTAGCGATATGAAATTATTACATTGACTAAGTACTGTTCTATTGACTTCTGCTGGTCTTTGACTTATGACAGTTAGACTAACACCATATTTTCTTCCTTCTTTTGCAATTCTTTCAAAATTCTTTAAACCAAGCTCGGAAGCAGAATCTTGACTTGTTCTTTCGGGAATGTATAAATGAGCTTCATCACACAGTAAGCAAATAGGATGTCTTTTGTCATTTGCTGTCCATTGTTGAACAGTAAAAACAATTCTAGCTACCAATCCTATAACAAGCGGTAAAACGTCCGAAGGAACCTCCGAAAAATCAATGACTTTTACACCTGATTTTTGGTCATTGTGTTTAGAACCTTGCATTAACGAATTACATAAGCTATTCATCCATTCAATATCCAACTCGTCATTTGATATTTGAAATAAGAAACCTAATCTCTTATCTTGACTTTTGGCTTCTAATCTTTGTACGAATCTTGTTAGTTTTCCATTGAATGGTCCTGCTTTATCTGAGCCTGCTCTAGCTCCGGGAACTCGTTCCTCATCAAGAGCTTTTAATTTAGTTAATACGTTTTCAATTTTATATGGTATTGGACTATCAATAGTTATTGAATCTTTAAATTCGGTATCTCCAATAGAATCCAAATAGGCTAATTTCTCTTCAAAGACTATTTTTGAAAATAACATTGCTTGATTAGGTGCATTACTGTCACTTCTATCTAATAGCATTGCTAACATTTCTTCATAAGTCAAAAGCCAATAAGGAAGCATTAAAACACTATTTTGAAGATTTCCAGTTTTCCCTAAGTCAGAAGGATTAGCAACCCTTAAATGTTGTATTCCATCTGTTTTAAAATCTTCTCCACTATATTCCCCGTGAATATCAAAAAGAATTGAATTTGCCATTGGAAGTTTAGCAATTTGTTCAACCAATTTTGCTACGCACCAAGATTTTCCAGAACCAGTACTACCTACAATTACAGCGTGTCTTTGAAAAAGTTTGTCTCCATCTAAATAAGCATCTGCATTTTCATCAATTGAGTATTTACCTAATGAAAGAGGGATATCATAATTTTCCTTCGATGATATTGTACGCATAAACTTTGTGATATTTTCTCCGTCAATTGGAAAACAGTTTGCTTCAATTTCGGGAACTGTATCTAAAGTTCTTTTGAATACATTTTCTTTCTGTCCGTGCTTGTCTATTAAAGTACCAATTAGGTTAACTTTTAAAATATTTTCTGTTAGTAAAAAATTGGTTAGACCTAAATCATCAGAAACTGGATTCTCATCATCTGATACTTTTCGTGTAATTCGGTTGATAATACCAATTAAATGCTGTCCAGCTTTTGAGCTTTTTATAGCAATTAAATGATTTACCTGTAGTTTCCTTAGCTTTTCAAGTTCTTCAACTTTTACGATTAGAGTAGAAGTGTCAACACTAAAAACTGTACCGATTTTTGTAGATTCTTCAAATTGGAATATAGCCATAGTTTTGTTTATGAAATGATTAGTTTTAAATATTCTCCCAATTCCCAATAACTAGTATCTTCAATTACAAATTCTCCAAATTTGGAAGAATAGATTTTGGTATCTTTAGAATTAGCCTCTTCGATAAGCAAGTACTTTTGGCATTTATTATCGATGATTGATTGTTTAGTTTTTTCAGTAAGTTCTTTAGTTATTACAATAATTGGCTTATTGTTTTTTATTTGTTCAATTAGTTTTGGTTGAACGTGAGTGTCATTAAACCCATAGCCAATACATAGAAAACCATTCGCATTCTCAATTTCAGAGTCTGCTTGTGTGAAAATTGTTCTATATGGTTCATTATGTGTCTCTGAATATTTGCTTAAGCCAGGTGTTACAATTAAAGGTCGATAGTCTTTAGGAATACTTTGTCTTAACGGAAGTTGAATGTTTTCATCTTCATTAGACTTAAACCAGTCTAACGAACCGTGAACTTTCCAAATGTTTACTTGTCCTTTATATCCATTTAAAGAAGCTAAATTGTTGGATTGAATATTGTTTGAGAAGTGCCCAATATGACTTTGAGCATAACCACTACACACAATGGCTTTAGCAAGACTAGTAGCATATTCAGCTAGTCTGTCATAGTTCGTTGTTATGATTGAAACTTTTTTACCTGCTGTGTCTAAGAAATATTTTAATAATTCAGCTAAGGGGAATTCAATTTCTTTATTGATAAATTTCTCGTACGCTTTTAAATCTGATTTATTGACAAGTTCCCAAGTTTTATCAACAATTTCAGCAAGTACATTGGTTCTTAATTGAAGTTTAGTAAGTGTTGTTTCTAAATCACCAGTTTTGTCAAACTCGTCTTTAAACTTTTCAAATTGAGCTTGGTCATCAGAATCTACAAAACTTATTGAGCTTTTCAAAAAATCTCCCAAAGTCCACATTGAAGGAAGTTTGAAAGGAACAGAAGCTCCGCTTCCAAGAACAATTAGAGGAATATTATTTGTCCAGGTTTGTAATTGTTTTAATACAGCTTCTTTTTCTTTATTCATTCATTTTAGTTTTGTTCTCGGTGTTTTTCAGTATGAAGCACAACGGTTTTGTATAAGATTAGTTGCGTTGTTTAAGCAACTAATTTAGCAAATACAAACTGAATAGAAAATCCGCGAGGATTTTCGTAAGTAGGCTTGTACTAGCAATTAATTTTATACGTTGTTGTGGTTAGTTTTTTATCCAAATGCATTTGTTAATCCAATTAAAATTCCCCAAATCACGGCATTTACTCCGATAACTAAACCAACAATTGAAAACAATCTGTTTTTGGTCGAAATGGTTTCTTTCAAGAGTATCTTTAGATTTTTAGGATTTATTTTCTTCTGAAACATTCTTTTTGAAATCAGCATTGAATGTTTGGCAATTAAATCATTTAGATTCTCAAAAGTCAGAATGTATTTTCCGCTTTCCGATATCTCAAAATGCCAATACTCTAATCCAATTGTTCCATTTTTTCGAAAACGATAATTTGGAAAAGTTTTGTTGAGTTTTATCAGCTTTCCGTTTTCCGATTTTAATTCAGCACCGAACTTTCCTTGATTGTCAACAAATCCAGCACCCAAAAAACTCAGCGAATAAAGTCCAGTCGAATTCAACTGAATTTCTTTGCTTTCAGAGTCAAGAGTAAATTCAGTCACCAATTTATTTTTACTCGATTTAATTAAAATTCGGATTGAGTAAATCAATAGTATGATTCCAATTATTCCAATGAATATGAATGTTAACTGCATCGTTTTTAAATTAACCACAACGTCCGCGCAGCTATGCGCAGTTTTGCGAAGTTGAAAATAGTGAAACATTTTCACTTTGTGAAATTGCGTATAGCTGACTGTTCTGCGGCGTCCTCGCCGAAGGGCAGGCAGCGTAGCTGCGCGGACGTTCGGCGGTATTTGGTCCGATAGGACCGGATGCCGCCGAACGGTTTCGTATAAGATTAGTTGCGTGGTTTAAGCAACTAATTTAGCAAATAAAAACCGAATAGAAAATCCGCGAGGATTTTCGTAAGTAGGCTAGAACCAAGCAATTAATTTTATACATTGTTACCCAACGTTTTTATTTTCCATTATTATTTCAACTGCTTTGACAGCTTCTTTCTGATATTTTGATTTGTTAACCAAAATTTCGTTCAATTCCGTTTCAGATTTTGTTTTAAACTTTTCCACAAACTTTTCTGTTAGACTTTTTTCTTTTTGCCTTTCCAATTCTTGTTTTAAGGTTAGAGCTTCTTTAGAGTCGGATTTGTTAATGTATTGAAACATTCTAAATCTATATTTTGTATTCTCCACAATTGGTTGGTCGTGCAGAAAGTCCACAATTAAGTTTGAAATATAATATCTGTCACCATTATTAAATTCTAAATCCCAGTATGCAAGGTCAGAGTTTATCATTTTCCAGCGCATTGCGTTGTCAATCCGATTTTTGTAATAAATTCCTAAATGATAAATTGAAGATTTTATTTCCGTTATTTCATATTGTTTTGATACTCCGTTTTTAACAATTCCGATGCTGTTGTTTTTTGTGTCAATCTTAATTTTCGTATTCTTATTTTCTTTGTAATAGTTAAAATAAATAATGAAGTTCGGTAGATTGTAAATTAAGAAAATTACAGACATTATTTTGACAAACAAAAAGTCCAAAACAAATTGCTCTCCTTTTTTCAGATAATAATAAATAGGTGTTATAATTATCAAACCAATAACAAAATAAATATTCTCCCTCAAGAGGATTTTTAGCAGTTTGTTGTTATGTTCAAAGTTTTTTTTCAAATGTTGGGTAACGGTTTTGTGTATGGCTCGTTGCGGGAAATCCGCGAGGATTTTCCGCCGTAACCGAAAGATAGCAAATTGCAATGAATTCCGATTAGGAATTCAGCCGCAATGAGCTATACACGTTGTTGTA
>NZ_JBHLTQ010000002.1:0-232183 GCF_042434315.1 Winogradskyella pulchriflava | reverse complement strand
TAACTGTTCCTAAAAAATCCCTTGAGATTTCATTACCAAAGTATTGAGAAAAGGTATCAGGTATATTTTCTTGTTGTGCACCACCCGAATTTCCGTCATCCTTATGACAGGATGAAAATATAAAAAGGCTTAAACTAAGTAGGGTTGAGATAATTTTTGTTGATTTCATAACTGTTGGTTTTTCTTTTTCATAAAGTAGATACAAAAAACAACAAATGGTTGCGTGAAAATTCGTATAAATAAAAAAGTCCTTCTCAACTGAGAAGGACTTTTTTATTACTAAATATTAAGGATTTAGTTGTCTCTTATAACATGAATAGTACCATTTATACTATGTGAATTTCCATTAAAATCTTCATAAGTACCACCAAAATTAATGTCTATATATTCACCAACATCTCCTAAGGTGGTGAGGTTGTAAATGATATTGTTATTGGTGTCAGATATGTTCAAACATTCAGTTATGTTAAAACCTGTATCGTTAACATCATTCCAATCCAGATTATCATATGTTCCTTCATAGTTTGTATCATCTAACCTACTAAATAAATAGAAGCAGTTGCCTTGTCCATTATTGTTTCCATAAATATCTATTGAAGGTGCACTGGTATTTGGACTATCAGCATAAAAATTAGCCGTAATATTTTCAGAGATAAATAATGCGTTTTCTCCATCAATAGTGTATTGAATGAATTCTGTAATAGAATTACATGCGGTTATTATACCTACGTCCGTTACTGGTGTTGTAAAAGTATAATTGATGCTATCGGTAGTTTGTAAGTTGACATAATCACTTCCCTTTATTGTGAATTCATTATTCTCATTACATCTTAGAAGATTTACTTCAAATGCACCATCTGTTACTACATCCGTAAAAAATTGATTGCCATAAGTAACCTGTACATAGCCATCTGTTACAGCGTCATCAGCACAGGTGTTAAACATTCCCACAATAGTTTCTTGAATAATATCAGTATTATCAGGTACAATGACCGTTATGTTAGAATCTGCATTAAATGGTCCAACAGTTTCAGTATGCAAAGCATTGTCACCACATACTTCGTAACTATATACATTAAGTACTAAATTTTCATTGCTTGGTACAAATCCACAAACTTCACCATTGTTATTAGCATAACCACCTCTGGTACCAAATGTAGTACTTGTAATAGTTACATAGAGGTTGTTGAGTGTATTGTTGTCTTCGTCTGTTGCTGTAACACACAATGTAATTGCTTCGGCAGGAATATCGCAATTCCAAAAAGAGAAATGAGATACGGTGCCAACATACATATTACCTTGTAAAGTAGCGAAGCCTTCTTCTTTCCAATAACCATTGACTTCGTCAAAATACCAAAGTGGAATTGTGGCAGGTGCAATACTCATTAGGCTAGGATCTACAGGCATTTTAATTTCGGAAGTAGAACCTACAGCTAAGTTTAATTCTTCACCTCCAGAGCCTCTAAGTTCTACGGCAAGCATGCCTAATGTTTGAAGCATACGTTCTGCACCATCTTCATTTTCGGCATATAACATACCTGGCATTTGCATTGGCATATCTTCATCTGCTGGGTCTAAATGATGCATAATAACATCAACAGAACCAGAGTACGAAGAGCCATCTTCTTTTATAAAATTACCGTCAAAGCTAACAGAGCTTCCGTCATTGGCTGTAATGGTTTCTGAAGCACCACTATTTACAGTGCCAACAACAGTTGCTTCAAGTAACATAATAGTGACTTTATTTGTGCCATTAGCAGGTACAACACTTCGTGATCCATGGATATAACCAGCTTTTTCGGCTTTTATATAACCAAAGCGCTCATTAACAGAAGCATTGTTTAAAATAAATACACCATTACTATCTGTTAAAGCAGTTTGACTTCCAATAGTTATAGTTACTCCCTCAATTGGGTTTTTATCAATATCAATGACATTTCCTATAAAGTCCCTTGAAATTTGGTTTCCAAAATATTCTGAGAAGGTATCAGGTATATTTTCTTGAGGTCCGCCACTTCCATTGCCATCATCTTTTTGGCAAGAAGTCATAGTAATTAAAGACATAAGTAGGATTAAGATGAGATTTGGTAGTTTGTTAATTTTCATCATTTTATTTCGATTTTTTGAGTTTCGTATGTGTTAGTGCATTTTTTTAATATAACAGTTCGCAATATGAAACTCCTACCTATGGTATTAAAAAACAAAACCCTCATAGTATTGTTTATGAGGGTTTTGATTTGTGTTTTATAATGCTTTTATAAATTAAAAGCTGATCTTACTTTGTCAACATAGTCTAACTTTTCCCAAGTAAATAACTCTACATCTAAAGTTATTGGTTCACCATTAGGTTGTTCAAAAGTTTTGCTTACAACTTCATGTTGTCTACCCATATGTCCATATGCAGCTGTTTCACTATACATAGGTTGTCTAAGCTTTAAACGACTTTCAATTGCTGCAGGTCTCATATCAAAAATGGCTTCTACCTTTTTAGCAATTTCGCCATCTGTAAGATTAAAAGGACATGTACCATAAGTATCAATAAAAATTCCCATAGGTTCTACAACACCAATTGCATAAGAAACTTGAACTAATACTTCTTCACATAATCCTGCAGCTACTAGATTTTTTGCAATATGTCTTGTGGCATAAGCAGCACTTCTATCAACTTTACTAGGATCTTTACCCGAAAAAGCTCCACCACCATGAGCACCTTTGCCTCCGTAAGTATCTACTATAATTTTACGACCGGTTAAACCTGTATCTCCATGTGGTCCTCCAATAACAAATTTACCCGTAGGATTAATATGGTATTTTATATCATTATTGAATAGCGGTTTAATATGTTCCGGAAGTTTAGCAATAACTCTAGGAATTAAAATTTCTACGATATCCTTTCTGATTTTAGCTAGCATGGCTTCATCAGAATCAAATTCATCGTGTTGGGTAGAAACCACAATGGCATCAATACGCTGAGGTGTATTATCATCACTATACTCAATAGTAACTTGGCTTTTGGAATCAGGTCTTAGGTAGGTAATATCTTTATTTTCACGACGTAATTCTGCCAATTCTATTAAAATTCTGTGCGATAAATCTAATGCCAAAGGCATATAGTTGTCAGTCTCATTTGTTGCGTAGCCAAACATCATACCTTGGTCACCAGCGCCTTGCTCTTCTTTCGTAGCTCTGTCGACACCACGATTAATTTCTTCTGACTGCTCATGTATAGCAGAAAGTACTCCACAGGAATTACCATCAAACATATAGGCACTTTTAGTATAGCCAATTTTGTTTATAGTATCTCTTGCAATTTTCTGCACATCTAAGTACGTGTTAGACTTAACTTCACCAGCAAGTATCACTTGCCCTGTAGTTACTAATGTCTCGCATGCAACCTTAGATTCAGGATCAAAGGCTAAAAAATTATCAATTAAAGCATCACTAATTTGGTCTGCTACTTTATCTGGGTGTCCCTCAGAAACACTTTCTGAAGTAAATAAATATGGCATAAACTCTATTTTAGGTTATAGTTATTTATAAAAAAATCTGAGATTGCTTGGTCGCTAGAGAAGTCGTTAACTTACTGCTTTAGCATTTTTGTTTCGGCTGAAATTATTCAGCGTCAGAGGTTGCAATCAGACAAATTTTTCCTCTAAATTTTAATGATGCAAAAGTAGAAAAATTAAATGGAAAGTAAATTTATTTCAATCTTTTTATAAGTTAATTTAAAAAGTACAAAATTATGGAGCTTATTTTTTTCTATAATAATTCTAGCAAAAGTTAATCTTTTAGATATAGAAAAAAGTACTAGATTTACATCATGCTTTCAAAGAAAACAAAATACGGAATTAAAGCCTTGGTGCATTTAGCAAAACAAGAAGATAAAGTTCCTGTTCAAATTTCTGAAATTTCTAAAGCGGAAAATATTTCACAGAAATTTTTGGAAAGCATATTATTAGGTCTGAGAAAGCATGGAATTTTAGGTTCTAAAAAAGGAAAAGGCGGAGGTTATTACTTATTAAAAGACCCAAAAGAAATTCCAATGACAACTGTTATGAGATTGTTAGAAGGACCAATAGCCATGGTGCCTTGTGTGAGTTTAAATTTCTACGAAAAGTGTGCCGATTGCCCAGATGAAAATGCCTGCGCAGTACATAAACTAATGCTTGAAGTACGCGATAGTACCTTAGAAATTTTCAGAAATACAACCTTAGCAGATATATCAAATTGAGGAATCCTCAAATTTTAACCCATATTTTTTCGTAATTAATACTTGAGTTTTATAAAATAATATTTAGGTTTGCATTTTACTCTACTAAATCGATAGGGTAAAAGGATTAATAGTAAAAGAATATTATGGAAAGTGTATTACAAACGGAATTAAGAGAAAAAAAAGAAGAGATTCAAGGACCGCAGGAAAATATAAAAAGAAGTATTGCAAAAACAATTAGCTGGAGGGTGGTAGGTACTTTGGCAACTGTAGCTATTTCATATTTATTAACAGGAACTCTGGCTCTAGCATTTTCAATAGGTGGTATTGAGTTAGTATCTAAAATGGTACTATACTTTTTTCATGAACGCGCTTGGAATAATATTAAATGGGGAAAATAATGGAACTTGACATTGATAAAATAAATAAGGAATTAAGGAGCAAATCACCGAAGGATATTGTGATTTGGGCATTAAGTATTTCTAAAAATCCAGTAGTGACTACTAATTTCAGACCTTATGAAGCAGCTATTTTGCACCTAACCAATACTGTGAAGCATAATATAAAAGTAATCTGGTGCGACACAGGTTATAATACACCTAACACGTATAAACATGCCGAAGAAGTAATTGAAAAATTAAACCTTAACATACAATTATATGTTCCTAAACAAACCGTTGCACACCGTAACGTACTTATGGGAATACCAAGTGTGGAAGATCCAACACACAAATTGTTTACGGAGCAGGTTAAATTAGAGCCTTTTAAAAGAGCTATGTCTGAGCACAAACCAGATGTTTGGTTTACAAACTTACGTAAAGGGCAAACGGCCTTTAGAGATAGTATTGATATTGTGTCTCAGGATAACACAGGTGTCATTAAAGTAAGTCCTTTTTATCATTATTCAGATGAAGCTTTAGATGGCTATTTAAAGGAAAATAATCTCCCAAATGAGTTTAAATATTTTGACCCAACAAAACAATTAGAAAACAGAGAATGTGGATTACACGCCTAAAATTTTTAAGATGAAGAATACAGAACATATAAATCCATTAGAAAACGAAGCCATTTACATCTTCAGAGAAGTTGCTGCTCAATTTGAGCGACCTGTTCTATTATTTTCAGGAGGTAAGGATTCTATAACTCTTGTACGTTTAGCACAGAAAGCATTTTACCCAGCAAAAATTCCTTTTCCTTTAATGCATATTGATACTGGACATAATTTTCCAGAGACAATTGAGTTTAGAGATAGACTTGTAAAGGAATTAGGATTAGAATTAATAGTAAGAAACGTACAAGATTCTATAGACGAAGGAAAAGTAAGAGAGGAATCTGGTAAATATGCTAGTCGTAATGTATTACAGACAACAACACTTTTAGATGCTATCGAAGAATTTAAATTCGATGCATGTATTGGTGGTGCACGACGTGATGAAGAAAAAGCAAGAGCTAAAGAACGTATTTTTTCAGTACGAGATGATTTTGGGCAATGGGATGAAAAGAATCAACGTCCGGAATTGTTCGATATGCTCAATGGACAAATAGAATTAGGTCAAAATGTTCGTGTATTTCCTATATCAAATTGGACAGAATTAGACGTATGGTCATACATTCAAAAAGAACAAATTGAGATTCCATCAATATATTTTGCACATACCAGAGCTACCTTTTTACGAGATGGATTAATATGGTCGGCAGATGATGCTGTAGTCTATAGAGAAGATTATGAAGAAGTAAAAGAACGCACTGTTAGATTTAGAACTGTTGGTGACATGAGCTGTACTGCAGCTGTATTATCAACAGCATCCGACATTAACAGTGTCGTGCAAGAAATTAGAGAATCTTCCATATCAGAACGAGGTGCAAGGATTGATGATAAACGCTCCGAAGCAGCAATGGAAAAACGTAAGCAACAAGGGTATTTTTAAAAAAAGTCCTTAATCCCCAAAAGGGGGAATCAGCAAGTTTGAGGGAACTTAAGATTAATAAAATTTTATAAGACATTAAAAACAAAACTCAACATTCGCCCGAGTAAGAGTTCTTCCCATCTGGGGAAGTTAGAAGGGGCTTTTGATTATGGAAGTATTAAAAATAGCAACAGCAGGAAGTGTAGATGATGGTAAAAGTACATTAATAGGTCGACTTTTATACGATACAAAATCGTTGACATCAGATAAATTAGAAGCTATAAAAAACAAAAGCCGTCAGTTAGGTTACGATTATTTAGACTTTTCTTTAGCTACGGATGGATTAGTTGCAGAAAGAGAACAAGGAATAACAATAGATGTGGCACACATTTATTTTTCTACAATTAATAAAAGTTACATTATAGCAGACACACCTGGTCACGTAGAATATACAAGAAATATGGTTACTGGAGCTTCAACATCTCAAGCAGCCATAGTTTTAATTGACGCTAGAAAAGGGGTGATAGAGCAAACCAATCGTCATTTTTTTATTAATAATCTGTTGAGAATAAAAACAGTTATTGTCGCTATAAACAAAATGGATTTGGTTGATTTCTCTGAAGAAAAATATAACGCAATTAAAGCAGACTTTGAGGCTTTAATGAGTAAGAGAGATTATAAAGACCAGAAGATTACTTTTATTCCTGTTAGTGCTTTAAAAGGTGATAATGTGGTTAATAAATCAAAGAATACACCTTGGTACAGAGGTGATACTTTACTCGAATACTTAGAAAATATTGATAATGAAGATATTTACAATGTTGGCACACCTAGGTTTCCTGTTCAATATGTAATTAGACCGAAAACTCAAGAGTTTCATGACTTTAGAGGTTATGCTGGAAAAGTATATGGTGGTGAGTTGAGTGTTGGAGATGATGTGGTGGTTTTGCCTTCAAAGACCAAATCGAAAATTAAGGAAATCCATTTTTACGATCAGAAAGTTGAAACAGCCTCAAGGCGATCTTCAGTCTTAATAACACTTGAAGATGATGTTAATATTAGTAGAGGAGATATGATTGTTAAAGCCAATGACTTACCAACTGTAGATAAGCAATTTACAGCTACTATTTCTTGGATGGATTCACAAAACTTAACAGCAGGAAAGAAATACTATGTGCAACACGGAGTTAATAAAGTATTAGCGAAAGTAGATCAAATTTACCATAAAATTAATCCGGATTATTCTGGTATAGATGAGTCTATTACTGCTTTGCAGATGAATGATATTGCAACGGTTTCCTTTAAGCTTAATAAACCAATATTTTATGATGCATTTAAATCTCATAGAACTAACGGTTCTTTTATAATTATTGATTCCCAATCTAATAATACAGTAGGCGCAGGCTTCATTCAATAAAAAATGTATTTTAAAAAACTAGGAAACGTATTTTTTTAATTCCTAGTAAACCCATAGGAATAATATAATAATAATGCAAAGCTTCAGAACAGAATTAGAAAACCCAGTTGTAGAAAAGGATATCATTGAATTAGCCAATAAGATTGAGCTATTTCAAAATGGAAAAATAGACGAGGAAAAATTCCGTAGCCTACGTTTGGCAAGAGGCATATATGGTCAGCGTCAAGAAGGTGTGCAAATGATTCGTATCAAATTGCCTTATGGTAAAGTGTTGAGTCATCAGTTGCGTCGTATTGCTGAGGTTTCTGACGAATATTCTAGAAGCCGATTACACATTACAACACGTCAGGATATTCAAATTCACTATGTTGATATTAATCGCACTCCAGAACTTTGGGCAGAATTAGAACGTGACGACGTTACGATAAGAGAAGCTTGTGGTAACACCGTGAGAAATGTCACCGCAAGTGAAACTGCTGGTATCGATCCAAAAGAACCTTTTGATGTGTCTCCATATGCTGATGCCTTGTTTAAGTTCTTTCTGAGAAATGCGATTTGCCAAGAAATGGGAAGAAAGTTCAAGGTGTCCTTTTCATCTTCAGATGACGATACTGGCTTGTCATATATTCACGATTTAGGTTTTATAGCTAAAATAAAAGATGGAGTAAAAGGATTCAAAGTGATGCTGGGTGGAGGCTTGGGTTCGCAACCTAGACATGCCGATGAATTTTATAGCTTTTTACCTTCAGATAAAATCATTCCTTTAATGGAAGGTGTACTTCGTGTTTTTGACCGTTATGGTGAACGTAAAAGTCGCGCCAAAGCCAGAATGAAATTCTTAGTAAAGGACATCGGTTTAGATGCTTTTAGACAATTGGTAGAAGAAGAACAAAATGCCATTGAGTTTAAGTCTGTTGAAATTGATGAAACCAACTATGTGGTTTCAAAACCGGTTTCAGTAAAAGCTCCGAAAATTGAAATAAAAGATGTGAAAGCTTTTAACTTGTGGAAATCCACAAACGTTATTCCTCAAAAGCAAGAGGGTTATGTTGCCATTGGTATTAAAGTTTTACTGGGCGATTTCTACACGGATAAAGCACGATTATTAGCCGATTTAGTTGAACAATATGCAGCTGGTGAAATTAGATTGAGCTTACGCCAAAACATTTTAATTCCATTTGTAAAGGAAGATTTAATCCCATTTTTCTATACCGAATTAGAAAAATTAGGCTTCACAGAAGCAGGTTATAATAAAGCCGTGGACATTACGGCATGTCCTGGAACAGACACTTGTAATTTGGGAATTGCTAGTAGTACAGGAATTGCAGAAGAATTGGAGCGCGTCATAAAATCAGAATATCCACAGTATTTACAGAATAAAGATTTAGTGATTAAAATAAGTGGATGTATGAATGCTTGTGGACAGCATAATATGGCAGATATTGGTTTTCAAGGCATGTCCATTAGAACTAAAGATAAGTTGGTTGCTCCAGCATTGCAAGTGCTGTTAGGAGGTGGAAATTTAGGAAACGGTAACGCTTATTTCGCTGACAAGGTGGTTAAAGTGCCTAGTCGAAGAGGACCAGAAGCCTTACGTCGAATTCTAGATGATTTTGAAGCCAATGCAGATGGAAAATTATTTGTCGATTATTATAAAGAAAAAGGCGAAAAATACTTTTATCAGTTGTTGACTGATTTGTCAGATATTGAAAATTTAACTCCAGAAGATTTTATTGATTGGGGAACCGATGAACAATACGTTAAAGCCATCGGAATTGGTGAATGTGCTGGTGTTGTTATCGATTTAATCGCTACACTTTTCTTAGAAAGCGATGAAAAAATTGAAGAAGCTAAAGAGGCATTCAGTAACAAAGTATATTCTGGAGCCATTTATGAAGCATATCGTTCTATGGTGAATTCGGCGAAAGCAATTTTATTATCCGAAAATATAAAAACCAATACACAAGCCGGAATCATAAGTCAGTTTGATGAACTATTCGTAGAGACTAAAAAAATAACATTAGGGACATCATTTTCAGATTTAATATATCAGATTAAGGTGTACCCACCAACTGAAGATTTCGCAAACAATTATATAAATGCAGCAGCACAATTTTTAACCGAGGTTAAAGCATTCAGAGAAGAACAATTAGCCGTTAAAATTTAAAATCATGACACCAAGATTAACCGTAGTAGGAGCAGGACCAGGAGATGCAGATTTAATTACATTAAAGGCTATTCAAGCCATAAAATCTGCAGATGTTATTTTATTCGACGCGCTTGTAAATGAAGAGTTACTTCAATATGCGTCGCGTAAAGCAGAGAAAATCTTTGTAGGTAAACGTAGTGGTTGTTATGCTTA
This sequence comes from Winogradskyella pulchriflava, assembly GCF_042434315.1. Classification (NCBI taxonomy): domain Bacteria; kingdom Pseudomonadati; phylum Bacteroidota; class Flavobacteriia; order Flavobacteriales; family Flavobacteriaceae; genus Winogradskyella; species Winogradskyella pulchriflava. Next base: position 222,287 of record NZ_JBHLTQ010000002.1, on the reverse strand, counting down.
TCAGCAAAGTCAGATTAACGATTTAATTGTTGAACGCGCGCTAAGATGTGGACATGTAGTAAGATTAAAAGGAGGCGATCCATTCATTTTTGGTCGTGGAGCGGAAGAGTTAGACTATGCTAAAGATTATGCTATTGAAGTAGCCGTTGTTCCAGGTATATCGTCCTCTGCTGCTGTTCCAGCTTATCAAGGTATTCCGTTAACCAAACGCAATGCTTCAGAAAGTTTTTGGGTAATAACGGGAACAACCAAATCTCATAAAATTTCTGGTGACATCGCTCTAGCAGCAAAGTCAACAGCGACAGTAGTGATATTAATGGGAATGGGAAAATTGCCTGAAATTGTTCAAACGTTTAAAAAAGAAGGTAAATCTGAAACCGCTGTTGCAGTTATTCAAAATGGAACTCGATTAAATGAAAAAATAGGAATTGGGACGATAAGCACCATTGAAAAAATTGTGGAAGAAAAGCAACTCTCAACACCTGCAATTATAATAATTGGTGAAGTTGTAAATCAGAGGGTAGATCTTACAGATATTTATGCTAAAGCAGATTTGGCTATTGCCAATTCAAAACAAAAAAGCGCTTAAAGCTATGGATAGAAATAATTTATATCCCATTTTTCTTAAAGCAAAAAATCTTGAGATTTTAATAGTTGGTGGTGGATTTGTAGCAGAAGAAAAACTGACGTTTTTATTAAAGTCGAGTCCAGATGCGAAGGTTACCATGGTGTCGCCAATGTTTAGGGAAGATACCATCAAAATTGCTGAAACAGGAAATGTAAAACGTATCAATGCAGTGTACCATAAAAATCATTTAGAAGGAAAGCATATCGTCATCGCTACTACAGACAATCCTGAGGTTAATATAGAAATATACAACGATTGTAGAGCACAAAGTAAATTGGTTAACGTGGCCGATAATCCACCATACTGTGATTTTTATATGGGAGGCATTGTTACAAAAGGCAATGTAAAAGTAGCGATTTCCACCAACGGTAAATCGCCAACAACAGCAAAACGCTTACGACAATTTTTTGAAGATGTTATACCAGAAAATATTGATGATTTGGTACAAAATCTCAATATATACAGAAAAACAATAAAAGGAGACTTTGAACAAAAAGTCGAAAAATTAAACGAATTCACTAAAGGTTTAGTGGAAAAAATATAATTATGATTAAAACAGATATACTCATCATTGGAGCAGGACCAACAGGATTATTTACAGTATTTGAAGCTGGCTTGTTAAAATTAAAGTGCCATTTAATTGATGCATTACCACAACCTGGTGGTCAATGCTCTGAGTTGTATCCTAAAAAACCGATTTATGATATTCCTGGCTTTCCAGAAATATTAGCAGGTGATTTAACGTCTAACTTGTTAGAACAAGGACGACAATTTCAACCAGGTTTTACTTTAGGTGAACGTGCAGAAACCATTGAGAAATTAGAGGATGGTAGTTTTATTGTTACTACTAATAAAGGAACGCAACATCACGCACCAATTATAGCCATCGCTGGAGGTTTAGGCAGTTTTGAGCCTAGGAAACCACAGTTAGAAAATATTGAAAACTACGAAGACAATGGTGTTGCTTACTTTATAAAAGATCCTGAAGTCTATCGAAACAAAAAGGTTGTTATTGCAGGAGGAGGAGATTCTGCCTTAGACTGGAGTATTTTTCTGGCAGATGTAGCTTCAGAAGTCACTTTAGTCCACAGACGAAACGAATTTAGAGGAGCACTTGATTCTGTTGAACGTGTGCAAGAATTAAAATTGCTTAATAAAATTAACCTTATTACACCAGCAGAAATCACTGGGCTTCATGGAAACGAACTTTTAGAAGCCGTTTCGATTACAAAAAATGGTGACACAGAAATTTTAGAAGCCGATGAGTTTATTCCGTTATTTGGTTTATCACCAAAATTAGGTCCAATAGGAAATTGGGGATTAGAGATTGAAAAAAATGCTATCAAAGTAGATACAGTGGATTATCAGACCAATATTCCTGGCATTTATGCCATTGGAGACGTCAACACTTATGAAGGCAAGCTAAAGTTAATTCTTTGCGGTTTTCACGAAGCCACCCTAATGTGTCAGTCAGCTTACAAACGCTTGAATCCTGGAAAGAAATTTGTACTGAAATACACAACGGTTAGTGGTATTGATGGTTTTGATGGTAGTAGAAAAGAATCACCTAAAGCTGTAGTTAAGGCAATAGTTTAGTGCTATAACAGTAACGTTTTCTTAGGGTTTAATTAACACTGTAGTCAGTTTTCATTTAGATATTTGAAGAGTAATTTTAAGCCCCTTTAAAAATGAAATTAATCAAAAAGAATAAATCGGAATTTAGATTTGTAATACAAATTTTAGCGCTCACAATAGTGTCATTGGTTGCTACATTGTTTGTATAATATTCCTAACATTTAGAATAGCTATTGAGTTATAATTATTGACTATTTTTGCGACTCAACAATTTTGAATGCGAAAATTAGTAAGTACAATTTTATTGCTCTCATCTATCGTGCTTTTTGCACAGGAGAAAAGAAACAATTCGTATTTAGATGTCAACTATTTTGGTGGAAACATTGCACTGCACAACAATGATATTCTTCATTTAATTACAGGTCACCCAGAGGGTTTTATTTTTACATGGAACAAAAAAACCTTTGGAAACCAACCTTGGGAACAACGTTTTAATTATCCAGATTATGGAGCGTCTTTTGTATATCAAGATTTAAAAAATGATGTTCTTGGTGAAAACTACGGACTCTACGCACATTATAATTTTTACTTTTTAAAGCGAAATTTAATGCTTCGCATTGCGCAAGGATTAGCTTACAATACAAATCCTTATGACAAAGAGGATAACCACAAAAACATTGCTTTTGGTTCTCATTTTTTAAGTTCAACATATCTAATGTTGAATTATAAAAAGGAGCGAATATTTAACAGGTTTGGCTTACAAACGGGTTTATCTTTAATTCATTATTCCAATGCCAATGTAAAAGCACCAAATACAAGTGTCAATACAATTGCTTTTAATTTCGGGCTAACCTATAATTTAGATAATGAAGATGCAGAATATCTAGATAATCCAGATGATAAAAAATTTACAGAACGCATCAAATACAATATTGCTTTTAGAAGTGGCATAAACCAAAGTGATGTTATTGGTAGTGGTCAATTTCCTTTTTATATTTTTTCGGCTTATGCAGATAAGAGATTAAGTCATATTAGCGCAGTTCAGTTGGGTGTTGATGTGTTTTTTTCAAACTTTTTAAAGGAGTTAATTTATTACCAATCGGTTTCTTTTCCTGAGCTAGATGTTAGCGGTAAAGAAGATTACAAACGTGTTGGATTGTTTGCAGGTCATGAATTATTCATCAATAAAATGTCTATAGAAACACAATTTGGGTATTATGTCTACTATCCTTTTGATTTTGAAGGAAGAACGTATATAAGAATAGGATTAAAACGCTATTTTGGAAAAAAATTCTTCGGTGCGATGACCTTAAAGTCGCATGGAGCAAAAGCCGAAGCTGTTGAATTTGGAATAGGAGTAAGATTATAAAATAATGACATGCAGAGAGCAGTTGATTGATAGAAACATTATTTAAGTTTTATTAATATTTGAGTTTCCGAAACACGATTAGAATAACAAACAATGAGAAAAAGAGTTTACATACTATTGCTTTTTGTTTTCGCTTGTAACAGCGAAGATGCCAATGATTGTTTTCAAACTTCTGGACATATTATACAAGAAGAAGTTACGGTTTCTAATTTTGAAAAAATCCTAGTCAATAGAGGAGTAGAACTCATTATTAAAGAAGCAACAGATTATAAAGTAACCATTGAAACTGGTGAAAACCTTATCAATGATGTTAAAGCTGAAATTGTAGGAGACCAATTAGTGCTAACCGATAATAATACTTGCAATTATGTTAGGGATTATGGTATAACAAAGGTATATGTGGAAGCACCAAACCTAACAGAAATTATTACATCGTCTCAATATGAAATAGTTTCCGATGGTGTACTCTCGTATGACGATTTAACACTTTATTCCGAAGATGTCAATACTGGCAGTCAATTTACAGTTGGTGATTTTAGATTAACCATAAATTCTGTAGAACTAAATATTGTTTCAAATAATATTTCATCGTTTTACATAGATGGAAATGTTACAAACTTATTTGTTGGTTTTTATTCAGGCTCTGGACGTTTTGAAGGCGAAAATTTAATAGCTCAAAATATAAGCGTTTACCATCGTGGCAGTAACGATATGATTGTAAATCCACAATTGTCCTTAGCTGGCGAGCTTAGAGGCACTGGAGATTTAATTTCGGTTAACGAGCCACCACTTGTGGATGTTGAAGAAATCTATATTGGTCAGTTGATTTTTGAATAATTTTTTTACTTAATTAAAATGCTATTTAATTCAAGTTTTATTTGAAAACTGAAAATGTTCTACCTTCTTTTCTCTTTTTGTTTCTCATTTTTATCCCAATAATAATAACTAAAATCGTAGACAAGGGAACTATACTTTTACTAAAAAAACTATAAATAATAATATCTAAAGTAATTCCACAAATTAGAAAATATCGTAGAGATAAATCTGGACCAAAGTCACTTTCTTGAATTAGATAACTTCCAACTGGACGTAGGTGTTTTTGGTATAAGTCTAAACTTTGTTTTCTTTTGTCATGAATATATTTGACATTATTGATATTATCGTAATATTCAAAATCTTTTACTATTTCAAAATATTCAAGCATTAAATCTTTTAGCTTATTAGCTTCGGAATTATTGAAACGAATTATTTCTTTAGATAAATTTATAACTGACTGATAGTGTAATAGCTTTTTAGTCTTTTTGGGAGCATTTTCAAAACTCAATATAAATTCACTTAATTTTTCGTTAATTAAATCTTTATATCCACTGAGATTTTTAAAACTATCTGTTCTCATAGTATAGTCGCAACATATCATTCCTTCCCTCTGGGAAGGCTAGGATGGGCTTTTTAATTCGTCAATTCCCTAAACAAACTCTCTAAGCTTGCATTTTTCTGATTTAACTGTAGAATTTTTAATTCATTGTCATGTGCAAAATCAAACACATGAGAGCGCATATCGTCTTTGGTAGAAAAAGTGATTTCGTATATAAAATCGTGCGTGTTTTTTACACTAGTTACTTTTGGTAGCTTTAATAAAAAGGCATCTTCAACAGGATAATCAAACTCTACCACAACAACTTGTTCTTGTCCGTCTCTTAAATCCTTTAAGTATTTGTCTGCAACAACTTCACCTTTATTGATAATGATAACACGATCGCACATAGCTTCAACCTCTTGCATAATATGAGTGGATAGAAAAATGGTTTTTTCTTTACCAATAGTTTTAATCAAATTTCTGATATCTACCAATTGGTTTGGGTCTAAACCTGTAGTAGGTTCATCTAAAATCAACACATCAGGATTGTGTAATAAAGCATTTGCCAAGCCAACACGTTGTCTGTAACCTTTAGAAAGCTGTCCAATTTTTTTGTGCGCTTCTGGTGTTAAGCCCGTTAACTCAATAACTTCGTTTATTCGAGATTTTGAAGCACCATATACATTGGCATTAAAACTTAAATACTCTTTAACGTACAAATCCGTATAAAGCGGATTGTGTTCTGGTAAATATCCAACGCTTTTTTGAACATTTTTTTTGTCTGAAGTAACATCAAACCCATTGACGTTAGCAGAACCTTCTGAGGCATCAATATATGTGGTTAATATCTTCATCATGGTAGATTTACCAGCACCATTTGGGCCTAAAAAACCTACAATTTCAGCATCCTTTACTTTAAAAGATACATCATTTAGAGCCTTTTGGTCTTTGTATAGTTTTGTAATGTTTTTAACTTCAATTGACATAAAAGAAAAGTTTATTCAAAAATAAGTATTATATAATATTGTATAGCGTTTATTGCTAATTCTTTAAAAGTTAAACTTTAATTTCAAAAAATCTATTTCCACATTTTGATTTGTAAAAATATTAATTACATTAGCCATATAATTAAAACAATGAACACAACTAAAACATATTTTAACTGGTTTTATTTCTTTTTTAGCAAAAGAAACGAGGCTTAGTATGTTTTATTTAAAATATAAATTTTATAAAGTCTCGATTTAATCGGGACTTTTTTTTTAGTAAAACTCTGTTTTCAAAAGCTGGAAGCAAATTGAAAATAGATAGTTGAACTTATCCTGAATTAATTTCAGGATCTCATAATAAGAATATAAAATATTGAAAAAGCCAATAGCTATACAAGGAATTAAAGGATCGTTTCATCACGAAGTTGCACAGCTTTATTTTAATGATAATGCCGATGTTATTGAGTGTATGTCGTTTGATGGTACAGTAGAAAGTCTTTTAAAAGGTGATACAGATTTTAGTATAATGGCTTTAGAAAATTCTATAGCAGGCTCAATTATACCAAATTACGCGCTTATAGATAACCATAATTTAAACATCGTTGGTGAGTACTATTTAGATATTCAGCATAATTTGTTGGCCTTGCAAGGTGAAACAATGGCATCTATAAGAGAAGTGCATTCGCACCCAATGGCTTTACTGCAATGCAAAGTGTTCTTTAAGGATTTTCCGCATATCAAATTAGTTGAAGCCAAGGATACAGCAGATGTTGCCAAGCAAATTTCAGAACAAAAGATAAAAGGTATCGCCGCAATAGCAAGTCAAAAAGCAGCAAAATTATATGGTCTGGATATATTGGCAAAAAGCATACAAACCATAAAACATAACGAAACACGATTTGTTATTGTTGAGCGAGAAAATAATGACCTTGAACGAAAAGGACTTAATAAGGCTTCCTTAAAATTTGAATTAGATCATAAACGTGGTAGCTTAGCTACAATACTCAATGTAATGAGTGATTGTAAATTAAACCTAACCAAAATTCAATCCTTGCCAAAAATAGATAGCCCTTGGAAATATGCCTTTTTTGTTGATGTCACCTTTGAAGACTATAAAGACTATGAAAAAGCACATTCCATCATGCAATTAATGGCACAGAATTTTAAAGTGTTAGGCGAATATAAAAATGCAAGATTATGATTGAAGTTGCCAAACGTTTAAAGCATGTTGAAGAATACTACTTTTCTAAAAAGTTGAGAGAAGTTGCGTTTTTAAAATCCCAAGGAAAGCCAATAATAAATTTAGGTATTGGTAGTCCGGATTTAGAGCCACCTTTTAAAGCAACAATGTTGTTGAGAGATAGTTTAGATGATGAAGGCGCAAATAAATATCAAAGCTATCAAGGTATACCAGAACTTAGAGATGAAATAGCAAACTTTTATAAAAACCGCTATAAGGTTAATCTCAGTGGACAGACAGAAGTGTTGCCTTTGCTTGGTAGTAAAGAAGGTATAATGCATATTTCTATGGCGTTTTTAAATAAAGGTGATAAGGTTTTAGTACCAAATCCAGGTTACCCAACGTATTCTGCAGTAGCCAAACTTTTAGAAGCAAAGCCAATATTATATGATTTAAAAGAAGACAATAATTGGTTGCCAGATTTTATCGCTTTAGAACGATTAGACTTAAGTAAAGTAAAAATAATGTGGGTAAATTATCCACACATGCCAACAGGAGCCAATGCACCTAACAAATTTTATGATGAGGTTATTGCTTTTGGAAAGCGTCATAATATCCTCATTGTAAACGATAACCCTTACAGTTTTGTGCTCAATGAAAAGCCAATTAGCATTATGCGCTACAAGAATGCTAAAGATGTGTGTTTGGAGCTTAACTCATTCAGTAAAACCTTTAATATGGCAGGCTGGAGAGTAGGAATGGCTGTAGGTAGCTATGAGCATCTTAATGCAGTTTTAAAAGTAAAAAGCAATATGGATTCTGGAATGTTTTATGGCATTCAAAAAGGAGCTATTGAAGCTTTAAAATGTTCAGATATGTGGTTTGTAAGTTTAAATAGTGTTTACGAACAAAGACGTGAATTGGTATGGAAATTAGCCGAAAAACTTAACTGCACTTATGATGAATTTGCCACAGGTATGTTTGTTTGGGCAAAATTGCCACCGAAAATTAAATCCGAAGAATTTACAGATATGGTTTTAAAAGAATATTCAATTTTTATTGCGCCAGGAACAGTATTTGGTAGTAATGGTGAAGGTTATGTTCGGTTTTCGTTATGTGCGCCAGTAGAAATAATAAAAGAAGCAATCGCAAGAATATAATGAGAAAACAAGTTACAGTCGAAATTTGTATAGGTAAAAATTTTAATAGTGATTTTCTTCCCTTTGGGAAATCGAAGATTCAACGAATCAAATAAGTAAGTATTAACGAAAGAGTTAAATGTCTCAAAGAGACAGATGGGAATGAAAAATATTTGTATTGTAGGAGTAGGATTAATTGGAGGCAGCTTTGCATTAGATATTAAACAGCAGCATACTTCTTGTACTATTTATGGTATCGATAAGAACAAAGCGCATTTAGACGATGCAATGAGTTTGGGTATAATAGACAAAAAGTCAAATTTTGAAGAATTAGATAAGGCAGATTTGGTCATAATAGCTATTCCTGTAGATGCAACTTTAGAGGTTTTGCCTAAGGTTTTAGATAAGATTTCAGATGAAGCAATTGTCTTTGATGTTGGTTCCACCAAAGAAGATATTTGTCTTAAGGTGCAAAGTCATCCGAAACGCAGAAACTTTCTAGCAGCGCATCCTATTGCAGGTACGGAATATTCAGGACCAAAAGCAGCTATTCGTGGACTGTACAAAAACAAAACAAATATTATTTGTGAAGTAGAAGAAACCGCATTCAAATTGCAAGAAAAAGCATTGAAGCTGTTTTCAGATTTAGGAATGCGTATTCGTTATATGAATCCCAAGGCTCACGATAAGCATATTGCTTATGTATCGCATTTATCGCACATCAGTTCATTTATGCTTGGAAAAACTGTGATTGATAAGGAAAAAAATGAACGCGATATTTTTGATATGGCTGGTAGTGGATTTGAAAGTACGGTACGTTTGGCAAAAAGTTCACCAGCAATGTGGACACCAATTTTTAAGCAAAACAAAACGAATGTTATAGAGACTTTAGATGAGTACATAACTAACCTAAAGCATTTTAAAGAGCTTATGGAAAATGGTGATTTTGAGGCCGTTTATAAAGAAATGGAAACCACAAATCATATAAAAGATATATTAAACGGAATAAAATAAAATGTCAGGTTGAGCGCAGTCGAAACCTCATAAAAATTAAAAGTAAAATTAGAAAAGAAGATTAATAGCAGTATGGAGAATAAGAAAGAATTAAGAAATTGGTTAGACGCATATAACTTAGATCATCCACTAGTTATAGCAGGACCATGTAGCGCAGAGACAGAAGAGCAAGTATTAAAAATAGCACATCAGCTAAAAGATAGTGATGCTACGGTTTTTAGAGCTGGTATTTGGAAACCAAGAACTCGTCCAGGAAATTTTGAAGGAGTTGGCGCACTTGGCTTAAAATGGCTTCAAAAAGCAAAAGAAGAAACAGGTATGAAGATTACTACGGAAGTTGCTAATGCCAACCATGTAGAATTAGCCTTAAAACACGATGTAGATATCCTTTGGATAGGTGCTAGGACAACCGTTAGTCCTTTTATAGTTCAAGATATTGCTGATGCTTTAAAGGGAACAGACAAACCTGTATTAATCAAAAACCCTGTAAACCCAGATTTGTCGTTGTGGTTAGGTGCTGTAGAGCGTTTTTATACACAAGACATTAAAAATTTAGGTGTTATTCATAGAGGGTTTTCTACCTATGAAAAAACACGTTACAGAAATAATCCAGAGTGGCAAGTAGCTGTAGATTTACAGAACCGTTTTCCGGATTTACCATTAATTTTAGACCCATCACATATTGCAGGACGACGCGATATTATTTTCGATTTAAGCCAAACAGCTTTAGATTTAAATTACGATGGACTAATGATAGAAACTCATCACGATCCTGATAATGCATGGAGTGATGCGGCTCAGCAAATTACACCAGAGACCTTAATAAAATACACTGAAGATTTAAAAATCCGTAAGGAAGTGGGTGATGACAAGGCATACAATAATAAAATCAACACGCTAAGAACCCAAATAGATGTTATTGACCACCAGTTAATAGAAATGATGGGCAAGCGTATGACAGTTGCTGACGATATTGGTCAGTTAAAAAAGGAGCACAATGTTGCCGTTTTACAATCCAAACGTTGGAATGAGATTTTAGGAAAAATGATCCTTCAAGGAGAAGAGAAAAATTTAAGTGAAGAATTTATTCTACGCGTGTTTAAAGCAATTCACCAAGAATCGATTAACCACCAAGAAAAGATTATAAATCATTAAAATTTAAGGCTCGCAATTTGCGAGCCTTTTTTATTTCGATTTTATCCTTTTAAAAGTATATCGTGTTACAAAAATTCCTTGTCCATCATCTTTACCACTATCGCTTTCCACAGCACTATTAATAAACATGAGCTCCCAACCTTCTTTCGCCATTGCTGTAAGCTTTGAGCTAACAAGAGCATCATTGGCTACAATATTTTGGAAACGAATACCACCTATATTATAAAAGTTCAACAATTTGGTTTCTTCAAAATCCTTAACACGTATGTCACCACGTTTGGATTTATTTCTGCTATTGTCTTCCTCAGATTGCTCTGAAGTAAATTCTTCGAAATTTCTATCAACATTAGATGAAATTAAACGAGAGCGTCCTAAGCCATTAGATACAATAGATTCGACGCTTGTTATAACTTTGTATTCTATTTCTGCTTGCGGCTGTTCTTGATTGATGAATGAAAAAGAAATAAAGCCAGCAATGAGCAACCCGAAAAATAATAGGAATTTTTTCATGAGAATGGTTTTAAGATTAATACTTCTAATTTAAGAAATATTTTAGTTTAAAATCGTTTCTTTGTTATACATTAAAAGTATGATAGGAACAGTATATAAATCTACAGGCAGTTGGTACACTGTAAAAACCTTAAACGGCAAATTTTATGAATGTCGCATAAAAGGACGTTTTAGGTTAGAAGGTATAAAGAGTACCAATCCCATCGCTGTTGGCGATAATGTAGAGTTTCAATTAGAAACAAAAAATAATACTGAAACGGGAGTCATTAACCGTATCGAAGAACGCAAAAATTACATTGTGCGCAAATCGGTAAACCTGTCTAAGCAAACCCATATTATTGCTTCAAATATAGACCAGGTATTTCTCCTAATTACAATAGATAATCCACCTACATTTACCAGTTTTATTGACCGCTTTTTAGTAACGGCAGAAGCCTATGCTGTAAAGACCGTCTTATTATTCAATAAGATTGATACTTATGATGAGGAAAAATTAATGGAGGTTAAATACCTAACAAGTATTTACAAAAAAATAGGCTATGAGTGTATAAATATTTCCGCAACTACAGGCGAGAATATTGACAAGGTTAAAGCTCTGATGGTTGATAAAGTAAGTATGTTTGCTGGTCACTCTGGTGTCGGCAAATCTACATTGGTAAATGCCATAGAACCTTCTTTAGATTTAAAAACCAAAGCTATATCAGAGCAACACATGCAAGGCCAACATACCACAACTTTTGCAGAGATGTTCGATTTAAGTTTTGGAGCTAAAATTATTGATACACCTGGTATAAAAGGGTTTGGTATTGTGGATATGGAAAAAGAAGAAGTTGGTGATTATTTTCCTGAATTTTTTGAACTAAAACAAGATTGTAAATTCAATAACTGTTTACATCTTAAAGAGCCAAAATGTGCTGTTAAAGACGCTTTGGAAACTGATGAAGTTTCCTATTCTAGATATAGAAGTTATATTCAAATTTTAGAAGGAGAAGATGAACATTATAGAACCGATAATTGGGATAATGAATGAAAGTAATTATACAAAGAGTTTCAGAGGCTTCAGTTGTTATAGATAAAAAGGAAGTTGCATCCATTAAAAAAGGCCTTTTGGTTTTATTGGGTATTGTTAATGAGGATGCACAAGAAGATATTGATTGGCTTTGCAAAAAGATTGTAAACCTACGCATTTTTCCAGATGAAAATGAAGTGATGAATACATCACTTTTAGATGTTGAAGGTGATGTTATTTTGGTGAGTCAATTTACACTTCATGCAAGTATCAAAAAAGGGAACAGACCAAGTTATATTAAAGCAGCAAAACCAGATGTTGCTATTCCGTTGTATGAAGATTTTATAAAAACACTACAGTCAGAGCTTGGTAAAGCAATACAAACTGGAGCCTTTGGTGCAGACATGAAAGTTCATTTAGTTAATGATGGCCCAGTGACTATAATTATTGATTCTAAGAACAGGGAATAATGGCATCAATTTTTGGTCATGGACTGGTGGCATATACAACCTCAAAGCTTATAGATTATAAGTCTGGTAAGTTGTTATTGTGTTTAGCAATAGGTTCGGCAATGTTACCAGATTTAGATGTATTAGCATTTAATTTTGGTGTTAGCTATTCTCATCCTTTTGGTCATAGAGGGTTTACGCATTCTATTTTCTTTGCTTTAATTTGGAGCAGTTTATTAGCGTTTGTTTTCGGAAAAAGCAAAAAGCTTATATATCTCATTGTTTTATTTCTTTCAACTATTTCCCACGGACTTTTAGATGCAATGACCTCTGGTGGTGAAGGAGTCGGTTTTTTTATTCCTTTTGAGAATTCAAGATATTTTTTCCCTTGGAGAGGGATTAAAGTATCTCCAATTGGAGTAGAAAAGTTCTTTTCAGAACGAGGAATAAATGTCATTCTTAGTGAATTTAAGTATATAGGTATTCCGTGTTTAGTAATATTATTGGTTTTATTTTTTAGAGCAAAATTCCTTAAAAAGCGTTCGTAAATCACAATTTTATAGACGATTATCGAAAAATTTTAATTCAAGAGAAATATATTAGAGTAATTATTTGCAGAGATAATATTCCTTTTTATATTGTAATTCCAAAACGCAATTAAACAAGTGCATGCCTCCTACAAAATTTACGCTTTTCACTTTTTTCACCTTTATTTTCTTTTTTAGCTTTTCACAAACGGATGATGTTTATAACGCTCTGTTAGTTCCTGCTGAACTTAAGGTTAAAGCTAACGCAGTTGTTAGATTCGAAAAAACAACAGTTGAGATTCAAAGTATAGATGAGATAAAAGTTACAACCAAGCGTATTACTACAGTCTTAAATAAATATGGAAATAGACACATCAATGCAGGCGAAGGTTATGATGATAATACAAAGATTCAAGACATAGAAGCACGTGTTTTTGACGAGATGGGAGATGAAATAAAAAAGATAAAAGAAAGGGATTTTATAGATGTTAGTGCTGTAAGTGATTTTTCAATCTACGAAGACAATCGCGTAAAATACCTTAAATATACACCGATTAATTACCCTTATACTGTTGAATATACATCTGAAGTAGTCCATAAAAACACAGCTTTTTTTCCGGAGTGGAAGCCAATTGATGATTATTATGTAAGTGTACAGCATTCCGAATATGAGATAATTAATACTGCTGGTATTTCTATAAAGAGTAAAAAGGCAAACTTTGATGATTTCAATATTCAGGAGGTTTCAGAGCATCATTTTATAGCAGAAAATATCAATGGAGTTAAATATGAAGCTTATACACCTGAATTAAAAAGCTTATTACCTAGATATAGAGTTGCGCTTAAAACGTTTAGTATGGTTGGTGTAGAAGGAGTAAATAACAACTGGAATGAGTTTGGTAAATGGATGTACGATAAATTATTGACAGGCACAGACAACATACCTGAAGAGCGAATTGCAGAAGTAAAACAACTCACAGCAGGTGTTGATGATAAAATAGAACGTGCTAAAATTATCTACAAATACATGCAAGACAAAACACGTTATATAAGCATACAAGTTGGTATTGGAGGTTGGAAACCCATGATGGCTGATGATGTGGATAAATTGGGATATGCAGATTGTAAAGGACTAACTAATTATACAAAAGCCTTATTAGAAGCGGTTGATGTACCATCTTTTTACACGGTCGTTTATGGTGGCAATGGTATAAGAAGTATTGATAACGAGTTTTCCGCAATTGAAGGTAATCACGTTATTCTATGTGTGCCTAATGAAGATGAGAATATATTTTTAGAATGTACAAGTCAAACTAATCCGTTTGGTTTTATTGCTGGCTTTACAGATGATAGAGATGTGTTATTGGTAAAGCCAGAAGGTGGTGAAATTGTACATACTAAAGTTTATGAAGCAGATGATAGCGTACAGAAAACTATGGCTACAATTAACCTAGATGATACAGGTGGTTTTACAGCAGATGTTAGTATAGCTACAACAGGATTTCAGTATAATCTTCATGAAGGTATAGAGAAAAAAACTGAAAGAGATCAAAAATTACATTATCAGGAATATTGGGACAATATTAATGGCTTAACAATAGATAATATTGCTATTGAAAATGATAAAGACAATATTATTTACCAAGAAAATGTCAAGTTGTCTTCAGCCAATTACGCTTCAAAAAGTGGTACGAGACTTATTTTTCAGCCTAATATGTTTAATAAAGTCACAAATATTCCACCACGATATACCGAGCGTAAATTAGAATTTAAAATAGATCGCGCTTTTAAGGATGTCGATGAGTTTATTATTCAACTACCAGAAAACTTAAAGCTAGAAGCAATGACAGAAGGCAAGACCATTGACAACAAGTTTGGTAAGTATGAATTTAAACTTGAAGCCTTGGAAGACAATAAAATTAAGTACACACGAACCTATATTTTAAATAAAGGAAGTTACGAGAAAGAAGATTATAAAGCGTTTAGGGATTTTAGAAAGCAAATTGTTAAACACGATAAAACTAAAATTGTACTTATTAAGGATTAACATTTTTAAGTCGTAAAATAAAAACATTAAACAATCAATATTCAATAGCAATGAAACAACTTTTTTTAACCATAATTACTGTACTTACAATTACCCAAGTTAGTGGTCAAGATTATGATTTTGGCAAAATTTCTAAAGCAGAACTTGAAGAAAAATACCATCCTTTAGATTCTTCAGCATCTGCAGCAGTATTGTACAGAAATGAAGAGATTAGTTTCTTTTATTCAAACAATCAAGGGTTTATGCAGCAGCGAAAAGTACATGAGCGCATCAAAATTTATAACAAAGATGGCTTTGATTGGGCAACAAAAAAAATATACTTGTACAAAGGGAGCAGTGATGAAGATATTAGTAGCTTAAAAGGCTTTTCCTATAACCTTGTAAACGGTAAAATAGAAAAAGACAAGCTAAGTAGTGATGGTAAATTTAAGGAAGATTATAATGATTATTTAAAAGTAAACTCATTTACGATGCCTAATGTAAAAGAAGGTACAATAATAGAGTATAGATATACAATCAACTCACCTCGTATAGGTATTGATGATGTTATTTTTCAATACAGTATTCCAATAAATAAGTTGGATGTGAAGATTTCAACACCAGAATATTATGCCTATAACAAGCAACTAAACCCTAGGGCGAGGTTTTATCCTAAGCTTAACAGTTCAACAAAAAACATTAACGTTCCATTTGAATATAGATTAGATATTTTAGATGTTAACGAAACTAATATACCAGGATTAAGGGAAGAGGCTTATGCTGGAAATATTAATAATTACCGAAGCAAGATGAGTGTGGAACTCACAGCAATACTTGATGCTAATAAAGTTTTAAAGAAGTCTTTTTCAGCAAATTGGGAGGAAGTTTCAAAGACCATATATGATAGTGAAGACTTTGGAGGACAATTAGCCAAATCTAGTTTTTATAAAGATGATTTAGAAGCATTGATGGTTGGTGTGGAAGATGATTTTGAAAAAGCACGTATCGTAGAAAGCTTAGTGAAATCTAAGGTAAAATGGAATGGTAATTATGGTAAATATGCCCAAAAAGGTATCAGAGCTGCCTACAAAGATGGTGAAGGCAATGATGCAGATATTAACTTGCTGGTAGTTTCAATGCTTAGATCTCAAGGAGTCAATGCAAATCCTGTGTTAATCAGTACAAGAAATAATGGTATTCCTTTGTTTCCAACCAGAGAAGGATTTAACTATGTAATTTGCAATGTGCAAAGTGGTGATAATAATTTACTGATTGATGCCACTGAAGAATACAGTACAAATAACGTATTGCCTTATCGTGTATTAAATTGGCAAGGAAGATTGATTGAAGAGGGAGGTATTTCTAGATGGATTGACATCATGCCTAATGCTAAGTCTGTTGAGTCCACAATGCTCAATATAAAAATTGATAATGATTTTAATGTTACAGGAAAAGTTGCTAAAAACTTAACGTCTTATATGGCATACAGTTATAGAGATAAATACGCTCAAGTAACTACCGAATCTCATATTAAATCCCTTGAAAAAGATAAAGGTAATCTTGGGATTAGTGACATAGATTTTGAAAATAAAAACGAAATCACTGAACCTGTTAAGATAAGTTATGAGTACGATTTGTCGGATGCAGTTGATGAGGTAGGTGATAAGCTGTATTTTTCTCCGCTTTTGTTTATGGCCATGAAAGAAAATCCATTTAAACTTGAAGAAAGACAATATCCAATAGATTTTGTAATTCCTTATGAGGATAAATATTTGGTTAATATTATGCTTCCTGAAGGTTATGTTGTGGAATCATTACCAACATCAGAGGCTATTGCATTTAAAGATGAAAACGTAAAGTTTGTATATGTAGCCAAAGAAAACGGCAGATATTTGCAATTAAAAGTGCAATTAGATATTAATAACCCTATGATACTGCCTGATGACTATAAAGATTTCAAAGCCTTTTATGGTAAAATCGTAGAAAAGCAAGGAGAACAAGTTGTATTAGCCAAAGCACAACCATAAAAAGTATTTATTTTATTACAAAAGCTCCCTTTTCATTAGTTTGATGGAAAGGGATTTTTCTTTTTAGGCAAGTTGATTTCCAACGATTAACATAAGATTTGTAATTACTGGCATCTGCAATAATCTGTTTTGGTTTTAGGCGATCTATTACGCGATTCAGATTTATTCTCGGTGAATTTCGTAATAAAACATAATCAGTTTTAAAGCTAATATTGTTATAAACTCCTAGACTATCAATAACTAAAATAGTTTTGCCTTTATATTGGTAAACAGACTGTAAATCTTCAGTTGAGACGGAATTTATTAATTCACCGACTTTATAATTTCTAATAACATTATCAGTGCGCTGCTTTATGCTATCTAGGTTATGATGAATGACTAACTGACCATTATGTTTCTGACCAATTATAGAGTGTCGGCTCTTATTAAAAATAATAAAAGCATCATTTTGTGTTTGGTAGTCATTATAAATCAATAAGCCTTGAAAGCTAATAATGCCAATTAAACACATAGCTACCCAATTAAACAATTTGGTTTTATAGATTTGAACCAAGCAAACAATAATAAAATAACATATGATAACTTGAAGTAAAGTGAAAGGAATATCTCTAAACAAAAAGCCTTCAAATTGTGCAACCCAAGCAATAAACCCATTTAAGCTATCAATGATAAAACTGTAAGCAATAACCATATAATGTGGAAGCAAATTCAATAATGCTAAGGCAATAACCAATAAACCGAAACCAAGTATTAAGCCTAAAAAAGGAATCACTACAAGATTGGAAACAAAAAACAAACCAGGAAACTGATGAAAGTAAAATAAGCTTATAGGCACAACTCCAGCTTGGGCAGCTAAGGTTACTGTAAATATTTGCCACAATTTATCAGTTATAAGAAATTTTGGTTTCCAAAGTTTGTAGAGAATTGGCTGTACACTAACAATGCCTAAAACGGCCAAATAACTCATCTGAAAACCAACTTCGAACAGAAAATTTGGGTTAATAAGAAGTATAAGAAAAGCGGAAATTGCCAATGTGTTGTAAATATTCGTAGGTCGTTTTATATGCATTGCAATGCTGATAATACTAAACATCGTCACAGCACGAGTTACAGAAGGTGACAATCCGGCAATAACAGCAAACGACCAAAGCAAAGTAACAATGATAAATGGCCTTATAATATTACCATACCTAAAATAAAGTAATGGACTAAATATAAAATTTAAAATCAGTAGCAGAATACCGACATGAAGCCCAGAAACAGCTAATATGTGTATGGTGCCAGAGTTGACATAATTGTTATAAATGTTTTTGTCTATTGTTTGGCGTTGGCCCAGTAAAAGCGCGTTAATAATACTCAGCGTATCATCATTAAAACCTGCTTTTACAAGTTTTCCATTAATGGTAGTTCTCAATTGGTCGGCAAAACCATAAATGGTTGTTTTATCGTCTGAAAGCAACAACAATTCTGAAGGCTTTAAATAAAGCTGATGGTAAACTTGCTTCAATTCTAAATACTTACTATAATCAAACTGATGTGGATTTAATGGTTTTTGAATAGTTTTAAGGTTAGTAGAAGTAAACAAAACCACATCAACTGGCAAAACCTTGGAGGTCGAATCTCGTCTTATATTTATGAGAAGTTGTCCAGAAGCTCTTTCATTATTAATTGAACTTACCGAAACGATATATTTGTCGTTATAGGCATCAGGTTTTAGACGTTCTTCCACCTTAAAAACGATTGCTGCTGTTGATGAATCTAGTTGTTTGTTGGTATAATGATGCGGTTGTAATGTTTCATTTTTAATGTTATAGGAAGTTATCCCAATACCAATCATGCACACAAAGGCTAACAAAGCAAAATAAGGTGCTTTGTCAATTTTTTGTTTAAGCACAAACCAGTAAATACCTAGTAAAATAATTAATCCGATTGTAGAAAAAAGAACGGCATTAAAGTCAAGCACAAAATAATGAGCTATAATAATGCCTATCATAAGGCACAAAGTCAGTTTTATGATGGTAAAATTCAGTAACTTCATGATTATGAGTTACTAATATAAGAAAATGATTACAAAATTCGTCGCGCTTGGACAAAAGCAAAATACCAATATTTCTCAGCTAAAGAAGAAATCATTACTCCTCTGCTACTTGAGGCGTGTATAAACTCAACGTTACCTGTTCTCACATTTGTTACAATACCAACATGGTTTACTTTTCGGCTATTCTTTTTGGTCGCAAAAAAAACGAGATCGCCAACATTGACTTCTTTTACATCAATCCAGCTACCATAACTAGATAAACCTCCAGTGGTTCTTGGTACACTAACATTGTTGTCGTTAAATGAAGTATATACCAAACCAGAGCAATCCATACCACGTTTTGTTGTGCCTCCGTATTTATAGCGTGTACCATTAAATTTTTTGGCATAATTAGCAATGGTTTCGGCTTTTTCAGAA
This sequence comes from Winogradskyella pulchriflava, assembly GCF_042434315.1. Taxonomy (NCBI): domain Bacteria; kingdom Pseudomonadati; phylum Bacteroidota; class Flavobacteriia; order Flavobacteriales; family Flavobacteriaceae; genus Winogradskyella; species Winogradskyella pulchriflava. The sequence goes on along the minus strand of NZ_JBHLTQ010000002.1, from coordinate 202,881 downwards.
GGCTTTGCTGTAGTATTGACTTTAACGGTATGCGTTTGCCTTTTTTTACTTGAATATGATTTTTTGGATTTGCAACTGCCTAATAAAAGTATTAATAATAATAGTGGTAGTAATTGCTTCATTGGTAATTTTTGAGATTTGGAATTTAGTTATTGGAATTTCTAATTGAGTTATAAATCAACTTAGCTGCATTTTCACTAGCACCTCTACCTCCAAGTTTTTGCTCTAATTCGTAGTAATCTAAAAATAGTTGTTCGCGTTTTTTAGTTTTTAAAATTGCTGTGAGCTCTTTTTTAAGGCGTTTTTTGTTTAAATCTCCTTGAATAAGTTCTGTTACCACTTCACGATCCATAATAAGATTTACTAGTGAAATGAATTTTAAAGTAATAATACGTTTTGCAATTTGATAAGATATAGCATTGGCTTTATAGCAAACTACCTGCGGCACTTTATATAATGCAGTTTCTAAAGTTGCAGTTCCAGAAGTAACCAACGCAGCAAAAGAAATACTTAATAGGTCATAGGTCTTGTTAGATATAAAGTGCACATTGTCCTGTTTAATGAAGCTTTTGTAAAAGTCATAATCTTGACTAGGAGCACCAGCAATAACAAACTGGTAATCTTCAAAATCATCAACCACGCTCAACATAACTCCAAGCATTTTGGTAATTTCTTGTTTTCTGCTTCCTGGTAGTAAAGCTATAATTGGTTTGGTGCTTAGTTGGTGTGTTTTTCTAAAATCGTTTTCATCTATTTGTTTGCGGTCTGCAATAGCGTCAATCAAAGGATGTCCTACAAAATTAACGTCGTAATCGTACGTTTTGTAAAATTCCTTTTCAAAAGGAAGTATGCAGTACATGGCATCGACATCGCGTTTTATTTTTTCAACACGGTTAGCTCTAGAAGCCCATACTTGCGGAGAAACGTAATAATGGGTTCTAAAACCTTGTTCTTTTGCCCACTTTGCTATCCTAAGGTTAAACCCGGAATTGTCAATAAAAATAATAACATCTGGTTGGTAGGTTTCAATATCTTTCTTGCAGAATTTTATATGACCAAAGATTTTTCTGAGGTTAAAGATAACTTCAGCAAATCCCATAAACTGACGTTCTTTATAGTGCATCACAAGTTCGCCGCTAACAGATTGCATTAAATCTCCTCCCCAAAATCTAAAATCGGCTTTAGGATCTTGTTTCAATAAAGCCTTCATTAGGTTGGAACCATGCAAATCGCCCGAAGCTTCGCCAGCAATGATGTAGTATTTCATTTAGTTCATGAATTTAATAATCAGTGTTGTAATAAAAACCAATAAAGTAGCAATTAAAACACCTTTTGCTCTATGGTCTTGGTTTTTCTTTAAAAACAAGAAAAATGCTCCAAGATTTAGTAACGCTCCAATACTCATAAGTTTGGTTAAAAAACCATTTGTAATGGCTTGTCTTACCACTTCGCCCCAATCATCCGATTTCCCAAAAATTTGTATAGCGATAATCAATCCAAAGGCTGCGGCAACAAGTCCTACGGCAAACCCAATTAAAATTTCTTTTTTCATTGTGCTGAATTTATTTCAGTAACTAATTTAATTTCCAAGTATTTAATTTCTGAATGGCATGATGTGCTGTTAAATCAAATTGCACTGGGACAACAGATACATACCCATTGGCTAAAGCCCATTCGTCAGTGTCCTCACCATTATCCATATTTACAAATTTACCTGCAAGCCAATAATAGTCACGTCCCATCGGATTGGTACGCTTATCAAACTCTTCAACCCAATTTGCCTTAGCTTGTCGGCATACTTTAACACCTTTTATTTTGTCTTTTTCTAGGTTTGGTAAGTTTACATTTAGCACCACACCATCAGATAAACCATGCTCTAAAACCTGCTTGGTTATGGTTTCAACAAAAGGTTTGCAATGTTCAAAATTAGCATTCCAATTATAATCTAAAAGAGAGAAACCAATTGCTGGAATACCTTCAATACCAGCTTCTAGGGCAGCACTCATTGTGCCAGAATAAATAACATTAATTGAGGAATTAGAACCATGGTTAATACCCGAAACACAGATGTCTGGTTTTCGTTCTAAAATCTCACGCACAGCAAGTTTTATACAATCTGCAGGTGTTCCAGAACAACTGTATTCAAGCTGTTTACCATCAATATCTACTTTTTCAAGATAGAGTGTTGCGTTTACTGTAATTGCATGTCCCATGCCACTTTGTGGGCTGTCAGGTGCCACAACAACCACATCTCCTATAGTATTCATTACAGAAATTAAGGCTCTAATGCCAGGTGCGGTGATACCGTCATCATTGGTTACTAATATTAAAGGGCGTTTAGACATATAGCAATTATTTGTTTTTTTTTGATGGAGTAAAAATACTAAAAAGCATAAGAATATTAAGTAATTGCACCTTTAACAAAAAATTAGTGCCTCGTTTTTTTATGGCACGGTTTTTTCTTCTATTTTAGTGAAATATTGCATGCCTACTTAATACAAATAAAAAATTAAGATAAAATGAAAGGGAATTATAAATTTTTGCTACTTGCATTGTTAATAGCATTTGCTTCATGTAGCTTTACAAGTAAAACATTTGACAATCCTGATAAAGATAAGCTGTTAATACAATTAATTACTTATGTGCTTGATAATGGGCATTTTGACCCTCAGGATTTAAACGATGATTTTTCTGAAAATGTATTTGAAGACTATTTGAATCAGCTCGATCCGTTTAAACGTTATTTTTATGAGTCTGATATAAAAGAATTTGAAGAATTTAAGCATCAGCTTGATGACCAAATTAAGGCTTATGATGTGTCTTTTTTTAATCTTACACACCAACGTTTGTTACAACGTATTGAAGAATCAAAGAAGATTTACGCTGATATTTTAAGCAAACCTTTCGATTTTTCAAAAGATGAAGAATATTCTTCGGACTATGAGAAGTTAACTTATGTAACCAATAAGCGCGACATGAAAGAGCGTTGGAGACAACAACTTAAGTTTTCAACTATTGCAAATTATGACGATGCTATTTCTCAACGCGATTCAAACTTAGAATCAAATATGCTTCCTGAAAGTGTGTTTTCTGCTGAAAATGAGAAGTCTAATACTGATGAAAAGAAATCATTAAAAGAAATAGAAGAAGAGGCGAGAGAAGCGACAAAGCGTTCGCTGGATGAGCTTTACGATTTTATTGATGATAGACAACGAAAAGATTGGTTTTCGGTTTATATCAATGCCATTGTAGAAGAGTTTGATCCACATACATTCTATTTTGCTCCAGAAGACAAAGACCGTTTTGATGTTGCAATGTCTGGTAATTTTGAAGGTATAGGTGCAAGATTACAAAAGCGAATGGATGCAATTATGGTGAATGAAATCATTAGTGGTGGTCCAGCTTGGAGAGCAAACGAACTAGAAGTTGGTGATCAAATTCTTAAAGTTAGACAAGAAAACGAGAAGGAAGCTGTAAACATCGTTGGCATGCGCTTAGATGATGCCATAAAACTTATCAAAGGTGAAAAAGGAACCACAGTAGTACTTACACTTAAGAAAGTAGACGGAACCATTGAGGATATATCGATAACAAGAGATATTGTAGAATTAGAAGAAACATATGCTAAGTCTTCTACAGTTATCAAAGACGACAAGAAATTTGGTGTTATTAATTTGCCTAAGTTTTATATCAATTTTGAAGATTATAACAAGAGAAATGCTGCTTCAGATATAAAACAAGAAATAATAAGACTAAAACAAGAAGGTATAGAAGGATTGGTCTTAGACCTTAGAAATAATGGTGGAGGATCCTTACAAACTGTTGTTGACATTGCTGGATTGTTTATAGAAGATGGACCTATTGTACAGGTTAAAACTACTGGTGAGCCTAAGGAGGTCTTAAAGGACAAAGACAAATCTATTGTTTGGGATGGACCTTTAGTAATTTTGGTAAATGAGCTATCGGCTTCAGCTTCTGAAATTTTAGCTGCAGCAATGCAAGATTACAAACGTGCTATTGTTATAGGAAGTAAGCAAACTTATGGTAAAGGCACAGTGCAAAATGTATTGGATTTAAATAGATTGGTAAGAAACAACTCTAATGGAGATTTAGGTGCTTTAAAATTTACAACTCAAAAATTTTATAGAGTTAATGGTGGTTCTACACAATTAGAAGGAGTTAAGAGTGATGTTGTAGTGCCAGACCGTTACAGCTATATTAATATTGGAGAAAAAGATCAGGAAAACCCATTGCCTTGGGATAAAATTGATGCGGTTGATTATAATCTTTGGGGAAATTACTTTGATTACGACTCTACGATTGAAAAAAGTAAAGCGCGTATGGCTGTAAATGAACAATTAAAACTAATTGATGCCAATGCACAATGGGTTAAGAAGATAAGAGATCGTGAAGTATATTCGTTGAATTATGATGAATACAAAAAAGCTATGGAGTTAAATGAAGAAGAGGCAAAACGTTTTGAAAAGCTTTCTGAGTACCAAACAGATTTAACATTCAGTTCTCTGCCTTATGAGGTTCAGTTAATGGAACAAGATTCTGTTTTAAAGGAAAAACGTAACCGCTGGCACCAAAGTTTAGCTAAAGATGTTTATATAGAAGAAGCTTTAAATGTGCTTCATGATTTAAAGATGACTTACGCTATAAAAAACAAAGTGGCAACGGTTAAGAATTAATGTTCTTATAAATGTTAGTTCTACTATCACGCTGACGGTAGTCGAAGTGCTTTAAGACTAAAACTAAATGTCAAATAACAATAATTCACTAACAAGATTGGCGCTTCAAAAGTTTAAAAAAAACTTTTGGGGCGTTTTTAGTTTTGGTATTATTTTGGTCATAGGTTTCATCTCAATTTTCGCCTATGTTTTTGCGCCAGACGCATCAAAAAATGCTAATCAAATGCACTTGTCTATTCATTCAAAACCTCCAGGCTTTGAAGTGCAAATGCTAACGATACCTTCTGGTATAGAATCTAGCCAAAATCTGTTTTCAAAGTTGTTTTTTGGTAAGGACAATACGGATACGGAAATTCCGATTCAATCCTATAACGTTGAAGATAATGCGCTTCATTATGTAGAGTATGCTTCAGATGGGTTAAAAGGTCAGGAAAAACAAGTCTTATTGAGTCAGTTTCCAAATTCAGATTACAAAAGTTATATTGACAACAGAAGTTTTCTTTTTGGTACGGATAAGTATGGAAGGGATTATTTAAGCCGAATTTTAATAGGTTCTCGTATATCTTTTTTTATTGGTTTTGTGGCTGTTTTTATATCTCTAATAGTTGGTTTGCTCATGGGAAGTTTAGCTGGTTATTATGGAGGGAAAATTGATGCTTTTATAATGTGGATTATTAATATTGCGTGGTCTATTCCTACACTTTTATTGGTGATTGCTATTACTTTGGCTTTAGGTAAAGGGTTTTGGCAAGTGTTTATTGCTGTAGGTTTAACAATGTGGGTGGAAGTGGCAAGAGTTGTTAGGGGACAAATTATTAGCGCCAAGGAAATGCAATATGTTACGGCAGCAAGAGCGTTAGGTTATAAGGATTACCGAATTATAACAAAGCATATTTTGCCTAATATTTTTGGGCCTTTAATTGTGATTTCTGCGGCAAACTTTGCAGCAGCAATTTTAATAGAAAGCGGTCTTAGTTTTTTGGGAATTGGAGCACAGCCACCAATGGCAAGTTGGGGAGCTATGATAAAAGATCACTACAATTATATTATTCTTGGTAAGCCTTATTTAGCACTAATTCCAGGGCTTTGTATCATGTTGCTGGTAATGGCTTTTATGCTTGTCGGAAACGCCCTTAGAGACGCTTTGGATGTAAAGACCTAATACTTTATGGGTTTTTTAGACGTTCAATTTCTTCATTAGTAGCTTCAATAAAATTTAAAACCTCTTCTTGTCCAATTTTTTTGCTGGATGATGTTATAAAGTAAGGTGGCAATTCTTCCCAAGTTTTTAATAATTCCTGACAGTACTCGTCAACCTGCTTGTCTATAGCTTTTGGTTTTAGCTTATCTGCTTTTGTGAAAATAATGCCAAAGGGAATGCCATTTTCCCCTAGATATTGCATAAACTCTAAATCTATGGGTTGAGGTTTATGTCTTATATCCACCAAAACAAATGCTGAAACCAGTTGTTGGCGTTGCTCAAAATAATTAGTGATAAACTTTTGGAATTTCTTTTTTGAAGTCTTAGAAACACGAGCATAGCCATAACCAGGTAAATCTACTAGATACCAATTGTCATTTATGATAAAGTGGTTAATAAGCTGTGTTTTACCAGGGCGACCCGAAGTTTTTGCTAGACTTCTTCGGTCGGTAAGCATATTAATCAATGAAGATTTACCGACATTACTTCTGCCTATAAATGCATATTCAGGAATAGGATTCTTGGGGCATTTTGCCACTTCAGAATTACTAACTACAAACTCAGCAGATTTTATTTTCATGGTATTTCCTGCGGAAGCAGAAGTCTTTTTAATTAAACTTAGTGCTATGCTTTAAAAGCCTCTAGATTTTAACCACTTATTCAAAATCTTATTAAATTCATCAGGATGCTCCATCATGGCAGCATGTCCACATTTGTCAATCCAGTATAATTCAGAATCAGGTAAGAGTTCATTGAATTCTTCAGCTACCTCAGGAGGAGTCACATTATCATTTTTTCCCCAAATAATACAAGTTGGAGTATGCATGTTTGGTAAATCTTTAGCCATGTTGTGTCTAATGGCACTTTTAGCAATAGCTAGTGTTTTTATAAGTTTATTTCTGTCATTTACAGTTTCATAAACTTCATCCACTATTTCTTTGGTTGCTACAGCCGGATCGTAAAAAACATCCTGAGCTTTTTTCTTTATTACTTCGTAATCGCTACGTTTTGTGTAGCCACCTCCCATAGCACTTTCATAAAGTCCAGAGCTACCAGTTATAATTAACGCTTTTACCTTTTTAGGGTATAACTTTGTATGGTATAAACCAATGTGGCCACCCAAAGAATTACCTAGTAAAATAACTTCTTCAAAGCCTTTAAAGTCAATAAAATCTTTAAGATAATTGGCAAAGCTTTTAACGTTGGTTTTTAGTAGTGACATGGTATATATAGGTAGTTCAGGAATAACAACCTTATAACCATTGCTGCTGAAAAAGTTGGTGACAGCATCAAAATTACTTAATCCACCCATTAAACCATGAAGCACAATGATTGGTGTGCCTTCTCCTACTTCAATATATCTATAATCCTTTTCTTTTTTTAAAAGGTGTGCCATCTATAAACTTAGTGCTTAGTGTTAAAAACAAATATAACTAAATCCTTTTTAAATCAAATAGAATAATTGGTTTTCAATTTTTTTCAATTCTAAAATCATTAAGCAGCAGTTGTTGATAAGTACCACTTTTTTAATGCTATTAAACACCTTGATTTTAGGGTGATTGTCAAAGACTGATTTTTTTGAAACACAAAACTTATCAACAAAAGTGGGAAATCGTGGTAAAATGTGGTAAAATTTTCAATATATTTGAATCTTAATCGTTTAAGTGGGAAACCAAGTACGTTGAATTCATTTATAGGAACATACGAGTGTAAAGCAGATGCCAAAGGAAGGTTGATGATACCTGCTGTATTGAAAAAGCAGCTATCAGCAGCTTTGCAAGATGGCTTTGTGTTGAAGCGTGCTGTGTTTCAATCGTGTTTGGAGCTTTATCCTATGGCAGAGTGGAATGCTTTGATGGCTAAAGTCAACAAGCTAAACAGGTTCAAAAAAAAGAACAACGATTTTATAAGACGATTTACAGCTGGTGTTAAGGTTGTTGAAGTTGATAATGCTGGACGATTATTAATTCCGAAAGATTTGATTGCTTTTTCAGGGATTACAAAAGAAGTGGTTTTGGCTTCAGCGGTTAATATTATTGAGATTTGGGATAAATCGAAGTACGAGCAAGCTATAGACGATGCGGCTTCGGACTTTGCAGATTTAGCTGAAGAAGTAATGGGACAAGAGGATGATGACAATGGAATATCATAATGCAGTTTTACTTAAAGAAACAGTAGATGGTTTAGATATAAAGCCAGATGGTGTTTATGTAGATGTCACTTTTGGAGGAGGAGGGCATAGTCGAGAAATTTTATCGCGACTTGGGCCAAATGGTAAGTTATATGCTTTTGATCAGGATAAAGATGCTTTAGCAAATGCAATAGATGATGATCGCTTTGTTCTTATCAATGAGAATTTCAGGTATATAAAAAGGTTCTTAAGATTTTATGGTGTAAAGGAAGTTGATGGTGTTTTGGCAGATTTTGGTGTGTCATCACATCAATTTGATGTAGCAGAACGCGGTTTTTCTACACGTTTTGAGGCGAAGCTAGATATGCGAATGAATCAAGGTAATAAGTTGTCAGCTTTTGAAGTCATTAACGAATATGAAGAAGAGCAAATAAGAGCTGTTTTGTTGCAATATGGCGAGCTGAGACAAGCACCAGCTATGGCAAGGGTGGTTGTTTCAGAGCGAAAAACAAAGCCAATTGAAACCAGTGAGCAATTAAAAACGGTCTTAAAACAATTTTTGAATCATAAAAAAGAGAATAAAGTTTTAGCGCAAATCTATCAGGCAATAAGGATAGAGGTTAATCAGGAGATTGAAGTGTTAAAAGAGCTTCTGGTGCAGATGCCAGAAATCTTAAAAGTTGGTGGTCGATTAAGCTTTATCTCTTACCATTCTTTAGAAGATAGATTGGTAAAGCGCTATATAAGAAACGGGTTATTTGAAGGTGAGCCAGAACGTGATGTTTTTGGAAATTTTGAAGTCCCATTAAAAAAAGTGGGTGGACTTATTGTGCCATCAAAAGAAGAAATAAAAGCAAATAATAGAGCGCGAAGTGCAAAGCTTCGGATTGCTGAAAAAATATGAAAAAAAACATCTACAGCATATTACGTGGAAAGTTTCTAATCAGTGATGATTCGTNTTTAAAAATTGGCGCATCATCATTTTTATTTCAGTGCTGGCAATCATTATGATAGCAAGTTCGCATAGCGCAGATAAAAAAGTGCATGAGATAGCTAAACTTACAAATGAAGTAAAGGAATTAAGATCGGCATTCGTAGATGGGCGCTCAAAACTAATGCGGTTAAAAATGGAGTCATCCATAATAAATAAAGTAGCAGAAAAGGATATTCAGATTTCTGAAATCCCTCCAACAAAAATCAGGGTTAGAACTCAAAAACAATAAGCTTTGGCAACAACCGAAACTAACATACTCAACAGATTGTATTTCGTGGCAGGCTGCATGTTTGTCTTTGCCTTGGCTGTGGTGTTTAAGTTATGCAGTATTCAGTTTATTCAAGGGGATGAATATAGAGCATTGGCAGAAAAACGGACGGTTAAAGATTTTGATATAGAGCCAAATCGTGGTAATGTGTACTCTGCTGATGGAAGTTTACTGGCTACATCTATTCCTAAGTACGATATTAGAATTGATGCCATTCAAGCAAAAGATGCGGTTTTTGATGAGCATATTGGTGCTTTAGCAGATTCACTTTCGGCTTATAAAGGCAAGCCAGCTTCCTATTATAAAAATGTCATCAGAAAAGCACGAAAAAATAAAAACAGATATTTCCTTTTAGCAAGAAACATTAGCTATTCAGATTATATCAGAATGCGAAATTTTCCACTTTTAAATCTTGGTGCAATTAAGGGAGGATTAATTGTTGAGCAGACAACACGTCGCGAGCATCCAATGGGCGAAATTGCTTCGCGTTCTATCGGTTATGAACGTATTGATGAAAATAATTATGCTACAAGAGTTGGAATTGATGGTGCCTTTGGTGAAAAATACCTTAAGGGAGTAAAAGGTAAACGATTAAAGCAGAAAATAGGAAATGGGCAATGGAAGCCAATTGCAGATTTCGACCAAGTTGAGCCTCAAGATGGTTATGATTTGTACACCACGATAGATGTTAATATTCAAGATATAGCACACCACTCCTTATTAGGTCAGTTGGAAAAATATGAAGCAGAGCATGGCTGTGTTGTAGTTATGGATGTTAAAACTGGTGAGATAAGAGCTATTTCAAATCTTGCTAAAACATCTAAAGGGACGTATTACGAAAAGTTGAATTATGCTGTTGGTGAAAGTCATGAGCCTGGTTCTACCTTTAAAGTTATGGCGATGATGGCGGCTTTAGAGGATAAGGTAATTGATACATCTACAATTATTGACACAAAAAATGGAATAAAATATTTCTACGGAAGAACTATTAGTGATTCGCATCGTGGTGGTTATGGAAAAATATCTGCTGCTAGGTCACTTGAAGTGTCTTCAAATATTGGTTTAGCAACAATTGTTGATGACCATTATTCAAGTAAGCCTGAAAAGTTTTTAGATAGATTGAGTAAGTGGAAATTAGATCAACCACTTGGTGTATCAATCATTGGAGAAGGGAAACCTGATATCCCAAGACCTGGAGCTAGTAACTGGAGTAGAAATGCTCTGCCTTCTATGGCCTATGGATATAATCTAACTATGACACCGCTTCAGACTTTAGCATTCTATAATGCTATTGCCAATAAGGGTGAATTGATTAAGCCTCGATTTATCAGAGCGGTAAAATCTTTTGATAAGGATATTGAAGTCTTTAAAAAGGAAGTGCTGGTAGATCAAATATGTTCTGATAAAACATTATCTCAAATTCAGGATATTCTTAAAAACATTGTAATTCGTGGTACTGGAAGCCGTATGTATTCAGAAACATTTTCAATGGCTGGAAAAACAGGTACAGCTCGTACAGATTATGCAAATTTTGAAGAATGGAAAAAGGATAAGAAATATATCTCATCATTTGCAGGTTACTTTCCGGCCGATAACCCTAAATACTCATGTATAGTTGTAATACATGAGCCAAGTACTAAAGTTGGTTACTATGGAGCTGATGTGTCAGGTCCAGTCTTTAAAAGAATAGCGCAAAAAATATATACAGACACACCAATTATTGATGAGGTTCAGAATTTAGATTTCAATAATAATTTGGTGAATGAAGATTTTGAAAGCTACTACGAAAACGCTCAAAAATATAAAGAGCTAATGCCAAGTGTTGTGGGTATGCCAGCCATGGATGCTATAGCATTGCTTGAAAATCTACAGGTTAACGTAAAGGTGAGATTAAATGGTAGCGGAACTGTAAAAAAACAATCAGTAGATAAGCATCAAAAATTAAAGCCTAACCAAACAATAGTCTTAGAAGCATCATGATGATTTTAAAAGACATATTGTACAAGGTTACTATTAATGCTGTGGTTGGGAGCACAAGTATTGCTGTTAATAAGGTGGAGTTTGATTCACGTCAAATAAAAACAAATGATGTTTTTGTAGCAATTTCAGGAACCATTACTGATGGTCATAAATTCATTGAAAAAGCTATTGCAGATGGTGCTAGTGCTATAGTCTGTGAAAAACTTCCAGAGGTTCTTGAAGATGGCATTACTTACATAGAAGTAGCGAATTCTAACCAAGCATTGGCCTATATGGCAGCGAATTACTATGAGCACCCTTCTGAAAACTTAAAATTGGTTGGTGTTACGGGTACTAACGGTAAGACTACGGTTACAAGTTTATTGTATCAACTGTTTAAAAAAGCAGGTTATAAAGTTGGGTTGTTATCTACGGTTAAGATAATGGTGGATGATAAAACGTATAAAGCAACGCATACAACACCAGATTCATTAACGATTAATAAGTACTTAAAGTTAATGAATGATGTAGGGGTCGAATTTTGTTTTATGGAAGCGAGCTCTCATGGTATTCACCAGAGCAGAACGGAAGGCTTAAAGTTTGCAGGTGGCATTTTTACCAATCTGTCGCACGACCATTTAGACTACCACGAAACTTTTGCAGAATACAGAGATGTTAAAAAAGCATTCTTTGATGGCTTGCCAAAAGATGCCTTTGCATTATCTAACATGGATGATAAAAATGGTTTGGTAATGCTTCAAAATACAGGAGCTAAAAAATACACTTATGCTTTAAAAAATTATGCCGATTACAGAGCGCAAATTCTAGAAAACGAATTTAGTGGATTACTGCTCAAGATTAATGAAAGTGAATTGTGGACACGGTTAATTGGAAGTTTTAATGCCTATAACATTTTAGCAATCTATGGTGCGGCTGAGCTTTTAGGCTTAGAAAAAGTTGAAATTCTAAGGCTTATTAGTGAGCTTGAAAATGTATCTGGTCGTTTTCAATATTTCATTTCAGATGAAAAAATTACGGCCATTGTTGATTATGCTCACACACCAGATGCGCTTAAAAATGTTCTGGAAACAATCAACAATATTAGGACTAAAAACGAAGAGTTAATCACTGTTGTCGGCTGTGGAGGAGACAGAGATAAAACCAAGCGACCTAAAATGGCACATATAGCGTCTGCATTGAGTACTAAAGTCATTTTTACGAGTGACAACCCAAGAAGCGAAGTGCCAGAAACCATAATTGAAGATATGGAAAAAGGTGTTGAGCCTCAAAATTTTAAAAAAACATTATCAATTACAGATAGAAAACAAGCGATTAAAACAGCTTGTCAAATGGCAAATGTTAACGACATAATTCTCATTGCAGGTAAAGGGCATGAGACTTATCAAGAGATTAAAGGTGAACGCTTCGATTTTGATGATTATAAAACGGTTCAGGAATTTTTAAAACAATTACAAAAATAAGACGAAGTAGGAATTACGATTTAAGAATGACGAATTAAAATTGAAACAACAATTAAAAAATAGAACTCAAAAATATGCAGCTGATGGCTGGCATTTATGTACAAAATTCCCTTTGTCAAGAGAATATAATGCCTTTTGTAATCAGTTGATTAGATGTTCAAGCTCTGTTGGTGCTAATTACAGAGCGGCATGTCGAGCTAAATCGGATGCAGATTTTATTAACAAGTTAAAAATTGTTGAAGAAGCGGACGAGAGTATGTATTTCTTGGAGCTATTGCTTCAGGTAAGTAATAAAGAACATGAAGAAATAAAAAGATTGCACAAAGAAGGGAATGAACTATTGGCAATAGTCGTAACCTCAATAAAAACAATGAGAGCCAAAAATCGTAAATCGTAAATCAAAAATTGTAAATCAAATTAATGTTATATTATTTATTTGAATATTTAGAACAACAATTCCAATTTCCTGGAGCATCACTCTTTGGGTTCTTAACGTTTAGGGCTGCAGTCGCTATTATTTTGTCATTGTTAATCTCTACAATATATGGTAAGCGTATCATAAGATTTTTACAGAGGCAACAGGTAGGTGAGACTATTCGCGATTTAGGATTAGAAGGACAGGTAGAAAAGGCTGGTACTCCAACTATGGGTGGAATCATCATTATACTGGCAACATTAATTCCGGTATTGTTGCTTGCTAAACTCGAAAACATTTACATCATTCTATTAATTGTTACCACCCTTTGGATGGGAACCATTGGTTTTATTGATGACTATATCAAAAAATTCAAAAACGATAAAGAAGGTTTAAAAGGAAGGTTCAAGGTGCTTGGACAGGTTGGACTAGGTCTTATTGTTGGTTTAACGCTGTATTTTCATGAGGATGTTACCATTAAAGAAGAGTTGCCTATCGCAGAGCAACGTGTAATGTTAGCCGAAAATCCAGATTTGCCAGCAGCTAAGTTGTTTGATGTTGCAGAAAAATCAACAAAAACAACCATTCCTTTTGTTAAGAATAACGAGTTTGATTATTCGGACTTAATCACATGGATAAGTCCGGATTTAGAAAAATACGCTTGGATTATTTTCGTATTGATTTCCATAATTATTGTCACAGCAGTTTCCAACGGTGCAAATCTTACAGACGGTATAGATGGCTTGGCTGCAGGAACTTCTGCAATTGTAGTATTGACCTTAGGGATTTTTGCTTGGGTCTCTGGTAATATCATATTCTCAAAATATCTAGATATAATGTATATACCTCAAGTAGAGGAAATTACAATATATATCGCTGCTTTTGTAGGTGCTCTAGTTGGGTTTTTATGGTACAATGCCTATCCAGCTCAAGTGTTTATGGGTGATACAGGAAGCTTAACTATTGGTGGAATCATTGCTGTTATTGCTATTGCAGTAAGAAAAGAATGGTTGATTCCAATTTTATGCGGAATCTTTTTAGCTGAAAATTTATCGGTAATGCTGCAAGTGAGCTATTTCAAATACACAAGGAAAAAATATGGAGAAGGCAGACGTATTTTTAAAATGTCGCCACTGCATCATCATTATCAGAAGTCAGGATATCACGAAAGTAAAATAGTCACACGATTTTGGATTATAGGCATATTGCTAGCTATTATTTCCATTGTGACATTGAAGATAAGATAAAGTTTATCATTCCTGTCTGTGCAGGAATGACAGGGAAAATAAAATGAAGGATAGAGAAAATAGCCAGCAGAGTGAAAAGTCCTTCCCTTCTGGGGAAGGATTTAGGAAGGGGCTTTTGGTGATTCTTGGCGGAGGCGAAAGTGGAGTGGGAACTGCACTTCTAGGAAAAGCAAAAGGGTATGAAGTTTTTGTTTCCGACAAAGGAAAGATTAAAGAAAAATATAGAGACGTTCTTTTAAATAATGAGATTGAATTTGAAGATGAGCAGCATACAGAATCAAAAATTCTGAATGCAGACATCGTCATGAAGAGTCCTGGTATTCCAGATAAAGTGAATTTGGTAAAACAAATCCACGAAGCTGGTATTAAGGTGGTTTCAGAAATTGAATTTGCTTCAAATTACACCGATGCAACGTTGGTAGCAATCACTGGTAGCAACGGAAAAACAACAACGGCAACGTTAACACATCATTTGCTAAAGCAAGATTTAGATGTGGGTTTGGCTGGAAACATTGGTGATAGTTTTGCGAAGCAAATACTTGAAAACAACCATAAAAATTATGTGTTAGAGGTAAGTAGCTTTCAGTTAGATGATATTCATGATTTTAAACCAAAGGTGGCAATTTTAACCAATATTACACCAGACCACCTGGATCGCTATGATTATAAATTTGAAAACTATATAGCTTCAAAATTTAGAATTGTAGAAAACCAGACTAAGGACGATTACTTCATTTACGATGCAGATGATGAAGTGATTGTAGAATGGTTAGCGCAGCATCAAATTCATTCCAAAAAATTGCCTTTTTCATTAACTAAAGTTATTGAAGAAGGAGCCTATTTAGACAATAATAAAATAATAATAACAATAGATAACAACCAAATAATTATGCCGACAGAAAACTTAGCATTAGAGGGAAAACATAACATTAAAAATGCAATGGCAGCCTCAACTGTGGCGCATTTGCTTAAAATTAGAAAACAAACTATTAGAGAAAGCTTAGAAAACTTTCAAGGTGTAGAGCATCGTTTGGAGCATGTGCTTAAAATCAATAAAGTGCAATACATCAATGACTCTAAAGCAACAAATGTTAATGCGACCTATTTTGCTTTAGAAAGCATGGATGCACCTACAGTATGGATTGTTGGTGGTGTGGACAAAGGCAATGATTACAAAGAGCTGTTTCCGTTTGTAAACGAAAAAGTAAAGGCAATCATTTGTCTTGGTGTAGATAATACAAAACTGTTTGAAGCCTTTGGGAATATGGTAGATGTTATTATTGAAACACAATACATGGCTGAAGCTGTAAAAATTGCCTACAAAGTTGCTGATGCAGGAGACAATGTATTGTTGTCACCAGCATGTGCAAGTTTCGATTTATTCGAAAACTATGAAGATAGAGGACGCCAATTTAAAAATGCGGTTCGTAATTTATAATAAGCCCATCTTTATCTTCCCAGAGGGAAGAAACTGTTGAGGCGTCAAAAGTTGATTAAATAAGTAAGAGTTAATAACTAATTTAAACTTTCCCCTTTGGGGAAATGTCCAAAGGACAATGGGGAACATATTCACACAAATAAAAGGAGATAGAGCTATTTGGGCTATAGCCACACTGTTGGCTATTTTCTCATTTTTACCTGTGTATAGTGCTGCAAGTAATTTGGCGGATTATGGAGAGAGCAGCAATACCTTTTCATTTTTTGTCAAGCACTTTGTGCATTTGTCATTAGGCTTTGCAATCATGTTTGCAGTCCATAAAGTTCCGTATAGGTATTTTAGAGGACTTTCAATGATACTTATTCCAGTGGTTTTAGTGCTGCTTTTAATTACGCTTTTGCAAGGCTCAACTAACACAGAAGGTACAAATACAAGTCGATGGATTAATATACCAGTTGTCAATATGTCGTTTCAAACATCTACATTGGCAGCTGTGGTTATTATGGTTTATGTGGCTAGATATTTGTCAAAAATAAAAGACAAGCAAATCACATTTAAGGAAACTTTTCTGGCGCTTTGGGTTCCTGTGTTTTTAGTGTTAGCATTAATATTGCCAGCTAACTTTTCTACAACAGCCATTATTTTTACAATGGTAATGATGCTGACATTTATTGGAGGCTATCCTATAAAATATCTTTTAATAATTGTTGGTGTTGGTATAGCATCACTGGCATTCTTTATTCTGATTGCTAAAGCTTTTCCAGATGCAATGCCTAATCGTGTGGATACCTGGATGAGTAGAATTGAAAACTACGCTAATGAATCGGATACAGAGGCAGATTATCAGATTGAACGCTCTAAAACAGCCATTGCTTCTGGTGGTGTTTTTGGTTTAGGTCCAGGGAAAAGTCCAACAAAATATTTGTTGCCGCAATCATCTTCAGATTTCATATTTGCTATTATTATTGAAGAATACGGCTTAATAGGAGGCTTATTCCTTTTAGTGCTCTACTCGTGGCTACTGTTTAGAATTGTAGTAGTCTCACAAAAATCGGATAGTGTATTCGGAAAGCTGTTAGTGCTAGGTGTTGGTCTGCCAATTGTATTTCAGGCGTTGATTAATATGGCTGTTGCAGTAGAGCTCTTTCCGGTAACTGGGCAAACGCTGCCATTGATAAGTAGTGGTGGTACATCAATTTGGATGACATGTTTGGCAATAGGAATTGTATTAAGTGTAAGCGCAAAACGACAAGAACTAAAAGAACAAGAAGCATCAGAAGAAAACCCATTAGACATTTTAAGTGAGGCAATTTAATGAGTAACTATAAATTCATATTATCAGGAGGCGGCACAGGAGGACATATCTATCCTGCTGTTGCTATTGCAGATGAGTTAAAATCGCGCTATCCAGATGCTGAGTTCTTATTTGTTGGTGCGTCAGACCGCATGGAAATGGATAAAGTGCCACAAGCTGGTTATAAAATAGAAGGCTTATGGATTTCTGGTATTCAACGAAAATTAACTTTAAAAAATTTAGCATTTCCGTTTAAGTTGGTAGTCAGTCTCCTGCGTTCAAGAAAAATTATAAATACATTTAAGCCAAACGCAGTCATTGGTACAGGTGGTTTTGCTAGTGGACCGTTGTTGCAAGTGGCAACCTCTAAAAAAATCCCTAGTTTAATACAGGAGCAGAATTCGTATCCTGGCATTACAAATAAATTATTGGGTAAAAAAGTGAATACTATTTGCGTGGCTTACGAAGGTTTAGAAAAATTCTTCCCTAAAGAGAAAATAAAACTCACGGGAAATCCTATTAGAAAAGATTTGCTAGAGGTAAAGGGTAAGCATATAGAAGGTAAAGATGCTTTTACACTCATACATAGTAAACATACACTTTTGGTGTTGGGTGGGAGTTTAGGAGCAAGACGAATTAATGAATTAATTGAGTCTAACCTTGACCTTTTTGAAACATTAAATGTACAGGTCATTTGGCAATGTGGGAAACTGTATTACAGCCAATACAAACAATACAATGAGCGTAAACATGTTCAGGTTCATGCGTTTTTAAACAATATGGATATGGCTTATGCAGCTGCAGATATTATTATATCTAGAGCTGGAGCAATTTCAGTTTCAGAATTATGCATTGTAGGTAAACCTGTAATTTTTATCCCGTCTCCAAATGTGGCAGAAGATCATCAAACCAAAAATGCAAAGGCTGTTGCAGATAAGGATGCTGCAATACTAATACGAGAAAAAGATTTGGATACGGATTTTGAAAAGGAATTTTCAGAACTGATTTCTAACGATGAAAAGCGAAAGGACCTAAGTAAAAATATTGAAGCTTTAGCCTTGGTAAATGCTACAAACGATATTGTGGATGAAGTTGAAAAATTATTAAAAAGTCCTTCTTCTCAAACGGAAGAAACTAAGACGAATGAGTAAAGGCAATAGAATACATATAGGCAACAATGAGAAAACTCTTCCTTCTGGAAAAGGTTTGGGATGGGTTACTCACGTCTATTTCATTGGTATTGGTGGTATTGGTATGAGTGCACTTGCACGCTATTTTTTAGCAAACGGTAAGCAGGTAGCTGGCTATGACAAGACAGCAACAGATATAACAGCTTCATTACAGGAATTAGGTGTCGATATTCATTTTAAGGATGCTATTACCGAAATAGATTCTGACTTTTTAAATGCAGACACAACTTTAGTGGTGTACACACCTGCTATACCAAAACAGCACTTGGAATTAAACTATTTTATAGATCATAATTTCAAGGTATTAAAACGTTCCGCTGTTTTAGGAGAAGTAACTAGGCAAACATATTGCCTTGCTGTTGCTGGTACACATGGTAAAACAACAACAACAAGTATTTTAGGGCATTTGCTCAATAGCTGTGATGTTCCTGTAACCGCCTTTTTAGGTGGAATAAGCGAGAATTATAATTCTAATTTAATTATAAACGGCACAGAAGTTACTGTGGTAGAAGCAGATGAGTTTGATCGCTCATTTTTAACACTTTCACCAGATTTAGCATGTATCACATCTATGGATGCAGACCATTTGGATATTTATGGTGATGCTTCAGGACTTATCAAATCCTTTAAAGATTTTTCAGAATGTGTTAAGCCAAACGGAAAACTGTTTGTAAGAAATGGTTTACCGTTAGAAGGTATAACGTATGGTGTTGAAGACGATTCAGACTATAGTGCTCAGAATGTAAGAATAGAAAATGGAAGTTATGTGTTTGATGTGCAAACATCTAACGGATTATATAAAGATTTCAAATTTAACCTACCTGGTAGACATAATCTGTCTAATGCAATGATTGCCTTGGCGATGGCTGTAACCTACGGTTGCCCTCACGATCAGCTCGCCAAGGGCTTAGCATCTTATAAAGGTGTTAAGCGAAGATTTACCTATCAAATTAAAACTAACGATTTTGTGTATATCGATGATTATGCACATCATCCTGAAGAAATAAACGCAGTACATCAAGCCGTAAGAGAGATGTACCCAAACAAAAAGGTACTTGCAGTTTTTCAACCGCACCTTTTTAGTAGAACTAAGGATTTTGTAGATGGATTTGCGGAAAGTCTTTCAAAATTTGATGAAGTGTTGCTGTTAGAAATTTATCCAGCAAGAGAATTACCAATTGAAGGAGTCACTTCAAAATGGTTATTGGACAAAATTCAAAACCCGAATAAAAAACTAATTTCTAAGTCACAATTGATTGATGAAATAAAAATGGCACAAGCGCAAGTTGTTTTAACAATCGGAGCAGGTGATATAGGAGAAGAAGTAAAACATATTAAAGAAGCATTTAGCATTGCGAATTAATTATAACTACATAAAAGTCATTGTGTTACTGCTTTTGGTGGGTGGGTTATTTGCGTTTTCCAATCACCGAAATAGCAATAGAAAGGTTGTTGATTCTAAAATAAAATTTTTAGGAGAAAACAAATTATTTATCACTGAGGCCACTGTTAGTAAATTGTTAATACAAAATCAGCGGGCAGTTGCGGAACAACCTAAAGAAATTATAGATTTGAACGAATTAGAAACTGCCCTAAATTCTAATCCAATGATTAAGAAAGCAGAAGTGTTCATGTCAGTGAACGCGGAACTTTCGGTAGAAATTGAACAAAAACGACCTATTGCAAGAGTTAATACTAATGCATCATATTATATAGATGACGAAGGTTCATTCATGCCATTGTCATCAAATTTTGCTGCAAGAGTACCACTAGTTACTGGTAATATTAAGAAAAATGACCTCGAAACAGTGTTTCAATTTGCTAAAGCTGTTGATGCGGACGAATTCTTAAAAAAACACGTCATTGAGATACGTCAGAATGATGATAAAACCATTGATTTTAAAATCCGAAAAAGCGATTTCACAGTGCATTTAGGAACATTAAATCAGTTAAAAAAGAAGATAAACAATTTTAAGGCCTTTTACCAAAAAGCTTTAAAGGATAACATATTAGATAATTATAAACTTGTGAATCTCAAATTTGATAAACAAGTGATTTGCACCAAAAAGTAAACTATGGACAATCATAACATTTCGGTAGGTTTAGATATAGGAACCACAAAGATTGTGGCCATGATTGGTCGCAAAAACGAATACGGTAAAGTAGAAATTATCGGTGTTGGTAAATCCAAAAGTATGGGTGTGCATCGTGGTGTTGTAAATAACATTACACAGACAATACAGTCAATTCAACAAGCAGTGCAAGAGGCCGAATCTGCGGCTTCAGAGAAAATTGAAGAAGTAACCGTAGGTATTGCAGGGCAACACATCCGTAGTTTACAACATAGCGATTACATCACTAGAGCAAACTCAGAATTAGTGATTGATGAAGCGGATATCGACCGATTAATCAATCAGGTGCATAAACTGGTAATGCTTCCAGGTGAAGAAATTATTCACGTATTGCCACAAGAGTTTAAAGTTGACGGACAAGCGGAAATTAAAGAGCCAATAGGCATGTATGGAGGAAGGCTAGAAGCCAATTTTCATGTTGTAGTTGGTCAAGTGTCTTCAATAAGAAACATTGGAAGATGTGTTAAAAGCTCAGGTTTACAATTAGAAGGCATCACTTTAGAGCCGTTGGCATCAGCAAACGCAGTGTTAAGCCAGGAAGAAAAGGAAGCTGGAGTAGCACTGATTGATATAGGAGGTGGTACTACGGATTTAGCGGTATTCAAAGACGGAATCATTCGTCATACAGCGGTAATTCCTTTTGGTGGAAATGTTATTACTGAAGATATTAAAGAGGGCTGCTCAATAATTGAAAAGCAAGCCGAATTGTTAAAAATTAAATTCGGTTCAGCATGGCCAGGTGAAAATAAAGACAATGAAATTGTGTCTATTCCTGGGTTACGTGGTAGAGAGCCAAAGGAAATAACCTTAAAAAACCTTTCTAAAATTATCCATGCAAGAGTCGTGGAAATTATAGAACAGGTTTATGTGGAAATTAAAAATTACGGCCACGAAGAACAAAAGAAAAAGTTAATTGCTGGTATCGTTTTAACAGGTGGTGGAAGCCAGTTAAAGCACCTTAAGCAATTGGTAGAATATATCACAGGCATGGATACCAGAATAGGATATCCTAATGAGCATTTAGCTGGTGATAGTGATGAAGATATAGCAAGTCCTTTGTTTGCTACTGCTGTAGGTTTGGTAATGGATGGTCTAAAGCGTCAAGAACGAAAAAGAGTTGAAGAGGCTGAAGAGGAGATGCTGGAAACATCAGAGGCTGAGCAAAGCGCAGACAAACAAACAGAAGCCGTTGTAGAAGAGCCTAAAAAAGAGCGTCGTTCGTTTTTAGATAAGTTAACAGAACGTGTTAAAGAGTTCTTGGATAACGCAGAGTAGAGTTGAATGTTAAGAAATTGTCCTGTGGCAATTTTAATTTAAAGCCAACGCTGAGGTGTAGGCAATAAAAAATAAAATAAAGTTTAAAAATATAAAATCCCATAATCTCAAAAAGTATGAGTAATAGCAACGAATTTGGAAACATCTCATTTGATTTGCCTAAGCATCAATCTAACGTCATTAAAGTTATTGGTGTTGGTGGTGGAGGTAGCAATGCCATAAATCACATGTTCCAGCAAGGTATCAAAGGTGTTGATTTTGTGATTTGTAATACGGATGCGCAAGCACTTCAAAACAGTGGTGTTCCAAACAAAATTCAATTAGGTGTTAACTTAACCGAAGGTTTAGGAGCTGGTGCCAATCCAGACGTTGGCGAACAAGCTGCTGTAGAAAGCTTAGAAGATATCCGCAGAATGTTAGATACCAATACAAAAATGGTGTTTATAACAGCCGGAATGGGTGGTGGTACAGGTACAGGTGCTGCACCAATTATTGCTAAAATGGCAAAAGAATTAGACATTCTTACCGTTGGTATTGTCACCATGCCATTTCAGTTTGAAGGTAAAATGCGTAATGAACAAGCACAACGAGGCATAGAAAACTTACGTGCTCACGTAGATTCTTTAGTGGTAATTAACAATAATAAACTTCGCGAAGTTTATGGAAACCTTGGGTTTAAAGCTGGTTTTTCTAAAGCAGATGAGGTGTTATCTACGGCTTCAAGAGGAATTGCAGAAGTTATTACACATCACTACACACAAAATATTGATTTACGTGATGCCAAAACCGTATTAAGTAACAGTGGAACAGCCATTATGGGATCGGCTACGGCTTCTGGTCAGACCAGAGCACAAGAAGCTATTATGAAAGCTTTAGATTCACCATTACTTAACGATAATAAAATTACTGGAGCTAAAAACGTATTGTTGCTAATCGTTTCAGGTTCTCAGGAAATTACAATTGATGAGATAGGTGAGATCAATGACCACATTCAAAATGAAGCAGGACATGGAGCTAACATTATTATGGGTGTTGGTGAAGATGAATCTTTACAAGAGTCTATTGCAGTAACAATAATAGCTACAGGTTTTGATATAGACCAACAGAACGAAATTTCTAATACCGAAACTAAAAAAGTAATCCACGCTTTAGAAGAGTCAGTAGAAGAAGTAAGTACTAAAGACAAAGAGCCAGCAATTATTACTCCAGATATTGTACTAGAGGACGAAAAGAAAACGCCAATAGTAAAGCATGTCCTATTTGATGAAGATGAAGTTGAGACCAAAGTGAATAACGGAATGGATATCATTCCTACTACAGATTTACTTAGAAATATGGATGTAATTTATGATGAAGTTTTAGATACCAAAGCTCAAAAAGAAGAAGAGCCAGAAGAGTTTATCATTACACCAATAGAAAATAAAGCTGAAACTATTGAAGTAGAACAAGAGGAAGAGCAGATCACATTAACGTTCGATTTGCCTTTAACAAAAAATGAGCCAGAGCAAGTAGATGAGCCAGAGACTGGTGAAGAAAAAATGTTCTTTAGTTTAGATGAAGAAGTTAAGGATATAGATGTTAATGAACCTGTTGAAATTATAGCCGTTACAGAAGTTAATGAACAGGGTGAAAAACGTTATGCTTTAGATGATTTTGAAACTTTTGAGTCGTCTTTAAATACTAAAACAAAAGAAGCTGAAGTAAAGGAAGAAATAGTATTTGAAAAGAAAGTACTTTCAGTTGAAGAACCTAATGAAGTTGTTGAAGATGAGATTGACCCAATGAACAGTCCAATTTCAGAACTTATTAAAGCACGTGCAGATGAGCGTAGAAAGCACATGAAAGATTTTAATTATAAGTTCAATACAGCTAAAATAGACGAAATAGAAAAAGAACCTGCTTACAAAAGACAGGGTGTTAATTTAGAGAATGCGCAGCATTCTTCAGAAACCAACGCATCAAGAATGTCTGTCGGAACCGACGATAATGACGACATACAATTGAGAAGTAATAATTCATTTTTACACGATAACGTAGATTAATAGCAAGTTTAAGTTAAGTGTTTAACACCTTTGTCAAGCCCAAAAAGCATCTCCAACTTTTTGGGCTTTTTGTTTTTATGAGTTCTAAAGCTATAGCCAAAAGTCAGTATAACTTTTAGTATCTTCGCAATTCTATTAAATGAATACAATTATGAGTTTACAAGACGGTGTAATGGCAGCTATGAAAGTAGCTATGAAAGAAAAAAACCAAACAGCATTAGCGGCATTAAGAGCTGTTAAATCAGAGATCTTATTGGCAAAAACCGCATCAGGTTCTAATGAAGAAATAACTGAAGAAGAAGAGATAAAGATACTGTCTAAAATGGTCAAGCAGCGTAAGGATAGCGCGGCAATATTTTTAGAACAAAACCGTAAGGATTTAGCTATGCCAGAACTGGACCAAGCAGAAATTATCAGTCAGTTTTTACCAGAAGCATTAAGTGAAGAAGAAATAGAAAAAGTAGTTGTAGAGACTATTGAAAAAACGGGTGCAGAAGGTATGAAAGATATGGGTAAGGTCATGGGCATGGTTTCAAAACAACTAGCAGGCCAAGCAGATGGCAAAACGATTTCAACAATAGTTAAAGCTAAATTATCTTAAATTGGCATTCCTGTAAAGGCAGGAATCTAAGGCCTCGTAGTTCAACTGGATAGAATATCAGATTTCGGCTCTGAGGGTTGGAGGTTCGAATCCTCTCGAGGTCACGAATACATGCTTCAATAAGAAAAAACGCCAAGCTCGCTTGAGCGTTTTTTCGTTTGAAGTATGTTCAAGGCGGAGCTCAAAGGATGCGCCAGCAATCCTCTCGAGGTCACGAATTGAGTCAATCAGTTTTGCGCATTTTTTTTGTTTAAATATTAAATTTAGTTTTTAGGTGATGTGTCGGGTTGAGCATTGTCGAGGACAAAATATATTTTGGACGAAGAGAGCTTACGAAGTAAGTCGAAACCTAATTCAGGCTCTAATTTTTAATGACCTTACGATTTTTTTTGCAAGTTGTATTCAAAGAGGAGCTTTAAAACACTACATAACAACCCTTTTAAAAAGGGCCTTTTATAAACACAAATCACACCTTAAATTAGGCACAATTTTTAATTTATGGCTATATTTAGCCATGATCTATCTTCAGCAAACTGAAGCACCTACTATGGACCCAGCCATAAAGCTAATTTTTATAATTATCTGTTTTATTGGCGTGGCTTCGGTGGTACTTGGCAGATTTTATATGTATGCAGAACAGGTATATGCCTTAAAGTACAAAAGACCCTTTTTCAGAAATACGTTTTTGTTTAAAAATGAACTGACGGATAAGCAGTTAAGGATATTAAAGAGTGAGTTCAGTTTTTATAATAAACTCAAAGAAAAAGAGCAGGCCATATTCAGACATAGATTGGCCACATTCATAAAAAGCAAAAAGTTTATTGGTAGGGAAGGCCTGGTGCCTAATGACGAAATGAAAGTGCTAATTTCAGCCACTGCAGTAATGCTTACGTTTGGTTTTAGAAACTATCTCATCGAACTCATTGACACCATTCTTATATATCCTAAAACCTATTATTCACAATTAAATAAAACCCAGCATAAAGGAGAAACAAACCCGCAAATGCGTACAATGGTATTTTCTTGGGAAGATTTTAAACAGGGCTATCATATAGGAGATGATAATCTTAATCTTGGCATTCATGAATTTGGACATGCAATACACCTCAATGCAGCTAGCAATAGTGATATTAGTAGTATAATTTTTAATGAAGGCTTTAATGACTTAGTCAATTATTTACAGCATCATAAAATAGTAAGAGAGGATTTAATCGCATCAAAATACTTCAGGGCATATGCCTATACCAACCATTATGAATTTTTTGCAGTACTATTGGAAAACTTCATAGAAACACCATTGGAATTCAAAAATCAGTTCCCTAGGCTATACAATTATGTAAAACAGATGCTTAACTTTAAATATGCAGGATACTAATAGCTTTAAAATAAAGTCTTATTTTTAGGCATTGATAAAATAAACACAATACATGAAAAAAATATTGGTAACTGGTGGCGCAGGATTTGTAGGTTCTCATCTTTGTGAACGCTTGCTCAATGAAGGTAATGAAGTTATTTGTTTAGATAATTATTTCACGGGCTCTAAACGTAATATTGAACATTTAATGGACCACCATTATTTTGAATTGGTACGTCATGACATTACCAACCCATATATGGTTGAGGTAGACGAAATCTATAATCTGGCATGCCCAGCTTCACCTGTTCATTATCAATATAACCCAATTAAAACGGTTAAAACCTCGGTAATGGGAGCTATAAATATGTTAGGTCTTGCCAAACGTGTTAAGGCGAAGATTCTACAAGCTTCAACAAGCGAAGTCTATGGAGACCCAACAATCCATCCTCAGCCAGAAAGTTATTGGGGAAATGTTAACCCTATTGGTACACGCTCGTGTTATGACGAAGGAAAACGCTGTGCGGAGACCTTATTTATGGATTATCATAAAGAAAACAAGGTAAAGATAAAAATCATCAGAATCTTTAATACCTATGGACCAAGAATGCATCCGCAAGATGGAAGAGTAGTTTCAAACTTTATAGTACAAGCTTTAAAAGGGGATGACATTACAGTCTTTGGAGAAGGGACGCAAACACGCAGTTTTCAATATGTAGATGATTTAATTGAAGGCACAGTAAGAATGATGAATTCTAGAGATGGTTTCGTTGGACCTGTAAACATTGGAAACCCGGTTGAGTTTACAATGCTTCAATTGGCTAAAGAAGTTATAGAATTAACCGGTTCTAAATCAAAAATAACCTATATGCCATTACCGCAAGACGACCCAATGCAACGACAGCCAGACATTTCATTGGCTAAAAAAGAATTGAACAACTGGGAACCAAAAGTACAATTGCGGGAAGGACTTAAATACACTATTGAGTATTTTGATGGGTTATTGGCAAAATAAGTTAGTTAGGTGATAGAAATTTACATACACACTAAAAACAAAAAAAGCCTCAAATATTGAGGCTTTTTTGTGTAATAAATGTTATTAATTATAGTGCAAAAACAAGCTGTAAATGCGTTTGGTAATGGTTATTAGCTAAACCACTATCCTTATGGTTTAAAGCAAATTTTGCAATAGCTTGCGCTCTAATACCAATAGTTTGTCTTCTGTTTAACCAAACTAAAACACCTCCACCAATATTTGCAGAAATATTAGTATCATCTATAGCAAATATACCGATACCAGCATTACCGTAAAAATCTAGCCAATCAGCTTTTGGGAAAATGTGTTTACCAAAATAGTACTTTACATGCGTGTCAAAAGAGGTGTATGCAAAATCGTCATCAAGTTCTACACCATCAATTTCATCGCCTTCAGCAAATTTATTCAATGTTAAGGATTGCTCAATTGATAATCCAGACGTCCAACCAACTTCAATACCTAAAGATATTGGTAAACCGTTTGCCCAATCACCAGGACTGTTAATTGGAGATTGCGTCCCAAGACTATTAATTGCGTTTATACCAACACTGGCAAACCATTCACTATCACTTCTTTGAGCTGAAGAAGATAGGCTAAAAGAAACTAATATTAATAATAAAATTAATTTTTTCATGTTAAATTCATTTTATTCAAAGGTAAACTTTATGATTTATAAAACAAATAATGATGTAAAGTTATTGATATTTATATCACAAAAAAGTTTAAATATTATTCAAAACGGACTTAAAATACTTGTAAACACGCTTTCTGTCATTAAATACAGCCTTTCTATAGGCTTGATTACTAACAAAAAACGGAACACGCCTTAGCAATAATCCTAAAAAATTAAACAAATTCAAAGCTTTATTCCAGAATTTATAAAATTTAAGATGCTTTAGCTTAAAACGGTAAAATGCTGTTGAAAAATTTGTGCGGACATCAAAGGTTTTACCAATATCTTCAAAAAACAAGCCCGTGATATTAAAATAACTCTTAAAAACAGAGTCGCGATACTTACCCTTTTTAAAATCTTGTTGCCTTAGCAATACCACAGTGTCATAAGCAGACCTAAAACTAATACTGTTGTGCAGTTTTCCATTATCATTTATTTGATAATTCAAAATGTTATGCCTCAAAAGATGATCCATTGAAGGAATAGGCACCTTGTGTTGCGCTTGCTTTTCAAGCAAAACATTAGCATTAATAAGAGCCTTGTCTTTATATGAAACAAATAATTTTTCATGCAATTCTACAGCACTAATGTGTTGTTTTGTTTTTAATCGAGGCAAATGCTTGTGTCCAAAAAAAGAATACCCTAAAGTCTGCGAGATAGGATAATACCCATTGTTTTTTAGCAAGTCAAAGGCAAGTTCAGTCTGGTTGGTATTAATAAGAATATCAATATCACCAATCATACGTTCCGCGATGTCTTCAAAAGTTCCTGAAAGTAATAATGCTGTACCTTTTAAAAACACATGCTCTATAGTGTTTTGATGGAGCAAAGCAGATAAAGAATGTGCCTGCTCTATTATAGATGCGTTTCGGTTTCGGTTTATGGCTGTTAGTTCCTCTAAGTAAGTATGGAGTTCTTCTGGTAAGACATGAAGCAGGCTTTTAGACTTTAACCGACAATAAAGTGCGGGTAAAACCAAATGCTTACTACCCTCAATAACAATAGCGTCCCAATTAAAATTAGGATCACTTAAACGTTGTTCTAACTCAGAATTTGTGGTTTCAAAACTCAGGATATCTGCAATATGTTGGTATGTAAGGGCTAGATGATCCATATTATTTTAAATAAAACTCTAATATAAGTATTATTGGTCGGCTTTAAAGGTGTTAAAAATTGTAGATACGGTTGCTAGGACACTATCCGTATCACTATAAGTTAATTGAAATAATTGAGTAGCGCTTAACCAATCCAAAAATTGCGCAGCATGTTCAGGGTTTGGTGACAACCATGAATCAGGTATCATAGTTTCTAAAATTTCCTTAATAGATATAGGTTCTAAACGCGTTGCTGCTTCAGCTTTATAATTTACCATGATGATAGCCTTACAAGGATAGTGAGATCTTGCAGGTGTAGGACATGGTATATATTTTAGAGGGCCTTTAGTGGTATTAAACAGTGTGGTTGGTAAACTATCAAAATCTGTAATTAAGGTTTGTAATGTACTAAAAGCTCCCGCTTTAATGGATATAGCAGAAGGGTTATGGTAAATATGACGGTTTTCTGAAAGCATAGGCGAAACATCATCAGCCAATAATTCAAAACCATTGGCAGCCAGTAGGGCGCACAACGTACTTTTGCCTTTTCCGGATTTGCCAATAAATAAAATTGAATTAGAACCATCTGAGATTGTTGACCCATGGAAAGTGCCTACCCAATCAGATTCCTCGTTATCATAAATAGTCGTGAGCAACTGCATTACAAATTTGCCTTGCAATAAATGATAATCGCGTTTAGGAACTGATGTAATCAACTGAGCATTCTTAAATAAACAAAGACGGTCAGTGTCTATATAGACATCAAAAACAACCTGTGCATTTTCGGTTTCTGCTGAGACTTCCATATGAGCCAACGCAGGATGAATGGTTTTCTGTACAAGATCGGTATCAAAATGAATTTGAATCCCTTTACCGTTAATACGATACTGTTTGGTGATGTTACGATGAGAGGCCTTAAACTTTGGGCAAAATTCCTCGGGTAATGTTTTAACGACATTACAATTTTGCAAATATGTGTTAAGGTTATGGGCAATAAGACTTGGATCAGATGTAGAATCAAGCTTTAAGAGAGTAGCTTTATACGCATCTAAGGAATCGGATTGAAAATAATAATCTAAAAGTGTTTTGAATTCAGAACCAACAATACTATAGTTGTTAGATTTAGAGTACCATAATAACCAATACGGACCAAACAGCCGTTGATGAGATGGTGCTAAGTCATTATTCAAAATATAACTAGGAAATTATTAATCGAAAGGATTCCCTCCTGGATCTGGTGGAGAAGACGTTTGCGCTTTAAGTGGGTTTAAAATCACGAAAGTTCCTACAGCTGTTAATGCGGCATACTTGCCCATTTTTTTAATAGCATCCTTACGTGTGATTTTATCTGTATGGTTTTCTTTCTTCATGGCACTAGCCTAAATTTGGTTCAAAAATAATAAAATAATTTATTTATCAATAGTAAATGTAAAAAGCTTTAATCAAAAATAAAAGTTTTACATTTTTATAATTGAGGCTTTTTAGTTTAATTTTCAATCTAATATACTGCAATTAAACTAAAAAACCTCAATTTTCCAACATACTTACCTAAGTATTTGGTTATTAGTTTTATTTTAAAATAACTTTCTCTACTCTGTTACTATTACCACTAGATAACTTAACGATATAAACACCAGTATAAAGTGTGTGGGCATCTATAGTTTGTAATCCAGATTGGTTATTAAGTTGTTGAGTAGTCACTAAACGGCCTTGAATATCATAAACATAAGCTGTAGTATCTTCTGTTAACTGTCCTGCTATAACAATCGTACGGTCAGTTTGGTTGGTATAAATAGTCAACTCATCTAAACGCGTATCTGCAGTAGATAAAGCGCTATTTGCTAATCTAAGATAAAAACGTCCTGTACCATTCAAATCGGTAGATGGTGTTAAAACATAATCAGCAGAATTCAATAAAGTAGAAGTATTTGCAAACGTATCATCCAAATAAACACTAATACCATCTGGTAAGGTGCTTGTATTGATGCTAAATGTAAGTTGTTCTCCTTGATTAGAATTTACTCCTAAAGGAATAGTAACATCAGACATATCATCCACTGATAAAGAATTAATAGCCATAGCTCTACCAGTATTATCTTCTACTAAATGAGAATACAATAAGTGCTCAGAAGTAAAAGCATCTAAAGTAGCGGCATCATAACCAGGATCTAAACCTCTGCTAGAATTGTTATTAAAATAAAAATTAGTGGTTTCACTGTTTGTGCCAGTAAGTTCTAGCTTTAAATGATAATTTTCATTTGTTGTGCGGCCTTCAATAAAATCGTCATTACCTGTAGTAATTCGCATATCGGCAGGAAAACCGTCATTTCCTGCAAAAACTACTGAACCTGCATTACCAGAAAGATCTCCTGGGCCTGCGGCCACAAAAAAGGCCTGACCAGGTGCAATATTTAAGCTGTTGTTAGCGGAACTGTTAATGATAGTAAAATTATTTACAGTAGCTTCACTACCAGAGTAAGTACCACTGTTGTAGCCGTATATGGCTACAGCTTCAGAGTCTAATATAGCGCTATTTGCAGTTAACCAAGCTTGCGCATCAACATAACTGGCAAATGGATTACCAATTAAATTCCATTGCGATCCGCCTGTTAATGGATTAGTAAGCATAATGCTCTGATTAGCTTGTAACGGAATACCTGTAAAAGTAAGGTTTTCACCGGTTGTGGTAGCTGCTCTATAACCTTTGGCTATTTCAAGAACATCAGTACTGTTAGAGTCGTAATTTTCGTAAGCAGGAACTAACGAAGTGTTATTATAAGGTCCAAAAGCATAAGTCGTTACAATTGTAGTCTGTGAAGCTAATTTCGTAGAGTTAGCAGGTGACCCTTGCGTTAAAAACGTATCAAAGGTTAATCCACCCAACACGGTCGGATGTAAAGGCACAGAAATAAGATCATTGCCTCCGGTACCTGTAGCTCCTGTACCTACAGTATTGGTAAAACGATGATAGTTTATGGTACCTATAATAGTACCATTAGAAATTAAACTTGAGTAACTAGAAGACGTAGATTCTAAAGTTAAACTATTAGAAGTCAATGTAAAAATAGGGTCTATGATAATATTGGCTCCTGGCTTTACAACCATATTATTAATTGCAATATCTGTAGTTACAGTATAAGTACCACTGAGCACCAAAGCATCCAATGCAGCAGTTGCTGCGGATGGAGCTGCTGGGTTCCAAACTCCGTCAACAAAAACTAAACCATTATAAATTCCTTTTATTGTGAAGTTATCAAACTCAATAACGTCACTTCCACCATTAAGAGTTCCTGTTAATATTAATCCTATAGTATTAGCACCATCTGCTACAGGAACAGAAATAGTTCCGTTTACACCAGGAGAAGAATCAGGGTCATTAAAATATTCAACTTGTCCTTGCCCAACACCATCAATAACAATTTCATATTCACCGGTTTCAGCGTTAGCAAAAGCATGATAATCAAAACTTACTACCAAAGATGTGAAATCAGATACATCTACAGATTCAAATGTAAAAGTATAAGGAGCCAATGATGGTTCACCAGACTCACCTTCTAAATCTCTACCAAATACGGTGTTGCCAGAAAAATTAATATTGTTAGACGAAGCTGCTTGTATAAATAAACCTTCACTAGGTGTAGAAGGATCTACAAAAAGTTGAGATTCAATATCATTATTCCATTTAGGATTAGTATTGTCAAAATCTTCAATAAAAATTACTATTGAAGGATCAGGATCATTATCAGCAATCGTTAAATCAAAACTAGAGTTAGCTCCAGCTGCAGCACTATTTCCTCCTGAAATATTTTGAATGCTAAACGTTAAGGTTTCGTCACCTTCATAAAAAGCATCATCTGTAATAGTGACAGTTAGAGTCTCATTTGTAGAAGAACCAGCTGGGAAAGTAACACTTTGAGTTGAGTAACTATTAATATCTGCCGCTTCACCTGCTGTAAGTACTACATCAAAAGTAGTGGCATTAGTTGCATCTTCATTTGTTATGGAAAACGTTAAATCATAGGTGCCATCAGCCTCACCAACTGTAGCTGATGCAGATGTAAACTGTACTTGTGTATTAGTTGTAGCAGCTTCAGCTGTCAAAACTAAGTCCTGTAACCTAACGCCTCGACCAGAACTTCCGGTGTTGGAGATTTTTATAACTACTGTAGAACTGAGAGTATTTAAAGTAAAACTTCCTCCATTGATATAAGAAGAACCAGTTGTTGTCGGAGAAGTTTCTGTTTGTGTATAATTAGTTCCACCATCAAAAGAAATTTCTATTAATGCTTGATTATGACTTCCGGTACCAAATGAAGCAACAGATAAAGAGAATTCCGCTGAGCTATAAGCAGATAAATCTATTGAAGATGTTATAATTTCGTCACTTGTACCTCCAGCATCAACTAGCCAATAACTTCCGCGATCAATAGCATTAGTTGTAACATTATTATTAAATGTCCAACCCGCTGGAGCAGAACCACCGCCTGCATGATCAAATATCGTTGTCTGCCCAAAAGCAAAACCGCAAATTAAAAGTGCTATTAAACCAAAGTAATTTTTTTTCATATTAAAAACGTATTTTTTTTAAGATTATCTACTTTACAAAATAAAGGTCAGCAAAGTTACTAAAACTTAGGGCTAAATTATAATTTTAATATTAACAAACAGTTAATCTCTAGTATAAGACACAACACAACCCAATAATGTCACTATAGGTGTAAACATAAAAAAGCGCATCCTTTTCAAGATGCGCTTTACAGTTTTAAAGAGGTGTTAATAAGTTACCTAATAATCACCTTCTGCGTTTGTGCTTGTGTAGCATTACGTAAGCTTACAACATAAACACCAGCAGAAAAGGCATCCACAGCAATGGTGTGCAACTGGTTGTTGGTGGTAAAAGATTCCTCATGTACCAATCGTCCATGTAAATCATAGATTTTTGCCGTAGTGGTGTCGTCAAAGTTTCCGTGTATATGCAATGCTTTTGGCGAAGCTGTAGTATAAATTTTAAAACCATTAAAATCATGGTCATCATCAGACAAAGCCTGCTCAGTAAATCTAATGTAAAAACGACCAGTACCATTTAGGTCCGAAATTGGTGTAATCACATAATCAGAAGAATTTAAAAGCGTCGTAGTGTTATTCAAAATATCATCCAGATAAACATTTACAGAACTATCTAGAGTGGTTTCACGAATACTAAACGTTAGTTGTTCACCTTGATTAGCATTCACTCCTAAAGGAATGGTAACATCTACTAAATCATTAGGATGTAAGGCCTGTAAAGCTATTGGCTGTCCTGTATTGTCTTGCACCAAATTAGAGTAAAGTGCAAAAGCTGGTGCAGTACTTCCTAGCATGATAGCGTCATAACCATGGTCGGCTCCTAGACTGGCATTGTCATTAAAATAAAATTCCGTGTTATACCATTTGTTAGAGGTGCTAATGCCTAAATCTAAAAACGTCAATAAACTAGCATCACGGCCAGCTATAAAATCATCTCCAGAACCTGTTCGTCGCATCGCATTATTAAATACAAGATCAATAGTTGCAGAATCGTCTGTATCTGCAGGTACAAGAAACCCTTGTCCTGGTGCCATTAATCGTGTTCCGGCATTTGCCAGGGTAATAACATCCCAAATCGGGCCATCTGGCGCAATTGTACGACCAGCATAGGCGTAAATACCAGTGTTAGGATAAAAGATATCAATATTATCTTTACCAGGTGTAGCAGTTTCCTGGCTTAAAAAATCACCAATATGAACATAAGATGGGTAAGGATTACCAATAAGGTTCCAATCCGGATACGTTGTACCAGAATAATCAATATCAACTAAAACATCACCAGTGGCAACAGTACCTGTAAAGGTTAATGTTGTGCCAGCATCTGTAGCTGCTCTGTAGCCTGTTCCTGCAGTTAAAGTAGCAACATCGGTATCGGTATAGGTAATATAAGACTCAGATACTTTGTCAAACGGACCAAAAGTATAAGTCGTAGGACTCGTATTGCCATCATCCATTAAATCTGCTGCATTGGTTCCAGAAGCCAAGAAAGCTGACCAACTTTGCCCATTTACTGGTGGTGCTATAAGATCTTTACCATTGGCGTCAGAGTTGACATAGCGCTTATAGCTTACACTGCCTGCAATTGTGCCGTCTAAAATTAAACTCGAAAAAGCACTAGAAGTAGAATCTAAAGTCAAGCCATTCGTTACAGTTAAGGTATAGCCTGAGTTCACTTTTATAATGCCGCCACCTTCAACAGTAACAGACTTTACGGTAACGTCATCGTCGATTTCTAATGTAGCACCACTTTTAACAGTGATGTCAGAACCTACTATATCTCCTCTTAGACGTAATACTCCTGAGTTAACAGTAGTCGTTCCAGTATAAGAATTATCACCAGAAAGTGTAACTGTACCAGTACCTTCCTTAATAAGATTATTAGGTTTCACTGTAGTGGCTGAGTTAGCTTCAAAGCCGTTTCGTAAAGTACTGGTTACAATAAATGAACCATTACTACCTCCAAGTTCTATAGAGCCAGTTGCGGTAAGACTTGCATTTTTCCAATACATATCGTTACCACCACCACTTGATTGATTCCAAATTACAAAACTTTCAATGTTATCATCAGTTGTACCTGCTAATAGCACATCTCTGGTTTCAGCTCCATTACTACCTGTAATGGTTGCTATAATTCTATTCGGAGTCACTAATTTAAATTTAAAAGTAACATCTTGACCTGGCGTAGAAAACCCATTGATAGTACCTGAAGCAGCACCAAACCAATTACCATCTTTATTAATTTGAAGTTTTAAGCGATTAGCATCTTGATAGTTTGCAAAGCCAGAATTAATAGGGTTACCATTAAAAGAAATACCAGCATTACTATTATTAAAAAAACTACTAGAGTTACCCACGTATGCCGTAATCGTAAACTCATCACCAACCCTTAAAGGTCTGACTGTTGCAGAACTATTCGAGCCGTTAGCCGTAAAGGTTCTAAAAAGGGCAACACCAGGATCTCCAGTGTAGCCTCCACCTGAACCATTTGCATACGTGCCTAATTCAGTAGCACTGTTATTATAACCACCTGCAAAATAACTGCCATTGGTGTGTATGGTATGTATGGCATTAAAATTACCGGTTTGCATCGTGTACGTTTCTTGAGCATTAACCCTCGTATGCCCATAAACAAATACCGCAATTGTAAAAAGAGATATTTTAAGTGTTGTGTAAAAGTGTTGCATAGATTATAGTGTTTATAAGTTAGTCGTTTGTTGTTGTAATAAGTAAAGATAAGCGAGTTTTATTTAAAACAAATAACGCAAACGTTTTCGTGTTGACAAATTAATAAATTTATTCAAATAACCTTTGATAAAAAGCCATAAATAAACTTTAGCAGTTTACTTTAAATCCAAATAAGCATTGATAGTCTTGGATTTATTTTAGCTTTGCAATTAATGAAATAATTTATAGCTGTAAGTATAGTAGGTCAGTTTATTGTATATGTCTAGTTTTAAGGATACATTAAAAAAAATAAAGAGAGATCACCCTAAACCTAATGCAACGATTTGGGATTGTCTAATTACAATGTTTATTAATCCCAGTTATAATGTTTTATTTAATTATAGGTTAGGTCAGTATTGGTATACATCTAATTTTAGAATCTTTAAATTAATGGCTTCTAGAATGAGAATGAAGCTTATATTTAAAAGAAATTGTGATATATCTTATTTGGCTAAAATTGGTGAAAAATTAAAGCTTGTCCACCCAGTAGGTGTTGTTATTGGTGAAAGTGAAATTGGTGACAATGTTATAATTTTTCAAAATGTTACTTTAGGAAGTGACGGTAAAAAGGGTAAAGAAAAAAGCTATCCTAAAATAAAGGATAATGCTATAATATATTCAAATGCAGTTATTCTAGGCGGTATTACCATCGGACACAACGCAATAGTAGCAGCTAGTTCTGTAGTTAATATTGATGTGCCAGATAATATGGTTGCAATAGGAGTTCCCTGTAAAATAGTAGAAAAATCTTAATGACGAGACTTTTAAAAGATGTTTTTAGTGTTAGTGCTTCTAAAGTTTTAATGACTGTTTTTGGCTTAGCAACTTCAATAATAATTGCCCGTTCACTTGGACCTGAAAAAAATGGTGTTATAGCTGCTTTATTAGTATATCCATCGTTATTTATTTCGTTTGGATCCTTGGGTGTTAGGCAATCAACTGTTTATTTTTTAGGAAAAAAAATTTATACTGAGAAAGAAATTAAAACAGCCATTACTCAAATTTGGTTTTTTACCTCAATAATAAGTGTTCTCTCCTGTTTTTGTCTAATAAGTTATTTTAGTAATGAAGGAGAGGATATATGGTTAGTGCTCTTAGCAATTTCACCTATTACATTTAATCTATTTAATACATATAATACAGGTATTTTTTTAGGAAGAAACGATGTTGCTTCTTTTAGTAAAGTAAATTGGATTCCTTCATTCGTTATCTTATTTTTAACTGTCATTTGTGTACTTGTTTTAAAATTAGATATTAAAGGCTATTTCTTTGCCTTAATTGGTGGTCCAATGGTAGTGTCGCTTATACTTTTTAATAAGAATAAGTTTTTGTCTTTTTTTACCTTAA
The DNA here is from genome assembly GCF_042434315.1 of Winogradskyella pulchriflava. Classification (NCBI taxonomy): domain Bacteria; kingdom Pseudomonadati; phylum Bacteroidota; class Flavobacteriia; order Flavobacteriales; family Flavobacteriaceae; genus Winogradskyella; species Winogradskyella pulchriflava. Next base: position 165,725 of record NZ_JBHLTQ010000002.1, on the reverse strand, counting down.
ACTTCAATTGGTTAATTATAAAAAAAATGATTTCTTTAGGAGTAGTGTATGCTTTAGGGCTATTGATTGTAAATCTAAATTTGCGAGTTGATGTTATTTTACTTGATAAATTGTCAACGCCATATGAGGTAGGTATATATTCAAAAGGTACTAGTCTGGCTGAGTATTTGTTGCAAGTTCCTCTTTTTCTTAGTGCTATTATATTTGCAAGAAGTGCTGTCGCAAAGAACGATAAGCTTTTTTCAGTTAAAATAACACAGCTATTAAGATTATCTTCAATGATAACTATTATAGGGTCAGTTGTATTGTTATTGTTGTCTAATTATATAATATTAGGTCTATTTGGGGCTGATTTTTTTGAAAGCGGTCGTGTTCTAAAATTTTTAACACCAGGTATTTTGTTTCTCACAATTTTTACTGTTTTAAATATGGATATAGCAGGCAAAGGCAAGCCATGGCTTGCAGTTAAGGCAATGGTTCCTGCTTTAATTATAAATATTATACTTAATCTTGTTTTGATTCCAGATTATGGCTCTTCTGGTGCTGCATTATCATCTACTTTTAGTTATTTTATAGCGTCTTTATTATTTTTAATACTATACAGTAGAGAAACGAAAATTCCGATAAAACAAATAATTATGATTAAAAAAACTGATTTTATAGTTTTCAAAGATTTAATCAAAAAATTAAAGCAATGAAGATAGTTTTTTTAATATCAAGTGTAGGTCATGGTAAGGGAGGGCATTTTCATGATTTAAATACTATTGCAAACGAGTTAGGTATAAATAATGATGTTTTTATAATCAATTTAGGATACAGAAAATCTGATGTATTTGATTCAAGAAATTATAATACTTTTTTTGTAAAATTTAATGGTTACAATTTTTTTAAAGCCCTAGGAAGTATTAAGTCTTTAACAAAAAAAATAAATCCTGATGCTATAAATGCTTTTGATTTAGAAAGTTTTGCTTTTAGTAGATTAATTTCATTGAAGTTCAATCAACAGAACTATTTAACGAAATGTGGAGGACCTAATCCTAAAAGATATTTTCCTCAAGCGGATAACTTAGTATTGGTCAGTGATGAAAATTTAGATTATTTCAGACAAAGAGACAGATACAAAAATACCGAAGTCATTTTAATTCCCGACAGAGTAGCAAAAGTCAATTTGGACTATACAAGAATTAACGATTTTAAAGCCAAACATAACCTTACAAAACATACCATTTTAAGAATAAATAGAATAGGAAAACATTATCATAAAACTATGATTCAAAGTGTTAATCTATTGAAATGGTTAGCTAATAAAGGACTTGATGTAAAATTAGTAATATTAGGTACAATTCAAAATGAGGAAATTTTAAATTCTGTTCTAGAGCATATAAGATTGAATAATCTAGAAAACAAAGTTATAGTTGAAACTTCAGATGTTTTTACACATAACGCAAGTGAACTTGTAGATATTGGTGATGCTATTATTGGTACAGGACGTAACTTTATGGAAGCTTCTAGTCTCAATAAATTAGTTTTTGTACCATACAATGAAGGTGAATATCCTCTTTTGGTTAATAATTCAAATTTCAATGAAATTTTGGCTTCAAACTTTTCACCTCGTACAAAAGTCAAAGACTTTAACTCTGAAATTAATTTGAATAATATTTTTCAAGCATTTACAGACCAAGATTCACAAAATTCAATAAAGTGGTTTGAACAATATTTTGACGTGGCAAATGGAGCTTTAAAATATGAGAAATTGTATCAGAATAACTTTAATAAAAAGCCTGTTAAATTAATTGATACCTTAACTAATATTTTATATGCTATTAAAACATTTGTTTTAAAATAGATAGTCCTTAATGAAATTTACATATTATAAATACCGTGCTAAATTAAATATTGTCAAAAAAGACTTAAGGGATAAATTTCCGTTGTCTTTTTTCAAAAAACTCAGCTTGTGGAAAAAAGGATTTTTGGCAGAAAAATATGTACTCTATCAATTAGATAAGCACAATTATAAAGATTATCTAAGTGATTACAACACCTCAATGGCAAGGTGGATTAACGAGCCCTTTAATGAAATACTCACAAATAAGTTCATTTTCTCACAATGTGTTGGCAAATACATTAAAGTGCCAGAAACCTACGGAATTTTTATAAATGGACATTTTTCGTCACATAGCAATAAGACTTTAGATGATTTAATGGATGCCATGACGATGTTTGTGGTAAAAATTGTTTCAGGCGGTGGTGGCAAGGGAGTTTATATTATCCAAAAAGAAAATGACAATCAGTATATTCTAAATAACAAAACAAGGTACAGTCATAAAGAACTGCACCAATTGTTTAAAACGTTAAACAATTATATTTTTACGGAGTATATAGAACCTGGCGATTTTTCAAAATCCTTAAACCAAGCCTCAGTCAATACCATGCGTGTGGTCACTATGATAGACCCAAAAACAAACAAGGCTTTTATAGCTAGAGCAGTACAGCGAATTGGTGTTGAAGCTTCAGCTCCACAAGATAATTTTACAAAAGGTGGATTAAGTGCAGCTATAGATTTAGATACAGGAACATTGAGCGATTGTACAACCCATCCAAAAACTAAAAAACATATAAGATATACCCATCACCCAGATACAAACATTAAAATTGAGGGTGTAACAATACCCAACTGGCAATCCATTAGGGAGCAAATAATTAATGCAGCCAATAACTTACCAATGCTAAAGATTATAGGTTGGGATTTTGTAATTGCCAAAGAGGGATTGGTTGCTATTGAAGGTAATCACCACCCAGACCCAGATGTACTACAAGGGCACGAACCTTTATTAATAGACGAACGTATTAAAGCGTTCTATAATTATTATAAAATCATTTAGCTATGTGTGGTTTTACAGGTTTTATAAATTTAGAAGGACAACCGCTTAATAGTCGTGTGCTAAAAGCAATGACAGATATTCAGGAGCATCGTGGTCCTGACGACCAAGGTATGGTGGGCTTTTCTTTGTTTAAGGATACTAAAGTTAATGTTATTGATGGGCAAACAGATGAGTTTAGCCACCTTAATGCTGGGATTGGTTTCAATAGACTTTCCATTCTAGACCTGTCACAAAAAGGACACCAACCCATGATTTCCAATTGTGGTAACTATATATTAGCGTATAATGGTGAAACCTATAATGCATTGGCTTATAGAGACGAATTAATTGCCAAAGGTCATCCCATTAAAAGTAAAACTGACTCTGAGGTGTTATTATACCTCTATATCGAATATGGTATAGATAAAATGTTGGACATGCTCAATGGTATGTTTGCATTTATAATTGTAGATTTAAAGCAAAGTAAAAGCTTTATTGTAAGAGACCAATTAGGCATAAAGCCAATGTATATTTATAAAACATCAAAAATTGTGATGTTTTCTTCAGAAATAAAATCTTTTACTGAGCATCCTGAGTTTAAAGCAGAACTCAATACCAACCATCTCGATGAATATTTGTTATTCAGATATTGTGCACACGACAGAACATTATACAAAAATGTTGAGCAAGTGCCTCCAGGTCATTATTATGAGATTTCCAAAGACAGTGTAAAAGTTAAGGAATACTGGTCGTATAAAATGGTGGAAGAAAACAACATCAGTTTAAAGGATGCTGTCGAAGTGCTGGATGCAACTTTCAAGGAGAGTATTAAATCCCAATTATTGAGCGATGTGCTTGTGGGTTGTCAATTATCTGGTGGTGTAGATTCGTCATTAGTAACCACCTATGCCAGAGAGTTCTTTAATGCCAATATGGATACCTTTTCTATTGTGTTTTCAGATGCTAACTACTCTGAAGAAGAATTTATCAATTACGTTACCAATCATACCAATTCAGATTCGCATCGTTATCAATATTCCAACCAATATGCTTTTGAGAACTTTTTTAAGGCAACCTGGCATCTAGACCAACCGATTAGCATTCCAAACACTTTGGGAATTAAGCGACTTGCAGAAAGAGCAAAGGAGAATGTTACGGTTTTATTAAGTGGTGAAGGTGCAGATGAATTGTTTGGAGGGTATTCAAGATACCATGACTTATCCTGTCGTTTTAATATGAACCTAAAGGGATATTCTAAAGTGCCGCTCATTGGAAATAAGATTCAAAACAAATATAACTTAGGGCAAACACCCGAAGATTTTTTCATAATGAGCAGCTCTGCCATACAGTTACAAGATTATGATAAGTTTAGTGTTTCCAATAGTATTGAAGACGTAATTGCACAACGTAAAGCAGTGTTTCCAACGCAAGGCGATCTTATTAAAAGAGCTTCTGCATACGACTTAAAGACCTACATGGTAGATCTGTTAAATAGACAAGACAAAATGACGATGGCACATTCTGTAGAAAACAGAGTCCCTTTTTTAGATAAAAATATGGTGCAGTTGGTAGCCACTTTGCCTAGTGATTTATTGGTAAAAAAATGTAATGATTTAAGGTATTTAAATAAATCCAATACCTATACAAAACATATTTTAAAAGAGCTGGCAGTCAAGCGTTTTAATAAAGATTTTGTTTACCGAAATAAAAGTGGGTTTCCATTGCCGGTAAAAGACTTATTTTTGAAAACAGATATGTTCAATTTAATTGAAGATCAATTATTGCCAGGCATTAAAAGTAGGGGAGTTTTCAATTTTACTGAAGTATCTAAAATTTGGAACAAAAAAAATAAAGGGTTTTCTAAGAGCGATTTAAAAAACTTATGGATGTTTTTTGCCTTTGAAACTTGGGCGCAAACATTTTTAGATGGTAAATACAATGGTTAAACTTGTAATTGGAGGAGATATCTGTGCAACTAAAAGAGATGAAACAGCTTTTTTAGACGGTGATGCTTTGCAATTATTTTCAGATACCATGCCGATTGTAAAGTCGGCAGATTTAGCAATAGCCAATCTAGAAACACCATTAATTACAGAGGCAAGTCCTATAAAAAAAAGCGGTGCTGTTTTTGGTAACAATCCCAAGATATTAAAAGCTATTAAAGAGGGTGGTATTAGTTTTTTAAACCTTGCCAATAATCACATTTTAGACCATGGTGCCAAAGGGTTACAGACTACAATAAATGCTTTAAAAGAGTATGGGTTACATTATTCTGGTGCTGGTGAAACTATAGAACAGGCATCCCAACCTTTCTCAATAGAAATCAAAGGAAAAACCATTACAATATTAAGTTATGCAGAGCATGAGTTTTCAATTGCAGAGCATGGCAAATCAGGGGCTAACCCACTGGATATTATGGATTTTGTTGATAAAATACAGAACCTAAAACCTAAAAGCGACTTTATATTACTTTTATATCATGGCGGAAAGGAAAACTACAGTTTACCAACACCGCAACAACAAAAAACATGTCGATTTTTTATAGACCAAGGAGTCCATATGGTGGTATGTCAACACTCGCATATTGCTGGTGCTTTCGAAAATTATAACAAAGGAAAAATTTATTATGGTCAAGGTAACTTTGTGTTTGACCCTTATCCACTAAAACGAGATTGGTTATACAAAGGGTTTTTAATCCAAGTAGTGATTAATGAGGACAATTCTACCGATGTTGAATTATTACCTTACATTCATAAAAGTTTTTACGGTGATGAAATTGGGATTAGAAAAATGGATGCTCAGGAGGCAAAATCACTCTTAGATACTATTACCATACAAAATAACAAAATGAGTGAAAACCCAAATTATGTTCATGAAGAATGGTTGAAACTTTCTAAGGACCTAAAGAATACGTACCTCAGTATTTTAAATGGAAATGGAAGAGTCATGAGAAAACTAAATGAAAAATTTCCATGGCTTAATTTTGTATATAAAAATGAGAGAAAGCGTGTTCTGAAAAATGTTGTCACCTGTGAAACGCATCATGAACTTATTAAAACAATCTTAAAAGAGAAGTAGTATGAAAGGCAAACTAGTTCTAAAGATTAAAAAAATCATTTACTACTACTTTAATCTGTTCAATTATCGCGAAAAAAAAGCTATAGAGTCAGTAATCGATATTACCAGTAAACAGGAGCAGCAGTTTCAGGATTCTAAATTTACGGTTGGTATCTTAAAGGAGAAGTGGCACTTGCATAGCAATTTCATAAAGGCTTGTAACGAACTAAAAGTGTCGTATCAGGTTATAGATTTCTTTTCTAAGGATGGGTTAGAGGATTTAAAAGCGGCTCCAATAGATGTTTTAATAGCAAGACCATCTGTACAGTACACACCTTGGAAAGATATGTTTGATAATAGATTGAAACTTCTTAAAGATAATGGAACGGTACCTGTGTTTCCTAACTTTAATGCCTTGTGGATTTGGGAAAGCAAACTAAGAACAATAGATTTTCTAAAACTGAATAACTTACCTCATCCCAAATCGTATATTTTTTATGATATGCAGGAAGTCTTTAACTTCGCATCATCTTATACATACCCATTGGTATATAAAGCAAGCAGTGGGTCTGGTGCTTCAGGTGTTAAGATTCTTAATAGCGCTTCACAACTAAAAAGTATTACAAAAAAAGTATTTGGTAAAGGGGTAAGAAGTTATAGAAAACATAAGCTAGACAAAGAACATGGTTTTATTATTTTGCAAGACTATATTCGCGATGTTAAGGAATGGAGAATAATTAGAATAGGTGATTATTATTTTGGTTTCGAAAAATTAAAAAATGGAGAGTTTCACAGTGGGTCACAGAATTTTGGATATGGGATGCCACCAATAGAATGTTTAGAGCTCGTAAAAAACATTACAGAAACACACCTTTTTAAGTTTGTGTCCATTGATATATTCATCTCAAGTGAAAATGAATATTTTATTAACGAAATACAACCTTATTTTGGACAAAAGGACGACAGGGAGTTATTAGTGGTAAAGGGCAAGCCAGGAAGGTTAAGCTATAACCAAACGAACAATAGCTGGGATTTTGAAGAAGGCATGTTTTGCAAAAACAATCTATGCAATTTAAGATTGCAACAAATACTTAAAATTATAGATAATTGAGACTATTAATAATTCTCATAAAATGGGGTTTTCCACTTTTATTAGTAACGGACTTAAGTTCTGAGTTATTAGAAAGTACCTTTATTTTAAATATTTCCAGAACGTTAAGGTTAGTAATGTTGGTACTTATAGTTAAGGAGAATATTCTAAACTATAGTATCATTAAAAAGTTTCAGTTCTTTAGATTCTTTTTGTTTTTCTCTCTGGTTTTATTTTTTTACTTGTTCACGGATAGAGATTTTTTTGAAGGCTTTTGGTTGTATTCTAAAACTCTGTTTTGGATACTTGGAATCAACATACTCTTTGTATATGCCTATAAAAATGTATTTACCATAACGGACTTCATCAAGGTTTTAAAAAAGGTAGTGGTCGTAGCCTTTGTATTCACTATTATGTTTTACGTAACAGGTTATATTGAAACAGACTATAATGTGGCCTCATATTTAGTGTTGTTTATGTATCCATTTTTATTATGGAGCACCGATGGTTTTAAAAAGAATAAAATCTTTATAATTATTTCCGCACTGGCAATTCTTATAACTTTAAAGCGAGGTGCTATGATAGCGTTTGCAATTGGGAACCTGGTGTACTATCTTGGTAATCTTAAAACCGATTTTAGCTTTAAAAAGTTTTTTACAGGCTTATTGATTTTTCTTGCTTTGGGCTTTGCAGGTATATACATTTTTGAAAGTCAAAAAAGCACCATAGACGATCGCTTTTCTGAAGACCAATTTGACCCTGAAAACGAAAAGGCAGGCTCTGGCCGTGTTGGGATGTACACTAGATTGTACAACGAATGGTACTATTCAGATAACCACTTTTTTGGATTCGGAAATCAAGAGGATTCGCACAGAACTATTGGTAGAAGAACACATGCGCATAGTGATATATTTGGGTTTTTATATAATCATGGGATAGTGGGCATTATTCTCATTCTGATTTTATATATTAAGATATTAAAATTCTATTTTTCATACCGAAAATATGACAGGAAAAATGCTCCAATTATATTAACATTGTTTGTCATACTCATATTAGTAAATTTTTATTCGGGTATGTTTAAAACAACTGATGCAATATACTTTTTCGCATTACTACCATACTTACAATTAAGAAGAGATGCCATTAAACAAAGTACTTATAATCACCAACCCACTTAATCACGAAGGTGGTGTAGTTAATTATTACAATCTGTTTTTTAAGCATTTTGAGTCTGATACCATAGTCTTAAAACATGGCACTATTGGCTCAAGAGCATACCTCTTCTATTACCCAATACTAAAACGTCTATTATACCCTTTTTACTATTTATGGGATGTATTAGCGTATATATTAAGGCTAATAGGCGATAGAAAAATAAAAATCGTTCAGGTAAGCCCATCATTAATTCCAGTACCACTTATAAGGGATGGGTTATTAATTGTATTGGCAAAACTACTGGGTAAAAAAGTAGTGGTCTTTTACAGAGGGTGGAAATTACCAACCTACAATAAAATAGCAAATAGCAATATACAACGAAAGCTGTTCAACTGGGTGTATCAAAAAAACACCTTACAAGTAGTTTTGGCATCGGCATTCAAACAAGATTTAGTTAACCTCAAGCCCAAAAAGACTAATGAAATAGTAGTAACCACTACAGCCATTGATAAATCCCAAATAGTACAACCAAATAAAAACCTAGAACCAAATCCCATAAAAGTGCTGTTTTTAGGTAGAATCCAGGATTTAAAGGGAATAGAGGAATTGATGGATGCAATTATCGCTCTTAAAAATAAGGGACAACTACAGGCTTTTCAATTTTCAATAGTGGGTCACGAAAACAAATCAGGCTATACTCAAAAATTAAAAGACAAATTAAAAGCCAACGACATCCCTTCAGATAAAGTAAAGTTTTTAGGACGTATTACTGGTGAAGAAAAATACAAGCTATATGCTAACCATCATATTTATGTGTTGCCATCTTATACAGAAGGTTGCCCTAACAGTTTATTGGAAGCCTTGGCCTCTGGTCTGTTTTGCATCACCACTAACGTTGGTGCACTTGCGGATTTGGTTGTTCCAAAGGAAAACGGATTGTTTGTTAAAGTAAAGGATAGTGACGAGATATTAAGTGCCTTACAATACTGTGCAGATAATACCGATTTCAATAGCAGGAGAGAGGCTAATGCAGAGCACTATTCCAATACATTCGACATAAAAAAAATAACAAAGCTTTTTGAAGCAAAATACATAACCTTAATTGAAAAAAAGTAAACTATATCTCATTGGACCAACAGAATCTATTCTCACCAAACGTGGAAACAGATTTCCTAATATGGCGAGTTTCTTTAATGATGAAGGGGAAGACGTAGTGTACTATACGTCTAATTTTTACCATGCTGAAAAACGCTTTTTTTCAAAACAGGAAATTAAAGAGGCTAAACAAACCTTACCCTACACCTTAAAAGTACTCAATGTATTGGGCTATTATTCTAATGTGTCACCACGAAGAGTGCTTTCAAACTTTTTCTTTTCCTTGAAGCTCTTTTTTAGGTTACTGATTAAAGTATCTAAACATGATAGAATTTTGTTGCCTTCAAGACCTGTAGAGCTCATTTTTTTTATGGCAATGCTCAAAATCCTTAGAGGCGTAAAAATTTATTTAGACATTCAAGACGTATGGCCAGATGCTCTGGAAATTGAAAACAAAAAGAAGAAAAGAATATTTGAACTGTATTGCAACATGTTCTTAAAACCTTCGCTAAAGCATTATACGGGTGCACTGCATGTGGCACCATCGTTTAAGCTATGGTTAAGAAGATACTCCAAAAATACTCCTTCTGGTTTTGTGCCTTTAGGTTGGGAAAATAAAAGATGGGAAAAGGTCTCTGAAAAACAAACCAGCAGCGGGCCAATAACAAAGTTGGTTTGTGTAGCACAATTACAGCACCAAATAGATGTAATGCCAATACTAAAGGTATTAAAAAATAGAACAGACCTGCATTTAACGATACTTGGTGAAGACGGTACTGGCGAAAGATACAATGATGTTATAGACTTTATAAATCAAAATAACATTACTAATGTCGAGATTATAGGCAAAATTGAAAGAAATAAAATGATCGATTTTCTTCAGGATAAGCACATTGGAGTGTTACCAATGATAACCTCTTCTATTCCTAATAAAATATTCGATTATATGGCAGCAATGCTACCCATTATAGTGTTAGGAGATAATGATAGCGCTGATTTTGTTGTTCAAAATAACATTGGTTGGCAATGTAATTTTAATTCAGAAGATTTGGATGTACTTTTGCAAAGTCTAGGCAATGATGAGATACAATCTAAAAGAAAGCAAGTTGTTCTAGTTAGGGAAAAATATTCTCGTGATATTTTACATAGGAAAATTAAAAATTTAATGGCATAAAATGCAACAACTCACACAAAAACTAGGTTCTGGCGATATGATTATTCAAGAAGTGCCTTATCCACAATTAGGAAAAGGTATGGTCATCGTTAAAAACCATTATTCTATTATAAGCGCAGGTACCGAAGGATCTACGGTTGTTGCCGCCAGAAAAAGCTTAATAGGCAAGGCAAAAGAGCGTCCGCAACAAGTAAAGCAAGTTATAGACACACTAAAAAAGCAAGGCCCTGTACAAACCTACAGAGCGGTAATGAAAAAACTGGATGCCTATTCTCCTTTAGGTTACAGTTGTGCTGGTGAAGTGATTGAAGTAGGCGAAGGAGTCACAGAATTTGAAATTGGTGATAAAGTAGCCTGTGCTGGTGTTGGTTATGCCAACCATGCGGAAATCGTGGCAGTGCCAATCAACCTATGTGTAAAACTTAACGATGCTACCAATCTTAAAGATGCAGCATATAACACTTTGGGAGCAATTGCAATGCAAGGCGTGCGCCAGGCAGATTTGCGTCTGGGTGAGTCTTGTGTCATAATTGGTTTAGGCTTATTAGGACAATTAGCAGCACTTATTCTTAAGGCGTCTGGTGTTACGGTTATAGGCATTGATGTGTCTGAAGCGGCAGTACAACAAGCCGTGGAAAATAAGGTGGTCGATTTAGGATTTACCAGAAATGCCGCTGGTATAGAAACACAGATTCTCAATGCTACCAATGGCTATGGTGCAGATGCAGTGGTTATTGCTGCAGCTACAGATAGCTTAGACCCTATAAACTTTGCAGGCGCAATAGCACGCAAAAAAGGAAAAGTAGTAGTCTTAGGGGCTGTGCCAACAGGGTTTGATCGCGACCCGTTTTGGTACCGTAAAGAGTTAGAACTTAAAATGGCATGCTCTTATGGACCGGGACGTTACGACCTTAACTACGAAGAAAAAGGCATAGACTATCCGCTACCTTATGTACGTTGGACGGAAAAACGAAATATGGAGGCCTTCCAAAACCTCATAGCGACAAAACGCATCGATATAGGCTACCTTACAACACACGAGTTTGAGTTCGATAATGCTAAAGCAGCCTTTGATTTGGTCGTATCCAAAACAGAACCCTTTACAGGTATCGCTTTAAAATACGACACAAGCAAAACAGCGACTAAAGAAAAAATTACAACCTCGTCAACCGATAAACTCGGAAAAATAAACATTTCATTTATTGGTGCTGGGAGTTATGCACAGGGGAATTTATTACCAAATATTCCGGAAACGGATGAGGTAGGCAGAGTAGGTGTGCTCACCAACACCGGAACAACCTCAAAACGCGTAGCAGAAAAATTTAAGTTCCAGTTTTGTGCAACGGAAGAGTCAGACATACTAAACGATAAGACCAATACCGTTTTTGTGGCAACACGTCATGACTCTCATGGTGCTTATGTATTAAAAAGCTTAGAGGCCAATAAAAATGTCTTTGTAGAAAAGCCTTTATGCCTTTTAGAAACCGAACTCAATGCCATTGTGGAAGCGCAGGCTAAAGCGAATAAAGCGGTAATGGTAGGTTTTAACCGTAGGTTTTCACCATTAACTACAAAGCTAAAAAAGGCCATTGGTAACAATCCAATGACCATGATATATAGAATTAATGCTGGTGCCATTCCTAGTGATAACTGGATTCAGGATTTAGAAATTGGTGGAGGTAGAGTGCTAGGGGAAGTTTGTCATTTTATAGATTACTTAACCTATCTCAACGGAAGCTTACCGACCAAAATTTCGGCATCCGCATTGCCAGATGCGAATCAGCTCAACGATACCTTAAATATTTTAATTCAGTTTCAAAATGGTTCATCAGGAGTGGTAGCATACTATGCTAACGGTTCCAAAGCCATGACTAAGGAATATGTTGAGGTGTTTTCAGCAGGAATGTCGGCAACGCTTAATGACTTTAAGGAATTAAAAATCTACGGAAAAGGAAAACCTAAAAAGTCTAAAATCTTAAATCAAAATAAAGGCCAAAAGGAAATGGTTAATGCCTTTGTAAACGGACTATTGGCAGAAGGTAAAGCACCAATCCCTTTTCAGGAAATAGTGGCGGTTACCAAAGCATCTTTTAAAGTGTTAGAATCTGTAAAGCAAGGAGGAGCGCAAGTTGATATTTAATAATCGTCAGTTCGAGTGTCCCGAACGTTTACATCGGGATGTATCGAGAATTATTTAACAAATAAAACGAGCCTTCCCTACCAAAAACTAAACGAATTGACAATATTAAAATTTAAAAAAAGCTTTCAAAAATTAAAAACCTACTGTGAAGCCGAAGATTTTAAATCTCTGCTAATAAATGACCTTCGAGGGTTGAGCGTAAAACATACAGTGAAGCGAAGGGTTAAACAACTGCGAAGCACATCATGAGTTCTTAAACAATGAAAATAGACGAATAAAAATCGTTAGCTTTTAATCACAATAATGTATTAGATATTAAACATAGGAAAACAATACACTCAAGCTTCTCATAAACTTTATTTTTGTGCCGAAGCGAGCCTAATGTTTAGCGAAAGCATCGGCAGTCTTGACTTTTTTGGTTCGTTTTTTGGTCAAGCAAAAAATGAATATAGCTTATCAAACATTAAATTTTATCAATTGTATATAGGTTAAAAATAAAGACCTTAAATTTGATGTTTTGAAAGGCATGCTGTATTATCTACCAAAAACTAAACGAATTGACAACAATAAAATTTAAAAAAAGCTTTCAAAAATTAAAAACCTACTGTGAAGCCGAAGACTTCAAAGGTTGGGACCCTTACGATGGCATGAACTCTAAAATCTTTCAGGCACTACCATTAAAGCATTGGGATTTAGCACGTTTGGCTTGGATTCAAGGATTCAAACGAAGTCCTATAAATTTTAGAAAAGTACTTTTAGTACCCAAACAGCACAATTCCAAAGGCATCGCTTTATTTCTTTTAGGCTATTGCAGACTATATCAGGCAGCCCTTAATGGAAAGAAGGATTTTGGTACACAAGCAGAGCTTTTAGAACACATCAAATACATCACCCAACTGCTTTTAGACATGAAAGCCGAAGGCTACTCAGGGGCATGTTGGGGCTATAATTTCGATTGGCAAGCCAGACGTCTGTTCTTGTTCAAAAAAAATACACCAACAGTGGTGGCAACGGCTTTTGCGGTTGAAGCCTTGGTAGAGAGTTATAAAATAACACAAGACCCTAAAGTTCTGGAGGTCATTAAATCCTCAGCGGATTTTGTGCTCAAAGACCTGTCTCGTACACCGCATAAAGATGGTTTTCTGTTTTCTTACAGCATCAAGGACGGAAACAATACCGTAATCAATGCATCATTATTAGGAGCTAAGATTTTAAGCTTTGTGTACCACTATACAAAAGAAGAGTCCTATAAAAACTTGGCGGCTACGGCTGTAGATACAGCATGCCAATTACAGAATGAAGATGGATCGTGGATTTACGGTTTGCTACCTATTCAATCATGGATAGATAGCTTTCACACAGGATTCAATTTAGATGCAATTGAAACCTACCAACAACAAACGGGAGATAAAACTTTTCAAAAATATATAGATAAAGGCTGGAAATATTACGTCGATAATTTTTTTGAAGCGGATGGTAAGCCAAAATATTACCACAACAAAACCTATCCTATAGACATACATTGTCCGGCTCAGGTTATTGTTACGGCTTCAAAATTAAGTCAGTTCAAAAATCAAGAAGACCTACTGGAGAAAACCTTGGATTGGACCGTAAATAACATGCAATCCAAAAAAGGGTATTTTTACTATCAGGTAAAAAAAGGAATGAGTTCTAAAATTCCATACATGCGCTGGAGCAATGCCTTTATGTTTAACGCTATGGCACATTTTTATTTAGAAGCATAACAACCTCATGAAATCAGAAACTTTAAATGGTGTCATTACCTATGCTCCCAATTCCAGAGAGGAGCTCATAGACTATGCCTATCAGCATAAAAAGATTTTAGTGGCGGTTAATGCCGAAAAAATCTTGCACGCTACAGACCAGAGTAGGGCAATCATAAACCGAAATTTGGGCTACCCAGATGGTATTGGTGCGGTTTGGGCATTGCAAAAAAAAGGGCACAAAGAGGTCGTTAAAATTCCTGGGTGCGAGCTGTGGTTAGACATTGTACAAAAACACCATAAAGACAAGTCATTTTACCTCGTAGGTGGCAAACAAGAAGTCATTGAAGCCACGGTAAAGCAATTACAGGCCCAATATAAAGGGATTAATATATGCAACTATAGAAACGGTTACATTAAAACAAACGCAGAAGAAAAGACGCTAATTGAAGATATTATAAAACATAAGCCAGATATCGTGTTCGTCGCTATGGGTTCACCTAAACAAGAGTTGTTAATGGAGCGTATTCAAAAACAACACCAGGCGGTTTACCAAGGTTTAGGCGGAAGTTTCGATGTATATACAGGCAATGTAAAGCGCGCTCCGCAATGGTGGGTAAAAAATAATTTAGAGTGGGCTTATAGGCTTATCAATCAGCCTTCAAGGATAAAACGCCAAATTCACTTGGTAAGATTTTTTATTAATTTAATTTTGGGGAAATATTAAATTCAATAACTATGCGTAGTTTTGCATTTATATTTATAAGATTAAAATTGAGAGACTAAAAAGAGTAAAGGTGTTCCTCTGAGGCTCCTTCGACGCTCCTCCGACGCTCCTTCGACTCTCCTTCGACTATGCTATCGATTTTTCTTACAAAATATAAAGAATGAGTTTTTATTTGCTATAATAGGGATTATTGTAATGCTATAATGAGAATAAAGGGATAGATATTTGAGTACTGAAAATTAGAACATAAATACAACAAGAACCAAATCAATACATATGTGTAAAATCACCATAATTGCAGGTGCAAGACCTAACTTCATGAAAATTGCACCAATAATTCATGCCATTGAAGTGGCACAACAAAAAGGTGAAAAAATAGAATACAGATTAGTGCATACAGGCCAGCACTATGATAAAAATATGTCTGGAAGCTTTTTTGAACAATTGGCGATTCCTGAACCTCATGTTAATCTGGAATGTAGTGGTGGCACGCAAGCAGAACAAACCGCTGCTATACTCATTAACTTCGAAAAAGAGTTGATGGCTAACCCTGTAGATTTGGTATTGGTAGTTGGTGATGTAACCTCTACGATGGCATGTGCATTGGTCGCACAAAAGTTACATACCAAAGTAGCCCATGTGGAAGCCGGTATCAGATCCGACGATTGGACCATGCCTGAAGAAATAAACCGTCTCGTTACAGATAGTATCACCAATTATTTCTTTACCACATCAGAATTGGCAAATATAAACCTGCAGCAAAGTGGTGTTAAAGACAATCAAATCTTCTATGTGGGTAACACCATGATAGATACACTTCTAAAACAAAGACCAAATTTTAGAGCACCAAAAGTATGGTCAGAATTAGAATTAAAACCACAGTCCTACATTGTAATGACCCTTCATAGACCAGCAAATGTTGATGAAGAAGGACAACTAAAAGCAATGATGGATGAGATTATTGCCCATAGTAAGGATGTGCCGCTCATCTTTCCTGTACATCCTAGAACGGCAAAGATTTTAAGCAGACTAGAAATAGAACACCCAAGACTACACATTGTAGAACCCTTGAGCTATTTAGAGTTTAATTATCTGGTAGAACGAGCAAAAGCGGTTATTACAGACTCTGGAGGTATAACGGAAGAAGCATCCATAATGAATGTACCGTGTATGACACTTAGAGATAATACCGAACGACCAGAAACAATTACACTAGGCACCAACGAACTAGTAGGCACAAACCCCAAAGCAATTAAAAAATACTTAGATAAATTATTTAAAGGACAATGGAAAGAAGGGCAAACCATACCTCTTTGGGATGGTAAAACCGCCAGAAGAATTATTGAGGTCATTTTGGAAGTTCACCAAAATAAGCAATAACTCAACTTTTAATTTGTATCTTAGTATTCCTCTAAGATGTTTTCAATATCTATTTTATGATAAAAACATTACTCGAAAATTTTTCCCCAGAAAATAATGCTGTAGTTTGGTTAATTTGTGCTTTTATGTTAGCATTTATTATAGCACATCAAACCTTTCCGACTATTCTATATGTGGCAAAGACAAAGCACTTAATGGATGAGCCAGACAGTAGAAGTTTACATTCTAATAAAACACCAACGCTAGGAGGCATAGGTATTTTCTTTAGTCTAATTGTGGTAATGACCATTGTTGGTGCATTTTTAAATACCAAAGTGCTACTATTGGTAATGGGCGCACTAACCATTCTGTTCTTTCTTGGTCTAAAGGATGACTTAACGGTGCTTTCAGCTAAAAAGAAGTTTTTCGGTCAATTGTTTGCGGCTCTCTTATTAATTGTTTTTACAGACACACGTATTATAGGCTTTTCTAGTATTCTTGACGTTAACACCCTACCGTATTGGGTATCAATTGGGTTTACATTGTTCGTTTATATTTTAATAATCAATGCCTACAACCTTATTGATGGTGTGGATGGATTGGCAGGTACAATAGCTTTGTGTGTTAGTGGCATCTTTGTATATCTTTTTGTCAAAGCACAAGATTTAAGTCTAGCAACCATTGCAATAGCATTGTGTGGTGCTTTAATAGCCTTCCTAAGATTGAATTTTTCAAAAGATAAGAAAATCTTTATGGGCGATACAGGCTCAATGATCGTCGGATTTTTATTGGCATTCTTTACCATTAGTTTTATTAATATGGCGCAAGTAGATGAGACATCTAGCTATTATAGAGCCTCGCCTGCTTTGGCATTTGCGTTATTGTTTTATCCGCTAATAGATACATTGCGTATCTTTTTTATAAGGATTGTAATTCATAAATCAAACCCATTTAAAGCGGATAAAAATCACATCCACCATAAATTTATCAAAACCGGATACAGCCACTTAGCGACCACACTGTTAATTTGTGGTATTAGTGTACTAATTGTAGCTATTGCTTTTAATCTGTTGCACCTTGACCTTAATACACAAATAGTTTGTTTATTGATGTATGGCTCCATATTATATGCATTACCATTTTTATTAAAAAAATAACGACTTAACCTAGATTTCTACCTATTAGAATTTAAATAAGGCTTATTTTTGCAAGTCTTTTAAATGCAGTTATATTTGCCATAAATACTATTATTTTTTAATGAAAACAAAAGCTATATACCTTTTTATTGTGTTATTAACATGCTCATGTGCCTCTAAAAAAGAAGTACTGTACATGCAAGATGCAATGACAGAAGGAACAGGTAAAGTCAATTACCAAACAGCAACCATACAACCTAATGATATTCTTAAGATAACAGTAGAGAGTCTAAACCCTGAAACAACCATACCCTATAACAAGAGTGGTGCTCAAGGGATGCAGCCTCAAAACTTACAAGTAATACAATTAGAAGGTTATTTGGTCTCATTAGAGAATACCATAAAGTTTCCCGTTCTTGGAGAAATCTCAACAGCCAATCTTACTACAATACAATTAGAAAACGCTATAAGGGATAAATTAATTTCTGAAGGGCATTTGTTAAACCCAACCGTAAACGTACGTCTTGTTAATGCTAAAGTAACAGTACTCGGCGAAGTTAATAAGCCAGGTGTATATACATATACAGAGCAAAATATTACGTTACTACAAGCATTGGGATATGCCGGTGATTTAACGATTAAAGGCCAGCGTAATGATGTTTTAATTACAAGGGAAGTGGACGGTATGCGTAGAGTAGCGCATATAGATTTAACATCAGCTGAGTTTATGAATAGCGAATTTTATTTCATTAAACCAAACGATGTTATAGTAGTTAATCAAAATAACCCAAGAGTAAAAAATGCTGGGTTTGTAGGTGATGTAGGTACAGTTTTAACCATTGCATCTTTAGCACTTAGTATCACCATATTATTGTCGAGGTAAACTATGGAAAACCAATTAAATAATAATTACACCTTTAAAGAAGAGGATAGCGTAGATTTAAAACAAGAGATTGCACGTTATTTACGTTATTGGCCATGGTTTGCAATAACTTTGGTAGTAATGCTCATAAGTGCTTATATGTATCTAAGATATGCACCTCGTATTTATGAAACTTACTCAAAAATTAAAATTTTAGACGAGTCTGAAGGTTTAGAATTACCAACCTCCGCATTTATATTTAAGCGTACCAATATTAACTTAGAAAATGAAATAGAGATTATTACCTCATATCTCATTATGGAGCGTGTGGTTAGGGAATTAAACCTAAATACAAGTTTCTATGAAGAAGGTACCATACAAACAACACAAATTGATACACTACCATTACAATTTGAACAGCTTATATTACCAGATAGTATAGTTAAGCCACTGTCTTATAAAGTGCAAATAGAGAATAATGGTTTTCATATAAGTAATTTAACGACCGAAAAAGATTTTGAATTCAGTAAGCATTCTACATATAATAAAAACCACAATTTACCTTTTAACATTAAGTTAAGCGAAAATATACCTTTTAGCCAAATAGAAAATAAGGTTTTTATTATAAAGTTTAACCCTATCAAAAGTACTGCGCTTGGATTAAAAGCTAAAGTACAAGTAGAAGCAATAGGTGATTTAAGTGATTTATTAAAGCTATCTATTAAAGGTGAAAGCAAAGAGCTTTCTGAAAAAATATTAAACACACTTATGACTGTGTTTGATGATGATGGTATAACTGATAGAAAATTAGTGTCTCAGCGCACTATTGATTTTATAGAAGAACGTTTTGTTTTTTTAGCCCAAGAATTAGATTCAATAGAAATAAACCAAGAAGTTTTTAAGGAAAAAAACAATATCGTAGATATAGCTACTGATGCAGAATTAGGACTAGAACAAAGAGCACAATCAGAAGAAGAACTTTTTAGATTACAAAATCAGCTAACACTTTCTAAGCTGTTAGATAATTCTTTAAACACAAATTCAGAATCAGACTTACTTCCTGCCAACATAGGTATAGAAAATACAGGTATTAATGCACTGATATCAGAGTATAATTTAGCAGTTATAAACAGAGATAAACTAGTCAGTAGCGCAGGTGCCAACAATCCTACAGTAAGATTGGCAGAGAGCCGTGTAGCAGATTTAAAATCTAATATCAACAGATCTATAAAAGCCTATACCAACCAGTTAGAAACTTCTTTACGACAGTCTAAAAGTAGAAACCAAAAGTTTGCTGGTAGAGTATCTCAAATACCAGAACAAGAAAGATTGTTTAAGGCCATTCAGCGTCAACAAAAAATAAAAGAAAGCTTGTATCTTCTTTTGCTTCAAAAGCGAGAAGAAGCAGCAATAAACTTAGCAATTACAGAGCCTTCAATAAAGATAGTAGAGAGAGCCCTGTCAGGTACTTATCCTATTTCACCAAAGCCAAGGATTGTGTATGCAGGTGCTTTACTTGGTGGTTTACTTATACCATTTGGAGTTTTATATCTTATGTTTATGCTAAACACGAAGCTTAACAGTAAAGAAGATATCATAAAAGTATCTTCAAAAATTCCTGTTATTGGTGAGATACCTGATTTTAAAAAGCGAAAGGATATTATTTTCGATAACCCTAATGACCTTTCTCCAATTGCGGAATCGTTTAGAATACTAAGTTCAAACGTCAACTATATTTTACCTCCTGTTGAAGGTGAAAAAAAGGGGAAAGTGGTTTATTGTACCTCTAGTATTAAAGGTGAAGGTAAAACTTATGTGAGTCTTAATTTATCACTTGCTTTATCCAGTATAAATGAAAGGGTATTATTAATCGGTGCGGATTTAAGAAACCCACAAATACATGTACTTATCAATGAAGATAAGCGTAAATTTGGATTATCAGATTATCTATATGACCCTGATTTTAATTGGAGAAGTGCAATCATAAAAGGTTTTGATAAACATCCACATCACAATATCATTCTTTCTGGTAATATTCCTCCTAATCCAGCTAATTTATTAACCAACGGACGTTTTGAAAAATTAATAGAAGAGGCTAGGGATGAGTATGACTACATTATTGTAGATACAGCACCAACAGTTTTGGTAACTGATACATTATTGATTTCGAACCTAGCTGATGCTACGATATATATAGCGAGAGCAAATTATACAGAGAAAAATTTACTAAAATTCTCAAAAGAACTTAATGAGTCAGGCCGTTTAAAGAACATAGCCTATGTGATTAACGGTGTTGGTCAGAAAAATTCTTATGGTTATAATTACGGTTATAACTATGATTATGGTAATGACGGATAGTCTTCTTAAATCTTATGAATTAGCTAAGGTTTTTAGTTTTTTAATAGTAGCTGTAGGGTTATCACTTTTAAATACGTGACTACCAGCTACAAAAGTATCAGCTCCAGCGTCTACTAATTTTTCGATATTCTTATCGGTTACGCCACCGTCAATTTCAATACGAGTGTTTAACCCTTGTTGGTCTATCATTTGTCTTAGCTTCTTAATTCTTTGATAAGTTACGTCTTCAAATTTTTGCCCACCAAAACCTGGGTTAATGGACATTAACAAAATCATATAACATTCAGGTAAAATATCCTCTAAAACAGAAATTGGCGTAGTTATATTCAAAACAATACCTGCTTTACAACCAGCATCTTTAATTTGTCTAAGGGTTCTGTGTAAATGTACTGTAGATTCATAATGCACAGTTATGATATCTGCACCTACTTTTGCGAATTCTTCAATATAACGCTCAGGTTTTTCAATCATTAAATGGACGTCTAATGGTTTAGTAGCATGCTTTTTAATTGCAGCTATTACAGGCATTCCGTAAGAAATGTTAGGTACAAAATGACCATCCATAACATCGATGTGAAACCAGTCTGCTTCACTGTTGTTAACCATTTCTGTATCACGTTGAAGGTTGCCAAAATCGGCAGCTAGCATTGAAGGAGCTATTAGTTTTGAAGCCATTTTTAGGTGTTGTGTTTTAGTTTGTGCAAAGGTAATTAAAATGTGAAGTTTATCTCTTTTTGAATTGGAAAGATTTTTTGTTTTGGCAGGAAGCAGGAAGCAGGAAGCAGGAAGCAGGAAGCAGGAAGGAGAAGGTAAACTTTAAATATGAAACCGACCATTATGCAAAGCTCTAATTTTGGTGAAGTACATAAGATAGTTTGGTCCCTTCCTTTTGGGAAGGGATTAGGGATGGGCATATAAAAAAAGTGAACCCACGGTAATCAGCCGTGGGTTCTTTCATCAATCAAAAAACGAACAGTTATGTTTTGTAACTGTTGTTACCTTTATTAGGTTGGTCGTTAAATATACAAAAAACTAACCTAAATATGTTTTCAATATTTTGCTTCTAGAGGTATGTTTTAACCTTCTAATAGCTTTTTCTTTTATTTGTCTTACGCGCTCACGAGTTAAATCAAATGTTTCCCCTATTTCTTCTAAAGTCATAGGATGTTGATTTCCTAAACCAAAGTACAAACGGATAACGTCTGCCTCACGAGGTGTTAAAGTTTCTAAAGCACGCTCAATTTCTGTACGTAAGGATTCGTGTAATAAATCTTTATCAGGATTTGGAGACTCACCACTCCGAAGTACATCGTATAGGTTAGAATCTTCACCTTCAACTAACGGTGCATCCATGCTTACATGACGCCCTGAGTTTTTCATAGACTCTTTAACGTCGTTAATCGTCATGTCTAATTCCTTAGCAATTTCTTCTGCAGAAGGTGGACGTTCATGACTTTGCTCTAAAAAGGCAAAGGTCTTGTTAATTTTATTTATAGAACCAATTTTGTTTAATGGCAAACGTACAATACGAGATTGTTCAGCTAAAGCTTGAAGAATCGATTGACGAATCCACCAAACAGCATAAGATATAAATTTGAAACCACGAGTTTCATCAAAACGTTGTGCTGCCTTGATTAAACCTAAGTTCCCTTCATTAATTAAATCTGGTAATGTTAAGCCTTGGTTTTGGTATTGTTTTGCTACGGATACAACGAAACGTAAATTAGCTTTAGTTAGTTTTTCTAAAGCAATTTGGTCACCAGCTTTAATACGCTGAGCCAATTCTACCTCTTCATCCGCTGTAATTAAATCTACCTTACCAATTTCTTGTAGGTATTTGTCTAATGATGCAGTTTCCCTGTTGGTAACCTGCTTGGTAATTTTAAGTTGTCTCATTTAATTTTAAGATTTGTGCAACGCTTTGCAACGGTAAGTTGCTTTAATTATACGTATAAACACTATAAAATGTTACACAACTTTTAATTTTTTTTAAATCTTTAATAGTTTTATAGTATCAAGATTAATATCATCTATAGTTTCGTTTGTGAATTTATAATGCCCTCGTGTAGTTATTAATCTAAAACGATAAGATTTAATTTGGCTTAATGTGTTCAAAAACAGCCATTTAGATTTTAATAATCTAGGCTTTTGAGATTTTAAACTTAAATCAAAGATATGCTTTCTACCTTCTTTTTCTGCGACAATATCCGGCGTTATAGCAATAGAACTTCCTTTTTTTAGGTAAGATTTAGGAGTTTCGTAGCCTTCAATATCCGCTTTAATATTATTGTAACCTAAATTTTCTAGGTATTGAATGGAATGGGTTAACTCTTCTGCGTATTTATTTTTGTCTTGTGTTATCATAACCTATAGTATAAGGAAATTTATTGAGAAAACCAAATTTTGAGGAAGGTTATATAGTTTGTTGTCGCCTAACCTCTTGTAAGCCAGCCTCTCCTGTTTGCTGTTGCGATGGCGTAAGGTGTAATCCAGAATAAAGCAAATGTGTATAGAATACTGTAGGAATAGGCCCAGAAACCTTCAGCGGTTTTGTATTGCGTGGCAAAAAATACTGCAGAAAAAGTTGAAAATATAAGAATGCTTACTAAAGTGGATCCTAGGAATAATAACGGATGAATTAATACAAAGAATAACATAGATAGCATTAGTGGATAGCTCATTAATAATTTTAAGAATTGACTTATGAATAAAATTCTGATACCTGTTTTGTCTCCTTTTCTAAAATTAGTGAAGACATATTTTGCCATTTCAAGATTCTCTCTCACATTACTTCGTCCCCAACGAATAAACATTTTATATAGCCCAAGGTATTCTTCTGGCACATTGGTGTAAGCCACAGCGTTTTTTTGAAATAAAACATGTTTTCCTTGTTTTAAAATCATGTTGGTCATTGCTCTGTCTTCTCCAATATCCGAAGGTTGACCCATAAAACTTTGATTAATCCACTCTGATAAACAATTGTGAACTGCTGTTTTTCTGTAAGCTGCTAAAGCTCCAGGTGTACATAACACAGAGTTAAGGTTGCTTTCTGCTGAACGGACAAATTCAAAACTCATTACAAAACTTACATCCAGCATTTTAGGAAGCACTTCTTTTTTCTTATTTAGAACTCTAATGTTACCAGCAACAGCACCACAATTAGGATTTTTTATAAATGGGCTTACTAAATTTTTTAATGTATTTTCAGTAACAATAGAATCACTATCAACGGTAACAAAAACATCACCAGTACCAACATTAAAACCATAATATAATGCATGTCGTTTGCCTTTATTTTTTGGTTGTTGGTATATCTCTAAACGGTCTCCAAGTTTTGTCTTAGCATCACACATCCACTCCCAAGTATCATCTTTACTACCATCATCAATGGATATAATTTGCATTTTATGTTTAGGGTAGTTGCTGTTTGCTAAACTCATTAAGGTGTCCCAAACTTGTTTTCCTTCGTTGTATGCAGGGACAATTATAGTACACGTTGGCAACTCCTCATCGGAAACAGCTGTAATAGGTTTATACTTATAGTAATTATAGGCTTTGTAAATAAAGAATAAAGCTTTGAAAACAAATAAACTTGTACCTAATATAAGAAAGAATAACCCTAAAGTAGAACTTGTTTTGTAGGCGTTGAATTGCTCAAAATCATTATGAAAAACGGATAGAAAATAAATTCCTAACAGTAATAATAAAAAGGAACTTAATAATACAATTCTATTGTATGAGCTTTCAGTTTTGCTACTACTGCTAAAAAACAAATTAAACTCATTCGCTAATTTTTTTGATTCATTTATGAAGTTGTGATGTAGGTTAGAAAAGGCAGTTTTTAGTGAGGCCATGAATATTTTATAAAAGATTAAAAATTAATTGTTTACAGATGTACGTTAAACATTTAAAATTGGATTGTTTTTTGTAATTATTTAACACTTGAATAAAATGACCAAAAAAATAAACCCTAAATGATGTACTTCATTTAGGGTTATTTATAATAATTGAGAAGTTAAAAATTAATCTTCCTTCTTGTCTTCTCTAGTTTTACGATCGTCACGTCTGTTATCACGTCCGCGATTATCTCTTCCTCTGTTGTTATCACGTCCACCACGATTGTTATTGTCTCTTGGTGGTCTTGCTACATAACCTTCAGGTTTTGGTAAAATAGCTTTTCTTGACACCTTTTCCTTTTTAGTTCTAGGATCTACACCAAAGTATTTTACATCAAAAACGTCTCCCATGTTTACAACATCCGATACATTTTCTGTACGTTCCCAAGCTAATTCACTTACGTGTAATAAAACTTCGTTTCCTGGTGCTTCAGTGTATTCTACAACAGCACCAAAATCTAACATCTTAATAACTTTTACTTCGTAAATACTTCCAACTTCAGGCTTAAACAATAAAGAATCAATTTTTGCCATAACAGCCTCAATCCCTTTTTTACCAACACCAAGTACTTCCACGATACCTTCTTCAGTTACAGGATCTTCATTGATTACTATAGTAGTATCGGTTTCTTTCTGTAACTCTTGAATCACTTTTCCTCCAGGTCCAATTAAAGCACCAATAAATTCGTTAGGGATACGTCTCGTTACCATAGTTGGCGCATGATCCTTAACTTCAGCATTTGGTGTTGCAATTGTATCAGTTAATTTCTCTAGGATATGTAAACGACCATCTCTTGCTTGTTTTAGTGCATTCACTAAAATCTCGTAAGACAATCCTTTAACTTTAATATCCATTTGGCAAGCTGTAATTCCGTCTGCCGTACCTGTTACTTTAAAATCCATATCACCAAGATGGTCTTCATCACCTAAGATATCAGAAAGTACAGCGTACTTATCACCTTCAGAGATTAATCCCATAGCAATACCAGAAACAGGTTTCTTTAATTGTACACCAGCATCCATTAATGCCATTGTACCAGAACAAACCGTTGCCATAGAAGAAGAACCGTTAGATTCCAATACTTCAGATACAACTCTTACAGTGTAAGGGCAATCTTCAGGAACCATACCTTTTAATGCACGTTGTGCTAGGTTACCATGACCAACTTCTCTACGAGATGTTCCACGGATTGGTCTTGCCTCACCAGTGGAAAACGGTGGGAAGTTATAGTGTAAATAGAAACGTTCTTCACCTTCAAAAGATGGCATGTCTATTTGGTTTGCTTCTCTTGATGTTCCTAAAGTAACTGTTGCTAATGCCTGAGTTTCTCCACGTGTAAAGATTGCTGAACCATGCGTTGACGGTAAGTAATCAACTTCACACCAAATGGGTCTGATTTCAGTTGTTTTACGACCGTCTAAACGTAAACCTTCATTTAAGGTTAAGTCTCTAATTGCTGTTTTTTGAGCTTTTGCAACATACTTATGAATTAGTTTTCCTAAATCCTCTTGCTCTTCTTCAGAGAACGAATTGAAAACCTCTTCTTTGATTTCTGAAAAGGCAGCACCTCTTTCATGCTTAGAAGAACCAGCTTTAGCAATAGCATATGTTTTATTGTAAACCATATCGTGAATCTTTTTTGCTAAATCTTCATCTTCACGTTCTGGCTCATACTCACGTACTTCTTTTTTGCCAACAGCTTCAGCTAATCTTATTTGTGCGGCACATTGTACTTTAATAGCTTCATGTGCAGCTTTGATAGCTTCAGTCATTTCTTCTTCAGAAATCTCATCCATTTCACCTTCAACCATCATTACCGAGTCCGCTGAAGCTCCAATCATCATATCAATGTCAGATTCTTCAAGTTGTGCTCTAGTTGGGTTGATAACAAATTCACCGTTTACACGACCAACTCTTACTTCAGAAATGGCACATTCAAAAGGGAAATCCGATAATTGAATTGCAGCAGAAGCAGCTAAACCAGCCATTGCATCTGGCATTACATCGTCGTCATGAGACATTAGTTGTATCATAACCTGTGTTTCTGCGTGATAATCTTTTGGGAATAATGGACGTAATACACGGTCCACTAAACGCATGGTTAAAACTTCTCCGTCACTTGGTCTAGCTTCTCTTTTAAAAAAACCACCAGGATAACGGCCTGCAGCAGCAAATTTTTCGCGATAATCTACTGTTAACGGTAAGAAATCTACATCTGCAGAATGGTAATTGGAAACAACTGTACATAATAGCATACATTTTCCTGATTGCACTACAACGCTACCATGTGCTTGTTTTGCTAATTTTCCGGTTTCGATAGAAATTTCTCTACCATCACCAAGGTCAATGACCTCTTTGTAAGTCTTTGGAATCATAAAATTTTTAATTCTTGTTCTGACGATAGTACGCCAAAATAATGTTAAACAATGGTCGTTGTGTTGTTGTGTAGTAGTTGTGTGACCAATGAAAAACCGCTAGTCCTGAACTTGTTTCAGAATCTCATGCTTATTCATAAATTCGAATTTTAGACGCTTTCGATTGCGTTATTTTAAAACAAAAAACCACGCTAATAGCGTGGTCTTTATATTGAGATTATTTTCTTAATCCTAATTCTTTTACTATTGCACGATATCTTAAGATATCTTTCTTAGTTAAGTAATCTAGTAGCGCTCTTCGCTTACCTACCAATTTCACTAGAGAACGCTCAGTATTGTAATCTTTACGATTGTTTTTTAAGTGTTCTGTTAAGTGGTTAATTCTTGCGGTAAATAATGCAATCTGTCCTTCTGCAGAACCAGTATTTTTTGCATCACCACCATGTTTTTTAAAGATTTTCTCTTTTGCTTTTTGATCTAAATACATGCTAATATTATTGTAAATGATTTTTATGTACTCGAAAGCCTTTCTTTCGAGCGGCAAATATAATACTTTTTTGTGATTTGTAGTTTTTTTCGTAACTTTTATCTGAAATACAATGTTTTAGTATAGTCTCCCCTCGACTAATTAAGAGCTTTCACCTAATTAATCCTGTAAATCACAAAGGATGAAGGCAGTAGATTCTCGTCGCTATTTTTCAAACGCACATGATGTGCTGGACCGTGTTTTTAACAATACTTACAACGGTATTGCAATTGTTAACTTAGAAGGCAATTGGCTAAAGGTTAATGAAAGTGTTTGTGAACTTTTAGGGTACACAAGATGGGAACTTTTTAATATGGATATAGATAATATTATCTATGCCGAAGATCTTGGTGTTCATGAAGAAAAGTATCATAAATTAATTCATGGTAAAATAGATAAGTATCGTGTTAAACAACGTTACTTTCATAAGGATGGTTCAATTTTATGGGTGTTGGTTTATGTGTCTTTAGTGTACTTTAAAGAGGGCAAGCCATATATGATATGGCAATTTAATGATGTTACCAATAGG
Source organism: Winogradskyella pulchriflava (assembly GCF_042434315.1). NCBI lineage: Bacteria > Pseudomonadati > Bacteroidota > Flavobacteriia > Flavobacteriales > Flavobacteriaceae > Winogradskyella > Winogradskyella pulchriflava. Next base: position 137,657 of record NZ_JBHLTQ010000002.1, on the reverse strand, counting down.
CAAAAAAACCAAGATAAATTAAAATCGATGCTTAGTGTTGTACAAGAGCAAAATGAGAGGTTAACAGCTTTTGCAAACATAGTAACCCATAACCTTAGGTCACACTCTGGTAACTTAGCTACATTAACCGAGTTTTTAGAAGAAGATCTTTCCAATCAAAAGGATAATGAGAACTTTCAATTGTTAAAGAAAGCTGTCGATAATTTACAAGAAACCGTTTCACATCTTACAGAAGTTGCAAAAATCAAAGAAGTAGAGTCTTCAAAATTAGAAGCACTCAATTTATTTGATTTCGTAGAAAAGGCTATGTATAATATCATTGCCATGGCGCAGAATGCAAATGCAATAATATATAATGAAATAGATGAAGAGCTCAATGTTAGAGCTGTACCTGCATATTTGGAAAGTATTATACTCAATTTCCTTACTAATGCTATTAAGTATAGGTCAAAAAAACGAGTACCTATAATTGAGTTAACAACATCTCTTGAAGAGGATTTTGTGGTCTTAAAAGTAAAGGACAATGGATTGGGAATAGATATGGACAAGTTTGGAGACAAAATCTTTCAGATGTATAAAACGTTTCATTATAATGAAGATGCAATAGGGATTGGTCTTTTTATTACAAAAAACCACATTGAATCTTTAGGTGGTAAAGTAGAGGTGAGTAGTAAAGTTGATGTTGGTACAGAGTTTTCTATTTACTTTAAAAGAGCATAAATTATTCAACCGAATTAAACCTTTTGTTTTTATTCTGGTCTTAACAGTATATTAACATAAAAAAAAGTAATCATGAATTTTTTAAATCACAAACTCAAAAATACCGTTAAGAATGGTGTGGGTACAAATTGTAATGCGTTAAAGAGAGGAATATTAGGCTTGCTGGTTTTAGGCTTGGTCTTTACATCATGTAGTAACAATGATGAAACTGCTGACCCAGATAGTGAAGCTCAGGATACTTTAGAAGTTAAGCGTTCTGCTGAGATAGATCAAATTGATGCTGTTTTGGGAGATGTGATTATTGATGCCTATGAAGAGCAAGAGTCGGATGTTGTTGATAGGATTGAATATACTGGAAGTGATTCTGAGAGAACAGAATATTCTAGAGATATTCCAGATTGTGTGACTATTACAGTTGTTGCACAACAAGGCTATAGACAGGTAACATTAGATTTTGGAACAGAAGGCTGTGAAGTGAATAGCCATATTATTAAAGGGCAAATTATTTTTGATTATACAAGAGATCCTGAAGCGCAGCAAATAGCAATTAATTACAACTTAGTTGATTTTTATTTTGATGATAAAAATGTCATTGCGAGCCGTTCTATTCTCAAAAAATTGTCTAATGAAAATGGCAACCCTCAATATACTCACGATTTAAGCATAACCGTGATTTGGCCAAATGGCGTACAAGCATCGAGAGAAGGATCAAGAATTAGAGAATGGGTTGAAGGTTTTGGTAGTGGTGTTTTTAGTGATAATGTTTTTGAAATTACAGGTAATTGGTCATCGACTTTTGTAAATGGAAATACGCATACTTATGAAGTTATTGTTCCATTACGTAGAGAGGTAGTTTGCTATTATTTTGTAAGCGGATCTTTTGATGTGCAACGAACAAATTTTGGTGGTGTATTTGATTATGGAGATGGAAACTGTGATAATCAGGCAACATTTACATTTAATAATGGTACTGAAATACCTATTACTTTAAACTAGTAATTTGGTTTAAGTTTGATTGGAGAAAAAAAGCGAGCCTTATGGCTCGCTTTTTTATGCTCTTAATGGTTGATTTTTTATTAAATCTATATAGAGATTTACTTTCTTTTTTAAGTCTTTACGATGGGTTATAAAATCTAAGAAACCATGCTCTAATAAGAATTCAGAAGTCTGAAAACCTTCAGGCAATTCCTGACCTGTTGTGTCTCTTACAACTCTTGGTCCAGCAAAACCTATTAAAGCTCCGGGTTCAGCAATGTTTATATCTCCAAGCATTGCAAAAGAAGCAGTTGTGCCACCAGTAGTTGGATCAGTACACAGAGAAATATAAGGAATATTAGCATCTGCCAATTGTGCTAACTTTGCAGAAGTTTTTGCTAACTGCATTAGCGATAGTGCTGCCTCCATCATACGTGCTCCGCCAGATTTACTAATAATCATAAATGGTGTTTTGTTTTTTAAGGCATAATCTGCAGCTCTTGCTATTTTTTCACCAACTACACTACCCATAGATCCACCAATAAAACTAAAATCCATACATGCAATAACTAAATCTTTTCCATTAGATTTACCTACGGCAGTACGTACAGCATCTTTTAATTTAGTTTTTTCCTGAGCAGCCTTTAAGCGGTCTGGATATTTTTTTGTGTCAATAAATTTTAGAGGATCTTTAGAAGATAAGTTGGCATCTAATTCTTTGAACTTATTATCATCAAACAGAATTTCAAAATACTCTTTGCTTCCAATTCTTACATGATAACCATCTTCAGGGCTAACATAGAAATTTTGTTCAAGTTCCTTTGTGTCTATTATTTTTCCCGTAGGTGATTTATACCAGAGCCCTTTGGGAGTGTCTTTCTTTTCTTCAGTTGAGGTATGAATACCTTTATCTTTTCTTTTAAACCAAGCCATATTGATTCATGATTTTAAGTTTGTAATTACAGATATAAAATAATCTATAATCTATATTTTTAGTTCGTTAGGGTTTGCATAAACAAAGCATACAAAATTACTATTTTATTAAATATAACTCAAAAATTGAGATAGGTATCTATAGAATTGAATTTTGTAAGCAAATAAAAACCCACTAAAACTCTGATTTTAAGTCCTAATGGGTTTTAAAAACTATTTGTTTTTTTTCTTAAAGCGTATCTATATTATTTAAATCTTCGAAAGCTTTTTTAAGTCTAGCAACAAAGGCTTCTTCACCTTTACGTAACCAAACACGTGGGTCGTAGTATTTTTTATTTGGCACATCATCTCCGTCTGGATTGCCTATTTGAGTTTGTAAGTAGTCTTTTTTGTCTTGCACGTAGTCTCTAACACCACTTAAAAAAGCCCATTGCATATCGGTATCAATATTCATTTTAATAACACCATAGCTAATACCTTCTCTTATTTCTTCTACAGTAGAACCAGATCCACCATGGAATACAAAATCGATGTGATTATGACCTACACCATACTTTTTTGAGATGTAATCTTGAGAGTTCTTTAATATTTTTGGAGTTAATTTTACATTTCCAGGCTTATAAACTCCATGAACATTCCCAAAAGCTGCAGCAACCGTAAATTGGTCACTCACTTTACTTAATTCTTCATAAGCATAAGCAACTTCTTCTGGTTGTGTATATAATTTAGAATCATCTACATCTGTATTATCAACTCCATCTTCTTCACCACCTGTAATTCCCAATTCAATCTCCAAAGTCATACCCATTTTGCTCATACGAGCTAAATATTGTTTACAGATTTCGATGTTTTCTTCTATTGGCTCTTCAGATAAATCAATCATGTGAGAACTGTAAAGAGGCTTTCCAGTTTCTTTAAAATGTTGCTCACTAGCATCCAGTAAACCGTCAATCCAAGGTAAAAGTTTCTTAGCACAATGGTCTGTATGTAAAATTACAGGAACTCCATAAGCTTCTGCCATTTGGTGCACATGCTTTGCACCAGCAATAGAACCTGCTATTGCAGCTTTTTGCCCTTCGTTACTTAAGCCTTTACCTGCATTAAATTGAGCACCACCATTAGAAAATTGAATAATTACAGGAGCATTTAGTGCCTTGGCAGTTTCTAATACTCCATTAATAGTATTAGAACCGATAACGTTAACAGCTGGTAGGGCGAAGCCTTTTTCTTTAGCTAGTTTAAAAATTTCTTGAACTTCTCTACCTGTAGCTACACCAGGTTTAATATTATGACTCATATTGATATGATTGAAAAAAGTTAGATTTCAAAAATACGCAATTTTGAATATTTATGCGTCTGTTTTTAAAGATAAATAGTGTACAAATACCGAAAACGATATAGTTTTTTAGAAAGGATAGTTAATACCAATATTGTAAACTGCATTCCTGAAGTTATAATTTTTAAACCATCTGTTTCCTTCATTTTGTGAAGGTTCGTAAGTTTTAAAACCTGTATCGAAACGTAGTACAAAAAAATCGAAATCATAACGTATTCCAAACCCAGAACCTATAGCTATATCTTTTAATGAGCTAAAGTCATTGAAAGTTGCTGCTTCATCCACAACGTTATCTAAAACATTCCAAATATTCCCTGCATCAACAAAAAGAGCGCCTTTAAAATTACCAAATAGACCAAAGCGTTGCTCTGCACTAAGATGAATTTTAAAGTTAGCTTCATTAAACTCGTTGGTGGTCTTAGAACTTCCAGGTCCTAGATTATAGGCCGTCCATGCTCTGTTATCGTTTGGTCCACCTGCAAAGAAACTCTCAGCAAACGGAATGTTAGTAGAGTTACCATAAGGAATGGCTATACCTGCATAGCTTCTAAGGGCGAGAACATTATTTCTCCCTAGGTCAAAATATTTTACATAATCAACTTCTGTTTTAAAGTATTGTGAAAACGCGACACCAAAGACTTCGTAATTTCCATTACTGTTTTTAGTAGAGCCTAAGACTTCGGATAGTGTAGAAAGAAAATTACCTGCCAACTCTACACGCCATTTAAATATTGAGAAATCATTATCAAAAATATTAGCGCGCCTATCTTTTTTATAATCGAAACTTGTAGAAAAAATAAGGTTGTTTTCGGTGAGTCGGTCTTTACGTTCGTCAATATTGTTTACCGTTACATAATCGTCATCACTGGAGGTTAAACTTGTGTTGCCCGCTAACACATCATCTATAAAGGTATTGGCAAGTGAGAATGAGTTTGAAGGGTTTTCTAAGCTCTCATCTTCATCGATATAGCCAATATCTCTTGCGATATTATCTAAACGTCTAAATGAATTTGAATAGACTCCAAAATAGTTGCTTGTATTAAGGTTTTTCACAAACTGAACATTAAAAAGTTCTAAGGTATTTGTAACCGTTTTTGAAGGCAACCAATTGTAACTAAGCAGACCCGAAATGGTTTGTTTATCTAATCCAATATTCTGTTGACTTGTAGCAGAAAGGTTGATGGCAGTACTTGGAGACATGTATTTTGGAATAATACTATCTGTTTTAAATGGCGTAAATAAACGAGGGATTGTAAGTCTTATGTTTCCACCAAACTCGTTGATATCAAAAAACGTATCTTCGGTATCACCACCATCTTCAGATGCGCCAATTGCTGCAACTCCACTTAATTCTAATGTCTCAGCACCTCTGAAAATATTTCTGATTTTTAAACCAGGAGAAACCGAAAAACCTATGGTTTGGATATTACTTTGAGAAACATCTAAATCAAAACTCAGTTGGTATTTCTTTTTAGGTTCAAGAAAAATGTTCGCGGTAAGCGTTGTATCTGCCTCGTTTTCTTCAAAAATGATTTTAGGGTATCTAAACATTTGCAGATCGTTAAGGTAACGCGAGGTTCTACTACGTGCTAAGTCACTGTAATTATCACCTTTATTAATAAAAACTGCATCGGTGAGTGCTTTAGGCCTAAATCTTAATTTGTTTTTACTGTATAAGGTGTAGTCTTTATATGTGGTAGTATCTGCAATGGTTTTGAAACGATTTTCAAAATTGTCGTCTGTAAAAATATTAACTTCCTTGATTTTATATTTCTTAAATGGTACTACTGCTGTAGAATCATCACCACGTATTGAGCGATTGGCAATAACCAATTCTGTATTTACTTTGTAATTTGTACCTATAGTATCTGTAACAAACCTAATGTATTCTTGTCCAAAGTAATAAAAACCATTGTTTCGTAAATAAGCGTTAATACGTTGGCGTTCTTTTTCATAATTACTTACGTCGTATTGCTCTCCTCTTTTCAAAAGTGACGCTTTACTAAATTTACTATATAAAGTATCAATTTCAGGACTGCTGATAATTGGCTTAACAGAGTCTAAAATAAAAGGTTTATTTTTTGTGACTTTGTATGTGACTTGAGCACGTTTATTACTGTCTTTTTTTATTTCGTAATCAACAGAATTATTTAACCATCCTCTAGAGGCGTAGTAGTTTCTAAGATTATTTACCGTCTTAAGGGTTTTGTCTTCATTCAAAATTACGGGTGCTTCTCCTGTGCGTTTTAACCAATTGTGCCTATTTCGGCGAGCTTCTACAGCACGATCAAATTGCTTTTTGGATAGTAAGGCTATGCGTCGTTTTACTTTTAACGAATCGCTTAAAACATCTGCATATATAATTGAATCAATGTTAGGCTTTGCCCAATTATAGATATGTAATCTTAGTGGTAAGCGCAAACCTAAAAATCTATCCATACCAAGGTTGGTTTGCTGTATGATAATATTGTTAACGCGCTCTTCGTTATTTACTTCTCCATCTTCAATAATGGTGTTTTTAGTAATTAAATGTTCGTCAGCTTTAACGCGTTTAACAATATTACAGGAGCTTGTAAGCAAAACAATAAAGAATAACAATATCGTATTACAAGTGGTTCTGTAATATTTTTTAGATAACAACATACGATATTGCAGTTTCAAAAGCTGTATTATTTTTTTGATATTGGATGTTATAAACAAAAATTAGTCCAAAAAAGGTTTACTTTGTAATAACACTAACAAATGTAAAGACATTTTAATGTTATCAAAGAATCAAATTAAGTTAATTAAGAGTTTAACTCAAAAAAAAATTAGACAACAATTAGGTTTATTTATTGTTGAAGGCATAAAAGGCATAGAAGAATTTCTGAATTCCGATTTTGTGCTTGAAAACTTATATACAACAAAACCAATTTTTGATAATAATGAAGCTGTAATAATTTCTCAAAACGACTTAAAAAAAATCTCTTCGTTAAAAAATCCGAATACAGCTTTGGCTGTTTTTAGAATTCCTAATGCAACTAAAATAAACGAAAAAGGCTTAATTATAGCTCTAGACGATGTAAGAGATCCTGGTAACTTAGGTACAATAATTAGACTTTGCGATTGGTTTGGTGTAAAGGATTTGGTTTGTAGTCCTACAACAGTAGATTGTTATAATCCTAAGGTTGTGCAAGCTTCAATGGGTTCGTTAACACGTGTTAACGTTAGCTATTTAGATTTAAAAGATTTTATTTCATCTACCAGCTCAGATGTTTTTGGAACCTTTATGGAAGGTGAAAATATTTATAAAACACAATTGCCTGAAAATGGAGTAGTAGTATTGGGAAATGAAGCAAATGGAATATCAGAGGCTATAAAATCTATTGTAAAAATGAAAATTACAATTCCTCAATATGGAGATGTTAACTCAACAGAAAGTCTTAATGTTGCTAATGCAGCTGCAATAGTTTTAAGCGAATTTAGGCGAAGCGCTATTGAAAAGTAAAATTAATAAAAATACCTCTTGTTTGCATTTTTGCCACATTGCCAGTCCAAGGACTATTAGGGTCAGCGTCTCGTACAATTTCATCATTTAAAGCAAACACACCACGAATTGAAGGAGTGAATTTAAAATAGAGTAGATATAAATCGATACCAAAACCTATTTCATAAAAAAAGGTATTTTTTTTCATTCTGAATTCTCCAGCACTATTATCGTCTGGGTTGTCTTCATTGCTCGAAAGGTTAAGAGCCGTAGAAATACCTCCAATGATAAAAGGTTTAAAATTATTAATTCGCTTCGTGGACACCTTTAATAAAAGCGGAACATGGATATAGGTAGATTTTACCTCTCTTAAAAGATCAGAATCGTTATAATCCATACCAGCAAAATAGCTTTCGTCGTACATTACATTTCTAGTGGTAAAAAACACTCCTGGCTCTAGTCTAAGGTTTAAGTAATCGTTAATACGCATGTCACCAATAAGACCTAGGTGAAACCCAAAGGTTTTATCAACCAAGATATCTTTTAAATCTTCATTGTAATTGAATTTAAAATCATACTGGTTGAAACCCAAAAAATAACCCCAAGACAAAAACTTTTGGTCGATATTATCAATGTTATTAGCAACTTTTTCTTTTGTAAATAGCTGAGCTGATACATTTTGAAATGCCAATAAAAATGCTAAAATGATTACAATTCGTTTCATATTACCCTTTAGATGCTGTATAAATAGTTGCCACACCCATAGTTTGTGGTTTGTCTTTGACATTAATAAACCCAATTTTTCTTAAAATATTGTTTAAAGCCTCTCCATAAGGAAAAACCGAAGCCGATTCACTTAAATAACTGTATGCAACTCTGTCTTTAGAAAATAACTTTCCAATAATAGGTAATAAAAACCTACAATGTATATTATATCCAAATTTATATATTGGGTTTGTTGGAACCGAAGTTTCTAAAATTACAAAAATGCCGTTTGGTTTTAAGACTCTTAAAATTTCTGCAAGACCCTTTTCTAAGTTTTCAAAATTTCTAACACCAAAAGCAACAGTAATAGCATCAAATGTATTATTCTCAAATGGTAAATCTTCAGAATCACCTATAACCATAGAGATAATGCCATCCAAGTTTTTAGATTTTATCTTTTTTCTTCCAACCTCAAGCATGCCGTCACTAATATCTAGTCCAATAATTTCTTCAGCATTAGTTTTGGTTAGGCTTATAGCTAAATCACCAGTTCCTGTAGCGATGTCTAAAATATTCTTAGGTTTCTTTTTAGATACAATATTTACAACCATATCTCTCCATTTTATGTCTATACCAAAAGAAATGACACGGTTTAACCCGTCATACTCCTTAGAAATAGTATCAAACATTTTTGTGACTTGAACCTTTTTTGAGGCTTCGCTATCTTTATATGGTTTTAGATTTTTAGACATTAAAAATTTTTGGCAAATATATGGATAAGTTCTAACAGTACTTACAACTTTAAATACTTTAGGCACTTATTAACTTGTAAGTTCTTAGTATATTTGCACGTCTATTTAATGATATATAATGAAAATAATTATCGCAGGTGCTGGAGAGGTAGGATTTCATTTAGCAAAATTATTATCCTACGAGTCGCAAGAGATAACCCTTATTGATAACAAAAAAGATAGTTTATCTTATGCAGGTGAACATCTAGATATAAAAACCATAAAAGGTGATGCCACATCTATAGCAATTTTAAGAGAAGCGCGTATAGAATCTGCGGCATTATTTATTGCAGTAACTTCTTCTGAAACTACAAATATCACAGCATCAGTTTTGGCTAAGCAGCTTGGTGCACAACGTACTATCGCTAGAATTTCTAATACTGAATTTATAGACGAAAAAGAAACTATTGGTTTTTCTCAATTTGGAATAGATGAACTGATTTCACCAGAATCTTTAGCGGCATCAGAAATAGAATTATTACTAAACCAATATGGTTTTAACGATACGTATGAGTTTGAAGATGGTGCACTAACCATGTTGGGCTTACGTTTGTCCAGAACGGCAACGTTTGTAGGTAAAACGGTAAAAGAAGCTGCCGAGTTATATTCCGAACTTCATTTTATTCCAATTGCAATACAGCGCTATGCAACGCAATATACTATAATACCAAGAGGAGATACTCAGTTTAAGGAAGGAGACAAAGTTGTATTTATGACCTCTAAAGGAGGTGATGCCGAATTGTTTGAGCTTTCGGGAAAAGTGAAAGCTGAAATTAAGAATGTTATGATTCTTGGAGGTAGTAAAATAGGTTATAAAACGGCTAGAGATTTATGTCAAAGTAAGTTTAACGTAAAGTTGATTGAAAGCAAAAAACCAGTTGCTGAAGATCTAGCTGATAGTCTGCCTAATGCCTTAATAATATGTGGTGATGGTAGAAATGTAGATATTCTGCATGAAGAGAACATTTCAGAAATGGATGCTTTTATTTCCGTAACAGGAAATTCTGAAACCAATATTATGTCTTGTCTTTTAGCTAAGTCTAAAGGAGTAAAGAAAACTATTGCTCTTGTAGAAAATATGGATTATTACCAACTGTCGCAATCCATAGGAATAGATACACTTATTAATAAAAAACTTCTGGCAGCTAATAATATTTTTAGATATATTAGAAAAGGTGAGGTGGTTGCAATGACAAAGCTAACAAACATGAATGCTGAACTTTTAGAGTTTGTGGTAAAACCAAATTCTAAAATCACCAATAAGGTTATTAAGGATTTAAATTTCCCAAGGTCTGCAATTTTTGGAGGTGTTATGAGAGATGGAAAAGGTTTGATTCCGCTTGGTAGTTTTAAAATAGAAGCAGGAGATCGTGTGGTAGTTTGTTGTTTGCCACGTTCCATTTCTGAGGTAGAAGCTTTTTTCTCTTAGTCTGTTATTATGTCTAGAATACATCTTAATTATAAAATTATTTTCCACTTTTTTGGATTGTTATTGCTTTTCAATGGTGGTTTTATGATGCTTGCTACTTTAATAAGCCTCATTTATAAGGATGGTGTAACATTAAATTTATTTTTGGCTGGTTTGGCCACATTGCTTTTGGGAGCTATTGCTATGTATGGTACCAAAAAGCATCGCAAAGAAATGAATAAGCGCGAAGGTTATATAGTAGTAGCCTTTGGGTGGATTGTAATGTCTCTTACAGGTACATTGCCTTATTTGGCAACTGATGCCATTCCATCATTTACAAACGCTTTTTTTGAAACCATGTCTGGCTACACAACAACAGGTGCAAGTATTTTAAATGATATTGAGGTGCTTCCAGAAGGTGTACTATTTTGGAGAAGTATGACACACTGGATTGGTGGTATGGGAATTATTGTATTAGCCATTGCCATTTTACCATTGTTAGGTGTAGGTGGTATGCAGCTGTTTGCAGCAGAAGCACCAGGTCCTGGTGGTGATAAATTACATCCAAGAATTACAGATACAGCCAAGCGTTTATGGTTAATTTATTTTGGCTATACCGTTGCTGAAACTATTTTTTTAAAGCTTGCCGGAATGTCTTTCTTTGATGCTATCAATCACGCATTAAGTACATTGTCAACAGGAGGATTTTCTACAAAAAATGCAAGTGTAGCTTATTGGAATGATAATCCTACAATTCAATACATTATTATCTTTTTTATGTTTTTAGCCGGAACAAATTTTGTTTTGAGTTATTATCTATTTAAAGGAAATGTAACAAAAATCATTAAGGATGATGAGTTTAAACTCTATTTTAAGTTTATAGCTATATTCACAATTATAGCATCACTATTAATATATTTTAGAGCAGATGTATCGCAATCTTCAATATTACATCCTATGGTATTGGGTGAAGGCGAAAGTGCCATTAGGCATGGATTATTTCAAGTATTAGCAATAGTAACTACTACAGGTTTTGTAACCGCAGATTACACAGTATGGACACCATTTCTTACGGTTTTCTTTTTCGGTTTAATGTTCTTGGGAGGTTCAGCAGGTAGTACATCTGGTGGTGTAAAAGTAGTACGTCATTTAATTTTGATTAAAAATGGCTTTTTAGAATTTAAGCGTGCATTGCATCCTAACGCCATTTTACCAGTGCGTTACAACACTAAATCAATTTCCAAAGACATTGTTTTTAATATTTTAGGTTTTTTCATTCTTTATATGTTATCCTTTATCATAGGTGCTTTGGTGTTTTCTATGTTTAATATGGATTTTGAGTCTGCTATTGGACTTTCTGCATCCAGTTTAGGGAATGTTGGTCCGGCTTTAGGTAATTTTGGTCCAGTAAATAATTACGCTGCATTACCAACCTTAGGTAAATGGTGGGCTTCATTTTTGATGCTTATTGGACGATTGGAATTGTTTACAGTACTGATATTATTTACACCGTTCTTTTGGAGAAATCGGTAAAATTTTCAACTTTTTTTAATTTTTTTTAAAATAGACCTAGCCTATATTTTTACTAATAGTTCCAGATTTTTGGTTATTTATTTTTCTTATCTGCTGTAACACAGACTGTAACATTTTTTGAAGTTGTACGTCATATCTATGTAACCAATTAAAAAATATCAATCATGGAATTAGTATTAAATCAAAAATTAGAAACAGTACCAGAACCCATTGAGGTGTCACATTTTACAACCAATGGATTATTGAATTCTAATTACAAATCAGTTGTGAAGTATAACTTTAGCAAGTCAACAACAAAATCTATATTTGGAATTAGACAAAGACTAAAATCTTCTCAACAAACTATGGTAAACCATACAGCTGTAATTTTAAAATTGTCTGTCTTTGCATTGTTCTTAGTGGCTTTATTTTAGAATTTAAACACTATCATAAAAAAAAGCTATAATCAAATCATTTGATTATAGCTTTTCCTTTTAAAAAAGGCGATTGATGAAAAAGTTATACTAGCTTAACGCAGTTTTTATCCTTTTAATTGCCTCTTTAATATTTTCTTGTGATGCCGCATAAGAAATTCTAATACAATTTGGGTTACCAAAAGCTTCACCTGTTACTGTTGCTACCAAAGCTTGTTCTAATAAAAACAAAGACATATCTGTAGCATTGTTAATCGTTTTTCCTTTAATGGTTTTTCCAAAATATGAAGAAACATTTGGGAACACATAAAAAGCGCCTTCTGGTTCGTTGGTTTTAAAACCTTCAATATCATCTAGTAGGCCTAAAATAAGTTTACGTCGGTTTTTAAACTCATCCACCATATACTGTACGCTAGATGCTGGTGCTTCTAAAGCTGTTATTACAGCACGTTGTGCTATACAATTAGCACCACTAGTAACCTGACCTTGCATTTTATTACATGCTCTAGCAATCCAATCTGGAGCTCCAATATATCCAATTCTCCAACCTGTCATGGCAAAGGCCTTAGATACACCATTTACTGTGATGGTTCTATTAAACATATCATCAAATTGAGCGATACTAAAATGTCCACCTTTAAAATTAATATGTTCGTAGATTTCATCTGAAACTACATATATATTAGGATGCTTTTGCAATACATCTGCTAAAGCTCTTAATTCTTCTTTACTATATACAGATCCACTTGGGTTACAAGGAGAACTGTACCAAATCATTTTAGTTTTTGGAGTGATTGCAGCTTCAAGTTGTGCTGCTGTCATTTTAAAGTCGTTCTCTATGTCGGTTTGTACTTCAACAGGAACTCCGCCATTTAGTTTTACAATGTCACTATAACTTACCCAATAAGGACAAGGTAAAATAACTTCATCTCCATCATTTAGCATCACCGACGCAATATTAAAAAGAGACTGTTTAGCCCCTGTAGAAACTACAATTTGCGGAAGTGTATAATTAAGATCATTGTCACGCTTAAATTTGGTGATAATAGCTTCTTTTAATTCTACATAACCATCAACAGGAGTATAGCTGTTGTAGTTTTGATTTACCGCTTCAATAGCAGCTTCTTTAATAAAATCTGGAGTGTTAAAATCTGGCTCACCTAAACTTAATCCAATAATGTCTTTTCCCTCTGCACGTAATTCTCTTGCTTTTGCAGCCATGGCTAGGGTAGCTGAAGTCGATAGATTATTAATTCTATCCGAAAGTTGGTTCATGATTTTGTAATAATAGAATTTTGCTTAAATCGCTGGTCGCATACCCATTTCTTTCAAAAATCTGAAATGTGCTGCAATAGCTTTTCTTGTGGTTTCGTATTCTTTATAAGGTAAATTAAATTCCTTAGCAGTGTCTTTTACAATCTTAGCGATTTTTCCGTAGTGAATATGACTAATATGAGGAAAAATATGATGCTCTACTTGATGATTTAGACCACCTGTGTACCAATTTACCAACCAATTTTTTGCGCCGAAATTAACTGTAGTTTTTAACTGGTGAATAGCCCAAGTGTTTTTCATTGTACCATCTTTTGCAGGCAAATGCATCTCTGCTTCATCCATTACGTGCGCCAATTGAAAAACAACACTTAATATTAAGCCAGCAACATAATGCATAATTAAAAAGCCTATGATGACTTCATACCAAGCTAAATCTGTTAAAAGTATTGGTAATACTATCCACATAGAAACATATAAAAGTTTTGTAACGACTAATTTACTCCAGTTGACTACAGGATTCGGTAATTTGCCATAAGATAACTTTCGTTTCATATAGCGCTTCATTTGCTGAAAATCTGTAGTAATAGCCCAATTAATGGTCAATAGTCCATATAACAGTATTGAATAATAATGCTGAAATCTATGATGTTTATGCCATTCTGCATGTTTGGAAAAACGTAGAATTCTTCCTGCTTCTAAATCTTCATCATGTCCATGTATGTTAGTATATGTGTGATGTAGAACATTATGCTGAACTTTCCAATTGTAAACATTTCCGGCTAATATATAGATACTGCTTCCCATTAGGCGATTAACCCATTCTTTGTTAGAAAACGATCCGTGGTTACCATCGTGCATTACATTCATACCAACACCAGCCATACCAATACCCATAACAATGGTTAGAAGTATTTGTGCCCAAGTAGGTATATCTAAAGTTAGAAGTAAAAAATAAGGTGTTAAAAATATAGCAAACATTACTATAGTCTTAACCCAAAGTTGCCAGTTACCTGTACGCTTTATATTATTGTCTTTAAAATAACTGTTAACGCGTTTGTTTAGAGTTCTAAAGAACTTTGCAGAGTCAACTCTAGAGAAGGATAAGGTTTGTTGTGCCATTTATTATATTAATTTATGTTATAACGTATGGGAATTGAATACAGTATAACGGGTCAAATATAGTTAATAATTAAAATGAAGCATTATGTATTAACGTTATTTTATCCACATTAAAATAATGTACTTTTGCAAAAATTGAATATAATGGATTTAATTCTAAAATATTTTCCAAATTTAACGGAAACTCAAATAAAGCAGTTTGAAGCTTTAGAATCACTCTACAATGATTGGAATACTAAGGTAAATGTTATATCCCGTAAGGATATAGATGAGTTATATATTAGACACGTACTTCATTCTTTGGGTATTGCCAAGGTAGTTCGGTTTACGGATGGCTCGTCAATATTGGATGTAGGCACTGGAGGTGGATTTCCAGGTGTGCCATTGGCTATTTTGTTTCCTAATTGTCAGTTTCACTTGGTGGATAGCATCAATAAAAAGCTGAAAGTTATTAATGCTATTTGCGATACTATTGAATTAACGAATGTAAAAACTACACATAGTAGGGTTGAAGCCATAGATGGAACTTATGATTTTATTGTAAGTAGAGCAGTAACAGCAATGCCAGAATTTACCAAATGGATAAAAGGAAAAATTGCCAAAAAGCAGCAAAACGAACTTAAAAATGGCATCTTATACCTAAAAGGTGGTGATTTAACAGAAGAACTAAAAAACTATACTGCGGTTAAAGCTTATTTATTATCCGATTATTTTGAAGAAGCATTTTTTGATACTAAAAAGGTCATTTATCTGCCACTTAAATATAAAAAATAACAACAGAAAGTTAAAAACTCATAAGTAAGCTTGCTGATAGCCCTGTTGCTTCTGGTACAAATCTACACACACCTCCAACACATACTAGGCCAGCTCTCTGTCTTCCATAGTTTAAAGATAGACGGGTTGTACCTTTATTAAAGCTGCCTCCAAAATTAAAATAATGAGTTTCTTTAGTGCTACTATCTAATCCACTATTATAAATATCATTTACATAAAGTGATAATCTTGGGCTAAAATTAAACTCAAAAGTGCCACCAACCCAATCATGATTTTCAGAGTTAGACCATAGTTTTTGAGCTACCAATCTAACAGATTTTCCTTTACCAAGTTTGTTTGTTGTTTCCAAAACCAGAATATTTGATTGAATTTGTTCACCAGAAAAATTGTCTTCAATGGTTTTTTGATTGTAATATTGATTAACAAAGTAGAAAATTGAGCTCCATTTTTTTGACCATTTTTTTCTAATTTCCAAGCTTAAGTCAGAGAAATATTTAGATCCAAAGCCTAAGTAGTCTACATCATAACTAAGGTTTCCGTAATCAAAATCACCTTTTAGGCCAGCCCAATATGAAGCGTTAAAAGCTAATTTAGTACCATATTCACCTCCAAGTGCTGATCCTTTTTTGATATTGTAATATAAATCTAGTTGCCCTCCTATTTCTCCAGCTTCCATAAGTTGAGGGTCTGCAAAAATAACTTGAGATTGTGCTTGGTAGACAAAAATATTGGTGAGTAAGTAATCATGCTGTTTGGTCAATGCTGGTGTAAAATTTATATTGTTTTCTAAATATACGTTTCCAGTTTTTTCGCGCTCTGAGAAAAACCCCATATTTTCTAGACGTCTAAATGTGGCATCAATACCGAATCCTTTTGTGGAAAAACCAGTGTTGATTGACAATGCATTTCCTGGGTTTACAAAATCATTTAATAACTGACCAGCAATAACGGTAACATCTTCAGATTTATAAACATATTCGGCATTGGCATAAAAATTATTCTTATAAAAATCAAATCGACCAGAAAAAGCATTAGTCAATTCATCAAAATTTGGATCTTCAATTTTTGTAGCTTCTTTTCTTCCTACATAACTTAAACCAATACTGTAAGAAGAGTTTTCAGACTTTAATATTGTAGATAGGTCAATTTCTGTATTAAATCCAAATATTTCCCCATCTGATGTTTCAAAACCAAATCGCTGTTTCCCATAAAGCCCAGTAAGTGATAAAAAATCTAAAGGCCTATATTTTAATCTACCTCCTAGTAGGGCATTATTGATACCTAATTGTCTGTCTTCCCAATTTCTTAATATCAATCCACTGCCAAATTGCTCATAGAAGTGACCAGCATTTATTTCTAACTTAGAATTTCTGTAGTTTAAGGAGTATATACCTAGGTTAGTGCCCTCAAAATTTGGAGAGTAATTAAGTAAAGCCAATGGTTCATAAGATTCTACTTGAGCAGTAGCTGTGAAGTTTTTTAAAAAATTATAATCTAATTTTAGATATGTATTAAATCTTAAGTGTTTGTCTCCATCTTGGTTTTCACTATCGAAAAAAGGACCAGTTTTTTTGTCATCATTGTACCAAGCCATATTAGACTCTAGTCCAACTCTTAGACCGTCTAACGATTGGGCTGATACGCTGTTTAATGATGAATAAAAAAACAATAACAGTATTAATTTTTTCATTTAAAGTATTTAAGGATTGATTAGTTTTTTAATGACTATTTGTTGCTGTGCTCTTTAATTATGTCATAAAGTTCATCTTCACTGCCGGGCGTATATCCTGTGCGAGTGTGAATAATTTTGCCATTTTTAACCACTATTACGTATGGTAAAATATTGACATTCAATGCACGTTTAAAATCTTGATTATCGTCAATTAAAATTTGGTAATCCCAATCTTTACCATTTATAAGCGGAATAACTCTTTTTTTAGTTCTAGCATCATCAGTTGAAATAGCAATTAATTCTACATTAGTTTCTTCTTGCCATTCTTCATAAACATCTGCAATAGCATCTAACTCATTAATGCAAGGCACACACCAAGTTGCCCAAAAGCTAAAAATCTTAATATCATTAGAATTGGCTAGTTCGTTTATTGATATAGAGTTCCCTTCAATGTCTTGAAGCGAAATATCCGGTATATCTTGGGCATAGATTAGTGAAAAACTGAGGAAGGTAATCGTTAAAAAAAAGTATTTCATAGTGAACTAATAATTGTTTATTTTCTAAATATTTGACAATAATAATACCAGAATTTTGAAAAATTAGTATAATTTGCGTTTTTTTGAAGAAAATATTATTAAAAATTTTAAATTTTATGAAAACAAAACAGTTTGCAATCCTTTTTTTAGTAGCTATAGCAACATTTTTTAGTTCTTGCAGTAGTGACAGCAGTGATGGTGGTGGAGATGGAGATGGTGATGGTAGCAATGACCTAACAAGTATAAGTGTAGAAGTCTCTAGTTCTGTAGAGTGCGGTATTTATGCTGGTGATACAGTGAGTTTTGCTGTAACAGGAAATAATGGACAAGATTTAACCAATCAATCTACTATAATGGTTAATGGTAATAGTATAAGTGGAAATACATATACAACTTCAGAATCTGGTTCTTTACAAGTTACTGCGACATATCAAAGCCTTACAAGTGGCTCATTGCAAGTAGGTGTTTCCGAGGACCATTCAAAATTTACCAAACATGTTTTAATTGAAGATTATACAGGTACTTGGTGTGGTTATTGTCCAAGAGTATCTTATGCAATCGAGTTGACTAAAGAGCAGACTGATCAAATAGCAGTAATTGCCGTACATAATGATGAGGAGTATTATTGTGATGAGGTTGAGGCTTTAGAAAACGCATTTAATATTAATGCATACCCAACGGTTAAAGTTGATAGAGCTGCAGATTGGACATTTCCTGAACCTAATAATATAGATCAAGTGGTTAATAAAACACTATGTGATAATGCTCCTTTAGGTTTAACAGTTATACCTACATTAAATGGTAATAATGTAAATGTAGAAGTTAAAGTTAAATTTAGTGAAGACTTTTCCTTTAATAACACTAAACTTGTTGTTATGGCTGTAGAAGACGATTTAATTGCTAATCAAGAAAACTATACTAGTTATTATGGTGGTGTAAGTGTTATACAGAATTTTGAACATGACCATGTGTTAAGAGCTAGCTTAACTAATGTTGCTGGTGATGCTATACCTAGTAATGATATTCTTGAGTCTGTTTATAGTAGAACCTTTTCATTGAGTGTGCCATCAAATGTTACTAATGCTTCAAAGTTGAGTTTTGTTGCTTTTGTATCTAACAATAACTTTACTGGAGCCCCTTATGTAGTAAATGCTAGAGTTGGGCATTTTAATGAAGTTCAAAGTTTCGAAGAAAATTAAGATGTTAAGAAACTGTAGATAACTACTAAAGCTTGAAACAAAAAACCTGAGCAATATACTCAGGTTTTTTTGTTTTAGTGTATTAAAGGTCTTATCCTAAAAAAGGGTATCTGTAATCTGTTGGAGTTACAAAGGTTTCTTTAATTAATCTAGGAGATACCCAACGTAATAAGTTTTGAGCACTACCAGCTTTATCATTAGTTCCTGAAGCTCTAGCACCACCAAATGGTTGTTGTCCTACAACAGCGCCTGTTGGTTTATCATTGATGTAGAAGTTTCCAGCTGAGTTTTGTAAAGCCTTTGTCGCTTCTTCAATAGCGTAACGATCTGTAGATAAAATAGCTCCAGTTAGTGCATATTCACTAGTTTCATCAACAAGTTTTAAAGTTTCAGAATAAGCGTCGTCTTCATATACGTATATTGTAATAACTGGTCCGAATAACTCAGTACACATTGTAGTATATTTTGGGTTTGTAGTCACAATAACTGTAGGCTCAATGAAGTAACCTTTAGATTTATCATAATTTCCTCCGGCAATTATTTCTGCATCACTATCTGCTTTAGCTCCGTCAATATATTTAGCCAATTTATCAAAAGAACCTTCATGTATTACAGCTGTAATAAAATTGCTCATATCTTCAGGAGATCCCATTTTAAAAGATTTAATATCTTCTAATAAATAATTCTTAACATCTCCCCAAATTCCTTTAGGAATATACGCTCTTGATGCTGCACTACATTTTTGACCTTGAAATTCAAAAGCTCCACGAGAAATAGCGGTTGCAACTTGTTTTGCATTTGCTGACTTGTGTGCTATTATAAAATCTTTTCCACCTGTTTCACCAACAATTCTTGGATAAGTTTTGTAGTTATGGATATTGTTTCCAATTTGTTTCCATAGCTCTTTAAAGATATAAGTTGAACCAGTAAAATGTAAGCCAGAAAAATCTGGACTCGCCATTACCGTATTAGTAATCATTACAGGATCACCAAATACAACATTAATAACTCCAGCTGGAACGCCAGCTTCTTTAAAAACATCCATAATAACCTTAGCAGAATATATTTGGCTATCGCTTGGTTTCCAAACAACAACATTGCCCATTAATGCCATACATGCTGGTAAGTTTCCAGCAATAGCAGTAAAGTTAAAAGGTGTTACAGCATAGGTAAATCCTTCAAGAGGTCTGTATTCTACTCTGTTCCATGCGTCACTTGTGCTTTCTGGTTGCTCCATATAAATGTCAGTCATAAACTGAACATTAAAGCGTAAGAAATCTATCAACTCACATGCTGCGTCAATTTCAGCTTGATGAATCGTTTTAGATTGCGCAATCATAGTAGCAGCATTAATCTTAGCTCTATAAGGGCCTGCGATTAATTCTGCAGCTTTTAAGAAAATACCAGCACGTTGTTCCCAAGGCATTTGAGACCATGATTTACGTGCTTCTAAAGCAGTTGTAATGGCAACTTCAACATGCTTTTTTTCTGCAAGGTGATATTCTCCTACAATATGTTGGTGATCGTGTGGTGGAGACATTGTTCTGGTATTTCCAGTTTTTACATCTTCTCCATTTATGAACATTGGGACTTCAACCTTACTGTTAAACATTGCTTTGTATGTTTCAGACACAGCTTTGCGTTCTGGTGATCCAGGTGCGTAAGACTTTACTGGTTCATTAACTGCTACAGGTACATTAAAGAATCCTTTTCCCATAATATATTTTGTTTTTTAGTTTGAATTTTGAAAGTGCAAAGGTACAATATTTATGATATATCGTTTCTATCAAACGTTATAGTTATGTGAATATTAAAAAGATATTTTTTGTAAGTTGCCACTTGAATTTTCTTAATTTATTTATGCCACAAAATGATGCTTTTATTCTAACGCTTGCCTATCCAGAAACTATTGTTTCGCATGCGGAAGAATGGTACTCTAAGTTTTTAAGATTTCTTTTTATTGGAAGTAAAAAACATGTGCGAGCTGGGCATGCAGCCTTAGTGCTTATAGATAAATCTACAGGTATCTTAGAATATCACGACTTTGGAAGGTACATAACTGCTGCGCCTAATGGTAGAGTGCGTGGAAAAGAAACTGATTTTGAATTGAACTTTCCTATTGTCGCAAAAATTGAAAATGACACTATTCTTAATCTGGATGGAATTCTTAAGTTTTTGTCAACACATCCTAAGTTAACACATGGAGATGGTAATTTATATGCTTCGGTATGTAATGCTGTAAATTATAGTTTAGCAAGGGCACATATAGACAAGATGCAGGCTAAAGGTTTTATTAGGTATGCGGCATTTATAAAAGATGCCTGTAATTGCGCACGTTTTGTTACAGATACTTTAATTGCTTCGGTAACTGATGCTGGTATAAATAAGAAATTAAAAAACTCTAAATGGTTTACTCCGAGCACAATTGGTAATGTTGTCATTGCTGATACGGAAAATTCTGTGTTTTTGGTTTCAGACAAAGGTGTGATTAACAAATTTAATTCTACAGTAAGTAAAGAAAACAGAAAGTTGTTTTTAGATACTTTAAAAGGTTATAATCCTAGTTTGGTTGGTACTTTGAAGTCAAAACCTAATGAGGTCAAAGCAGAACATGCCCAATGGTTAAGCGGTATTGCAGCAGGAGCTTGGTTTGAAATTTATGATTTAGCAGACGATGTTGAATATAGATTTAGAAGAATTTCACCTTATGGTAATATTGATTGTGATGGTATTTATAAAGTGAATGATGATAGTTTTGATATTGCTTCGGACTACCAATTTGTACATTATTCTAACTGCCTGTTCTTTCAAATTGAACAAGCGTCTAAAATATTTCGATTTGATTTTGTGAAAAACTTTGAATCCTAATTAAGTGCAAAAGGAGCACTTAATTTAAAAGAAGGAATATATACCTTAAATTTACTGGCCTTTGTAAAGTTAACCATATTGTAATGGCCTTGCATAGCTCCAAAAGGAGATGTTAGAAGGCATCCTGAGTTGTAAGTGTGAGACTCGCCAGGTTTTAAAACTGGTTTTTTTCCGATAACGCCTTCCCCTTCAATAATTTCTTCATTATTAAGAGCGTCGAGGATTTTCCAGTGTCTGGTGTTGAGTTGTACAGAATCTTTACTTTGGTTTTCAATAGTTACTTTATAACCGAAAGCGAAGTGCACTTTATAATTCTTATAAAATGTACCTTCAAAATTGGTTTCTACAGAAATTTTAATTCCGCTTGTAACTTGTTGTACCATAAATTTTAAGAAAATAGTATGCTAAAATAGTATAATTTTTGAATGAAGCACTATTTTTTAGGTTAAGAGGTTGTTATTTTTGATATATTTTTTGCGACAAAGCTTTCTAAGGTTTCAAAAAAGGTTAAAATATCTTCTTTTTCTAGTAGATTATTTATGGTTACCATTCTTACAAATTCTTGGTTATTGAATTTTCCGAAACCAACCATTAATTCCGAATTTTCATAGAGTGCTGTACATAATTTACTGGCAGAAATGGCTTTATAATTAAAGCAAACAGAAATTGAATCTTCAAAGCTATATAGTGTATAGTCCTTATGATTTTTAATGTAATCTCTTGCGATTTGAGCCATTTCAAACTGTTTGTCTACAATTTTTTCTAAGCCTTTAGTGCCTATGGATTTCCATAGTGTCCATAATTTTAGAGCATCATTGCGTCGTCCGCACTGAAGCGAGGTTTTTCCTAAGTTAAACTCATCTCCATCCGTTTGGTATAAATAATCGGCTTCGTTAGAAAAAGAATGATGTAATTGTGCTCTATGTTGTGTTACTATGATAGAACAACTCAAAGGTGTTCCCAACATCTTATGTGCGTTAACACTAAAAGAGTCTGAAAGTTTTAAGCCTTTAACCAAATGTTTATAGGTGTCACTAAAAATAACACTGCCACAATATGCACCATCCACATGCAACCAAAGATTATGTTTTTTGCAAACTTTGCTTATGGCTTCTATATCATCAAATGCACCTAAAACAGTTGTTCCTGCAGTTGCGTTAACGAAGAAAGGTTGAAAACCTTTACTAATGTCATTTTCAATCAGTTTATTGAGGTGGTCAGCTAACATTTCGCCTTTTTTGTTAGTGTTAACAGCTCTAACATGGTTTCTTCCTATGCCAATTAAAGCTGCGTTCTTAGAAATGGAATAGTGCGATTCTGATGAGGTATAAAGTGTCATTTTTGATGTAAGCCCATGTGTTCTTATAGACACATTTTTAGCATCTCTGGCCATAATTAATGCCATCATATTGCTCATGGATCCACCAGGTGCCAAGGTGCCATCACTGGTTTCAGAATAGCCAGCTAATGCGCAAATGTTTTTTAAAATTTGTTTTTCAATACCTACTTGAGGGCCAGCAACTTTATAAGTGTACATGCTGTTGTTAAGCATTACAGCTAGTAAATCTCCAAGCGTAGCCTTACCATTCCTGCCTCCAAATAGTTGGTTAAAAAAAGACTTAGATGCTGTTTTTGGTGTGCTTTTTATAATCTGGGCTAATGTATTTTTTAACTCCTCATCGATTATACCATCTGCATTTAATGATAAATCTAATTGATTGTATATTTCTGTAGTAGGTATGAGTTGAGCAACAGGTTGATTGCTCTCGGCTTTAAAAAGTTGGTCGCATAATTCATTAAATAGGGCAATTTCATTTTGCATGCTAAATCTTTTTTTTGATGTGAAGGTAAAAAGAAATTTAGTCTAAACTCGAAAAAAACCTTACAGCACTAATTTGAGATATTTACAGAACTTGCTTCTCCATAGCCAATTAGCCTGTCAAATCGTGCTCCTAAATCCCTGTAATACACCAAAACTTTGTAATTGTTTTCTGTCTGCCAAAAGTTTCCACTGATGGCACCTTCTTCCAGGTTGCCAGTTTCTTTATCAACTACAACGTATTTATAATTGTAGAAACCTTGTTTAAGACGCATCATAGTTTCGTATTTGCCGCTTTCAGAATTGAATTCCATTTTTGTTAATGGCTCAATAGCATAAGCATTAAAGTTGCCATAGACATGTATGTCCTTGTCTTTTAGTTCTTGTTGCAACAATGAAAAATGAACCATGGTGTAATCTGCTTCTATATCAATATTTATACCATCAGCTGCGGTTACTTGAAAATTACCGTTAATATCAGGATTGTATGTGTAAGGTCTATCTTTTCTAACGATATTTGTGTATAGGTAACTATGGTAAATATCTTTTAGGTCAATAAATTGTACACCAATGTTAGATGTTCTTACATCTCTATTTTCAAAATATAGATATTCATTTCCGCCCCAAAATGCTGATTCAGTATCGTATCTGTAAATGAGTTCATTCCCTAAGGTGTACTGTGGCTTTAAATCGTTTATTGAAGTATTTAGATTATTGTTCTGAACAATAAGGGTTTTTATGGTTTCTAGAGGATTATTAAAATTAATACTATTTGTGGCAACTACGATATCTACAGATTGTTTTTCTGCTATAACCTTGACGTCTCTAGAACGTTTTACTTTTACGCCAACATTAACAACATCTTCATATATCATAAACTTTCTGCTGAACATTAATTCATCGTAATCGTCGTAAATGGAAATCATGTAATTACCACTTTTCAACAAAGCGCGTGTCTGAATGTTTGGAATTTGCAATTTATAGTGCGAATAAATCTGATAGGTGTTAAAGGAGTTCTCATAGGTTAAGATGCGTTGATTGTCCAGCCCTCTTAAGTATTCGGCTTTAGCCAAAACAGAAGGTGTCCAATCAAAATTATAGTGCTCTATAACATAATAAAAATCTTCTTCGTTAGCGTTAAGGGCGTCAAACTCTAATACTAAAGGCTCTCCCAACTTTAAGATTGGTAATTGACCTTGAGTTGTATTACTCTTAAAAGTTATTGTTTTTATAAAATCTGGTGGACTAACTTCCTCAACTTGAGCAATTAAAACTGCAGGAGTTAATAGGAATAATAATATTCTATATAAGTTTTTTTTCATTATTAAAAATCTATAAGGCATAAAGATAAACAAAATCTATGCCTTAAAATGGTGTGTTATTTTTCAAGTTCGCTATCAATTAAGCTTAATATAGAATCTGCTTGTTTGAGCATACTTTGTTGACGGTCATACCTGTTTTTTTCTAATACAAGTTTATAATATAAATTGCCAAAGTAACGGTCGTTGCTAAAAAACTTTTTAGATACTATTAAGGTGTCATGTTTTCTTGGGATTAAATTTAAATGATTTCTGAATTTTTTGTTAGCCAATTTTAAGGTAATGTCGCTGATTTGGTTAGTTAATATTATTAATAAATCCATAGCAATGTTATGGTCTTCAAACCCAGACTCTATTTCAGAAGAAAATTGTGCCAATAAGTGTCTTAAATTTTCATTTTTTATTAAATCAACTTTGCCAGCACTAATTAAAGCATTGTAAGCACCAGTTACAGGTTCTGCTCTGTAGAAAGAAGTTCCGTAGCCTATTAAAAGATCTAAGGAGTCTAGATGTGTATCAAAGTATTCATAGTTGTGTTCATTTTCGCTTTCATGAATTTCAATAAGAATTTTGCTATAATCTAAAACACGTTTTTGTTGTACCATGACATTTTCAATTCTGGTTTTAGAGACTTGAAAATCGCTTTGTAAAGCTGTTAATATTTTATGCTCTTCATTTGCGGCTTTGCGATTTTCATTCCATGTATTAATCTGTAGTGCAATTAAAATACCTATAACCACAAGGATGATTTCACCTATGGCATATTTAAGATAACGTTGTGTTTTGTTTTTGTCTAGCAATTTTTTACGACTATTTCTAAATAGTTTTATCATGTTCAATTAAAGTAATTGAGTCTAAAGATAATTAATAAAGCATCATCTGATATATTAAACTTATTTAAAATCATTATAAATAAAAATGTTGCGTTTAATTTGAAAATTTATTTAAGCATTAATTCGTAAATTTGCACGGATTTTTAGATAACTAATCTTTAAGTATATGTCAAAAGACATCAGAATTAAAAAGGGTTTAGATATAAAGTTGGTCGGTGAAGCCGAGAAAACTACCGAAAATGCTATAATCAGCAATTTCTATTCTGTCAGACCTGAAGACTTCCACAGTATAATCCCAAAACTTGTTGCAAAAGAAGGTACACGTGTTAAAGCGGGTGAAACTTTGTTTTATAATAAGGATAATGAGGATATGAAGTTTGTTTCTCCAGTTTCGGGTGAAGTAACTGAAGTACAACGTGGACCAAGACGTCGAATCGACGCAATAAAAATTACTGCCGACAAAGAGCAGATCTATGTAGATCATGGTAAGTTTGATTTATCATCAGATGCTGAGAAAGTAAAATCACATTTATTGGCTTCTGGTTGTTGGCCTTTTATAAAGCAACGTCCTTATGATGTTGTGGCAAAAGCTAACAGTACTCCAAAAGCAATTTTTGTATCTGGTTATGCCAGTGCTCCATTGGCTGCAGATTTAGATTATACCTTAGCAGGTAAAGAGGCTGAATTACAAGCTGCTGTTACTGCGCTTTCAAAATTAACCGAAGGTGGAGTGCATATTTCTGTTGGAAATAACAAGTCTCCATTAGTTTATTTAAATGACGCAATAACTTATAAAATTTCTGGTCCACATCCAGCAGGTAATGTTGGTACTTTAATAAATAAAGTAAGTCCAGTAAACAAAGGTGAAGTTGTTTGGACAGTAAATGCACAAGATTTAGTAATTATTGGTGAGTTATTATTAACTGGGAAGTTTAATGCTGAGCGTGTTGTTGCATTAGCAGGGTCTTCAGTTAAAAAGCCAAGATACTTTAGAACTAAAATAGGTTCTGAAATAGCAACTATGGTTTACGATAACGGTGTTGATAAAGATGGTAATGACCGCATTATTTCTGGAAATGTATTAACAGGAAAACAGGTGAAACCAGATGGATTCTTAGATTACTACAGTAACATTATTACTGTTATCCCTGAAGGTGATGATTATGAATTCTTTGGTTGGAATAAACCAGTTTTCAATAAAGTGTCAACGTCTAGAGCTTTAACTTTTTCTTGGTTGAACCCTAAGAAAAAATACAATTTAAATACGAATACAAACGGTGAGCATCGTGCATTTGTAACTACAGGAACTTACGAAGAAGTATTTCCTTTAGACATTTATCCTATGCAGATTCTAAAGGCTTGTATGTATCAAGATTTAGACGAAATGGAAGCTTTAGGAATGTATGAAGTTGCACCAGAAGATTTTGCATTAACAGAATTTGTATGTGTGTCTAAACAACCACATCAAAAAATTATAAGAGAAGGATTAGACTTAATGCTTAAAGAGATAGGATAATGGGTTTAAAACAAAATTTACATAATTTTAAAGTAAAGAATAAAGACAAAAAGTGGTTACCAGGCTTTAATGCACTTTTTACGTTTTTATATATGCCAAATGAGACGACTCACAACGGAACTCATATTAAGGCAGCGGATGATTTAAAGCGTACAATGAATACTGTAATCATGGCTTTAATACCATGTTTAATATTCGGTATGTTTAATGCAGGTTATCAGCATCATTTAGCTTTGGGCGAAATTGCAAGTGCCTCAGGGTTTTTTGATAATATGTTTTGGAACTGGGATAACCTAGTAATAGGGTTGTGGAAGGTTCTACCTTTAGTAATCGTTTCTTACGGAGTTGGTTTAGCAGTAGAATTTATTTTTGCTATTATCAAAGGACACGAAGTAGAAGAGGGTTACTTAGTAACCGGAATGTTAGTGCCATTAATTGTACCTATTGATACTCCACTTTGGATGTTAGCTGTTGCTGTCGTATTTGGTGTCGTAATAGGTAAAGAAGTTTTTGGTGGAACAGGAATGAATATCCTTAATCCAGCATTAACAATCCGTGCGTTCTTATTCTTCGCATATCCAACATGGATGTCTGGTGATAAAGTTTGGGTGCATGGTGCTGTAGAACGTGATCAAATGATTGCTGCAGGACAAAATGTAGATGCTATTTCAGGTGAAACAATCTTAGGTAGTTTAGCACAAAACAAAGGAGCTGGTTATGAAGTTATGGATATGTTCTACGGAATTATTCCTGGTTCGGTTGGTGAAACTTCTACACTGTTAATCTTATTAGGAGCTTTATTCTTAATCTTTACTAAAATTGGAAGTTGGAGAATTATGCTATCATCTGTAATTGGTGCCTTAGTAATGGGCTTAATCTTCAACGGAGTTGTAAGTTCTGGTTGGATTACAGAGTCTAGTAAATTTTATGGATTAATGAGTACAGAATTCTGGCACCACTTATTAATAGGAGGTTTTGCTTTTGGTACAGTGTTTATGGCTACAGATCCTGTAACGGCTTCACAAACAACCAAAGGAAAATGGATTTATGGTTTCTTAGTAGGATTTATTTCTATTATGATACGTGTATTTAACCCAGCATATCCAGAAGGTGTAATGTTAGCCATTTTATTAATGAATGTGTTTGCACCGACAATAGACCATTATGTGGTTCAAGGAAATGTAAAGAAAAGAATGAAACGTGTAAAAGCTAAAGTTGCTTAACAATGGAACAGAGAACAGATAAAAATTCATATACTATAATTTTTGCCATTGGTATGGTGATTATTGTAGGTGCTTTATTAGCGTTTTTAGCGTCTTCGTTAAAACCGACTATTACTGAAAATGAGCGTTTAGAAAAACAACAAAACATCCTATACGCTATGGGTGTTAATGCAAATGAGGGTTCTAGTGCAAATTTTGTTTCTACAGATGAAGCTCCAGAATTATTCAAGCAGTATATCACAAAGCAATTAGAAGTACAAGGTGGTAAAGCAGTTGAGAATGATCAAGCTTATTTAATAGATGTAAAAAAGCAACAAGCTAATGCCAAAAATGGTGGTGTTAGAAAGTTACCATTATTTGTAGGTGAGAAGGATGGAAAGACATATTACATAGCACCAATTAGAGGTAAAGGACTTTGGGATGCTATTTGGGGTTATGTTGCTTTAGATGAAAACATGGTAGTTCAAGGAGCTTATTTTGACCACAAAGGAGAAACTCCAGGTTTAGGTGCAAACATAAAGCAACGCTATTTTATGGACGACTTTATTGGTGAACATTTATTGTCAGAAGGAGGTGCTTTTAAAGGTATCACTGTGGCTAAAGGAAATGCAGATCCTAAGAACGAAGATAAAACAGATAATGAGGTAGATGCTATTGCAGGTGCAACAATCACTGGTGATGGTGTTACAGCAATGATTAAAAAAGATTTAAAGCTGTATTTACCTTATTTTCAAACTTTAAAAGGAAACTAAGACATGGGAAAAGACAGTAAATTAATATTAGACCCATTAGCAGATAATAACCCAATTACCATTCAGGTATTAGGTATTTGTTCTGCTTTAGCTATTACAGCAGAGTTAGAAGCATCAATAGTGATGTCTATCTCAGTATTATTTGTACTTGGTGTTGGTAACGTTGTTATTTCTTTAATGCGAAATATCATTCCTTCAAAAATTAGAATTATTGTACAACTTATTGTTGTTGCAACACTTGTAATTATAGTAGATTTAGTACTAAAGGCCTTTGCATACGAACTCAGTAAAACACTTTCGGTATTTGTTGGTTTAATTATTACCAACTGTATTATTATGGGACGTTTTGAAGCTTTTGCTTTAGGTAATGGACCATGGAGATCATTCTTAGATGGTATTGGTAACGCTTTAGGATATGGAGTTATACTTATCATTGTAGGTTTCTTTAGAGAGCTATTAGGATCTGGTACTTTATTAGGTTTCCCTGTATTAGGTGACCCAATTGAGAAAACAGGATTATACGCTTTAGGATACGAAAATAACGGGTTTATGTTATTATCTCCAATGGCACTTATAGTTGTAGGAATCATTATTTGGGTACAACGTAGTAGAAATAAAGCGTTAATAGAAGACTAAAACTTAGAATTGTCATCCTGAATTTGTTTCAGGATCTCAAACATAAAATATATGGAACATTTAGAATTATTTTTCAAATCGATATTTATAGATAATATGGTATTTGCTACATTCTTAGGGATGTGTTCTTACCTTGCTGTATCTAAAAAAGTTTCAACTGCAGTTGGTCTTGGTGCGGCAGTAATTTTTGTATTAGCTATTACAGTACCATTAAACTGGTTATTAGATCAATATATATTACAACCAGGTGCCTTATCTTGGTTAGGTGAAGAGTATGCAAGTTACGATTTAAGCTTCTTATCATTTATTATGTTTATCGCTACTATTGCTACTATGGTACAATTAGTAGAAATCGTAGTTGAGAAGTTTTCACCTTCATTATACAACTCATTGGGTATTTTTTTACCATTAATTGCTGTAAACTGTGCCATCTTAGGCGGTTCTTTATTCATGCAATCTAGAGAGATAGAAACACTAGGTCTAGCTTTAAATTATGGTATAGGTTCTGGTATTGGATGGTTCTTAGCCATTTTAGCTATTGCAGCTATTAGAGAAAAGATTAGATATAGTAAGGTTCCACCAGCATTAAGAGGTTTGGGAATTACATTTATTATTACAGGTTTAATGGCTATTGGGTTTATGAGTTTTGGAGGTATGTTAACGGGAGGTGATGAAGAAGCTGCACCAGAAGATCAATCTGCTGCTATTGAAGTAATAAAAGAGGATGTTAAAAAAGTAGAAGCTAAGCTTGAGTCTGACTTAAACGTAGCAGAAAATACAAACAAGTAATTGAAAAGTATGATATTAGCAGTAGATTTTGGAATTATTTTAGCAACTGTAGCAGCTTTTTTAATAGTAACATTACTATTGGTTGCTTTGTTATTATTTGTAAAGCAAAAATTATCACCATCTGGACCTGTAAAGATTCTAATTAATGGTGAACGCGAAATAGAAGTGGCTTCAGGAAGCACGCTTTTAAATACTCTTGGAAATAACAAAGTATTCTTACCATCTGCTTGTGGTGGTGGTGGAACTTGTATTCAGTGTGAGTGTCACGTTTTATCTGGTGGTGGTGAGGCCTTACCAACAGAAACACCACATTTTTCAAGAAAAGAATTGCAACAAGGAGCACGTTTAGCTTGCCAAGTTAAGGTTAAGCAAGACATGGAGATTACAATTCCAGAAGAAGTTTTTGGTATCAAAAAATGGGAAGCTACTGTTGTTCGTAATTATAACGTTGCATCATTTATTAAGGAATTTGTTGTTGAGATTCCTGAAGATATGGGTTATAAAGCTGGTGGTTATATTCAGATAGAAATTCCTCCATGCGAAATAAAATATTCTGACATAGACATTACGGCTCACCCAGAAGAGCATGAAACACCAGATAAGTTTCAGGCAGAATGGGATAAGTTTGGACTTTGGCCATTGGTAATGAAAAATACGGAAACTGTAGAGAGAGCGTACTCTATGGCTTCATACCCTGCAGAAGGACGTGAAATTATGCTAAACGTGCGTATTGCAACTCCACCATGGGATAGAGCAAAGAATGGATGGATGGATGTAAATCCAGGTGTAGCGTCATCATATATTTTTGCGCAAAAACCAGGTGATAAAGTAGTTATTTCTGGTCCTTATGGAGAGTTCTTTATCAACGAGTCAGATAGTGAAATGCTTTATGTTGGTGGTGGTGCTGGTATGGCTCCGATGCGTTCGCATTTATATCACCTATTCAAAACTATTAAGACTGGTCGTAAAGTAACGTATTGGTACGGTGGACGTTCTAAGCGTGAGCTATTTTATATAGATCACTTTAAATCTTTAGAAAAAGACTTCCCTAACTTTAAATTCTACATGGCGCTTTCTGAGCCTTTAGAAGAAGATAATTGGAAAGTAAAAGAAAATATAGATGCTCCAGGTGATGGTTTCGTAGGCTTTATTCACAATTGTGTAATTGAAAACTACCTTAATCATCATGAAGCACCAGAAGATATAGAGTTATACTTCTGTGGTCCACCTTTAATGAACCAAGCAGTTCAAAAAATGGGTGAAGATTTCGGAATCCCTGATGAGCATATTAGATTTGACGATTTTGGAGGTTAAATTCTGTAAAACAGGAAGCTCGTAATCGAGAAATGTTGCATATAAAAAGCCAGTACTAGAAAAAGTGCTGGCTTTTTTGTGAAAATTAGTTACAGTTGCTTAATCCTTATATATTTGTAGGAAATTTACAATTACAATTTATGAAAAATCTATTTTTATGTGCCATTGCGTTAATGGTGTTTTCTTGTTCTTCTGATAGTAGTGATGATGATGGTGGTTCAGCATCAGGAAATGGAACTAAGATTAAGACCATTAAAAAAATTGGTACTAACGGTATAGTTGAACAAACTACAAGTTACGAGTACAATTCAGAAGGAAATGTTTCAAGATTACTTTTTGAAAACGTATATGGCGAAACAACAGATACCTCTTTTGAGTATGATTCAAACGATAGAATGATATCGTTTACAGAAGTTAAAGTTGATGCTTGGGATGATATTAGAACTGAAATTGATTACTTGGAATATGAAGGCGACGTAGTTGTTAAGATATGTCAAGATATTACTTATGAAAATACAACATCTTCTTTCGACCAACCAGAAGTTGATAAAATTGAATTTGAGTATAACGATAGCAATCAAAATGTCAGCCTATTTACTCATTTTTACCAAGAAGATGCTGAGTTTTCTACTTGCGATGACGTTTCTAGTGTTTCTAATACAGAAGAGATGGAATTTGACGCCAATGGTAATATGACGAGGTATGAGAACAGTGATTATTTTTGGTCACCAAGTTATTTAACATACAACTATGATGATAAAAACCATCCACTAAAAAATGTAAAACCAGATGCTTTTAGAAAATTAATAGGAGCATCTTCAGTTAATAACATTAATTCAGCTAACGAGTATAATGCAGAATCTAATGAATTAATAGGAACCATTTCTTTCAGTTACACATACAATGCTAGTAATTATCCGACGGTTATGGAAAGAACTTATACTAGTGAAGGTAGTAGTGCAGGGCAAACAATACGTTATGAATATACATACTATTAGTATAAATAACTTTTAAACATTAAAAAAACCAACGGTAACTTCGTTGGTTTTTTTATTTGTATTCCATAATCAAAAATACTGCTGTGCTGTCACCAATATTTAAAACTTCGTGGGTTGAAATGCTATCTTTTTTGAAGCTATAACCCGTTGGGACATTAACTTCTCTAGTACCTTTGTAATCCGTAATTCTAAATTTACTTCCTTGTAGTGTATAACCAAAGTGAGGGTTGTGATAATGTTTCTCGTGGCCAACACCAGGTTCAAACGTACATTTTAAAACCCTTAAGTTAGAATTGTCCTCTAGCACTTCGCAAACCGCATTACCTTCCCATCCAGCTTCTAAAGGATCTGGTAAACTGCTTTCGTTTTTGCAACTGGTTATTGCAAATAAAAATAGTACAAAAATGTTACGTTTCATATAAAGCTAAAATTACAAAATATAGATGCTATATAACAAAATCTATAAGTAATTCGTTACATTAATTATGAAGAAAGGAATACTTACTTTATTAGCTTTAGCTGTGTTTTTTTTGTTCGCGTTTCAACTTAGGCCAATTAAAAAAGCAGTTGAGACTGTAACGGCAATAATTGAAACGCCTAGTTTAATTAATAAAGATAGCTTAACTATAAAGTCTAGAGTTAATGTGCCTTCTGGTTACCAACGTGTAGAATATACTATAGGTAGTTTTGAAGACTACCTGAGAAATTATAAATTAAAATCCTTTGGTAGTAAAATTATAAACTACGATGATTCCGAATATTTTTGGCAAGGTGGACACATTGGGATTTTAGAAATTCCCGTACCTAAAAACGGATTGCAACAATGTGCAGATGCATTGATTAGAATTAGAAGCGAGTTCCTTTGGGATAATAATAGAAAAGACGAAATTGGTTTTAAGTTTACCTCTGGTCATTATTGTTCGTGGACAAAGTATGCAGAAGGCTATCGTCCAAAAATTAATGGAAATAAAGTGTCATTTCATAATACTGCTAATACAAACCATACAAAAGAAAATTTCTATAAGTACCTTAATTTAATCTATATGTATTCAGGTACATTATCACTTTACAATGAATTGGAAGCTGTAAAAGCCAAAGACCTAAAAATAGGCGATATGTTAATTAAAGGAGGTTCTCCTGGACACATTGTAATGATTGCTGATGAGGTGATTAATGACAATGGTGAAAAACTATTTTTACTGTTTCAAGGCAATACACCAGCACAAAATGTACACTTAGTCAAAAATCTCGAAGACGCTTCAATTTCACCATGGTATCAATTGAAGGATGATGCTGTAATACCTGTTTCAAACTACACTTTTGATAGTGCAAAGTTTGTTCGTTTTAAATAATATTAATTTTTCTGCTCACATTATAAAAACGTTTCGATGTAATGGTATAAACTATTAAATGCTATTAATTATGAAACGAATTTTATTTTCTACACTATTTTTCATAGTCACATTTACCATCTTAAATGCCCAAAACTATGATCAGGTTGTTTTTACGGGTGAAGGTGATGGTTATTCTTGGGAAGACGATTTAAACTGGAGAAGGGGAGGAGACCCATCACTTCCAGGGGTTCCTCAGGCCTATGATGATATTTTAATTGAATATTCCTACGTGTATTTTAACGGACTTGGGTCCATCCCATTAGATCAAGAATACGGAACCCTAGAGCTACGCTATGGAGCATATTTAAGTACACAAGGAGACTTTCATCTTTTGGGTGATTTTATTGTAGATACATCAAGTACTTTTGAAGCTATTGTGAGAGATGTAGATTTAATTCACAATGTAACTTGCGAAGGAAACTATTTTTTTAATGGTTCAATGCAAGTCGCTTTTTCAGGTTTTGTACCACAAATTGGGCAAAGCTTTCTTATAGTTGATGGTTACCAAGGTTCTTGTGCTACTTCTCAATCTACGATCAGTTATGGTGATGGTTTTGAGGTTACAATGGGCGCACAATGTGATTTTGATAGTTTAAGCTATGTAGTTACAGACATTAATTACACCACAGCACATGCTTGGGATGGTGAAGGAGGTGATGGTCTTTGGAATAATCCTGCAAACTGGGATCCCAACGGAATTCCACCAGCAGGTGCAACAATTATTATCAATTTGCCAGGGACAGGAGGTTACGCCATCACAGATGGAGCAGGTATAACCGATACTCATACCATTTATATAGGACACAATAACACACTTGAGGTAAATGGAGATTTATTAGTGGCTAAATATATTTACCTATCTAAGAATGGAACATTTAATTGGAGAGGTGGTAAAATTTATAGTCCAGACGAAAATGAACAATCTGGCATGATAAGTTACGGACATATAAATCTAAATGGACCAGGACTAAAAGAATTAGATACCAATTTTAATATCTGGAATTATTTTGAAGACATCAATCATAATCAAGGTAACTTAAATATTAATAATGGAGTAATAAGGATGTTTAACTTTAATAGTTATAATATAAATAATGATAATATAACTATTGGTTACAGTAGTGGCAATCTCCATGAACTAACGATTAGTGTTATTAGTGAACTCAAAAAAACTACTGGTGTAGGTACATCTTCAATTAATTTGACAACATTTATAAATTACGGTGATGTTGTAGTTGAGTCTGGTACTTTAGCATTTAATGAAGATTTAACTACAGGAGAATATCAAGAATATATTAATGGTGAACTTGTAGATTATATTGGGACTTATGGTGGTAGTGGAAGTTTTCAATTTCCAACTGGATATGTTTTTGATGGAGAAATGTCTCCTGGAAGCTCTCCAGGTATTTTGACAATAATGGGAGATTTAATCACAGCACCAGAAGCGGATTTTATTATTGAAATTGATGGACCAACAGTTGGCACAGAATACGATCAAATTGTTGTCACAGATGATGCAAAATTAGAAGGTACAATTCAAGTTTCTCTCGGTTATTTACCAGCTAACGATGCAAGTTTTGAAATTCTCACTGCATCATCAATTTCCTTGTGCAATTTACCTACACAAGTCACAGCTAATTATAATGGAACGGATTACACCTTCGATGTGGTTTGTTATAATAATAAAGTATATCTCAATGGTCCAGGTGCCGTATTGTCAACTCCTGAGATAGAAGAAGAGATGATAGGTATATATCCAAACCCTATCCAAAATGAGCTTAATATAAAACTAAAAACCCAATCAGAAGGCAGTTGGATTTTGTTTAATGAGTTAGGACAAATAGTTAAGGAAGGGGAGTTGTTAGGTGTTGAAACTAAAATAAACACAGCAAATTTAGCTCATGGTTTCTACGCATTACAGATAAAAGATAAAAACAAAACCACTGTATCAGTGAAAAAAATAATTAAAAATTAATTAAGAGGATGACTTGCTATTAATCAATTCTCAGAGAGAGCTGCTAATTTGTTTTTAGTGGCTCTTTTATTTTATACAACATTCGGAAATATCTCATATAGGCTTTATCTTTGTAAAATTTAAATTTTATATGAGCAAACCATTAACTCCACAAGAAATGCACAATCTTGCCATGAACCACGTAGGTAAAGATTTGGAAGCTCGTGGTTTTGAGTTTGTAGCTATTAATAGCAAGTTAAAGCGCCATCCACAATTTGTTTGCATTGATAAAAACAACCAATATTACTTTGTTGTGGTAAGGGCTGTAATACTTCCAGAAAACCCAAATAATTATGATGTTGTATGGATGGAGGCCTTTAAAAAACATGCGTATGAAAAGGATGCAAAAGTTTTATATGCTGGTGTTGGTCTTGGTAATCCAGATGGTGAAAACTTACCAATTTACCTTAACGAAGAATACTTAATTGAGTACAACGGCATCCAAGTGATAGAAATGAATTTAAATTAAAAGTCATTGCTGGTGCAATGGGTTTTCTAATTATATAACCAAGTGAATTTTATTATGAAAAAAACCATAGTTCTGTTATTAATTATTTCAGTATTTTTTTCATGCCAACAAGAACCAAAAAATATAAAGCTATCAGGTCCAGTATTTGGTACAAATTTTAATATTCAGTATTTTTCTGAGGAGGGAGTAAACTATAAAAAACAGTTTGATAGTTTATTCACTGTCGTTAATAAATCACTGTCAACTTACATTCCAGATTCCGATGTTTCAAAACTTAATAGAAACGAAACAACCAAAGTAGATCATCATTTTGAAGCCGTTTTTAGAGCTTCAAAAGAAATATACAGATTTACTGAGGGTGCTTTTGACCCTACAATAGGAAACGTAGTAAATGCCTGGAACTTTGGGGCAGATAAGGACAAGTTCTTAACAGATAGTACTACAATAGATAGTTTAATGAAGTTTGTAGGTTTTAATAGAGTAGGACTTAAAAAATCTAACATAATAAAACCCAAAGAAACTTATTTAGAGTTCAATGCTATTGCCAAAGGTTATGGTATAGATGTTATTGCAGATTTTCTAGAGGCTAAAGGAGTAGAAAATTATCTCGTAGATATTGGTGGTGACTTAAGAACTTCTGGTGCCAATATAGAAAGTGGTAAAGGATGGGCTGTTGGTATTGATGATCCAAATTTTAATGGTGAGCAAACCTTTTCTAAAGTCATAATCTTAAAAGATGAAGGTATGGCTACCTCTGGGACCTACAGGAAATTTAAAGTAGATAAAAATGGTAATCGTTATGCACATATTATAAATACCAAAACAGGATATCCAACCAAAACTAATATTTTGAGTGTTTCTGTAATTGCACCGGATTGTATGACTGCAGATGGATATGCAACAGCTTTTCAAGCTATGGGAATTGAGAAAGTAACCTGGTTTTTAAATTCACATCCAGAGCTAAAAGCTTATTTTATTTATGAAGATGAAAACAAAAACTTACAAACGCTTAGTTTAAATAATTTTCCGGAATAAAATGTGTGACTTTTTATATGAAGTTGCGTCTTATGCGTGCTATTAACTACTATTCAAAAAAAAGTTGTTCCTTGTTGGTTGGGTTCAACTTTTTTTATTTGAATACCACAGGAATAATTTCACCTTTAGCTAATCGATATGTATCAATAGCTTCACTTGAAAGTTGAGAGGTATAATCAACTTCTTTAACATTAAAACCTATTGAACGCAATTTGTCGAAATAGTCACGACCATAAACTCTAACATGGTCGTATTGACCAAAAATTTTAGCACGTTCAGCTTTGTCGGTTATGGTATCATCTTCAAACGTTGTTTCTCTATTTAGATCTTGTGGAATTTGAAATATGCCATAACCACCAGGTTTCATAACTCTGTAGAGCTCTTGCATGGCTTTAGTATCATCTGGTATATGCTCTAAGACATGGTTGCACAGTATAACGTCATAGGTATTATCCTCAAAAGGAAGATTACATATATCTGCTTTTACATCTGCAATTGGAGATAATAAATCTGTTGTGGTATAATCTAGATTGTTTAATTTTTTAAAACGTTTTAAGAAACATTGTTCTGGTGCAAAATGAAGGACTTTTTTTTTAGCAGTAAAAAAATCAGTTTCATTCTTAAGGTATAACCATAACAGTCGGTGTCGTTCTAAAGAAAGCGTAGAGGGTGATAAAACATTTGGTCTTTGTTTACCATAGCCATACGGTAAAAAACTCCTGAAACTTTTTCCGTCTATTGGGTCTGTGAAATTATTCCCTCTAAGAAAGAATTCTAAAATTGGACGAATTAAGTAGCTTAGCCTAATTAGTAAAGGTCTTGGGAAAAGATTGAGGAAAAGTTTAAAAATAGATTTCATTTGTCGTTACTCAGAGATGCACTGAGATAAAGAGATTCACCGAGATTTTACTCCATAGTGTTTATGAATCTTTTTATTCCGTTTTTTAAAAGTTTAGTATTAAAGTTAAGTAATAAACCGATTGGATAATTTCCTAACTTCATATAGGTCAAAATCTGAGCAGTATGAACATCTGTAAATTTTTCAACCGTTTTGAGTTCAATTACAATTTTATGCTCTACGAGCAAATCAATTCTGTATCCATGATCTAAAGTAATATCTTTATAAACTATAGGTTGAGAAATTTCTTTTTGAACAGAATATCCCATCGTTTTTAATTCATAAAATAAACATTCTTGATATGTGGATTCGAGTAACCCAGGTCCTAAATCTTTATGAACTTCAATTGCAGCACCAATTATATTTTCTGTTATCTTATCGTAAATCATTTCCTAACCTGAAACTAAAATTGCTCAGTGAATCTCTGTGAAAACTCTGAGAATCTCTGTGTAACAATCTACAGTACTAAAGCTTTTTGCCTAAATTCATCTTCTTCATTAGAAGTGATGCCTAAAGCTTCATGCACATAAGCAAAAGTTGAGAGAATTTCTGGCTTACCATCTACAATGGCAATATCGTGCTCAAAATGCACACTTGGTTTTCCGTCTTGCGTAACAATGGTCCACCCGTCCTTAAGTTGCTTTACTTTATGTGTACCTAAGTTTATCATAGGTTCTATAGCTACAACCATTCCTTCAATAAATTTTTTACCTCTACCACGTCTTCCGTAGTTTGGCATTTCTGGATCTTCGTGCATTTTACGTCCCAAACCATGACCAACTAATTCACGTACAACACCATAACCTTCTTTTTCGCAATGTTGCTGAATTGCATAACCAACATCGCCAACACGATTACCAAGTTTTAATTCCTTAATGCCAACGTAAAGTGATTCTTTAGTTACTTTAATTAATTTTTTAGTCTCTTCAGCAACTTCACCAATTTCATAGGTATAAGCATGATCTCCGTAAAAGCCGTTCATAAACGAACCACAGTCTACAGATACTATATCTCCATCTTTTAATGGAACATCAGTTGGTAAACCATGTACTACAGCTTCATTAACGCTACATAGAAGTGTTGAAGGGCAGTCATAAAGTCCTTTAAAACCAGGTAATGCACCATGGTCTCTAATGAATTCTTCGGCTATTTTATCTAAATGATTTGTGGTAACACCTTCCTTTATTTCCTTTGCTAACATGCCTAAAGTTTTGGACACAATAAGTGCGCTTTGGCGCATTAATTCAATTTCTTCGGCTGTTTTTACTATAATCATACTATAAAATATTGAACAGCAAAGATAGGTAATTATAACAATTTCAAAATATTTCTAAAATATGATAAATGACAGTTTTTGAATAAGTTTTCTACTGTAAATTTGACTTGTAAAAATTAGAACTACTATGTATAAAATGGTCACTGCTGAAGAAGCTTTAAAAGTTGTAAAATCTAACGATCGTGTATATATTCAAGCCGCTGCAGCAGCTCCTCAAGCACTAGTAAAAGCATTGTCAGCTAGACATGAGGAATTACGAAATGTTGAAGTGTGTCATTTACATACCGAAGGTGAAGCTCCTTATGCTAATCCTGAATTCAAAGAAAGTTTTCATGTTAATTCTTTTTTTATAGGAAAAAATGTTAGGCACACTTTAAAGACAGGAAATGGCTCTTATACTCCTGTTTTTCTGAGTGAATTACCACGGCTTTTTCAACAACGTATTTTAGAAATAGATGTAGTGTTGATACATGTATCTGTTCCAGATAGACATGGTTATTGCTCTTTAGGAGTGTCTGTTGAAGCAACTTTAGCGGCTATTGATAACGCTAAGATTGTAATAGCTCAAGTAAATCCTCAAATGCCAAGAACGCATGGAGCAGGAATTATCCATCATTCTGAAATTGATTATTTTGTTGAGTCAGATGAAGCCCTTCCTACACATCATATTGTTGAGCCTAATAATGTTGAGAAAAAAATAGGTGATTTTGTTGCGGGTTTAATAGAAGACCGAAGCACATTGCAGATGGGTATTGGATCTATTCCAAATGCAGTGCTGACAAGATTAAAAAATCACAAAGATTTAGGCTTACATACAGAAATGTTTTCGGATGGAGTAATTGATTTAATTTTAAGCGATGTTATTAATGGGAATTATAAAAAAATCAATAGAGGAAGAGCTCTTTCTACATTTTTAATAGGCTCTAAACGGTTATATGATTATGTAGATGATAATCCTTTTGTGGAAATGCGCGCTTCTAATTACACAAATAATGCAGCTTACATAAAACAAAATCCAAGAATGGTAGCTATTAACTCTGCAATTGAAGTAGATGTTACAGGACAAGTTTGTGCTGACTCAATAGGCTCTAGTATGTATTCAGGAGTAGGAGGGCAGATGGATTTTATTAGAGGAGCTTCACTTAGTAAAGGAGGAAAAGCTATTATAGCCTTACCATCTGTAACAAAAAATGGTATAAGTAGAATTGTACCAACTCTAAAACATGGAGCAGGTGTTGTAACTACGCGAGCTCATGTCCACTATGTAGTAACTGAATATGGAATAGCTAATTTATACGGAAAAACAATAAAAGAGAGGGTAAGAGCTTTAGTTGAAATTGCTCACCCAGACCATAGGGAGGTTATTGATAAGGCATACTTTGAAATGATTAATTGACCAATATAACTAAAACTGCCACCACTTCTTTTTTACGTTCTGTAAATTTGGTTGTTCATTGGTAATCAGTTGATAGACTTCGCCCCAACCAAGTATGCCACCAATATTACGGTCGTCTATAAATAAGTCTGCGTGTATTTTTCGGCTTCTACTGTAATCAAATTTTTCTTCAGGGAAACTAGCATTTACAGCATAAAATTCAATGCCATTTTCTTTACAGAAGTCAACAGCTTCTTGTAGTTTAGAACCACTTCTGTAGGTCCAAAGAATGAGTCTGTGGCCATCTTGCTGAAGTCGTTTTAAAGTCTCAAAAGCAAAAATACGCGTCTTACCTATTTTAGGATAAGCATCTTCTACAATGGTACCATCAAAATCTACTGCTATTATTAATCTATCCTGAAAATTCATGCTGTCAATTCAATTAAAAAGCAAAGGTACAATAATAAGCGTTTTATACAAGGCTATGTTGTGTCATGGCCTTAGGTTGCGGTATTCCTATTAATTTTAAGACTGTAGGAGCAATATCTCCGAGAATCCCATCTTTAATTTCTTTTAACTCTTTGTCGATTAAAATAATAGGAACAGGGTTTGTAGTATGTGCTGTATTTGGAGAACCATCTGGATTTATCATCGTTTCACAATTTCCGTGATCGGCTATTAGGATAGTAGTATAGTCATTTTCTAAAGCTGCTGTTACGACATCTTTCACACATTCATCTACTGCTTCACAAGCTTTTATTGCGGCTTCCATTACACCTGTATGCCCAACCATATCACCATTTGCAAAATTTAAGCAAACAAAATCAACCTCTCCTTTTTGTAATTCTGGTATTAAGGCATCACGTAATTCGAAAGCACTCATTTCTGGTTTTAAATCGTAAGTGGCTACTTTTGGTGAATTTCTTAATATTCTTGTTTCTCCCTCAAATGGTACTTCTTGTCCGCCAGAAAAGAAGAAAGTAACATGCGGATACTTTTCTGTTTCAGCAATACGAATTTGCGTCTTATTGTGTTTGGATAAGACTTCACCTAAGGTTTCTGAAAGGTTATCTTTATTAAAAACAACATTAATGCCTGCGAAACTCTCATCATAGTTAGTTAACGTAACGTAATGAAGATTTAATTTGTGCATATTATACTCATGGAAATCTTCCTGAGATAAAGCTTGTGTTAATTGACGACCACGATCTGTTCTGAAGTTGAAAAATATAACAACATCGTCATCCTTTATTGTTGTGGTTGCGTTGTTATTGTTATCAACCACAATTAGAGGTTTTATAAACTCATCTGTAACATTATCTTCATAATTCTTTTGAATGGTAGCTAAAACATTTTGTGTTTTTTCACCTTCACCGTGAACTAAAGCGTCGTAAGCTAATTTAACACGCTCCCATCGTTTATCTCTATCCATGGCATAATAACGACCAGTAACTGTAGCTAGTTTTCCAGTAGTTTTATTTAAATGCTCTTGTAATTCTGAAATAAATCCATAACCAGATTTTGGGTCAACGTCTCTTCCGTCCGTAAATGCATGTACAAAAACGTCTTGTAAACCATAATCATTAGCTGCATCAATGAGTCCAAAAAGATGATTGATATGCGAGTGTACACCACCATCACTTACCAAACCTAACAAGTGAACATTCTTGTTGTTATTTTTAGCATATTGAAAAGCATCCTTCAATACTTGTTCTTCCTGAAGAGTTTTATTTTTTACTGCAAGATTGATTTTTACTAAATCTTGATACACAATTCTTCCAGCGCCAAGATTCATATGACCAACTTCGCTATTGCCCATTTGACCTTCTGGCAAACCAACATGTAAACCATCTGTACGTAAACTGGCACTTGGATATTTGGTATAAAGCGAGTCTATAAATGGTGTTTGGGCGTTATCTATAGCAGAAACTTTTGGATCTGGTGATTTTCCCCAACCATCCAAAATCATTAAAATAACCTTCTTGTTCATTGTGAATTGTTTAAGTGTCCAAAGATAATATATTGAATAGTACAACAAATTTGTAAGCTATAAAATTTTAAGGTGTTATTGATGTTTTAAGCCTTAATGAGTTGATTATTAACACAAATAGGTGTTTTGTGAAAGCCTTAACAGATTTGTTTTCAAAATGTTAAATGTATGTTATATAACTTTTTTTAGTGTAACACATTAAATCTTTTGTCGTCTCTTTAGTATATCAAAAAACAAATCAATTAAATTTTAAAATCTTTCATCATGAAAAAATCAGCAGTAGTTTTAGCCTTAGCATTGGGCTTTTCAATTTGTAATTTAAATGCAACAAACGATGTTTTAACTTCAAATTCAAATGAAGTAACTGTAAAAAATGTAGAAGTAAGTCCTTTGTGCAAGGCTGTTGCTACAGGTAATTTAGAAGAAGTAAATAAGCTTATAAAAGCTGGTGCAGATGTAAACGAAAAGTCTAATGGCATGATGCCAATTCATTATGCGGCAAAATATAACCGTGTAGAAATCATTAAAGCATTGATTACAGGAGGTTCAAAAATTCATGAACCATGTGATTTAGGCTATACAGCATTAAATCATGCTGAAAAATCAAAAGCAAAAGAAGCAGCACAATTTTTAAAGCGTTTTAAAAGAAAACCGTCTAATTAAAGACAATTATTTTGAGTTAGTTAATTGAAAATGCGTCTTATACTTT
Source organism: Winogradskyella pulchriflava (assembly GCF_042434315.1). Taxonomy (NCBI): domain Bacteria; kingdom Pseudomonadati; phylum Bacteroidota; class Flavobacteriia; order Flavobacteriales; family Flavobacteriaceae; genus Winogradskyella; species Winogradskyella pulchriflava. The sequence continues at coordinate 93,575 of NZ_JBHLTQ010000002.1, read as the reverse complement.
AGGACGCATTTTTATATTTTCTAATTGCCTCTCTAATTTTTTCTATACGATTTTCTGGGTCAGGATGCGTACTTTGCATTTCTGGAACTCTATTTGGGCCAGCAGCCGCTTTAAGAATTTGCATTACGCCAATCATCTCTTCAGGGTTATAACCTGCATTTATCATAAATTGTACTCCTAGCTCATCACTTTCTAATTCATCTCCTCTACCATTTTTAAGAAGCGATCCGTTACCAATTTGTTGAGCAACTCCTCCCATATCTATTGCAGAACTTCCCATTGCTAAGACTTTCCAGAAATTAGCATTAGTAATACGCTCGTTAGAATGTTTTCCTAATACATGACCTATTTCATGACCTAGCACTCCTGCAAGCTGAGATTCGTTTTCTAATTGTGAGAATAATGCATAAGTAATAAAAATCTGACCTCCAGGTAATGCAAAGGCATTTATAGTATTTTCATCTGCTAATAAGTGAAAATCATATTTGTAAGGGGTTTCTTTTGCTACACTGTTATTTACAAGTTTATTACCAACATTGTCAACAAATGCCTGATATTCATTATTTGGGTGCAAGCCACCGTGCTGTTGTGCCATGCTAGGTGCACTTTGTAGACCAATGGCTATTTCTTCTTGAGGAGATAAAGAAATAGCTTGTTTTTTTCCGGTATATGGATTAACCTCTTCTTGACTGCATTTTCTTAAATACGCAAAAGCAGCAATAGCAATGAAAATTAAAATACGGACTTTGAAATTACCTCTTCTCATAATAATTGTGTTAGTGAGTTCAATTTACAAAAGTTTGACACAATATTTATTGAAAAGTCATGGGTTTTGCATTCAGAATTTTAAAATTTTACTTTTACATTAATAAATTGTAGCTATGAATTATCAATTTCAAATTATATCTAATAATGATTTAGATATTGTTATTCCTTTGGTTTTTGAACTTAACGAGGGTAGGGTGAGCGCGTCAGTTTTAAAATCGCGTTTTGATGAAATGAAAGATCAAAATTATGAATGTGCAGTAATTTTTGATGGCAAAGAGGTTGTTGGAGTATCTGGTTTGTGGTTCTGTACTAGGCATTATGTGGGAAAAGCCGTAGAGCTAGACCATGTTTACATAAAAACAGAATACAGAAATAAAGGTTTGGGCAAACAATTTATGGATTGGATTTATGCTTACGTAAAAACTAAAGGTTGTAATTCTATGGAGCTAAATACTTATGTTCAAAATCACCCTTCACATAAATTTTACTATAACGAGGGTTACGAAATTTTAGGCTATCACTTTTTAAAGAAAATTTAAAAATCTATTTTAAAAACCCTAAATCCGCACCTGTTGGTAATTCATAAGGTGCTTTATTATATTCAAAAATTCTAGCGTCTAAATTGCCTTTTAGGGTTAGTTCAGTTCCTTTAACTTCAATCCAACTTCCTTCTCTAAGTCCAATAACAGGTTGTGTGTTAAACGCATGAAACTCTTTAATTCGTGTTTCTCTGGTTTCTCCCATGTGTGTACTGTCTGGAATTGGATCTAGATAATGCGGATTAATATTAAATGGTACAAATCCCAAAGTTTTAAAACTCGGAGGGTAGACAATAGGCATGTCGTTAGTAGTATTTACAGTTAAACCACAGATATTGCTGCCTGCACTAGTACCAAGGTATGGTGTACCGTTGTTAATAGCATTTTTAATTGCTCCTAAAACATCATTTTTATACAACTGGTTGACTAAAACAAATGTATTTCCTCCGCCAGTAAAAATACCTTTAGCATTTTCTATAGCTGATTTTGGGTTGTCAAACTCATGTAATCCTTTTACGGATTTACCTATAGAATTAAAGGCTTTAGCAGCTGTTTTTGCATAGTCATCATGCGATATTCCGCCAGGTCTGGCATAAGGAATAAATAAAATTTCATCAGTATCTTTAAAGTGAAGTTTTAGTTCGTCCAAAAGATATTCTAAATAGCCACTACCATGAATTGTCGATGTGCTTGCAATTATAATTGATCTCAAAATAAAATGTTTTTGTAAAAATAAAAGTTATAAATTAGATAAACTAGGATAGGACGCATCTAGATAAATTCTTTTTAAAAATAGGATTGCAATCAGGATTTAACAAAGATTTATTAACCAATTTTATGAGATGTCAAGAATAAAAACGAACTTTATGAGTCTATAATACCAACATGAAAAATATAACCATCATACTATTCAGTTTATTCGCCTTTTCTATCTATGCACAAGACATTGAACGGATCGAAGTCAATGGTAAAATTATTGTCTCTTCAGAAGATAAAGAGGGCGTTACAGTCTATAACACATCTTCTAATAAAGGAACTGTTACAGACGAAAATGGTGAATTTAAAATAAAAGTGACCATTAATGATAAGGTAGAGTTTGGTGCACTTCAATTTAAGGACTTTACTGTAACAATCACTGAAAATATTATTAAATCTAAAAAACTTACAGTTATCCTTGTTGAGGAAGTTAATAAATTGGATGAGGTTGTTATTTTACCATTTGATTTAACAGGAAATCTAAATGTAGATCTCGAAAACGTTAGGACTTATAACGTAAGTTTAGACGCAGTATATTTTGGATTAAATAATATAGAAAATTTTGAATTTTCCGCAGATTATAAAACCAAAGTAGATAACCCAGCGTTTGATGAATATAACCCAAGAGTAGACAATATGCTTAATTTGGTTAATATTGCTGGTTTCTTAGTAAGTCAGGTGGTTGATATAGATACCGCAAAATCTAAGAGTAAAGAAGAAAAATTAATTAAGAAAACACCGTTTAAAGAGGCTCTAGATAAGTATAGCATTAACTATATCCATGCCAATTTTAATATTCCATTAGACCAAGTTGAGACGTTTATTGATTATATGGAAACTCAAGGTATTGATGAAGATTTGCTTAAAAAGGATAAAGAGATGCAATTACTAGAACGTATAAACGAACTAAGTAAATCCTTTTTAAAAGAGAAAAGTGAAGAGGATTAACTTATTAATAGTCTTAGTTGTTTTATTTTTAACTTCTTCGTTGTATGCGCAACGAAAGGAATTAAAAGGACAACTTATTGCAGATGATGATGTGGAGGGAATTCATATTCTTAATAAAACCGCATTAAAATATGCTATTTCTAATGAAGATGGTAGCTTTCTCATTCTTGCCAAGGCGACCGATACCTTATCTATTTCTGGTTTAAAATATGAATCCATGGAAGTTGTTATCTCACAATCCATGGAAGACTTAGGCGAGTTTTCTGTTCAGCTTACCGAAAAAATAAACGAATTACGCGAAGTTATTGTTGGTAAAATTTTAACAGGAAGTCTTGAATCTGACCTTGAAAATTCTGATGCTAAAACAGATATAAATTTCTATGATTTAGGAATACCTGGCTATACAGGCAAACCTCTAACTCTAAATGAGCAAAAACTACATGATGCAGATGCAGGACCTTGGGGACATATCGGTTTAGGTTTTGGTGTTAATTTACACAAGCTGCTTAATAAAGTCAGTGGTAGAACCAAAAAACTCAAGGAGATAGTAGAATTGGACGATAAAGAGCGATGCATGAATAGATTACGAACCGATTATGAATCTATCATATTTGAGAACGATTCTTTAGCAGAGCAGCATAAAAATGAGTACTTCATGTTTTGCCAAGAAGACCAAGGTTTTAAAGCATTGTGTGATAGAAAAAATGATTTAGAATCTATTGAGTTTCTGCAAGAAAAGTTAAAAGCCTATAAGGAAAATAGAGAATCTGTAACTAAAGAGTAACTTTGGAATGTTTTTTGGAATTAACACAGCAACCTCAATTTTAAATATGAAGCGATTACAATTAATACTATTAGTTATAATAGTTCCACTACTTTTTTCTTATGATGCTAAGCATGAATACTATGTAAGCGTTACTAAAATTGAACATTCCAAAACCCACCAATCACTTCAAATTATAAGTCAATTATTTATAGATGATTTTGAAAAATTATTACGCCAACGTTATGATGAAAGTTTAAAGCTGGCACCAGACAATAATGAAGAAGTAATTAATGAATATATGAGCCGTTATTTAACAGATAAACTAAAAATCAATGTAAACGGTAAACCTGTAAATTTTGTATTTATAGGAAAGGAATATAAAGACGATATTGCGTATTGTTATTTAGAAGTCGAAAACGTTGCTAAAATTACTTCCATTGAGGTGGTTAATAGAGCATTATTCGACGTTTTTGAAGAGCAACAGAACATTGTTAGGCTAAAACTCAACAACAAAAATAAGAGTTTTCTTCTAGTGCCAGACAATGATAAATGCATGTTAAACTTTGACTAAAAATATGTTAATACCATCCTAAATACTTATTTTAGGCATCATTTTTAAAACAACTAATTACAATGAAAATAGTTAAGTATCTCTTAGGTGCTATGCTCTTTGTTTCTGCAAGTACATTTGCTCAAGACGAAATAAAGCCAGAGCGCAAACCTGGTCACACTAATCAAAATAAATTCAAGCAATTATATGATGAATTTGCAACTCCAAATATGTTTAGAACAGGCTCAGGTGCACCTGGACCAGCTTATTACCAGCAACAAGCAGATTACAAAATGGATATTGAAATTGATGATGTAAATGCTAAATTATATGGTAATGAAACTATTACATACACCAATAATTCTCCAGATGAGTTGAAATATCTTTGGGTACAACTAGATCAAAACATGCGTGCTAAAGATTCTAAAACGCCATTAATCAATAGTTCAGGAATTGCTCCAGCAACTTCGGCCTCCAGAGTAACAAGTTCATACTTAAAAGAACGTTTTGATGGTGGTTTTAACATAGAACATGTTAAAGATATAAATGGTAAAGATCTTCCTCATACAATAAACCGTACCATGATGCGTGTTGAGTTGCCAAAGCCTATGAAAACTGGCGACAAATTTTCATTCAAAATAAAATGGTGGTATAACATTAATGACCACGTTAAAGATGGTGGTCGTTCGGGCTATGAGTATTTCGAAGAAAATGACAACAGAATATATGTAATGGCTCAGTTCTACCCACGTATGGCAGTATACAATGATGTTGAAGGATGGCAAAACTCCCAATTTTGGGGACGTGATGAGTTTGCATTACCATTTGGTGATTTTGATGTAAATATTACAGTGCCAGCGGATCATATTTTAGATGGCACAGGTTATTTGACTAATAGAGAAGAGGTTTTTACAAAAGAAATGATGAAGCGTTATAATCAGGCTAAAAAATCTTATGATAAGCCTGTAATGATTGTAACTCAAGCAGAAGCTGAAAAAACTGAAAAAACTAAGAGTAACAAAAAGAAGACTTGGAAACTTTCAGCACAGATGGTTCGAGATTTCGGATTCGCAACATCGCGTAAATTTATCTGGGACATGATGGCTGTTAAAATAGGAGATAAAGATGTTATGGCTGTTTCTATGTATTCTAAAGAAGGAAATCCATTGTGGGAACAATGGTCAACAAGAACAGTTGCAAGTACATTAAAATCTTACTCGCGCATGACCTTTGATTACCCTTATCATAAGGCGATTTCGGTACATGCACCAATGGGAATGGAATATCCTATGATATGCTACAATTTTGGTCGTCCAGACAAAGACGGTAACTATTCAGATAGAACTAAATACGGAATGATCAGCGTAATTATTCATGAGGTAGGTCATAATTTCTTTCCGATGATTGTAAACAGTGACGAACGTCAATGGACTTGGATGGACGAAGGTCTAAACACATTTGTACAGTATGTTGCTGAGCAAGATTTTGGTGAGTGGAATCCAACAGCACTTTCGCCAGGGCATGATAAATATCCTTCTCGAAGAGGTCCTGCTAAAAATATTGTGAGATATATGGGTGGAGATCAAGACTACATTGCACCAATTATGACAAAAGGTTTAAACACATATCAGTTTGGTAGTAATGCTTACTCTAAGCCAGCAACAGGTTTAAATATTTTAAGAGAGACCATAATGGGGCGCGATTTATTTGATTATTCGTTTAGAGAATATGCTAACCGTTGGATGTTTAAGCATCCAACACCCGAAGATTTTTTCCGTACGATGGAAGACGCATCTGCAGTGGATTTAGATTGGTTCTGGAGAGGTTGGTTCTATACTACAGATTACACGGATATAGGAATTAAAGAAGTGAAAAAATATGCTGTTACCAGCAATCCAAATGAAAATGGAAAGAAGCTAGCAGAACGTTACAACAGAGATCCAAATTCTCTAGTTTACTTTATAGGAGAAGGAGAAGAAGGTTATGATGAAGCGGTGAAAAATAGTACTGCAGTACAAGATTTGCCTACAGTAAAAGAGTATATCATGGATAATTTTACTCCTGAAGAGCAAAAAAACATGAAGAAATCACCTAAATATTTTTATCAAGTAACTTTTGATAAACCAGGTGGTTTAGTAATGCCTTTAATTGTTCAGTATGAATATGCTGATGGTTCTAAAGAAAAAGTAACCTATCCTGCTCAAATATGGAGATTAAATGACAAAGAGGTAAGTAGGGCAGTGGCTAGTGATAAAGAGATTGTTTCAATTGTTGTAGATCCAGATTTAGAAACAGCAGATGTAGATACATCTAACAACTCTTGGCCAAGAGAGGAAAAAGAAAGCGAATTTGATAAGTTTAAGAACTCGGTAAAAGACTAAGCCAAATAATTTATTCTATAAAATTATGCCGACTTTAACGAGTCGGCTTTTTTTATTACATAAAGTCACTCTATATTTGCAATGTGATACATCTATCTACATTATTATTCATCGGAGGTACCGAAATTGTATTCATACTATTTATTGTAGTATTAGTTTTTGGTGCAGATAAATTACCCGAAATAGCTCGTGGTCTTGGTAAAGGAATGCGTACACTCAAGGACGCAACCAATGATATTAAGCACGAAGTCACGAAAAGTGCTAAAGCTAATAATATTATCGATTCAGATACTACCAAAGAAATTCAAGAAGAAATCGACAAAGTAAAAGATGATCTTGAAGATTTTACAGGCTCAGTTAAGCGAAAAATGTAATTGATAAATATTTAAAATTTTATCGCTAATTTTACTAAAAACACAAAATTATCAATTTAAAATATTGAATATTTAATATATTTAGAAAATCATTAACCATTCTAAATATATTTAAATGAAAAAACTACACTTTAAGTTGCTGTTTTTACTGGCAGTTACTATTTGGTCTTGTACTTCAGAAGAACCGCTTACCGAAACAGAATCTCAAGAAATCCAATTCCCTAAAAATCCACTTACAGTTGATGAAATTAATTCTAAAATATCTGAAACCATAGATAATACGGGTGATTTTGATTGGAGTAAAGTCGATGCTCATTTTTTATGGAGCGCAGTTGTTCATGGACAAAATGTTTTGTCTATTGGCTATGGCAATGAGGAGCAAAGTTTTAGTGAATCTTATGACCCAGAATTGGAAGCTAAAAAGAATAATATTATAGACGTTGTTACTGAAAATGAAAAAATTGCAGATGAGAAACTTATTAGAGTGGAGCATGAGATAATTACAGTTATTGACGTGGAGGTTAAAAATATTGAAACTATTATTGCGCTGAGAAACAATGATAATGTTAGGTATTTAGAGCCAAATGGTTATAATCATTATAACCCAGTTACGGCCAAAAGTAGTTCTGGATGTGATAAAGATGCAGACACTATCAATTCTACACATTACACGACTACATCCCCAAATAACGCTCAGGTATCATGGCATTTTAATGAACATAATATCCAACAAGCATGGAATTACAGTACTGGTTCTGGTGTTACAATTGGGTTGATAGATACAGGTGTTTCAGCATCACAGAGTTTACTTAATTCATCAGGAATTAATGATGGGTATTCAAGTGGACGTTTTGTCCAGAAATATGGAACATTTATAGATTCTAATTGGTGGTGGTCTAGTAATTACGATGGTCCACATGATAAATGTGGTCATGGCACTGCTATGGCTTCTACAATGGCATCTCCTAGAAACGATAACAGAATGCCTGTAGGTGTTGCTTACAATGCTAATTTAGTTGCTTATAGAGCTACTGAAGATGTACTTTTAAATGATTATCATGAGCGTAAAGGTGTTTCTGCTGCATTAACCCAACTAGGAAATAGAAGCGATGTGAAAATTATTTCTATGTCCATTGGTTATGTATGGTCTATAGGAAATATAAAAGATGCTGTGAGATATGCTTACAGTAAAGGTAAATTGATATTTGCAGCTGGTGGAACATCTACAAGTTTTACCAATGGATTTGGTGTTATATTTCCAGCAACTATGAGCGAAACTGTTGCAGTTACTGGTGTGGATGATGGTCCTAATTATGATAGATGCCAAACATGCCACAGTGGTAATAAAATTGATTTTACCATTATAATGGAAGGAAATAATAATACAAGTAAGGCACCACCTGTCCTTGGTTTTTACAATGGTCAGCGTCGTTATACTGGTGGTTCTTCTGTTGCAACGGCAACCACAGCTGGTATTGCAGCGTTAGTGTGGGCTAAACACCCGACATGGAGTAGAACTCAAGTATTAAATAAATTAAAACAATCTGCAGAGTTTTATCCAAATAAGGATAGCAGCTTTGGTTATGGAAATATTGATGCGCTTCAGGCAGTGCAATAAATGAACAATTTTTAGATTCAATAAAAAACCTCTTCAGATAATGAAGAGGTTTTTTTATAAGTTAGATTTTTCTACTTATGGTTAATCCATCGCGTATAGGCAACAGAACAGTTTCAATACGTTCATCGTTTTTAAGTAGCGTATTGTAATCTAAAACTGATTTAGTAGAAATATCTTTTTCTTGCAACGGCTCAACCACTTTTCCATGCCACAACACATTATCCGAAAGTATAATGCCTCCAGAATTTAGTTTATCTATAATTAAATGGAAATAGTTACTATAGTTAGGTTTGTCTGCATCAATAAATACTAAATCAAAAGACATATCAAGCTTTGGTATAATATCTAAAGCATTTCCCGTGTGCTGAAATATTTGATTTCCAAAGTTAGACTTGTCAAAATATTTACGTTGAAAATCTACTAATTCTTCATTAATATCAATAGTATGTAATTCACCATTACTTTGTAAACCTTCTGCCAAACATAAAGTAGAGTACCCAGTGAAGGTGCCTAATTCTAGTATATTTTTTGGGTTTATTAATTTAGATATCATACTTAATACACGACCTTGGTAAGGTCCGCTAAGCATAATAGGCTGCAATACTTTTTGATAAGTTTCTCGAGTTAATTGCTGTAATAATTCAGGTTCTTGCTCAGAGTGTGCAACGACATAATTATCTAAAGCTTCAGGTAAAAAATTCATAGTTATGCTTGGTTGCAATTACGATAAAATACGTGATACAAGTTTTTGTTTAGCAACTTCATCATCACCACACAGCCATTGTATAACATTGTCTTCCCATATGGCATCGCGTTCAGACTCTTTAATAACATTTCTATCAACTGCTAAATCCAAAATCTTACCAGGATAAGAAGATTGTTTCTCGCTTTCCATTTCACCTAAAGGGTAAGGGTCATCTAATCCCATTAAAACTTGTTTTGAACCTTGATTTTTAATAAGAAGTTCTAATCCGCCAGTGTCGTGCACGAGTGTGTCAAAGAAGATGTTTTTGTGTCCAACGGCTTTTCTAGGATGGCTTTTATCTTCAAACAAATCTGGTCGTCCATCAAATCCTTGGATACGTCTTCCTAAGTTTATTTGTGCCAATTGTCCACCATGGGCAAAACAGACCCTCATGTTTTTATATTTTTCGTAGTAACCATTTAAGGTTAAAAAATGATAAGCATCAGCACATTGTGCAAGCATCCAAATAAGGTGAAAACGCCAAGATGTGTTTTCTAGTTTTATAAATTTTTCACCATCATAAGGATGAATTTCAACAGCAAGATTATACTTATCAGCTAATTCAAAAATAGGTTCGTTTTCTTCGTCAAAAATGCAACGCCATGTTCCAATAGTATCCATGTAGTGTGTTGGTAAACAAAGTAATTGCATGCCTAATACTTCTACACAACGTTCTATTTCCCAACAAGCTCCTCTAACAAAACCAGGATGCACCACAAAGCCACAAGTAAATTTACTTGGGTTTTCATGTTGTATACGTGCATTAAAATCATTTTGAAAACGGAGAGCTTGTTTCATTTCTTCGAGCCTCAAGCCATTTCCATAAAGTTGAGATAAGTTGAGTACAACAGCATGGTCAATCTTAAAATGCTCCATCCAAGCCAATTTTTCATTTAAGAAAAAGCTTGAGTCCGTAATTGGTCGGTTCCAATCTTTTTGAAGCATAAATTTTCTGTCCTTGTCTACCCAAAAAATGCCTTTGTCTTTCATAAAGTCAGGAATTTCCTCTGGATAAGGAAGCAAGTGAGAGTGACCGTTTATTCTAAGTTTACGTTTTGTCATAGTATTTCCTGCGAAAGCAGGAATCTTATTAATAGGAGTTTCAATTGTTTTTGATTCCTAAAAGTTAATTATTTCTTTTAAAACATTTTCTGGTTGGCTTTTTGCCTACACCATTTTTGTGATTAGCAGTCAAGAGATTCCTGCCTTCGCAGGAATGACATTTAATCTTCTACCTGCACTTTCTTTGGCGGCTGCATTACTTCACCACAATTAGGGCAACTGCGTTTGTCAGTGTCTCCGTAATATGCATCAAATATTTTTGGCATATCGGTTTCAATATTATCTAATGTAAAATCCTCTTCGTAGAGTTTAGTAGTGCAGTTTTCACAAAACCATAACAAGGCGTCTTTAACTCCTTTTTCTCTTGGGTACTCTATGACTAAGCCAACAGTATTAGCGCCACGTTGAGGTGAATGCGGTACTTTTGGAGGTAATAGAAAAATGTCACCTTCTTTTATATGAATATCCTTTGGTGTGCCTTTGTCAATAACTTTTAAGACAATATCGCCTTCAACCTGATAGAAAAATTCTGGCGTTTCATTATAGTGGTAATCTTTTCTGCTATTGGGTCCACCAACAACCATAACGATGAAGTCTCCATCTTTCCAAACCACTTTATTTCCAACAGGTGGTTTTAATAGATGACGGTTTTCTTCAATCCATTCTTTAAAATTTATAGGAGGGAATAATTTGCTCATGGTAAGGAAGCCCTTCCTAACCTTCCCAGAGGGAAGGAACTCTTACTCGGGCGAATTAAGAGTATTTGTTAAACAAACATGTATGTTCGTCATTCAACCAAAATATAAACACTGATTGATAACAGCCATAACACTAAATAAATATTTTACTAATATACAAAGACCTCACAGGTTTTTAAAACCTCTGAGGTCTATTTTTTTACAGAATGAGTTGCTACAACAGTTTCCTTCCCTCTGGAAAGGTTAGGATGGGCTATTAGAGTGATTTTGTTCTTCCGCCATCAACAGGAAGATTAATTCCGTTAATATAGCTAGCACGTGCACTAGCCAAAAATGTAATGGCATCAGCTAATTCTTCTGGTTTTGCAAATCGTTTTGCTGGTACAGCGTTTTTCATGGCATTTGCAGCTTCCTCTTCCGAGTTTCCTGTTTTAGCTGATTTGTTTTTTATAATTTCTGCTAAGCGTTCAGTGCCAGTGGCTCCTGGTAATACGTTATTTACTGTGATACCAAACTGACCTAACTCATTAGCCAGCGTTTTACTCCAATTGGCCACAGCACCACGTATCGTGTTGCTTACTCCAAGTCCATCCAAAGGTTGTTTTACTGAGGTTGAAATAACATTTATAATACGACCATAATTTTGTGATTTCATAAAGGGGACAACTGCTTGTGCCAATACATGATTGCATTTTAAATGTTGAGTGAATGCGTTTTCAAATTCTTCAATTTTTGCAGAAAAAACGGGTCCACCAGCAGGTCCACCAGTATTATTAACTAAAATATGAAAACCATGATTTTTAGAAATATAATCTGATATTTTGGTCTTTAATTCTGTTGGATTAGAAAAATCTGCAACAATATAATCATGATTTCTATGCTGAGGCAATTCCGCAAGTGTAGCTTTAAGTTTGCCTTCATTTCTAGCAACAAGAGTAACAATTGTGCCTTCTTCAGCTAATGCTAAAGCTGTTGCTTTACCTATACCTGCTGTGCTTCCACAAACTAGAGCGTGTTTATTGTTAAGTTCAAAGTTCATTTATTTAGCTAATTTAAAACTGTTAAGAATTTTATCACCTATTTCAATGTATTGGTCATATTCAGAAGCGGTTGACGAAAAGGTTAATACATACGCATTACCGCTATTTATAAGTAATATTTGCTTGAATTTTAATATCATGCCATTGCCAAAATCTGCTGACCATATTACAACTCTAGCCTCAAACCCATCTATTTTTATAGCATCATTAGAAATTATTTTTGAATTTGGAATCTGAGATGTAATCTGATCTAAGGAGATTTTAACATACTCTTCAGTGCTTAACGTTTGCCCTCTTAAATCTTCTATTGTTAAGTTGATATTTTCTCTGAATTGATCTTTTTCTTGAGATTTTTCATCAGATAAGAGTAAAAATTGCATTGTAGGTTGTGGTTTTTGGTCGCTAGAAATCCAATCTTCAGGATAGTTTATGGCATAGTTGTCTTTTTCTAATGTTTTCCAGTCTTTTTGCGCAAATAGAGCAGTGCTAACAAAACATAATAATAGTGTTGTGATTTTAATTTTCATGGTATTTTGATTTAGTATTTTATGCATATATTTTTAGCTTCCGTAAAAAAGCGTAAGGCTTCAAAACCGCCTTCGCGACCAACGCCTGATGCTTTTACACCACCAAAAGGTGTTCGTAAATCACGCATCATCCAAGTATTAACCCAAACAATGCCAGCTTGTAATTGATTGCTCATTCTCATGGTACGTTTTAAATCGTTCGTCCAAAGGGTTGCTGATAACCCGTATTTTACTTTGTTTGCCATTTCAAGGACTTCATCCTCCGTGTTAAATGGCATAATTGTTACTACTGGCCCAAAAATTTCTTCTTGGTTTACTCTACATTCATCATTAGGAACTTCGATAACCGTTGGCTCTAAATAATAGCCTTTTTCGTAACCTTTTACTGTCACCTCATTTCCACCACATAAAACGGTTCCGTTTTCTTCTTTAGCTATGTTAATATATTCTTTTACTTTTTTAAGATGTGGTTTGGAAACTAAGGCGCCAATATTGGTGTCTTTTTCTGATGGATGTCCAACTTTTAGTGCTTTTACTTTAGCTACAAAATCGGTTTTAAATTTCTCATAGATTGAAGCTTCCACAAAAATACGACTTCCGCATAAACAAATTTGACCTTGGTTGGCAAAAGACGAACGCACTGTTGTTTCTAACATATCCTCATAATCACAATCAGCGAAAATGATATTCGGGTTTTTTCCGCCTAATTCTAAAGATAGCTTTTTAAACATTGGTGCAGCGACTTTTGCAATATGTGCTCCAGTAGCTGTGCCTCCTGTAAATGAAATGGCTTTAATATCTGGATGCTCAATAATGGCTTGACCAGTTGTGTTTCCTAAACCATGTACAATGTTTAAAACACCTTTGGGTAAACCAGCTTCAATACAGATTTCTCCTAAAAGAAAAGCAGTCATTGGAGTGACTTCGCTTGGTTTGGCAACTACACAATTACCGGCTGCGATTGCTGGTGCAATTTTCCAAGTAAAGAGATAGAGTGGAAGGTTCCAAGGGCTAATACAACCAACAACACCAATTGGTTGGCGTAAGGTGTAATTTATGGCTTGTTGTCCAACGGATTCGTGACTTTCACTAGCAAACTGCGTTATGGCATTTCCGAAGAATCTAAAATTACTTGCTGCTCTTGGGATATCAACAGTTTTAGCTAATGCTATGGGTTTGCCATTATCTAAGCTTTCGGCTTCTGCAAACTGTTGTAAGTTAGCTTCTAGTAACTCAGAAATTTTAATTAAAATACGACTGCGTTCTTCTAAACTAGTCTCTGACCATTGTTTAAAAGCAGATTTGGCACTTTTATAGGCTTTCTCAACATCTTCTTTTGTTGAGTTTGGAATCTGCCCATAAATGGTACCACTTGCAGGATTATAGTTGTCAATCCAGTTATTTTGAATTGGATTTTCGAATTTTCCGTTTATGTAGTTTTTGATTTTAATCATTTAATATTTCTTTTAAGTAGCGTACAAACTCTATCGTATTATTGAGCTTGATTTGCACCGAAGGATGATTAATGACCTTATTGTCCATTTTAAAAACATCCATTACATTTTTTTCTGAAACTACAAATTCTTTAGCATCATTGGACTCTCTTGAAGTTAATTTGAGAACATACTCTATATTCAATATATTAGACTTTTTGTATGGTACTTTATATTTTATGGCATACTTTTTTAAATACTCGAAAATACTTAATTCATTAAAACTATATAATTTTTCAATTACAGAATTATCTATGACTGTTCCTGCCCACTCTTGACTTTCAGCTTTAATATGAGAGTTTACAATTCCTTTGCCATAAATCGTATTGACGTTGTAATAGCCACCTGTTTTCGTGGCCAGCTTCCCATCTAAAATATATATTTCATCATGAATTATTGATCCTCTTACAGGGAAATTCCAATTGTTTTGAGACCAATTAAACTCATAACAAACTTCAATTAGTTCCTTGAATGATTCAATTGAATCATCTTTAGTCCAAAACAACACTGTATCTGATATGTTAACTGTAATTAATGGTGAATCACTAACATCGTTTATCAATTGATTACCTCTTTTATAATATTTTCCCTTGGCTAATGCAGCTTCAATATCTCTTTGAATATGTGCTACTCTATAATGATGGTGCTCACTATCATTATTTACTATAAATTCTTTGTATCCCAAATAATCAAAATAGGCAATAAACTTTTTCATTAAACTAATTATTTCTTATAAGCAACAACCTTAATCTCCACCACCAAATCTGGATGAGGCAACTGATGAACAGCAACAGTCGTTCGGGTTGGTCCTGTTTCCTTTTCAAAAAACTCAGCGTAAGCTTTGTTGTAGTCCGCAAAGTCATTCATGTTTACTAAAAAGGATGTGACATCAACGACATCTTTTAAGCTTGCACCAACTTTTTGAAGGTTCTTATCAATGTTTTTTAGTACTTCTTGAGTTTGGGTGTAGGCGTTTAACTTTTTAGTACCCATTTCGTCAATAATATCCACTCCAGCAATAGTGTTGTCTGCTCTGCGAGAACTTGTGCCTGAAACGAAAATGAAATCGCCAACTTGTTTTACGTGTGGGTATGCTCCTCTTGGTGTTACTCCAGTTCCTGCGGAAGCAGGAATCTCATTGTTTTTGTTACTCATAATGTTTGTCATTCCTGCGAAGGCAGGAATCTATTTTTTAATTGTTATAGATGTTATGGATTCCTGCCTTCGCAGGAATGACAATTCATCGCAATCCAGCAATCCTATCATCTTCTAAAATTGCTTCAGTTTCACTTTTTACTTTATCTAAAATATCTTTTGGGTCATCTGATGTAGAAATAATTCCATCAGCTAACATATTTAAAATTGCTTTGTCTTGTGCACGTCCTTTTAACATCGCTTCTCTGTAACCAATATCTTCATTAAAAGTAACTAAACTATATTTTGAAGAATAATCCTCTGGAAATTCTTTTTCGAGCATCATTTCAATTTTTCGTTTTTCTTGGAAAATCGCCTGACCTACATGGTCTTTCATTTCATGAAAATTATCAATGGCTAAATCGGCAATGGCATCTGTATCTTTCTTTCTGTTTTTCTCGTAAGCTTCAAAAATGGCTTCCCAATTATCTAAATTTTGGTCTAAGACTTTATCAAACTCTACAACGTCTTCAAAAGAGGCATTCATACCTTGTCCGTAAAATGGAACAATAGCATGAGCAGAATCACCCATTAACAAAGTATTACCTTTATAATGCCAAGGCGAACATTTTACAGTCCCTAAAGGTGCTGTTGGGTTTTCAAAAAAGTCTTCAACTAGATTTGGCATCAATTCCAAAGCATCAGGAAATTCTTTTTGAAAAAATTCTGTCACAATTTCTGGTGTGGTTAAATTATTGAAATTGTACTCGCCTTCATCGTAACTTAAGAATAATGTCACTGTAAAACTACCATCTAAATTTGGTAATGCGATAACCATAAAATCACCTCGTGGCCAAATATGAAGTGCATTTTTATAGGTTTTGTAACCACCATTTTCAGTTGGCAGAATACTCAGCTCTTTGTAGCCATGTGTTAGATAATCTTGCGAAAAACTGAACAAAAACTTCTTACCCAAATAGTAGCTTTTACGCAAAGCTGAACCTGCTCCATCTGTAGCAATAATGCAATCAGCATCTTCTATAAATTCGTCTTTTGTAATGTAATCTTTAAATAGAGCTGTTGTCTTTTCAAAATCAACGGATTTACATTTTTTGTTGAAATGAATGGTGACATTTTCGTGCTTTTCTGCTTCTGTTAATAGTAAACCGTTAAGTTCTCCTCTAGATATTGAATTAATATATTCATAATCGCGACCACTATAATTAGATAAGAAGGTATTGCCTTCTTTATCGTGAATCATACGACCATTCATAGGAATGCACAATTCCTTTACTTTGTCTTCAATACCAACTAGTTTCATGGCTTTATTGCCGCGATCTGAAAAGGCAAGATTTATTGAACGACCAGCAGAAATATCTGTTTTACGTAAATCTGGACGCATTTCGTAAACAGTTACGTTGTAACCGCGTTGGCCTAGGCGAAGCGCAAGGAGACTACCGCAGAGGCCAGCTCCAATTATTAGTATGTTTTGTTGTTTGTTACTCATTTTATTTTTGTCATCCTGAACTTGATTCAGGATCTTATGATTTCTAGTTGCAATTTTAAATTAGATTCCTGCATTCGCAGGAATGACAACTTAACTTAATATATTTTTCATTTTTTCAACCATTCTATAAACATCTTCAAACGAATTATACAATGGTACAGGTGCACAACGAATTACATCTGGTTCTCGCCAGTCACTTATGACTCCGACTTCGGTTAGTTTGTCGTGTAATTTTTTATCTGCGTTCAATACTTGTATGGATAATTGGCAACCACGTTCATTAGGGTTTTCTGGTGTAATGATTCTAATGGTATCTTCGCCCAGTTGCTTTAGTAAGAACTCGAAATATCCAGTTAATGCTTTTGACTTTTTTAGAAGTTTGTCTAAGCCAACTTCATTAAACATATCTAAAGAGGCTTTAATTGCTGCCATAGATAATATTGGTGGATTACTGAGTTGCCAACCTTCAGCTCCAGGCAACACATCAAACTCGTGTCGCATGTTAAAACGCGTTTGCTTATTGTGACTCCACCAACCTGTAAAACGATTTAAGTTTTTATCGAAAGCATGACGCTCGTGAACAAAGCAACCAGAGAGACTTCCAGGTCCTGAGTTGAGATATTTATAAGTACACCAAACTGCAAAATCTGCTCCTGAGTTGTGTAAATCTAAATTCACATTTCCTGCACCATGCGCACAGTCAAATCCAACTTTACATCCATAGCTATGACCAAGTTCTGTAATGCGTTTAAAATCAAAAAACTGCCCAGTGTAGTAATTCACACCACCAATCATTACCAATGCAATTTCATTACCATGAGCTTCTAAAATAGCTTCTAGGTCTTCATATCGTAATAATTCTTCACCATCTCTAGGTTTCCAAAGAATAAGCCCTTCTTTATCATCATAACCATGATGGCGCAATTGCGATTCTACAGCATATTTGTCAGATGGGAACGCATCACTTTCTATAACTATTTTATAACGTTCTTTTGTTGGTTTGTAAAACGAAACCATCATAAAATGAAGATTCGCAGTAAGCGAATTCATTGTTACAACTTCAATAGGTTTGGCTCCAACTAATTTAGCAGTAGCTTCCGTTAAAAACTCATGATACGGCAACCAAGGGTTTTTAGCTTCGGTATGACCTTCTACACCAAGATTTGCCCAATCTTCTAATTCTTGATTAATGTAATCTTTTGTAGATTTTGGTTGTAAGCCTAGTGAGTTGCCACAGAGGTAAATTAATTCATTTCCGTTTTTATCTTTTGGAATATGAAACTGTTGCCTATAGCTTGATAATTCGTCTAATGTGTCTTGTTGCTTAGCATAGTCAAGACTATTTTTATAATTGGACAAGGTGAATTTGTTTTTCGGTTTGTAACAAAAATAAGGATTTAAAGTGAAGGATTAAAGAGGTGTTTTTAATTAGAATTTTAGTTATCTTTAGACAAAGGATATAGATATGGGAAAGTCAAAAGAGTACACCAATGGTGAGGTTACAATAGTTTGGGAACCTGAAAAATGTATACACTCTGGTGTTTGTGTCAAAGGGTCTCCAAATGTTTTTCAGCCAAAAGAGCGTCCTTGGATTAAAATTGATGCGGCTTCTACTGAGACTATAGTCGATACAGTAAAGAAATGTCCATCAGGAGCTTTGAGTTTTTATATGAATAATGAAGAGGATAAGACTTCTGAAAACCTTGATACCAAAGTTGAAGTTTTAGAGAACGGACCGCTTTTGGTTTATGGCACTTTGCATGTGACTCATAAAGATGGGAAAAAGGAAACTAAAAATAGAACCACTGCGTTTTGTCGTTGTGGAGCGTCACAAAACAAGCCGTATTGCGATGGTGCTCATGTAAAAGAGGATTTTAGAGGGTAATATGTTTTTGTATGAAATCCCGTTTTTCAACGGGATTAATTCAACTATTCATTTTACATTCAGCCTATGGCTTTTGTAAAATGAGTTTCATTAAAAAATAAAGCACTCTAACTAATAAGGTAAAGTGCTTTGAATATATATAGGCGCCAAAAAGGCGGAAAATGTAAGCTATACGTTTTAAGCCGAAACTATGACGTGAAACTTACATTATAGAATGCAAAAGTAATGCCATAAACTTATTCCTCCAAAGTAATACTCACATCAGTAAAATTTAGGTTCCAATTACCGCCTTCTTGTTTGTGGTCAGTGGCGATTTTAATACCATTGTAATCTTTGTAATTTTCGAATGTTGTGGTTAACGACGGTTCTTCAGAGTTTCCTTTTCTAAATACCCATTCTTTAATCATATAGTTGTCATCATAATAAATATCGTAGGCATCTCCAGGTGTGTAGCCACCTTCGTTTGCATATAAAATGGTTATCATGTCTAATTGCTCTTTGTGTATAGGAGATTCAGCTTTTTTGGGCTGAGAAATTGTTGCTGTATTGTCCCAAACCAATTGAAAAGGTACAAATGCCCAAAACTTATCGTTAATAAAGTTTCTATCTGCATTAGGTGGTACACTATCTAATTTGTTCCTGTTGAATTTTACGATTTGTTCACCAGCTTTCATAATAACACTATCTTTTTTGGGATACCATGTCCACGATCTTCCATTACCTTTTATAGAATTCCTATCTACTTTAAAAGTGAATTCTACTTTTTCGACATTTTTCCAGTTTTCATAACCATGAGCATTAGCAATTTTTTCTGCAGTGGTTAATTCTTGAGTTTCTTTTTCGATTGTGGCTTCTTTCTTTTCAGATTTACATGAAAAAACAAATAATAAGCAAATCAGACCTAGATATAATGACTTCATTTTAAAAGAAATTTTAATTTAGAGACAAAATTAACTAACAATGGAGGACAACACTAATTATTTTGAAGTAAATAAAGCGACTTGGAACAAGAAAGTAGGTGTACATGCCGAAAGTGAGATGTATAAAATGGATGCTTTTAAGGCTGGAGCAACTTCTTTGATGCCCTATGAACTAAACGCTTTAGGAGATGTTTCTGGTAAGTCTTTATTGCATTTACAATGTCATTTTGGGCAAGATACGCTGAGTTGGAGTAGAATGGGTGCTAAGTGTGTTGGTGTGGATTTAAGTGATGAAGGAGTAAAACTTGCCAAGCAATTAAATGCAGAATTAAAACTTGACGCTGAGTTTGTTTGTTGTAATGTTTTAGACACTTCTAAACATATTTCTGAAACTTTTGATATCGTTTTTACAAGTTATGGAACTATAGGCTGGTTACCAGATTTAAAGCCTTGGGCAAAAATGATTTCAGAACGTTTAAAAGTTGGTGGAACGTTTTATATTGTAGAGTTTCATCCTATTTTATGGATGTTTGATTATGTTGAAGGTAAACCAGTGATGAAACACCATTACAACCAAGATGAAGTTATTTATGAAGAATATGAAGGTACGTATGCCAATCAGTCTTCAAAAATGGTTAGTAAAGAATACGGTTGGAATCATGGCTTAAGCGAAGTTGTAAATTCACTTATAGAAGCCGGATTGCAAATAGAATATCTTAATGAGTATGATGAAAGTCCGTATGATGTATTTCCAGATTTAATACAACTTGACAACGGAATGTATAAAATGAAAAATCAGTTATTTCCTATGATATTTGAATTGAAGGCAATTAAAATTTAGTTTGAGACCTTTCAGGTTTTTTAAACCTGAAAGGTCTATTACATTAATGCTTCTCGTCTTCCTTCAATAACTCAGGAAATTTAGCTTTAAACTTATTCAACCTAGGGACAGAGACATTCCTAATATAACTTTGATTAGGGTGAAGACGCTCATAATTTTGATGATATGCTTCAGCTTCCCAAAACTTTTGAAA
This sequence comes from Winogradskyella pulchriflava, assembly GCF_042434315.1. Taxonomy (NCBI): domain Bacteria; kingdom Pseudomonadati; phylum Bacteroidota; class Flavobacteriia; order Flavobacteriales; family Flavobacteriaceae; genus Winogradskyella; species Winogradskyella pulchriflava. Next base: position 72,830 of record NZ_JBHLTQ010000002.1, on the reverse strand, counting down.
CGGATAAATTTCGGCTGCAATTGTAGCATCTAATTCTTTAGCTAAGGCGGCTTTCTTGTCTTCTATGATTTTCTTCTGCTCATCATTTTGATAAAAGATGATAGAACGATATTGAGAGCCGTTGTCTGGTCCTTGTCCATTAACTTGTGTTGGATTTTGAGAACCAAAATACACATCTACTAAACTCGAAAAGCTTATAACTTCAGGATCGTAAATCACTTCTACAGCTTCTGCATGTCCTGTTTTGCCTGTATTGCTAGACTCGTAGGTTGGATTTTCTGTATGCCCTCCAGAATAACCACTAATTACTTCTTCAACACCTTTAATACTTTCGTAAATAGCCTCTACACACCAAAAACAACCACTAGCAAAATAAGCTCTGGCTTTGCCATCTTGTAATGGTACTTCAACAGGTTCGGCCTCGATTACTGCCTTTTGTTTTTCACTGACTTGAGCCGAGTTATGACAACTAAATAATAAACTGATACTTAAAATGTAAAGTAACTTTTTCATTTTATACTGAATTTATTTCAGAATCTACATCAATAGAAACCCTGAAGTTTGCTTTCTTTTTTAGGTAGTCGTCTAAAGTTACAAAACCTTAATTTTTATTATTTTAAAATTATATTAAAAAAAAGCCTTTGCGGATGCAAAGGCTTCTGTGTATTGTAAAGGATTAATTTACTTACTCAACTTAGCAAATAACTTATCCATTTTTGCTTTTTCTTCTTCAGCTAAAGCCGAATCAACTAAAATTCGTCCACTGTGCTCATCTGTAATTACTTTTTTACGGGAAGCAATTTCAACTTGCACTTGTGGTGGAATAGTAAAGAAAGAACCACCTGAAGCTCCACGCTCAATTGGTACAACCGCTAAACCATTCTTAACATTATTTCTAATTCTTAAGTATGCTTTTACTAAACGTTCGTCAATTTTCTTTTGGAAATCTTCTGACTTACTAATTAAAGCTTCTTCTTCTTTTTCTGTTTCTTTTAAGATTTCATTTAACTCACCTTTTTTGTGCTTTAGGTGTGTTTGACGATCTTTAAGACGATCTTTAGTTTCAGAAATAACTTCTTTCTTTTGTTCTATTTGAGCTTTAAATTCTTTAATGTGCTTTTCAGCTAATTGAATTTCAAGTTCTTGGAATTCAATCTCTTTTGTTAATGAATTGTATTCTCTGTTATTTCTAACGTTATTTTGTTGCTCGCTATATTTTTTGATTAAAGATTTAGCTTCTTCGATTAAATTCTTTTTTCCTTTAATCTCATCATCAATAATTGCAAGACTGTCATTCAATTTTTCTAATCTAGTATTCAGTCCTTCAACCTCATCTTCTAAATCTCTAACTTCTAATGGAAGTTCACCTCTGACATTTCTTATTTCATCTACTCTAGAATCAATTAATTGTAAATCATATAACGCTCTTAGACGTTCTTCTACAGTAGCTTCAGCTTTTTTTGCCATAATTATAAATACTTTACCGGATTTGTATTTGTCTTTGATAAAATGATTGCAAAATTAGTAATTTTTTTTGAGAGATAGTCTACTAAAAAGGATTTTGTGAACTGTTCACTTTCATAATGCCCAATATCTGCCAATATGATACTATTTTCGGCACTAAAAAAATCATGATATTTAAGGTCTGCAGTGACAAAAAGGTCAGCACCTGATGCTTTTGCCGCACTAATAGCAAAACTGCCTGAGCCGCCTAAAACTGCAATTTTTTTAATGGGTCTATCAATGAGTTTTGAATGTCTTATGCAATCCGTCTGCATGTTTTGTTTCACATATCGCAGACATTCAGTGGCATTCATTTCGGTTGGAAGCTCACCTATCATTCCCATTCCAATATGTTGGTTGTTGTTATCAAGGGTGAAAATTTCGTAAGCAACTTCCTCGTAAGGATGTGCTTCAAATAAGGCTTTTAAGACTTTAGACTCTAAGTGTTTTTTATAGGTTACGGAAATTGCAGTTTCATTTTCGGTATGTAATTTTCCTTTTTTGCCTATCACAGGGTTTGAATCTTCATTGCCTTTATAAGTACCTTCTCCTTGAGTATTGAAACTGCAGAACTCGTAGTTACCAATGCTACCTGCACCTGCTTTGAACAAAGCTTTACGCAATTCTTCAGCATTATTTTGAGGAACATACGTTTGTAGTTTTTTTATTGTGCCAGATTGTGGAATTAGGATTTTTTTGTTTTTTAAACCTAATTGTTCACAAATAATAGAATTAACTCCTTCTATTGCATTGTCTAATGCTGTATGGATTGAAAATATTGCAATGTTATTCTGTATGGCTTTAATAACAACACGCTCCACATAGGTTTTTCCTGTTAATTTTTTCAAACCATTAAAAATAATAGGATGAAAGCTAACTATAAGGTTACAATTATTAGCAATAGCCTCGTCAACAACAGCTTCAAGTGTATCTAATGTCACTAAAATACCAGAAACTTTTTGATTTTTATCACCTACTAAAAGGCCTACATTATCAAAATCTTCGGCATAAGCTAATGGAGCTAAGTCGTGCAAGTGATTAATTACGTCTTGTATAATCATAAGTGTATATTTGTTTCAAAAATAATATATTTTAGTGCTCGTGAAATTTATCCGTAAAATATTGTTTCCAATTGTACCTATTTACTACGTGGTAACTTGGTTACGAAATTGGTTATATGATAAAGGTGTAAAATCTTCAAAAACGTATGATTTTCCTATAATTTGTGTAGGTAATCTAAGTACTGGTGGCACTGGGAAAACACCAATGATTGAATATTTAATACGCTTATTAAAAGATGAAAAATCTGTTGCTACCTTAAGTAGAGGTTATAAACGTATTACTGAGGGTTTTGTTTTGGGTGATAAAACAGCAACGGCAGATACTATAGGTGACGAGCCTTATCAATTTTTTAGAAAATTTAATGATATTACAGTTGCTGTAGATGGTAATCGCCAAAACGGTATTGAGCAATTAATGTCCTTAGAAAATAAACCTGAAGTTATCTTATTGGATGATGCCTACCAACATAGAAAAGTTAATGCTGGCTTTAATATTCTTCTAACCGCTTATTACAATCTTTATTTTAACGATATTGTTTTGCCTACCGGAAATTTAAGAGAGCCGCGTTCTGGCTCAAAGCGAGCAAATGTTATTGTGGTTACAAAGTGTCCTGCGGATTTATCTGCAGAAGAAAAAAATAAGATTATTTCAAAGTTAAAGTTGCAAGCACATCAAAAAGCATTTTTTAGTCATATTGATTATTCCGAAAAAGTAATATCTAAAAATAATGTGTTAACGTTGAATGAGTTATCGGAATTTACGCTTGTTACCGGAATTGCTAATGCAAAACCACTTGTTGATTTTTTAACAAAAAGGGGATTGGCTTTTAATCATATAGAATATCCAGATCATTACAGTTTTAGACCAATGGATATAGAGATGTTGGAAAAGAAAGATTTAATTATTACTACTGAAAAGGACTACGTAAGGTTATCTGATAATGAAAATTTAGCGTCTAAATTATTCTATATACCTATACAATTAAAGATTGATGATGCTGAAACTTTTAATAAAAGTATTAACTCATTCGTTGATTAGAAGAAACTAGAGGTTACTTCCTTTCCAGAAAGTACATCATGTAGTTTATTTTCAAAATCTTCTTGTTTAAAAGGTTTAGAAATAATGTCATTAAAGCCTGCTTCACCAAATTCATGCATTTTGTCTTCTAGCGTTACAGCAGTAAGTGCAAAGATGGTTAAGTCTTTATCAAAAGTTCTGATAATCTTTGTGGCTTCTAATCCACTGATACCTGGCATGTGAATGTCCATTAACACTACATTATAGGCTGTTGATTTTACTTGTTCCACAGCGGCTTCGCCATTGTCTACAACATCGCAATAAAGTCCCATTTTGTTAAGGATCTTTTTGGTAATCATCTGATTGATTTTGTTGTCTTCAACAATCAAAATTTTAACTTCACTTAAATCCAAATCTTCCATCTTATTAGATTTTTTAATTTTTTCTACTATAGGCTTCTTAGCTTCTTCAGCATATTCTAAAGGAATTTCAAAAAAGAATGTTGTGCCTTTTCCAAGCTCACTCTTTAAGTAAATGTTACCCTTTAAAATTTTGATAAGTCCTTTTACAATAGATAAACCTAGACCAGTACCACCATATTTACGGTTAATCTGTACAGAGCCCTGGGAGAAGCTCTCAAACATGTGGTCTTGTTTTTCTTTTGTAATACCAATGCCATTATCTTCAATTTCAAAGCGCAGCGTGTAGGTGTTGTCTTTTTTGCCAATTTTGTACGCTCTCACCCAGATGTCACCATCTTTTGTGAATTTAATAGCATTTCCTAGTAGGTTAATTAAGATTTGGGAAATCTTTAATTGGTCACCATTATATGTTTCTGGTAAACCGTCTTCATAGTCAAAATGTAATTCTGTACCATTATCTTTAGCAGAATTGCCAAGTGCAGAAATTACGTTTTCTATTTTATTTTTAAGGTTGAATACTTCTGGGTCTAGCTCAACTTTATTAGCTTCAATTTTATTGATTTGAAGAATGTCATTAATAAACGTTAGTAGATAATCGCCAGAAAATTTCAATGATTTTAAATGTGGTATTTGATGCTCTTTTGGGTTTTCATCTAATAACATATTTGTTAAGCCAGTAACCGCATAAAGTGGTGTACGTAACTCGTGTGTTACTGTAGATAAAAAGTTGGCCTTAGTCTTAGACGCTAATTCTGCTTTTTCTTTTGCAACAATAAGCTCATCATTTTTAGTATGTAGCATATTGTTGGTTCTTAATCTTATATTATTGTTTTTATATAGCGATAAGGTTAAAAGTGATAATATGGTAATAAGAGCTATACTTAATATAGTAGTAATCCTTGTGAAATTACTTTCTGCACTAACTTCATCTATTTGGGCTTTAAGCTGTGCGTTTTGAGCATCTTTATATTTAGATATGGATTGCCCTGTAATACCTGGAGCAAGATTTTCACGTTTTACATCTAGTATTGAATCGGATAACTGTATATGTTTTGTGATAAACTCATACGAATTTTTGTAATCTCCTCTTTTTTTATGAATATCGCTTAAGGTGAGGTAAGCTTCATTAATGTTTTCTACAAGTTTATAGGCTTTTGCAATAGATAATCCTTCTTCAACTTGTGATAATGCTAAATCATTATTGTTTTGAACACTATAAATTTTACCAGATTGTATTAAAGCACTACTAAGTCTTCGTCTTTGGTTGTATTTCTTTGCTATAATAATGGTTTTATCTAGTCGAGATTTGGCTTCGTCATAGCGTTGCAACGCAATATAGGTTTTAGCTTCGTTTAATGTAACTTCGGAAATATATTCCTCTAAATCTTCTTGTTCAAATAGGGTTATAGCAGACTTGTAGTATCCTAATGCATCCTCATATTCTTCTTTTGTATTAAGAATAACACCTTTAATATTATAAGTAATAGCTAGGTTTGGATAATCGCTAATTTCACGCTGAATGTTTATAGCGTTATTTAAAGATACATTGGCTTTATCTGTTTCGCCAACCAAAAACTGAACTTTGGCTATTTTAGTGTGGGTTTTTCCTAGACTCTTTTTGTCCTCTATTTTTTCAGCAATATCTATTGCTTTACTAAGATTGTCCAATGCATTATAGTAGTCACCTCGGTCACTATCTAGCTTAGCCTGATCTACGTGATTTTGTAGTCTTAAAGATAACATGTCTGAATCTTCTGCACCAATTTTTTGTGCGAAAATCAGACTGCTAACACATGCTAAAAAGACAAATATGTAATATTTGATTCGGGACATTTCAGCTCTCCTTAAAGAACAAATATAATTATTTATTCGACAAAAGTGCTTTTTTATCCGATAAATTGCAAATTAAATCTAAAATTCTTGAACTGTAGCCAGTTTCATTATCATACCAACCTACAATTTTTACCATATTTCCTATGACCGAAGTCATTAATGCATCAAACACACACGAATGTGTATTACCTACAATATCAATAGAAACAATAGGGTCTTCTGTATATTCTAAAATGTCTTTTAGCTTAGAAGTTGCAGCATTTTTAAAAATTGAATTCACTTCTGTAATAGAAGTGGGTTTTTTCACATTTATAGTTATATCTGTCAAAGATCCATTTGCGACAGGAACTCTAATACCACAACCTCCAATAACATCTGATAAGTCTGGGAAAATTTTTGTTAAGGCTTTAGCAGCACCAGTTGTGGTTGGAACTATAGATTGACCAGCAGCTCTAGCGCGTCTTAAATCTCTATGAGGTTGATCGTGTAAGCTTTGATCTGTAGTGTAGGAGTGCACTGTAGTAATATACGCTTGCTCAATGCCTAAATGTTGCTTTATTAAAGCTATCATTGGAGCAGCATTGTTTGTGGTACATGAAGCGTTAGATATAATAGTTTCAGAGCCATCTATACTATTATCATTTACTCCAAAAACAATGGTTTTTATATCCTCGTCTTGTGCAGGGACCGATAAAACAACACGTTTTGCTCCGTTGTTAATATGATGTTGTAATTCTGTTTTGGTTTTAAATTTTCCTGTAGATTCTATAACAAAATCTGGTTGAACAGTAGTCCAGTCAATAGTTTTTGGATGAGAAAGGTTATATAATGGAATGGAGATATCGTCTATGATAATATTTGTATCGTCAAAAGAGATACTATTATTTAAAACACCATGAATACTATCATATTTTAGTAAGTGACTTAAAGTTTTTGCATCTGCCAAATCGTTTATGGCAACAATTTTTATTTGTGGGTGTTGAAGTGCTAATCTAAATACACGACGACCAATTCTACCAAATCCGTTTATGGCAACCTTAATCATTAGTTGATATGTTTTTGCGCTTTGTATGAAGATCTTACCAAAGCACTACTTTCTACATGTCTAAAACCTAGACTTAATCCTATTTCTTCAAATTCCTTAAACTCATCAGGATTGATAAATCGTTTTACAGGTAAATGTTTTTTACTTGGTTGTAGATATTGGCCTATAGTTACAACATCTACATTGTTTTCTCGTAAATCGTGGAGTGTTTCAATAACTTCTTCTCTGGTTTCTCCTAAACCTAGCATGATACCAGATTTTGTTCTACGTTGGCCTTGTTGTTTTAAATATTTTAAAACTCCCATGCTACGATCGTATTTTGCTTGTATACGAACCTCGCGCGTTAACCGTCTTACAGTTTCAATATTATGAGAAACCACCTCAGGAGCTACATCAATAATTCTGTCAATGTGTTTTTCTATACCTTGGAAATCTGGGATTAAAGTTTCTAATGTCGTTTCAGTATTCATTCTGCGGACAGCTTTCACGGTCTCAGCCCACATAATACTTCCCATATCTTTTAGGTCATCTCTATCTACACTTGTTAAAACGGCATGTTTTATTTGCATTAATTTAATGGAGCGTGCTACTTTTTCTGGCTCATCCCAATCTACAGTTTCTGGTCGTCCTGTTTTTACACCACAAAATCCGCAAGAACGCGTACACACGTTTCCTAAAATCATAAATGTTGCAGTACCTTCTCCCCAGCATTCTCCCATATTAGGACAACTACCAGAAGTACAAATAGTATTAAGTTTGTACTTATCTACTAAGCTTCTGAGTTCTGTATATTTTTTTCCAGTTGGTAATTTTACCCTAAGCCATTTTGGCTTACGTTCTGGTAAAATATTTGAGGCAACTTTAGATTCCATGCATTTATAATTTCAGAACGCAAAGATACGAAGTAAAAAATTAAAACAGGTTAAAGAAAAGTTAGGTACCATATGCTGAAACCAAATAAAAATAAGATTCCCATCCAAGATAAAATATGCAGTTTTAAGCTTGGTCTCCAATCTTTTGGAGTGTGCTTACTTGAAATTAATTTGTAATTGATAATGGCATAAAAAGGAGCCGTAATAAAAGAGAGGATGGTTGCTATTTTTACTAATAATCCCATTTCTGAAGCAAAAGCAAGGAATATAAAAATAGTACCGAAAGCAAGGATTAATATCCAGTATAAATAGCCATTCTTTAGAGATTTTTGGTATAAGATTTCTAAACTTTTGGTCATAGCTCTTGGTGAAGCATCCAATGTTGTTATAGTTGTACTAAACATGGTTGTAAATGCAGCAATGCCAATAATTACAAAGGCCCAACTGCCTAAACTTTTGGTATATAAGTCTATTAATTGATTCGAAAAAACTGCTGCCTTATTACTAAAGGTTTCTCCTGTATTGAACATTATAAAGTAGCCCAAACAAACAAAAGCGATACCTAAAATTATTGCTCCAAGGTAACCAATATTAAAATCCAGTAGTGCTTGTTTTGGTGTGAAGGAACCTTCGTCTTTTTTCTTTTCAATTGCCCAAATAGAGTGCCAAACCGAAATATCCAATGGTGCAGGCATCCATCCCATAAAGGCAATTAAGAAGATAATTTCTGTAGTATTATCTGGTAATACCTGTAACAGAGCTATTGGTTTGTCGAATTCAATAAAAGCAAAGGAAACAGCAGTCAAGGTGCTAATGGTTAGTGTAACAATTATAATTTTAATGAGTTTATCTAAAGTGCTGTATTTTCCTAAAAAGAGAATAAATAAACAAACCATTAGGATTATTACCGTCCAAATTTCTACACTACTTATGCTTTCAAAACCAAAATTTAAAAAGCTAAGGTCACCAAAAATTGAATGTGCCAAGCCAGCTGTAACAATAGTTACTGCAGTTTGAATCGTAAACATTGTGGCCAAGTTTAATATAAAATAAGCAATTAAAACACCTTTACCTAACTTTTGATAGCCTTCCAATAAGCTCTCACCAGTTGCAGCTGCATAGCGTGGACCAAATTGAAAGAAAGGATATTTAAATACATTAACGAGTAACAAAGCCCAGAGTAAACCTAAGCCAAAATCCGCGCCAGCTCTAGTAGATTGTACCAAATGAGACACACCTATTGCTGCACCTGCGAATAATAATCCAGGGCCCAGTTTTTTTACTATAGATAACATTAGGTTTTTGTAATAATAGCTGCCAAGAGTTTTTTTGCTCTTAAAAGTTTCACTTTTACGTTGTTTATAGGCTCATTAAGCTCTTCAGAAATTTCCTTGTAACTTAATTCTTGAAAATAACGTAAATTAATAACTTCTTGATAATGAGGCTTTAGTTTTTTTATATCTCTTAAAAGCTTGGCAAGGTTTTGCTCTGTAATAATTTTATCTTCAGGAGTAGGTGAGTCGTCAATAATGTCGAAATAATTGTCATCGTTATCTTTTGAAGTATTTCTAATAGTTTTTTTCTGCTTTCTTACTAAATCAATATGAATGTTTTTTGAAATTGTAATCAGCCAAGTTTTAAACTTATAATCTTCATTGTAGGTATTAATCTTGTCAAAAGCTTTAGAAAATGTCTGAATGGTAATGTCTTCAGCATCGTTTTCATTTTCAGTGCGCTTTAATTGAAAAGCATAAACATCGTTCCAAAAAGTGTCTAATAGAAAGTTGAACGCAATCTGATCATTCTGCTTTGCTTTTGTAATTGCGTCTTTTATTTCCAATGTTTTGGTGTAGATATGAGATTAGCAATAAAGATAAATAATTGTGTACTAATTAAAAATAATTCTAGAACAGGTGCTAAAAAGATAAGATTAACGTCATCTAGTTTTTTTGCGGTGAGCCCAAAACTTGTAAGTTGTATTGAAAACCTCAGTACAATTAGTGCTATAACCCATTGCCAATTGTATGTTGTTATAAGAAGTAATATCCCTAAACACCAGAAAAGGATTTGCGAACTATAGAATAGACCTAACAAGAACTTATGTTTCGTTTTATAGAACGAAGCAGTGCTGATATGTCTGCGTTTTTGTAAGATCCAATCTTTAAAAAATGTTTTAGGTTTTGAAATTGTAAAACTTTCTTTTGAAAAACAAAGTGCTGTATTTTTATTGTCTGCAACTTCATTTATAAATAAATCATCATCGCCAGATTTTATGGATATATGACCGTTAAAACCATTGTTATTAAAAAACAATTCCTTTCTATATGCCATATTTCTGCCCACTCCCATGTATGGCATTCCTAAGTTGGCATATGAGAAATATTGTAAAGCGGTCATTACAGTTTCAAATCTAATGAGTTGATTTAGAAATGAAAAAGGCTTTTTAGCATAAGCGCCATATCCTAAAACGATAGCTTTTTGGTTAGAAAATTTGCTGCTAATATGCGCCAGCCATTTGTTTGAACTTGGTTTGCAATCAGCATCAGTAAAAACCAAAAAGTTGTGTTTAGAAGCTTTAATACCTAGGGTTAAAGCATATTTTTTATTGCCCCAAAATGCTTCAATGGTTTTTACATTGACCAGTTTAATATTGTCGTATTCTGCTTCAAATTTTTTCATTACGTCCAATGTACCATCAGATGAACTGTCGTTAACTAAAACAACTTCAAAATTTGAATAGTCTTGATTTAAAATAAACGGAAGATTCTGTTCCAAGTTTTTAGCTTCGTTTTTTGCACAGATAATTACAGAAACAGGTACATGTTTTTTTAACCTAGTTTCGGGACGCTTAGCAGAAAATGAAAAAAGAAAAGAGAGGTAAAAAATAATTTGAACACCAACAACTACAATAAAAACAAAGAAAAGTATTGTGGTAATGCTCATTAAAGCCTAAGAATGTTGTGGTTCGTTACAATCACTAAATTGGTCTGGTGTTTTTCCACAAAAGCCACAAGCTTCACCTTCTTTATTTAACATTGGGTTTTGGCTTGCACAAGTTCCTGCAAATTCACCATCTTTTTTTGCCCATAGTTTTATGGCAATTCCTGCAATGGCTAAAGCTAATAAACCAAGTGTAAGGAGTAGTAATTTCATTGTGATACTTAAATTTAATACAAAGATAATGCTTTTACATTTATCTAAAGCCCTTCTTCAATTGTGACTTTAGATTATATGCTTGTGTCATAAAAATATTATACATTTTTATTACTAACTAATTAATTATCAATTATGAAAAAATTATTTGCTGAGTTTTTCGGAACCTTTTGGCTTGTGTTTGGCGGTTGTGGTAGCGCAATTTTTGCTGCTGGAATTCCAAATTTAGGAATTGGATTTGTAGGTGTTGCATTTGCTTTCGGTCTTGCTGTATTGACAATGGCTTATGCTGTAGGTCATATTTCTGGAGCACATTTTAATCCAGCTGTTTCTATTGGTCTTTGGGCTGGTGGAAAGTTTGAAGCTAAAGATTTATTGGGTTATATTATAGCTCAGGTTATTGGAGCAATTGCTGCTGCTGGTGTATTATATTTAATCGTTTCTGGTAAAGCTGACTTTGAGTCTGTTGGTGGTTTTGCGGCTAATGGTTATGGTGAATTATCGCCAGATGGTTATAACATGACATCTGCATTAATTGCAGAATTTATTTTAACAGCATTTTTTATGTTAGTTATTTTAGGAAGTACTTATCCTAAAGCACCAAAAGGTTTTGCTGGTATTGCAATTGGTTTGGCTTTGGTTTTAATTCATTTAATAAGTATTCCTATTACTAATACATCGGTAAATCCAGCGAGATCTTTAAGTCAAGCATTATTTGCTGATGGTGCCTATTTATCTCAGGTGTGGTTGTTTTGGGTTGCTCCAGTAGCAGGTGCTGTTGCTGGTGGAATAATTCATAAAGCATTTTTTGGTAAAGAATAAGTATTGCTTATAATAGACCATAAAAAAGAGGAACGTTATAACGTTCCTCTTTTTTATTTATTTAAGTTGAAATTAATTCTCCTTTAATGATACTTCTGCAACTTCAGTATTATTTTCGTTAGCTTTACTACCACTAGTTCCAATTTTAATACTTAAGGCCAAGGCATCTTCCATATATGGAATATGTTTTAGCCTACGGTCAGACTCGTCTAATATACCTAAGTTAACCATTCTGTCTTGTAACTCTGCCCAAATCTCGTAATGTTGTTCTTTAGGCAATTGAGGTAATGTAATAACATCAATCATTGACGTTTTTTCAACAGGATTAATATATGCTACGGTTTTTAAATTCTTAGCACGTTCATTACCATTGATAACATATTTTCTGGCGTCAGGATTGTTTAATTTATTTAGCTCTCTAGATAGCTCAGTTAATTTTTTATTGTTGTTTTCTATATCGCTTCTTAAATCAAAAATTTCTTCTACAACAACATTGTTTTCATTCGCTAAATTTTGATTTTTCTGATACAGCATAAATGATGTTGCAGCAAATAATATAGCAGCAGCACTTGCAGCTATACTATACCAAGGAGTTTTTCTGTTCTGTACTAACTGAATTACTTTAGTATCGTCAGTTTCATCTAAAGCTTCTAAAATGTTAGATAATACATTTTTTGGCACATCTACTGCGCCAGCTTTAGCAATGATTTCTAAATTATTCTGAAGTTTTTCATAAGCTGTAGCAACTTCTGGATAATTACCAATAAAATACTCTACTTCTCTTGTCTCTTCAATAGAAGTGTCACCTACTAAATACTTATTCAGTAAGTTAGAGTTTAAAAAGTTATGTAATTTTGTTTCCATGATAAATACTTTTTAAGGCTCGTAAACTTTTTTGAGTTCACGTAATCCTATTTTTAATCTAGATTTAATGGTACCAAGCGGAATGTCTAATTCTTCACTCGCTTCTTGTTGCGTCATGCCTTGAAAAAAGAGGGCATCTAACACAATTTGGTACTTTTCTTCTAGTCGTCCAACATGCTCTTTAATATCCATTACGTCCTGGTTTAAATTGCTTGTTGGTAAAATATATACGTTAGAAGTCTCAATTTGGACTTCTTTCTTATATCGATTGTTGAAACTCCTTAATTTATCTATTGCTGTATTTCTTGCTATACGGAATAACCAAGTGAATAATTTTGCTTTGCTAGGATCGTACTTTGAAGCATTTTTCCAGACTTTGATAAAGGTTTCTTGCAGTGCATCTTCAGCTACTTCTTCATTTACGGTAACTTTTAAGATAACACCATAAAGACTGCTTGAATAATTTTCATAAAGAAGATTCAAAGCGCGTTTATCTCCTTTTTGGAGATAATCAATTATTTTTTGTTCGGTAGGTGTTATACTCAAAATGTTAAAATCTTATTTTTTCACTCTTAAAACATCCAAAACGGATTAATAAACGTAAATATAATTAAATAGACCTTATAGGTCATCAGCATATATAATTTGAAATAACTTTTTCTTCCATTGAGAGGTTGATTAATAGCATTTTTTAATAAAAGAATTATTTCAAATTCAAAAGTCGTAATGAAAATTACGACTTTTGTTTTATATAATGTTTACTTCAGTTTCTATTGAGATATCAAAAATACGTTTTACTGTTTTTTGAATCAATAAAGCCAAGTTATATATGTCGCTACCTTTTGCGTTGCCATAGTTAACTAAGACAAGGGCTTGTTTATTGTGTACACCATAGTCATTAAAGCGTTTTCCTTTAAAACCAGCTTGCTCAATAAGCCAACCTGCAGGAACTTTCACTTCGGTTTCTGAAATTTTGTACGAAGGTACCTCGGGAAAATTTTCTTTAAGTTTTTCAAACTTTTTAGCTGAAACAATCGGGTTTTTAAAAAAACTTCCGCTATTTCCAATCTCTTTAGGATCTGGTAATTTACTTTGTCTTATTGCTATTACGGCTTCAGAAATATTTTGAATTGTTGGGTTAGTGACATTTAAAATTTCGAGTTGCTGTTTTATAGCTCCATAATCAACATTTAATTTATGCTTGGTTTTTGTGAGTTCAAAATTTACACTTGTAATAATATATTGACCTTTTAGTTTTTGTTTAAAAACAGATTCTCTATAATCAAACTCACAATCGGACTTGGTAAAAGTTTTTAACCTTTGGTTTGTGATATGAATTGCTTCACAACTCACAAAAACATCTTTTAATTCCACTCCATAGGCACCAATATTCTGAATAGGTGCAGTACCTACATTACCTGGTATAAGTGATAAGTTTTCTATTCCCCCATAATTGTGCTCTAAGCACCAAAGTACAAACTCATGCCAGTTTTCACCAGCCATTGCTTTTACAATAACTTTGTCATTGGTTTCACTAACAATTGTAATTCCCTTTAGATTAATGTGTAGTACTAATGCTTCAATATCTTTAGTTAACAACATGTTGCTTCCTCCTCCAAGAATAAAAAGCGGATTATTATGCTCTTTTTCTAGAGTAGATTTTAGTTCTTCTATAGTTGAGACAGGACAATAAGAAGTTGCTTTAGCATCTATACCAAAGGTGTTAAAAGGTTTTAATGAAACATTTTTTGCTATGGTCATTAGTCCTTATATGCTTTTAGAGCTTCAGCCAATATTTTTACAGCAATTTTTAAACTTTCTTCATTTAAGACATAAGCTATACGGATTTGGTTGAGACCTACACCTGGTGTTGAATAAAAACCTGCTGCTGGTGCAACCATAACTGTATTGTTTTGATAATCAAAAGATTCTAATAGCCAGCGTGCAAAATTATCAGAGTTCTTTACTGGTAATTCTGCTATACAATAAAATGCACCATTTGGTTTAGCCACTTTTACTCCTTCAATTTTTTCTAATTCAGAAATGAGTAAGTTTCTTCGTTTTACATACTCATCAATAACATCATCAAAATAACTTTGTGGTGTTTCTAAGGCTGCTTCACTTGCAATTTGTGCCAATGTTGGCGGACTTAGTCTCGCTTGCGCAAATTTTAAAGCTGTTTTTATAACATCTTTGTTTTTTGAAACCAAGTATCCAATTCTTGCTCCGCACATGCTGTAGCGTTTAGAAACTGAGTCTATAACAATAGCATGATTTTCTAATCCAGGTTCTTGTAAAATGGAATAGTGCTTAATGCCATCGTAAACAAACTCTCTGTAAACTTCATCAGCTATTAAAAATAAATCATGCTTTTTTACAATAGAAGCTAGTTTTTTTATTTCTTCTTTAGAGTATAAATAACCTGTAGGGTTTCCAGGATTACATATTAAAATAGCTTTGGTTTTTGGTGTAATTAATTTTTCAAATTCTTCAATTGGAGGTAATGCAAAGTTATCTTCAATTTTAGAAATAACAGGTACTACGTTAACACCAGAAGCTGTTGAAAACCCATTATAGTTGGCATAAAATGGCTCAGGAATTATGATTTCGTCATCTTCATCCATAATACTACCAAAAGCAAATAGTAAT
This sequence comes from Winogradskyella pulchriflava, assembly GCF_042434315.1. NCBI lineage: Bacteria > Pseudomonadati > Bacteroidota > Flavobacteriia > Flavobacteriales > Flavobacteriaceae > Winogradskyella > Winogradskyella pulchriflava. The sequence continues at coordinate 57,588 of NZ_JBHLTQ010000002.1, read as the reverse complement.
GCCTCACTACCACCTGTGGTTACAATAATGTCGTTATGTGTAACTTCAATACTATTGCGACCATAGTATTGGGCAATTTTTTTTCTATATTCCTCAGAACCTTCTGAACGTGAATACGCTAAAATATCTAAGGAGTGTACCTTAACCGCATCTAGCGCAATTGATGGGGTTTTTATATCTGGCTGACCAATATTTAGATAGTATACTGTTTTTCCTTGTTTATGAGCTTCTTCAGCAAATGGCACCAATTTTCTAATTGGTGATTCTGGCATGTTTATACCTTTTTTCGAAATTTTTGGCATTGTTGAGTTTTTAAAGTGCTAAGTTCTGAAATTTCTTAAAGTTTATGTAAAAAAAAGCCTTTAAAATAAAGATATAGGATAAAGATTTGTAACTTCATTTAAAACGAACCAAAATTGAAATTACTTTTTAGATATATATTTATATGTTTTTTGAGTATAAACAGTTGCTTTTTGTCAGCTCAGGACAATTTTTTTCTAAAAGATAATGTTAGCGACAAAATACACTTTGAATTTGCTAGCAACCTAATTATCATTCCTTTAGAAATTAATGGAGTGACTTTGTCGTTTGTTTTAGATACAGGTGTAAGAAAGGCAATTCTATTTAATCTCTCTGAACGCGACTCTCTGGATTTAAAAAACACAAAAACCTTTTACTTACATGGTTTGGGAGGTGATGGACGTATTGAAGCCTTAAAGTCTACCCATAATAAATTCAGAATTGGAGAAGCGGTTTGTAATAACAAAGATTTATATGTTGTTTTTGATAAGGCCATCAATTTTACACCAAGGCTTGGAGTGTTGGTTCATGGTATTATTGGTTACGATATTTTCAAGGATTTTGTGGTAGAAATCAATTACAACTCCAAATACATAAGGTTGCACAGACCAGATGCTTTTAAACCTAAATCTTCAAAAAAATGGAAGACTTTGCCAATTGTTATTCATCAAAACAAACCTTACTTGGATGCTGATATTGCCATTACAGAAGAAATTAAACAAGTTAAATTGCTAATAGATACTGGTAGTAGTGACGCACTGTGGTTATTTGAAGATAAAAATGAAGGCATTATACCAAATAAAGACATGTTTTTTAATGATTATTTAGGTCAAGGGCTAAGTGGATCGGTTTATGGAATACGATCTAAAGTGAAAAACTTTACCTTAAGTGCGTTTAATCTTAATAATGTTAATGTTGCCTTTCCAGATTCTGTGTCTATAGATGTTGCCAAAATACATAAAGAACGTAACGGAAGTGTAGGCGGAGATATTTTAAAGCGGTTCAATTGGTTTTTTGATTACAATAATAACCAGATACACTTTAAAAAAAATGGCTTGTTTAAAGATCCATTTACCTATAACAATAGTGGTATTGTGTTAGAACATCATGGTACAATGTTTGTGAGAGAACAAATTAAAGTACCTCCACGAACCAGTTATTCTGAAAGGGATCATTCTAATGCTGTAAAGATAGATTTTGCTATAAGTCATATAATGGTTTTAAAACCCACTTATAAGATTATAGAATTAAGAACTTCATCTAACGCATACGCTTCTGGCTTAAGGGTTGGTGATATTCTCATTGGCATCAACGGTAAGCCTGCTTATGACTATAAACTCTCACAAATAAATATGATTTTTCATGGTAAAACAGGAAAGACCATACGTCTAAAGGTAGAACGAAATGGGGAAACCATGACATATAAGTTTAAACTAGACAATGCCTTTAAAAAAAGTGAGCCCTCAAATTGAGGGCTCATATAATTATAAAAAGTAAAGCAGAACTTATTGCTCAATCATACTTTTTTCTTTCTTTTCTAAAACACTTGTTTTATCAGGATCTATAACTAACCCTTTAATTTTAAGTGCAACAGTTGGAGTTTCAGCATTAGAAATAACGGTTATAGTTTTTCTAATTGGGTTTACTCTTTTGGTGTCATATTTTACTTCAATCTCACCAGTTTCACCAGGCATGATTGGTCCTTTAGGTTTTTTAGGTACAGTACATCCGCAAGTAGATTTAACACTAGAGATTATTAAAGGTGCATTACCAGTATTAGTAAATTCAAATACTCTTACACCATCAGCACCTTTTTCAATGGTACCATAATCGATTACGTCTGTCTTAAACTCAATTTTCGCGACTTTTTTCTCTTGAGCAAAGGATCCAAGACTAATTAAACCTACAAATAAAATTGCTATTAAATTTTTCATCATTTTAAATTTTTAAATTGATACTATCAAAATTACTTACTTTTTAACTCTCCTCAAAATTAATTAGATGTAATACATAGCATTTAACAGTATTTAGTGATTTATAGCCATATTAATCATCTAATAATTTTTCAAAAAAAGAAATATAAGTACTTTTGTCAGTTACTTAGCAAAAACGATACCAAAATATGGAAATTCCATCAAAATATAATGCATTAACTGTAGAAAACAAGTGGTACGACTACTGGATGCAACATAACTATTTTCATTCTAAACCAGATGATAGAGAACCTTACACCATTGTAATTCCTCCTCCAAACGTTACAGGAGTACTGCATATGGGACATATGTTGAATAACACCATTCAAGATGTTTTAATTCGTCGCGCGCGTTTATTAGGAAAAAATGCATGTTGGGTTCCTGGTACAGACCACGCATCTATTGCTACAGAAGCTAAAGTTGTTGCCAAATTAAAGGCCCAAGGTATTGATAAAAATGACTTAACTCGAGACGAATTTTTAAAGCATGCTTGGGAATGGACTGAAGAATATGGCGGAGTTATCTTAGAACAACTTAAAAAGTTAGGATGTTCTTGCGATTGGGACAGAACCAAGTTTACAATGGATGACGATATGTCAGAAGCTGTAATTAAGGTGTTTGTTGATTTGTATAATAAAGGGTTGATTTACAGAGGGTACCGTATGGTGAATTGGGATCCTGAAGCTAAAACAACTTTATCTGATGAAGAAGTAATCCATCTTGAAAAACAAGGTTTGCTGTACTATTTAGAATATAAAGTTGAAGGCACTAATGAAAAATTAACCATTGCAACCACAAGACCTGAAACTATTTTTGGTGATACAGCTATTTGCATCAATCCAAATGATGAACGTTTTACCCATTTAAAAGGTAAAAAGGCAGTAGTTCCAATTTGCGGAAGAGTCATTCCTATTATAGAAGATGAATATGTTGATGTTGAATTCGGAACAGGTTGTTTAAAAGTAACACCTGCACATGATGAAAATGATAAAGTTCTAGGAGATAAGCACAATCTTGAAGTAGTTGATATATTCAATGAAGATGCGAGTTTAAATAGCTTCGGAATGCATTACGAAGGTCAAGATCGTTTTGTAGTTAGAAAAGCAATTGTTAAAGAACTGGAAGCAGAAGGTATTTTGGTAAAAACCGAAAACCATGTTAATAAAGTAGGAACATCTGAGCGTACAAAGGCTGTAATCGAACCAAGATTAAGTGATCAATGGTTCTTAAAAATGGAAGATTTGGCTAAGCCAGCAATAGATGCTGTATTAAAAACTGGTGATGTAAAACTATTTCCTAAAAAGTTTGAAAACACTTATAGACATTGGATGGAAAACATTCGCGATTGGAACATTTCGCGTCAGTTACTTTGGGGACAGCAAATTCCTGCATACTATTATGGTGATGGAAAAGAAGATTTTGTAGTTGCGGAATCTATTGAGGAAGCATTGAAATTAGCGAAAGAGAAAACCAATAACCAACAACTTACAACAAACGATTTAACTCAAGATACAGATGCGCTAGATACATGGTTCAGTTCATGGCTTTGGCCAATGAGTGTTTTTGATGGTATTAGAAATCCTGAAAATGAAGAAATAAAATACTACTACCCAACTAATGATTTAGTAACAGGTCCGGATATTTTATTCTTTTGGGTAGCACGTATGATTATTGCTGGTTATGAGTATAAGGATGAAAAACCTTTTGAAAATGTATATCTCACAGGATTGGTTAGAGATAAACAAAGACGAAAGATGTCTAAATCTTTAGGAAACTCACCAGATGCGTTAAAGTTAATTGATGATTATGGTGCCGACGGTGTACGTGTTGGGTTGTTATTAAGTTCTGCTGCAGGAAACGATTTAATGTTTGATGAAGATCTGTGTCAGCAAGGAAAGCAATTTGCCAATAAAATTTGGAATGCATTTCGATTAGTAAAAGGATGGGAAGTTGATACTACGATTAGTCAACCGAACTCAAGTAAAATAGCTATAGAATGGTTTGAGTCTAAGTTTCAAAAAACCATTTTAGAAATAGAGGATCATTTTAGTAAGTATAGACTAAGTGATGCGCTAATGGCAACTTATAAATTGATTTGGGATGATTTTGCATCATGGTTACTAGAAATTGTAAAACCTGCATACCAACAACCTATAGATGCAAAAACATTGGAGAGTATCAATGCAATCTTTGAAGATATTCTAAAAATCTTACATCCTTTTATGCCGTTCTTAACTGAAGAGATATGGCATTACATTAAAGAGCGATCACCAGAAGAAGCATTGATTATTTCAAAATGGCCAGAGGCTAAACCAATTAATGAAACTTTGATTTCAGAATTTGAATTTGCTACCGAAGTAATTTCAGGTATTAGAAATATCAGAAAACAAAAGAACATTGCTTTTAAGGATGCGATTGGTTTTTCAGTTGTAAATAATGAAAATGTAGCAACTACCTTTGATGAAGTCATTGCTAAGTTGGGTAATTTAGAAAGTTTTGAATATGTAACCGAAGCAGTAGATGGTGCTTTAACATACAGAGTAAAGTCTAACGAATACTTCATTCCGATGGAAGGCAGTATAGATGTTGAATCTGAAATAAAGAAGCTTACCGAAGAATTAAATTATACCGAAGGGTTCCTTAAATCTGTTCAGAAAAAGTTATCTAACGAGCGTTTTGTCAATAATGCACCAGAGCAAGTTGTAGCGTCTGAGAAAAAGAAAGAAGCAGATGCTTTGGCTAAGATTGAAACTATTAAAGCGAGTTTAGCAAGCTTAAACTAAATCATAATTTATCAATATCAAAAAGCCTTTAGATTCAATTTTAAAGGCTTTTTTGTATCATTCAACTTTGTTAAAACATCTTAATTTAACTTAATATTTTGTAAACATGTTAACACTATGAGTCATTGTGTTAATTGCCCCTCAAATTTTAAGTGTATTTTAAAATTAATAATTTTTTGTTATGCCTATTGCCTTATAGTTTAGCATCATAACCAAATTTAAAAATTATGAAAACGACAAGAGTTTTAGTAAGTATATTATTAGCAGGAACTATTTTTACAGCCTGTCAGGAAAACGCAAAAAAGAAAGACGATTCAGCCATGAATAATGAAGTTGAAGAAACAACGACATTTTCTAATGCAGAAAACGAAGATATAACAAAAGTGAAAACACGTGAGTATGCAATGAAAGATGGAACTGAAATTTCTTATGACTACAGTGAAGATGGTGTAACATCATTAAGTGATTGGCTAGATTACAACACTTTGAGTTATGAATTGGCAGAAATTGAATCAATGGATTTTAAAACCAATAATGTTAGAGTTGCTAACTTAGACGGTATTATTTCCAATCTTGGTAATACTATTCCAGACTGGTTAAAAACTGAAGAGGTAATGGAAGATGTTTCTGATATTCAAAAAGAATATAAAGAGTATTTAGAAGAAAAAGATGCATCAGAAAAAGAGCGAATGGAGAATTTAGAGGAACTAAATGAAAAATTCGCAGACCTCAGAGAGGAGCTTAATGAAACCATAAATGAATATATGGAAATTAACAAAGAAGCCATAGAGGAATACAATGAGGAAATTAAAAAAGGTAAATATGAAGCTGCGAGAGAGGAATATAATGAGGAAATAAAGAAGAAAAAGAAAATCGCAGATTATGAAGAAAAGCAATAATTAAAATAACTAAAAAGTTGAAAGGGTAGGTTGAAAAATCTACCTTTTTTTATTTACCATTCATTTATTTTATTACTATCTAGTTTTACAAAAATAAACAGTAAAATGGTAAAGCCCCAAAGTCCTGAGCCACCATAACTAAAGAAAGGAAGAGGAATACCAACGGTTGGGATTAAACCCATTACCATACCTGTGTTTATTGTAAAATGTATAAATAGGATAGAGGCCACTCCATAACCATACACTCTACTAAATTGTGACTTTTGTGATTCTGCCAAAAACAATATCCTTACAATAAGTAGTACAAAGACAATAACTACAAAACTGCACCCTAAAAATCCCCATTCTTCACCAACTGTACTAAATATATAATCGGTTTCCTGTTCAGGTACAAATTTTCCTGTGGTTCTGGTACCTTGTAAAAAGCCTTTACCTGTAAAACCACCAGAGCTTATAGCTTGTTCAGATTGAATAAGGTTATAAGCCTCAGCTTTTTTCATTTTTTCAAGCTTAATAGGATCTTTCTCTAACCTAAGCCAAAGGCTAATTCTGTTTTGCTGGTGCGTTTTTAGCCCGTGTTCGTAAAATAATTTCACTCCATAAGAAAAGCCAATAGCAACAATCAAAACTACGAGATATTGAAGTATCGATGCTCGTTTCTTTTTTCTGAAAAAATAGCGTACTACCAAAACCAATGTGGCAACGATAGCCGTAATTACAATTCCAAACTTTAAAGACAGCACAGCTAATATAATAAGAGATAAAGCGACAATCAAATAAATTTGTTGTAAGCCTTCTCTATAAAACACAAAGAAAAAAGCTAGATAAACAATAGTACTACCAGCATCATTTTGAAGTAAAATAAGTATGGCTGGTATAAATATTATTGCAGTAACCCGTATTTGGTCTTTTAAGGTTTTCATGTTGGTTTGCAGGTCGCTTATATATTTGGCAACGGCTAAAGCCGTTGCAAATTTTGCAAACTCACTAGGTTGAATGGTCATGCTGCCAATGCCATACCAAGAACGTGCACCATTAACATCCTTACCGAATATGAATAAACCAACTAAAGCTAAAATGGCTACTAAATAGATAATACTGGCAAACCGTTCATAAAATTTAGCCTCAAATGAGAGTATGAGAACAATTAGGACAAAGGTTAGCCCTATGAATATCAGTTGCTTTCCGTAAAGCTGAGAAGTGTCAAAATAACTTGTAATTTCACCCACATGAGATGCAGATAAGATATTGAGGTACCCAAAACCAACTAATAATAAAAAGAGAATTATTGTTATCCAGTCAAATTTAAAACGTCTTTGGTTCTCTCTAAGCATTTATTATTGCTTTAAGTTGCTTTGGTTAGGGTTTTCAATAGCATAATTATCAATAACCTGTAGCGTTGTTTCTCCATTGATTTTAAAAGGTTCACCAGAGTAAGGTTTTGCATACTCATTTTCAAGACTATGGGTTAAAATCCAATTTTCCATATCTTTTCTTGTAATATGTCCTTTTATATATTTTTCTATCATTAAACTTGCCATACGACCAGCAAAACGGCTTCCCCAATACCCATTTTCTACAAAGACAGCAATGGCTATTTTAGGATTGTCTTTAGGTGCAAATGCTACAAAAATGGAATGGTCTGTTAATTGGGTTTTAACACTGTCAATTTTAACAAAATTCTCAGCCGTACCAGTTTTTCCGCAAATTTCAATTCCTGGAATCCTAAGAGTAGAGGCAGTACCTTTATTATAGACATCAAACATACCCTGAATAACTGGTTCAAAATGTTCTTTATCTATAGTTGTATAATTTGGTGTGGTATATTTACTTGGAATTGTATCTCCTTCAATTTCCTTTATAATATGTGGTGTGTAATAATAACCACGATTACCAATAGCTGCTGCCATATTAGCTAATTGAATTGGAGTAGCCTCAACCTCACCTTGACCAATGGCATTAGAAACAATATAGGTTGAGCCCCAACGATTGTCACCATAAGCTCTGTCGTAATAATCTCCGTCTGGTATCCGTCCTCGTTTACCAATCTGTAAATCGTAACCCAAATAATTTCCTAGCCCAAAACTTTTAACATGGTTAGCCCAATTGTTCATTCCTTCTCCGGCATCTTTATATTTATCAATGATTTTACGGTAAACAGTAACAAAGTAAGCATTGCAGGATTGTGCAATACCATCGTTCATGTTCACTGGACTTCTATGATGATGACATCCTGTAAGTCTTCTACTTCCGTAATAATAACCCATTCTACAACTTACCTTATCATTAGGCTCTACTACATTCTCTTGTAAACCAACAAGTGCGTTAATTACTTTAAACGGAGATCCTGGAGGGTATTGTGCCAGCAAACCTCTGTCAAATAATGGTTTTGCAATAGTGTCGTAGTGTAGTTTTGTGTAATTTTTAGATCGTTCTCTGCCAACTAATATGTTAGGATTATAACTTGGTCCTGTTACCATAGCCAATATTTCGCCACTTTTAGGATCTATAGCAACTATACCGCCTCGCTTATGTCTCATAAGTAGTTCACCGTAAGCTTGTAACTCAGAATCAATAGTAATTGTGATGTCTTTGCCTGGTTTTGGTAGGGTATCGTATATACCATCTTTGTATGGACCAATATTCTTATTGAAGCGGTCTTTCTGAATGAACTTTATACCCTTTGTACCTCTTAGGATTTCTTCATATGATTTTTCAACACCTTGCTTGCCAATAAGATCACCTAATTTATAATAAGGATCTTTTTCTATGGTTCTACGGTTTACTTCTCCAATATCGCCAAGTACATTTGCACCTATTGTGGTTTGATAAGAGCGTAATGATCTTTTTTGAATATAAAAGCCTTCAAACTTTCGCATTTTTTCTTGAAGGACAGCATAGTCTGTTTTAGAAAGCTGAGGTACAAAAGGAGATGGCAGCCGTGGGGAGTAGTTTGTAGCCCTTTCTAATTTTTTGTTATACTCTTCCTTTGATATTTTTAGAAGATTGCAAAATTCATTAAGCTCTAAAGAGTCCATAGGTTCTACCTCTCTAGGGATTACCATTACATCGTAAGATGGTTGGTTGGCAACTAATAGCTTACCATTTCTATCGTAAACATAACCGCGTTTTGGGTAGTTGTATTCTTTTTTTATGGCACTGTCTTCAAAAATATCGTACTCATAACCTCCGTACAATTGCAGGTAAAACAAACGCGCTATAAATACAAGGCCAACAAGAATTACAGTAGTTAAGAGTAGAAGTTTTCTCATTTTCGGTTTCGACTAAATAAAATTATAATCAATACACTTAGTATTATGGTGAAAATACTAGAAAATAACGTTTTCTTCAATATTAAAAGTATGCTTGTAATGTTAAAAATTTCTAACGAGAACAATACAAAATGATGTATTATAGTTCCGAACGTGATATAGGTAATTATGCTTCCTATTTCTGTAGTACTAAATTTTATACTTTGATGTTCGTACAGCATACCAAAAGAAGTTTTTAAGAGTATTGGCCTTGTGTAAGCCAAACAAACTGCAGCAGCTGCGTGTACTCCTCCAGAATCAGAAAACATATCTACCAGCATGCCTAATAAAAAACTTGTAAGCAGTAATATGAGCCTGTTTTCTCTAATTGGGAAAAGAAATATAAAAATGATATAGATATATGGGTTAATATAGCCTAGGAAATTAATATTGTTACAAATAACAACCTGCACTAAAAGCAGCACAATAAATCGGATACTATTTGAAGCTACAACATTATTCATGACTGCGATTTTCTAGATCTTTAATTTCTTTTTTATCAAGATTTTCAAGAATATATATTGTGCCAATATTGGTCATGTCATTAAATAACTTTACTTGAATAGTGTAGGTATCTCCACTAATATCTGTTACAAAGCTATCAATAGTTCCTATGCCAATTCCTTTTGGAAAAATAGCAGATTGCCCACCAGTAACAATAGTATCACCAACTTTTACGGGAGCAAACTTAGAGACATCTATAAGTTGAACAAATGCAGGTGAAGCTCCGTTCCAGGTAAGTGAGCCAATATGATTTGAGGATTTTAGCTTGGAGTTAATCCTACTCCTTTTGTTTAAGATAGAAAGTACTGTTGCATAATTTTTTGAAGTATTATCAATAATACCAACAATACCTTTTGAAGTTATAACACCAAGATCTTGTTTTATACTATCCTTTTTACCCTTGTTTATAGTGAGATAATTATTAGTACGCGAATAACTGTTTTTGAAAACTTCTCCCTTTATGACTTTGTAATTGCCTTTTGAATACGTCTTATCAATAAAAACACTATCTGTTGTGTTTTGTATATTGAAAAGTTGTTCTCTTAGTTTTCTATTTTCTTCAGAAAGGGTTTCGTTTTCGCTTTCTAAATCGAAATATTTATCAATTGAATTTACAATGCCATATACACCTCCTGTTAATCCATTAGCAGAATTTATAAATTTACTTCTGTGATAAGAATGCGATTGAATGGTTAGTGCTAAAGCTATACTTAAAAGCAATAAAAACAACAGAAATGTTTTGTTCTTTATAACAAAATTGAATATTTGTTGCATTATTTACTCCTTATTTAATCAATACGCTTTTGTATTTAGGTAAGTTTTTAAGGACAATTCCTGTACCTCTAACTACAGCTCTCAATGGATCTTCAGCAATATAAACTGGTAAATCTGTTTTTTGTGATAAACGTTTGTCTAAACCTCTAAGCATAGATCCACCACCTGCAAGATAAATACCTGTGTTGTATATGTCTGCTGCTAGTTCTGGTGGAGTTTGCGATAATGTTTCCATTACAGAATCCTCAATACGTAAAATCGACTTATCTAATGCTTTAGCAATTTCACGATAAGAAATTTGAACTTGCTTTGGTTTTCCTGTTAATAAATCACGTCCTTGAACGCTCATATCTTCTGGTGGCAATTCTAAATCTTCGGTTGCAGCACCAATTTGTATTTTAATTTTTTCAGCTGTTCTGTCTCCAACATATAGGTTATGTTGGGTTCTCATATAATAAATAATATCATTGGTAAATACATCACCAGCAACTTTTACAGACTTATCACAAACAATGCCTCCAAGTGCTATAACAGCTATTTCTGTTGTTCCACCACCTATATCCACAATCATGTTTCCTTTTGGCTGCATAATATCTACACCAATACCAATAGCAGCTGCCATTGGTTCGTGAATTAGATAAACTTCTTTACCATTAACACGCTCACAAGATTCTTTTACTGCTCGCATTTCTACTTCAGTAATTCCAGAAGGAATACAAACTACCATTCTAAGTGCTGGATTAAAAAATTTCTTTTTTAAAGCAGGTATGTTTTTAATAAACAAACTTATCATTTGTTCAGAAGCGTCAAAATCTGCAATTACACCATCTTTTAATGGACGAATTGTTTTAATGTTTTCATGCGTTTTACCTTGCATCATATTGGCTTCCTTACCAACGGCTATGATTTTGCCACTAATGCGGTCTCTGGCTACTATTGATGGATTGTCAACTACAACTTTGTCGTTGTGTATAATTAATGTGTTTGCGGTTCCTAAATCTATGGCTATTTCTTCCGTTAGGAAATCAAAAAATCCCATGTGCTGTTCTAATATTAATTTGGGTTATTCTTGTCAAATTTTATGACTAAGCGTAAATGTAATAAATTATACGATATTTCTGTGATTATAGACGTTTTCTTATGCGTTTTTTATGAAGTTGTTTTATAACTTAATAAAACTTCTGCTTAAGATACGTTATTTTATCCACCAGTTCGATATAAATTACAGGAATTTAATGCTTAAAATGACGTGTGCCAGTAAACACCATGGCAACATCATTTTCATTACAATAATCAATGCTTAGTTCATCCTTTATAGAACCACCAGGTTGTATTACAGCTGTAATCCCAGCATTGTCAGCAATCTCTACACAATCCGGAAAAGGGAAAAACGCATCACTTGCCATAACAGCTCCTTTTAAATCAAAATTAAATGACTTTGCTTTATGAATAGCTTGGTTTAATGCATCAACTCTACTGGTTTGTCCTGTGCCACTTGCTAATAATTGTTTGTTTTTAGCAAGTACGATTGTATTTGACTTGGTATGCTTACATAATTTAGATGCAAAAATTAAATCTTCAATTTCACTTTCTGTAGCAGCTTTTTTAGTTGCTGTTTTTAAATCATCTAAACCATCTGTTTTGTAATCTTTATCTTGAACAAGAACACCGTTTAAACAAGTTCTTACAGTTGTTTTTGGCAACTCAACATCATTTAAGATTAATAGAATTCTATTTTTCTTGCCTTTTAAAATTTCTAAAGCATCTTCACTAAATGAAGGAGCAATAACCACTTCGCAGAATAATTTATGAATTTCTTCAGCTGTAGTTTTGTCAATTTCTGTGTTTGAAATTAAAATTCCACCAAAAGCAGAAACTGGGTCACCAGCTAACGCATCTATATAAGCTTGGTGAACAGAATTTCTTTGTGCAAAACCACAAGCATTATTGTGTTTTAAGATGGCAAAGGTTGGGTCTTCACCTTTAAATTCTAAGATTAAGTTAACAGCTGCATCAACATCAAGGAGGTTGTTGTAGCTTAACTCTTTACCATGTAGTTTGGTAAACATAGTGTCAAAATCACCAAAGAAGAAACCTTTTTGGTGAGGGTTTTCACCATAGCGTAATACCTTTCCGTTAGTTTCACTAATTTTAAGAACAGCCTCTTCATGATTTTTATTAAAATAATTGAAAATAGCTGTGTCGTAATGAGAAGATACATTAAAAGCTTTTGCAGCAAAACGCTTTCTGTCATCTTCAGAAGTTTCACCATTTTTAGCTTCTAATAACTCCAAAAACTCTGAATAGTCTTCAACAGAAGATACACAGGTAACATCTGCATAGTTTTTTGCAGCAGCTCTAATTAAAGAAATACCACCAATGTCTATTTTTTCAATAATATCTTGATTGCTTGCTCCAGAAGCAACGGTTTTTTCAAAAGGGTAGAGGTCAACAATAACCAAATCTATTTGTGGAATTTCAAACTCTGCTAATTCGGCAACATCACCTTCATGGCTTTGGCGATTTAAAATACCTCCAAATACTTTGGGGTGTAAAGTTTTTACACGACCACCTAAAATTGAAGGGTATGACGTTACATCTTCAACAGGTACTACATCGATACCTAAATCTTTTATAAATTTTTCTGTTCCGCCAGTAGAGTAGATGGTGACGTTGAGGTCATTAAGTTTTTTAACGATTGGTGCTAGGCCATCTTTACTAAAAACGGAAATTAATGCAGATGACATGGTTTTGTTGCTCATAATGTTGTGTTGTAATTTTGATGCTGCAAAAATAAAATATTCAATAGTATAATCTTATGTATAAAACCAGTTTCTTTAAGTTTTTTGTAACAATAAATTGTTGAAAACGTCTTATCTTTAAATTGTTTTAAAACAACCAACTTATGCTTGTCTATTTAAGAGTCTTCAAAGAAAGCTTTTCATTTGCGTTAAATGCACTAAGAAATAATAAGTTGCGTACTTTTTTATCCCTTTTAGGTGTTACAGTAGGGATTTTTTCCATCATTGCGGTTTTGGCTGCTGTAGATTCTTTAGATAGAAATATAAAAGAAAGTTTATCTGGTTTGGATAAAAACACCATTTATTTATCTAAATACTCTTTTGGGCCAACCGAAGTACCAAGATGGAAAAGAGATAATTTTCCACAAACCGATTATGACGATTACGAATACATAAGACGTAATGTACCAAATATAGCAGCATCAGCCTATGTAATTTTTGGTGGTAATGAAACTGTAAGATACCAAGCAGAAACAGTGGTTGGTGTTAATGTTACTCCTGTGTCCAATGAAATATACGAGATTGAAGATTTTAAGATAGAAAAGGGTCGATTTTATTCGGAGTTAGAATCCGATACTGGAGCACCAGTAATTGTTGTTGGCTCAAACTTAGCAGAAAATTTATTTAGTGATGCCAATCCAATAGGTAAAGAAGTAAGAGTTTACGGTAGAAAGTTAACCGTTATAGGTGTTCTTAAAAAAGTTGGTAATGGCTTAGGAGATTCGCCAGACGATAGAGCGTATGTACCGTCTAATTTTGTACGTCGATTTAGAAATGGAGGTGTTGATGGGTTACCTGGAGCTGTAATTATAAAGCCTGAAGCAGGAGCTGATATAGGTGCTTTTGAAGAGGTTTTAAAACAAAAGATTAGAGCATTTCGTGGGTTGAAAGCAGATGAAGATGATGACTTTTTTGTGAATAAAATAGCAGGATTAGTATCTTTTGTTGATGCAATTATTGGAACCTTAAATTTAGTGGGTTGGGTTATTAGTGGCTTTTCACTTTTAGTTGGAGGCTTTGGTATTGCAAATATTATGTTTGTAAGTGTTAAGGAGCGTACTAACCTTATTGGTATTCAAAAATCATTGGGAGCAAAGAATAGATTTATCTTATTTCAATTTTTATTTGAAGCCGTAATTTTAGCTGTTGTTGGTGGTTTAGTAGGTTTACTATTTGTGTGGATTACTTCTATAATAATGAATGGAGTTGTTGGTGACAGCTTTAACTTTGTGCTTTCTTTTGGTAATATGTTCTTGGGCTTTATGCTATCTACGTTTATAGGACTTATTTCTGGAGTCATACCAGCAATATCGGCATCAAAACTAGATCCTGTAGAAGCTATTAGAACAGGAATGTAAGATCTGTTCTAAGTTTTCAAATAATAGCTTATTAAGAGAGAAGCGTCGCGACTTCCTTGCAGACAAACTCTAAAAATCGCTCATCGGCTTCAGTGAACGGATCTGGAGTATTAGAATCGATATCTATCTGACCAACGTTTTGCCCATTCACAAAAATTGGGATTACAATTTCTGCTTTAACTGTAATGCTGCAGGCGATGTAATTGTCTTGTGCTGACACATCTGGTACAACAAAGTTTTGATTGCTCACTGCAACTTGCCCACAAATTCCTTTTCCAAACGGAATAATTATATGGTCTGTTGGTTCACCAACATAAGGGCCAAGCTTTAATTCCTGCTTGTCTCCATTTTTAAAATAGAAACCTACCCAATTGTAGTAAGACACATTAGCTTCGAGAATTTCACATATTTTATGGAGACGCTCATCTATGGTTAAGCTATGTTGAGCAACTATATTTTTAATTTCAGGTTTTAAAACTCCTAAGGTCATGTAAAATAAAATTTTTGCCAAAAGTAGATAATTGGTAAGGATAAATGGCATCAGTTTTTGAAACTTTAACATAACTATTTATCGATTAAAGACCTAATAACACGATAAAATACATTTTTTGACGTTATTTTAATATATTTGTCAATAATAAACTTAACCTTATGAAAAAGATAGTCTTAATTGTAGTATTGTGTTTGTCGGTTTTGGTATCCAAAGCCCAAAATGATATTGATGTTTTACTTACAGCTGGTGTAGAAGATGCTGAAAGATTTGCTAACGATTATTTAGCGCCAGGTACTAATGGCATGATGTATAGTATGAACGCTAATTGGTTTAATTCTGCTAAGGTGAAACCACTTGGCGGTTTTGAAATTTCAATAATTGCCAATGCAGCCTTGATTAAAGATGAGCATAAAGTCTTTAATATGAATACTGCAGATTACAACAATGTGCAATTTGTCAGTGGGCCAAGTGCTCAAGATGTAGCATCGGTTTTAGGTGAAAATGACCCAGCCATATTTGTAGAGGTTGAATATGATGACCCTATTTTTGGGTCTCAAACTGTTGAGTTAGAGCTTCCACAAGGAATAGGAGATAATAGTAAAAATCTATTGCCAACTGCTGCATTACAAGGTGCTGTTGGACTTGGGAGCGGTATAGAAGTAAAAGCACGCTACGTGCCAAAAATTGATACAGACGAAGTTACCTTCAATATCTATGGTGCTGGTTTACAGCTAGAGTTTACCGAATGGTTGCCAGCAGATAAATTATGGCCTGTGGCATTGTCTGGCCTTGTGGCTTACAATCATTTAGATGGTTCTTATGACATTACAGGATCCTCAGGAATTGATGGGGAAAACCAAAGGATAGAGAACGATACTAATACGTGGTTGTTTCAGTTGGCTGTTTCTACCAAGCTTCCTGTTTTTAATCTTTATGGTGGATTAGGTTATATAACTGGTAAGTCAGAATCAGATTTATTGGGTACCTATAGAGTAACTAATGGTCCTTTGATAAGTGAAGATATTGTAGATCCATTTTCTGTTTCTAGCGATGTTTCATCATTAAGAGGAACCGTTGGAGCAAAACTAAAATTAGGTTTTTTTAGACTTAATGCTGAGTACCATATATCAGAGTTTGATGCTTTTTCGGTAGGTGTTAACTTTGGCTTTAGATAAAAAAGTTTTTTTGCTATAAAATACTGAAAGCGCAAGATTTACTCTTGCGCTTTCTTCGTTTACAGAAATTTTATTTGTAATTTTGCAGTCGTTTTTAACAAGAAGTTTCACATTTTAAAAATCATAAAAAGAATGAAAGTAACAGTAGTTGGTGCAGGTGCAGTTGGCGCAAGTTGTGCAGAGTATATTGCCATTAAAAATTTCGCTTCAGAAGTTGTATTGTTAGACATTAAAGAAGGCTATGCTGAAGGAAAAGCAATGGATCTTATGCAAACGGCATCTTTAAATGGATTTGATACAAAAATTACAGGAAGTACTAACGATTATTCTAAAACAGCAAATAGTGATATTTGTGTCATTACTTCTGGTATTCCTCGTAAACCAGGAATGACTCGTGAAGAATTAATAGGTATCAATGCTGGTATTGTAAAAACTGTTTCTTCAAGTTTGGTAGAGCATTCGCCAAATACAATTCTTATTGTGGTGAGTAATCCAATGGATACTATGACTTATTTGGTTCATAAAACTACAGATTTACCAAAGCACAAAATTATTGGTATGGGTGGAGCTTTAGATTCTGCACGTTTTAAGTACAGATTAGCAGAAGCTTTAGATGCGCCAATTAGTGATGTTGACGGTATGGTAATTGGTGGACATAGTGATAAAGGAATGGTGCCTTTAACATCTCATGCAACTAGAAATAGCATCAAAGTGTCAGAATTCTTATCAGAAGATAGATTAAACCAAGTAAAAGAAGATACCAAAGTTGGTGGAGCAACATTAACAAAGTTATTAGGAACATCTGCTTGGTATGCGCCAGGCGCAGCAGTAAGTGGGTTGGTGCAAGCAATAGCATGTGACCAAAAGAAAATGTACCCATGTTCTACATTATTAGATGGTGAATACGGATTGAGTGACCTTTGTATTGGTGTGCCAGTAATATTAGGTAAAAATGGTATTGAAAAAATTGTTGATGTACCGCTAAGTGCTGCTGAAAAAGAGCACATGGCAGAAAGTGCAGAAGGTGTTAAAAAGACTAACGGCTTGTTAGAATTATAATACCTACAAACATTATACTTATATAAATAAAGACTGTAGAAATACAGTCTTTTATTTTTTCTATATTTGCCGCATGAAATCCAAACTGCATTTTGGTGTTTTAGTTATTCTAATGGCCTTTTTAGGAAGGTACATGGAAACTTCAGTTGTACCCAATCAACAGATTGTTGTACAATTTTCTGATGCTAATATTTCAGAAAATGATGCGCAAAATGCCATTGATACCATAGAGTTAAAACTCAAAATAATTGGTGTTGAGGATATCAAGATTGGGCAAGACCAAAATGGTCAGTTAAAGATTACTTACTTTAGTAAAACTGATATTCATCAAATTGAGGATATACTTTCTGGAGAAGAAAGCTTCAAGTTTGCTCACAACTCTAGTGAAGAAAACTCAAATAATCTTCCTGAACAAAGAGATTTCAAAGATTATAAGCTTAATATTTCCGAAATTCAAAAAAACAGTAACACTAACTGGGATTTTGATGGTGTTGAAATTGTAGAACTTAATCATAAAAGTGATAGGTTTATCAACCTTAAGCTTAATAATTCTGGCAATTCAATAAATTCTAGATTATTTGATGGATTTATTAAAGTTAGAGCCAACATTATTTATACTAGTGCTTTAGAAATAGATAATCTATCTTATAAAATTCCAGAAATCAGAGCTGGACCTACTACATAAGGGAATTTCTAATCAGGTTTATTTCCCATTTCTTAAGCAAAGCTTTTCATTCAATCAAAAAGCTATAAAACAATTCATTTATAATATATAAACAATTGTCTGGTTTTGGTGTAAATCATATATTTGCGCGTTTTAAAAATTAGACACTAAACAATTACAAAAATGCAAAACAAAGGAATAATTAAAGTGTTTGCACTGTTATTTGGATTGGTAAGTATTTACCAATTGTCCTTCACATTTAAGGCTAACCAAATACAAGACGATGCAGAAACAGTAGCGATTAGTAAATATCCAGAAACTATGGATAATTACCATGACTTACGAAATGTTGAAGAAATTAGATACCTAGATTCTTTAAAAACATCTAAAGTTAAGGTGGGTGATGAATTTCAACCTATCGATGTGTATAACTTAGGAGTTGCTAAATACACTTATAGCGAAGTTGAAGACAATGCCATGAAATTAGGTCTAGACCTTAAAGGTGGTATTAATGCAATCATTCAGATTTCTGTAAAAGACATCCTAAAAGGCTTAGCTAACAATAGTAAAGATCCTGTTTTTAATAAAGCTTTAGATGATGCTGAAGAGCTACAGAAAGATGCACAAGAGTCGTATTTAGAATCATTTTTTAGAGCATTTGATGCTATTAAAGGAGATACCAAATTAGCTTCACCAGATATTTTTGCAAATCGTGATTTAAGCGACGAGATAAAATTCGATATGTCTGATGATGAAGTTAAAAGTGTTTTAGAAAGAAAAATAGACGAGTCTATCGTTTCGGCTTTTGAGGTATTGCGTAATCGTATTGATGGCTTTGGTGTATCTTCACCAAACATCCAGCGTTTAGGAAACTCTGGTCGTATTCTTATCGAATTACCAGGTGCAAGAGATAAAGAGCGTGTTGTAGATATTATTACTAAAACAGCACAGTTACAGTTCTGGGAAACTTATAAGATGGAAGAAGTTCTTGGCTATATTGGTCAAGTTAACGAAATGATGATTGCTGAAGCTAAAACTGTTGACAAATCTGGCTCAGAGGATGAAGCTGGAGAGGCAGAGGTTGAAAAAGATAGTACTTCTAGTGCCATCGATGAATTAACTGGCCAGATAGAAGCAGATTCAACAAATGTAGCAGATGTTAACCCTATTGGTTACCAAGGTCGTGGTGGAAGTCCTGCTGTTATTGGTATGTTCTTGTCTAAGGATAGAGAGAAAGTAATGAATGCACTTAACGATCCTAAGCACAGAGCACAATTACCAACAGAAATGCGTTATATTAAATTTGTTTGGGGAATTCAGCAAGAAGATTCTGAATACTCTGAATTGTACGCTATTAAAGGTAATAGAGATGGTGTGCCACAATTGAGTGGTGCTGTTATTACAGACGCTAGACAAGATTATGATCAAATAAGCAGACCTGCAGTTAGTATGCAAATGAATGCTAAAGGAGCAAAGATTTGGGAAGAAATGACCAAGGTAGCTTATGAAACTCAAGGATATATTGCTATTGTCTTAGATGATATTGTATATTCTGCACCAAGTGTTTCTACAGGTCCAATTGCAGGTGGTAGATCTCAAATTTCTGGAGCATTTTCGCTAACAGAAGCAGTAGATTTAGCAAACGTTTTAAGAGCAGGTAAATTACCAGCTTCTGCAGAGATTATTCAAGCAGACGAAGTTGGTCCTTCTTTAGGGCAAGAGGCTATTGATAGTGGAATGAAATCATTCCTTATTGCATTAGCATTTGTATTACTTTGGATGATATTCTATTATGGTAAGGCAGGTATTTTTGCAGATATCGCATTATTATTAAACATCTTGTTAATCTTTGGTGTATTGGCAAGTTTAGGAGCGGTATTAACCTTACCTGGTATTGCAGGTATTGTTTTAACCATTGGTATTTCGGTCGATGCAAACGTACTTATTTTTGAACGTATTAGGGAAGAGCTAGCAAAAGGTAAATCGCAAAAAGAATCTATTAAAGATGGTTTCTCTAACGCATTATCTTCAATCTTAGATGCTAACATTACTACAGGGTTAACAGCTTTAATCTTATTTGTATTCGGTACAGGACCAATTAAAGGTTTCGCAACAACATTAATCATTGGTATTTTAACATCATTATTTACAGCGATATTTATTACACGTTTGTTAATTGATTGGTGGGTAAATAGAGGAGGAAAACTAGATTTCTCAACAGCAATGACTAAAGGATTGTTTAAGAATGTAAATATTAACTTCTTAAAGAAACGTAAGATTGCTTATGTGATTTCAGCAGTATTCATCATCGTTAGTATTGGTTCATTATTTACTAATAAATTAGACCAAGGTATTGACTTTGTTGGTGGTAGAACGTATCAAGTACGTTTTGAACAGCCAGTAAGCACAGAGGAAATAACTAATGTATTGAATGACCAAGCTGTATTTGGAAGTGCTGAGGTTAAAACTATTGGTGCTGCAAATCAGTTGAAAATATCTACCAAGTATAGAGTAGAGGATAATTCAACGGAAGCAGATGAAGATGTACAGTCTAAACTTTTTGAGGCATTAAAGCCTTATTTACCATCTGGTATGAGCTATCAAGATTTCTTAGATGGTTCTGGCGATGCTAAAATTGGTAAGATGCTCTCTAGTAAAGTGAGTCCAACAATTGCCGATGATATTAAAAAATCATCATTCTGGGCAGTATTAGGATCTTTAGTAGTAGTGTTCTTATATATCTTATTCAGATTTAAGAAATGGCAATTCTCATTAGGTGCTGTTGCGGCAGTATTCCATGATGTATTAATCGTGTTAGGTATCTTCTCATTAACTTGGAAGTTTATGCCATTTAGTATGGAGATTGACCAAGCATTTATTGCGGCAATCTTAACCGTAATTGGTTACTCGCTGAATGATACGGTTGTGGTGTTCGATAGAATTAGAGAGTTCTTAAATGAGCATACATCTTGGGAATTTGATAAAACCATTAATGCGTCATTGAACAGTACGTTAAGTAGAACATTAAATACATCTGTAACAACCTTAGTGGTATTGTTAGCAATGTTTGCTTTCGGTGCAGATTCTTTAAGAGGCTTATTATTTGCTTTAATCGTAGGTGTGGTTGTCGGTACATATTCATCTATGTTTATCGCAACACCATTAATGTACGATACGGCTAAAAAAGGTGATGCAGCAGAAGCTTTAAAGAAGAAAGTGAAAGAAGACGAAGAATAGTCTTTAAAATATATTTATCCTGAAATTGTTTCAGAAACTAAAAAAAGCCTTTCTTAATTGAGAGGCATTTTTTTATTTATTCAGTAAGGAATTGATATCACTATCAAATTTTATTTCCCACATATTTTGTGGTGATTTTCCATGATTATTTTTAGTTATTATATCAGCATTATGCTTTAATAATGTAGAAACTATTGAAAAATCTTCTTTTGCATTCATAATTGCTGTCCAAATAGGAGGATTACCATATACATCTCTGAGATTGATGTCACAACCAGAATCAATTAAAATATCAACAACTTCAGGATGACTATTTTGGCATGCAAAATGGAGTGAGGTGTAACCGTTCTTATCTTGAAAATTCAAATTTGAACCGAGTTCGATTAGATGTTTTATAATACTAATATTTCCTTTGCTAGCAGCTAAAATTAAAAAAGTTCTCTTGTATGAATCATAGCAATCAACACCGTGGGAATTTATTAGCCACTCAATTCCATCTAGATCATTTTCATCTATATAATTATCTATAAACGCTAATTCTGAGGGAACCTTTAAGGGTCTTCCTGATCTTGCCATTTTTAATTTTAAAGCTTAGTTTAAAACGTCAAACTCAATCTTGTCACCAACCTCAAGCTGCCATTCGTCAGATAATCCTCCATTAATCTCTAGGACATACTTTGCTGGTGCTTCAGATGGGAGCGAGGTTTCATCAAAGGGTTTGGCATTTTTTTGAAAGCTTACAATAGATTTGTCTTCATCTATATAAATAATATCCAATGGAATTTTGGTGTTCTTCATATAGAAACTTCTGTAGTCTGTGTTAGGAAAAATAAATAACATACCATGATTGGCCTCTAATTTGGTTCGGTACATCAATCCCGTTTGAGTTTCATAGTCGTTATCGGCAATTTCGATATCTAAAGTTTTTATAATAGAATCTGAATCCGCTTTTTTAAGATGTAGCACGCCTTCTTTTTTAAAGCTAACGATAACTTTACCTTCGGTTTTTGTTGTTTTTTCTTCTTTACAGTTTGAGAATAGCAGTAATGCAACAAAGAATAATGTATGTTTTAAAAGTGCTTTTAATTGCATTAGCTTAATTCCTTTTTTGGTTTATATAGAAACATGAAATAAAGCCCGATTAAAATAAAAGGAATACTTAACAATTGACCATTATTTAGCACATTGCCAAAGAAATTTGCCAGATCTTCATTTCCTTGAGGTTCCTTTAAGTATTCAACAAAGAATCTTACCGTCCAAAGTAGAACTAAAAACAAGCCAAACAAGAATCCTTGTTGTTCAGATTTTTTAGTTTTCCAATAGAAGTATAAAAGAATTAAAAACACAAAAATGTAAAAGAACGCTTCGTATAATTGCGCAGGATGACGCGCAAAATTTTCACTATTTTGCCTAAATATAACTCCGAGAGCACTTTCAGTTTTTTTACCGACTATTTCAGAATTAATAAAGTTTCCTATACGTACAAATACTGCACCAAGTGCTACTGGAATTACGACACGATCTAAAATCCACATAACCGTTTTTTTCAAAACTTTTTTGTTGTATAAATACATGGAGATAATCATACCAATCGCAGCACCATGACTTGCTAGGCCTTGAAAACCTGTAAATCTTATGCCATCTTTAAAACTAAATGGTAGAAAGATGCTCCAAAAATCTTCTGAAATTAATTCGGATTGGTAAAAAATAACGTGACCCAATCTGGCACCAATCATAATGCCTAAAACGGAATAAATGAATAAAGAGTCTAATGAATCACTAGATTCGTTTTCATTTTTCCAAATACGTTTGGTGACATAAAAGCCCAAAATAAAGGCTACAATCCACATGACACTGTAAAAATGAAGTTCAAAAAATCCTAAATCGAGTGACTTTATTGGATCCCAATCAATTTGTAATAAATACATAAATATTTTCTTTATGTGGTAAATATAATATTTTGAATGCGATTGAAAATGAGATTAACGTAATATTAATGGTCTTTAGGTGGAACAGGATCGTAACCTTTTCCTCCTAAGGGATGACAACTAAAAATCCGCTTAGTAGCTAACCAACCTCCTTTAAAAAAACCATGAACTTCTAATGCTTCTTTTGCGTAATGCGAACAGGTTGGTTGATATCTACAAGTTGCGGGAGTTATTGGAGAAATAAACTTCTGATATACGTTTATAATAAATAAAAAAGGTGCGATAAGAACTCTTTTCATAATCGTGGTAAAGTCCTTTCCTCTGGAAAGGATTTAGTAGGATAGGCCTCTAATTAGTCGTAAAAGTAGTGCCTTCTCTACTATCATTTAGTTGAATACCAGCTTCAGCTAATTGATCTCTAATTTTATCGGATAAGGCAAAATCTTTATTTAATCTAGCTTCTTTTCTAAGATTGATTAAGATTTCAACAGCACTAGTCAACTTATCTCTTCCGGAATCTTCTTTTGATACGTTAACCAAACCTAAAATATCAAAAGTAAAAGCTTCAATAGTTTGCTTAAGTAATTCTAAATCATCTTTAGTAACAGTAGCGCTTCCGTCCTTAACTTGGTTGATAAATTTAGCGGCATCAAAAAGTGTAGCGATTAAAATAGGTGTATTAAAATCGTCATTCATAGCGTCATAGCATCTCTGTTTCCATTCAGAAACATTATATGTTGATGTTGAGCTAGATTTTAAGTTACCAATTAAACCAATAGCCTCCATTAATCTATTGAAGCCTTTTTCAGCCGCCAACAAACCATCATCAGTTAAATCTAAAACACTTTTATAAGACGCTTGCATCATAAAAAACCTAATGACCATAGGGTTATAACCTTTGGACATTTTATCATTTTTGCCAGATAATAATTCGGCTGGATTTATATAATTGCCGGTAGATTTACTCATACGAGCACCATTCATTTCCAACATATTGGTATGCATCCAATATTTTACAGGATCTTGTCCTTTGGCTGCTTGGTTTTGTGCTATCTCACATTCGTGATGCGGAAATTTTAAATCCATTCCGCCACCATGAATATCAAACTGTTCTCCAAGATATTTGGTACTCATTGCCGTACATTCTAAATGCCAACCTGGAAATCCATCACTCCAAGGTGAAGGCCATCTCATAATGTGCGACGGCTCTGCTTTTTTCCAAAGTGCAAAATCTTGAGGGTTTTTCTTATCACTTTGACCATCAAGAGCTCGTGTATTATGAATCAAGTCTTCAAGCTTCCGCTTACTTAATATTCCGTATTCGTTAGACTCATTATATTTATGGACATCAAAATAAACAGAACCATTAACCACATAAGCAAAGCCGTTGTTTATAATAGCTTCAATGAGTTCTATCTGTTCAATGATATGACCAGTTGCAGTCGGTTCTATACTAGGTGGTAAAAAATTAAACGTATTTAATACATTATGAAAATCTACAGTATAGCGCTGTACTATTTCCATTGGCTCAATGGCTTCTAATCTTGCTTTCTTTGTGATTTTATCTTCACCAACATCTCCATCATTCTCTAAATGGCCTGCATCAGTGATATTACGTACATAACGTACTTTATAGCCTAAATGCTTAAAGTATCTAAAAATCATGTCAAAAGACATAAACGTTCTCACATTGCCCAAATGTACATTACTATATACTGTAGGACCACAGACATACATACCAATATGACCTGCTGTAATAGGTTTAAAAACTTCCTTTTCGCCAGAAAGTGTATTATATATCTTTATTTGATTAGTATCGTATAATGGCATGATGAAAATTAAAAAAATATAGACAAAGCTAAATAACTAGTAATGATAAAGCAAACTAAAAATGAGTATCTAGTTTTATGTAATCTAAAAATTCGCGACGTGTCTCTTTCTCTTTAAATTTACCACCAAACTCAGAAGTTACAGTACTACTTTCAACGTCTCTTATACCACGAGAATTAACACATAAGTGTTTGGCATCTATAACGCAAGCTACATCTTCGGTGTTTAAAACATTTTGAAGCTCTTTTACTATCTGAATTGTTAGTCGTTCTTGTACTTGAGGACGCTTGGCAAAATAATCAACGATACGATTCATCTTGGATAAGCCTACTACAGTACCATTAGATATATAGGCCACATGAGCTTTACCAACAATTGGTAAGAGATGATGCTCACAGGTAGAGTAAACTGTAATGTTTTTCTCTACTAACATTTCGCCATACTTATATTTGTTTTCAAAAGTTGATGCACTAGGTTTTTTACTAGGGTCTAAACCTCCAAAAATCTCATTCACAAACATCTTAGCAACACGGTTAGGTGTACCTTTAAGGCTATCATCTGTAAGATCTAAACCTAAGGTCTCCATAATATGTCTTACATCATCTTTAATGATGTCAATTTTTTCGGTTTTTGATAACTTAAAAGCATCATCTCTTAAAGGAGTATCACTTGATGAACCGATATGGTCATCTCCTAAAGCATCAATATCGTTAAAATCACTATCGATTTTCATTCTAAAAAAATATTAATCAGATTCTAAAATTAAAGCGCAAAGATAAGCAATAAAAATAGCTTCGCTTAGGTAGGAGTTTTATAATTATACTTGTTATATAGGTAAAACCGTTAAAATGCCAATAACATTGTCGAATTAACAGCGGTTTTCCTAAAATTTTCTTAATTTTCGAAACTCTAAAAATTACGGTTAAGCCATGAAAAAATTACTAACTATTCTTGTTGTAATACTATTGCCTATGATTATGCTTGGGCAACAAACAAAACAAAAAAATCCTTTACCATTAGCAAAGTATGATGATAATGTAAAACTACCATTAACGGCTCAAGAACGAGCTCAAATAATTGAAGTTTATGGAGATTCTGCTGATAAGTATGTTTTTAATAACCCTCATATGCTAAAAAGTATTAAGCAACTGCTTCGAAACAGAGTTGTAATAAAACAAATAGCTAATGAAGATAGTAAGAAACCATGCCCAAAACTTTCGGAAATTACACTTTTCAATAGTTTTGTTACGGATTTAGAACGGGATAAAATTTTTAACCCAAAAACTTTTAATCCTCTAAAATATAATTTTGAATTTCATTCAAGGGCTGCTGCCATATATCAGGTAGATGGTACAAATTATTACATCATTATTAAGTCTCAATATCAATAAAATTTTACAGTATGAAGTATTTATTAACTATAGTTTCATTAGTATTTTCATCGATATTGTTAGCACAAGATGTAAATATGCAAACAGCAACCGTTAGCCAATGTGGAGGAGTCTTTTATGACTCTGGAGGAGAATTTGGTAATTACGGAAATGATGAAGATTTTATATTAACCATATGTCCTGAAAATGCAGGTCAGAAAATAAGATTGGATTTTACGTCATTTACAACGCAATTGAATTTAGACGTAATGTCAATTTTTAATGGAGACTCAGTAGCTGCGCCACCTTTTGGTAATTTTTCAGGTCCAACAGGTCCTGGTATAGTTGAAGCTACACCAGATAATGCCTCTGGCTGTATTACAATTCAATTTGTTTCTAATGATAGTGGACCTGGCAATGGTTGGGCTGCAACAATCTCTTGTTTAACACCATGTCAAACAATTAATTCTCAATTAGATTCATCATCACCTGCACCAAACGGTGATGGTTATATTAGAGTTTGTCCTAATGAAGATGTTACCTTAACTGGTAGTGGTGTCTTTTCTGTTGATGGAACAGGCGCAACTTATGAGTGGGATTTAGGTGATGGTAATACCGCTACAGGACAAACAGCAACATTTTCTTATGCAACACCTGGAGTTTACATAGTAAATTTGAATATTAGAGATGCAAACACTTCTCAAGACCCTGAAGGGTGTACTAATAATAATTTAATCAATCAAGTAATTCAAGTTGCAACAGAGCCGGACTTTACAGGTACAGCCGCAGCAGATCCTACAATTTGTTTTGGAGATAGTACTACTATTGAAGGTGTTGTAAATGCAGTAGAATTTATTAACGATTGTACTCCACCTGTAAGTGGAATAACTTTTTTGCCAGATGGTAACGGTGTAACTTACGAAACTTCAGTAACTGTAGACTGTTATGATTCTGCACAGACAATAACTGACGTTAATCAAATAGTAAGTATATGCTTAAATATGGAGCATTCATATTTAGGTGACTTAGATATTGAAATTATATCACCAAGTGGTCTAGTCGTTAGGATGCATGACCAAGGTGGTGGGTCTGCAAATTTAGGAATCCCATGGGCTACTAATCCTGTAGATGGAAATAGTGGTAATACAACACCTGGTACTGGATATGATTATTGTTTTGTGCCTAATGGAGGTTTCCCAACTTTAGTGGGAGGTATACAAACAGGAGGTACATTTCCTGATGGTAATGGTCCTGGTACCTATAACGATTCTTTTGTGCCTGCTGGTAGTTACAGTTCTGTAAACCCATTGGATGGTCTTATAGGGTCACCTTTAAATGGAGATTGGACGATACGTGTTGTAGACAATATTGGAGCGGATAATGGACATATATTTTCATGGAGTATAGAATTCGATCCAAATTTGCAACCACCTGAGTTGTCTTTTACACCAGTTATAACTTCTGAAGCTTGGGATCCTGATCCTACAATAACTAATACAGCTGGTAATGTCATTACTGTAACACCGCCAACACAAGGTCAATTTTGTTATACCTACCGTGTTACTGACGATTTTGGTTGTGAATATACCGAAGTGGTATGTATAGATGTTTTGCCGGAAATAGTTACAGAGGTACCTAATAATTTATTTATTTGTGATACAGGTATGCCACCTTATCTTTTCGATTTAGAAACAAATACTGCTGTTGTATTGGCTAGTTCAACCATTCCTGCTGATATGGTAGTCACCTATCATAATTCGCAGGCAGATGCTGATGCAGATACAGGGGAAATTACTGATTTAAATAACTACTCAGGCACAGATGGAGAAACTATATATATACGTGTAGAGTATTTAAATTCTGGTTGTTATGAGGTTTTACCGTTCACATTAAATGTAGCTGGTCAGCCAGATATTAATCCTGTGCCAGATTTAGTACTTTGTGATGACCCATCTAATGATGGCTTTGAAGAATTTGATTTAGATGTACAAAGATTAGGAATTTTAGGAGGTCAGGCTGATTCAGACTTTAACGTTACTTATCATTTAAACTTTGCTGATGCTGATGGTGATACAGGCGCTTTACCATTATTATATACTAATACAGTTAATCCGCAACCAATTTATGTAAGGGTTGAAAGTATTGGAGATTCTAATTGTTATAATGCAACGGCGACTCCTTTGTTTAATCTTGTAGTTGACCCTAGAGATGATGCCTCCTTTACAGTTACACCAACTTGTGATGGTGCTACAGTAACAATTAACGGTGCAGTAGGAGGAACATTTACATTTAATCCTATACCAACTGATACAGCTGTAATCAATCCTAATACAGGTGAAGTTACAGGAGGAACTTCAGGGGAAACATATGGAATAGAATATACTACAAATGGAGTATGTCCTGCAACAAGCCTTCAAACTTTTGAAGTAATTGTCGGTGATGATCCTGCATTTACAGTAACGCCTACATGTGATGGTGGCACAGCAACAATTACTGGTGATGTTGGTGGTACTTTTAGTTTTAATCCTGCTCCAACAGATACAGCGGTAATTGATCCTAATACTGGTACTGTAACAGATGCAACTCCAGGCAACAGTTATACTATAGAATATATGACGTCAGGAGCATGCCCTGCATCAAGCACGGAAGTTTTAACTGTATTAACTCTAGACGATCCAAGTTTTACTTTAACAGCAACCTGTGATGGTGCAACTGCTACTGTAACAGGTGATGTTGGTGGTACTTTTGCTTTTAACCCAATGCCAACTGATACTGCTATCATTGATGCTAATACAGGTACAATAACTAATGGTGTTTCTGGTTCAACATATACTGTTGAATACACTACTGCTGGCGATTGTCCACAGTCATCAACTCAAAGTGTTACTGTAATTACCTCTGATGACGCATCCTTTAATGTTACACCAACTTGTGATGGAGGTACCGTAACAATTACTGGTACAACTGGTGGAACTTTTAGTTTTGATGTTGCACCAACTGATACTGCTGTTATAAATCCAGCTACTGGAGATGTAACCAATGGTTCACCTGGAGCCTCATATTCTATTTCTTATACAACGGGAGGAACATGTCCAGATACTCAAATAGTAACTTTTAATGCCTTACCAATTGATGATGCAAGTTTTACTGTACAGCCTACATGTGATGGAGGTACTGTAACAATTACTGGTGATGTTGGCGGAACTTTTAGTTTTGATATTGCACCAACAGATACAGCTGTTATAAATCCAGCTACTGGAGATGTAACTAATGGTACACCTGGTGAAACTTATTCAATAGAATATGTTACTTCTGGGACTTGTCCAAATAGTAGTATTGTTCAGTTTACGGCCAATCCGTTACCTGCTTTAGTAGTTCCAACACCATTAGAAGTCTGCGACGACGGCACACCAGACGGTTTAACGGAGATTGACTTGAGCATAAAGAACATAGAGATCACGGGCAACAATCCGGGATATACTGTGAATTATTATTTAACCCAGGCAGATGCCGACAACGCTGCCAACCCTTTGACAATCCCATACACCAATATCAGCAACCCTCAGATCATCTTTGTACGTGTCGAGGACAACACAACGGGCTGTTACGATACAACAACCCTAGAGTTGGGAGTAGAGCAAGCACCAGTAGCCAATACACCAGAGCCGTTACGCTACTGTGACCCAGACAATGATGGGTTTGGGATGTTCACCCTTACCGATGCCGAGAATGATATCACCATAGGAGCAGCAGGGCTCACAGTGACCTACCACGAGACGATGGCCAATGCCGATAACAATGTAGACGCGATAGACACAACAGTAGATTACAACAATATCGTAATCAACACACAGACATTATACGCAAGAGTAGAGAGCGAGACCATAGCCACGGACTGTGCCACTATAGTAGAACTGGTACTGATCGTAGAGCCAAGCCCACAGATAGTAGAACCAAACCCATTGCACGCCTGCGACGATGCCTCAGCGGACGGTTATGCCATGTTCGACCTTACCACCAAGGCACCAGAAGTTTTGAACGGACTAGACCCAATGCAGTACACGGTAAGCTATTACGAGACCGAAGCCGATGCCAATGCACCAATGAACCCTATCGCCAATCCCAATGCCTATACCAATACGCAAGAGGACGGCCAGTTCATCTGGATACGCGTGGAGGACAGCAATACGGTAGAAGGCTGTTATAAAGTAACGAGTTTAGAACTTATCGTCAACCCATTACCAGTACTATTACAACCATCACCATTAGAGCTTTGTGATGTGGACAATCCAGGAGACGAGCAAGAGCCGTTCACTTTGGAAGATGCCAATGCAGAAATACTAAACGGGCAGACAGGCATTACCCTAACGTATTACGAGACACAGCTAGATGCCGATAATGGGACGAGCCCAATAGCAAGCCCATATATTAATACGAGCAATGCACAAACGATCTATATACGCGGAGAGAACGATAACACGGGCTGTTACAGTACGGTAACGCTGACCTTGAGGGTCAACCCGTTACCATCACCAGAACAAGACCCAGAACCAATAGAAGTCTGTGATGACGACAACGACGGTTTTGCAGAGTTTGACCTTACGATCCGTACAGTGGCCATTACCAATGGTGAATCCGATGTAGTGATCAGTTACCACGAGACCCAGGAAGATGCAGAAATGGGAGATAACCCATTATCAAGCCCTTACACCAACATCGTGGCCAATAGCCAGATGATCTATGTGAGATCGGAGAGCACGTTAACAGGTTGTTATAGATTGACCTTAAATACATTAGAACTCGTCGTGGTAGCATCGCCAGAAGTACCAACGAGTTTAGACCCACTGATTATCTGTGATGCCGATGCCGATGGCATTGCCCAGTTCGACCTTACAGAGCGCGACGCCGATATCCTTGGTGTCCAAAATCCAGCCGATGTGACGTTGACCTATCATGTAAACGCAGCAGACGCACAATCAGGGAATAACCCAATAATCAATGTAGGGAACTACACCAATACGGGCAACCCACAGACGATCTATGTACGCTTGTACAACCCAACATCGGACTGTTACGATACAGGCGAATTTGAGCTTCAGGTAGAGCTGCCACCAACAGCGGTACAGCCAACACCATTAGAGCTATGTGATGATTTAGGGGAATCGCCAGGGAACGAGATGACCGAGTTCGACCTTACGGTAAAAGATCAAGAGATCACAGGAGGTAATGCCAGCTGGTCCGTAGCCTATTACGAAACAAATGCCGATGCACAAGCACAGACAGGTGCCATACCAGACCCGACAGCATATACCAATACCTCTGTAGGAGGCTTACCAGCCAACCCACAGACCCTATATGTTGTGGTAACGGATACCGATACAGGCTGTGTGGACTACACGACCTTGACCATTAGAGTATTACCAAACCCAACACCAACACCAAGTGATCAGTTACCGGATTTAGAGCTATGTGATGAGATCAATACAGGAGATGGTTTTGAAATCTTCGATTTAACAGAAAACGAAGTGCTATTGCTCAATGGTGAGAACGGAGTTACGGCAACCTACCATGAGACACCAGAAGATTCAGACTCAGGGATGAACGCAATCGTAGACCCAACTCAATATACCAACATAGAGACACCAGAGCAGACGATCTATGTAAGGGTGACCAACGATGTAACAGGCTGTTACACCTTGGTAGACTTTACCATACGTGTCAATCCATTGCCAGAAGTCGTGGCGGTAACGGACTTTATCCAGTGCGAACTCAATACCGATGGATTTGACAGTTTTGACCTAACGACTAAAGACGAGGAAGTCTTGAACGGACAGGACCCAACCCAGTTCATAGTGACCTATCATGAAGACCTTGCAGACGCAGAGTCAGGGATGAACGCCTTGGTAAGTCCGTACATCAACACAACGAACCCACAGCAGATATTCGTAACGATCACCAATAACGTCACGGGCTGTTCCATCAGCACACAAAGCTTCAATATCCAAGTGGACGAAGCCGCAGAGGCCAATCCGGACATGGACCCTATCCTTTACGAAGAATGTGATGACCATATGGAAACGGACGGAGACCCGAGCAACGACAGTGTACAGTTTGATTTATCAACACAAGATGCCCAAGTACTCGACGGCCAGAATCCAACGGACTATATCGTAAGCTACTATGCAACGGAAGAAGATGCCAACTTAAATGTCAATCCACTACCAAATTTATATGAGAATGTCGTCAACCCACAAGTCATCTATGCAAGAGTGGACAATAACACCTTAACGGTAATCCCGATTTCTTTAGACTTAGCAGAATTGACAGCAGGATTGGATTTGGATGCCAATGGTACCATAGATACCTATGACACCGATGCAGACGGTATCTTTGACCTTATCGATGTTGATGGAGATGGTTTATCGGATGGAATAGATGCCAACGCAGACGGTACGTTTGAGTATGTAGACATCGATGGTGACGGTAATGGAGACCCAGTGGACTTGAACAACGACGGTACGTTTGATAACCAAGCGGACAGTTCCATCTGTTTTGCAGTGGCAGAATTGACCCTTCAGGTGAACCCATTGCCAAACTTTGATTTAGATGACAATTATATACTGTGCGTCAATACCAATGGAACAGAAATACTGGATCCATTGGTACTGGATACTGAACTATCAGAGGCGGACTATACCTTTGAGTGGTCATTGGATGGCAACGTACTTGCAGGAGGGACAGGGTCAAGTTTAAGCCCATTACAAGGAGGAACCTATAGTGTTATAGTAACCGATATCAGTACATCAACAGTGACGCAGTGTGTTAATATGGACAACACTGTAGTGACAGAAAGTGAGCCACCGACATTGGTAGCTGATGTGGTCACACAAGCTTTTGCAAATAATCACGTTATAGAAGCAGTGGCAAGTGGACCAGGAGTGTATGAGTACAGTCTGGATGGAGGTCCATGGCAAGATGAAGGTATATTTTATAATGTATCTACAGGAGATCACGAAGTTACAGCAAGAGACAAGAACGGTTGTGGTTGGGTAAGTGTACCAGTATTTGTAATAGATTACCCACTGTACTTTACACCAAATGGAGATGGCAACCATGACACATGGAACATAAAGGGCATTGGAAGCAGTGCAAAAATTTATATATTTGACCGCTATGGGAAACTGTTGAAGCAATTGAGCCCGACAGGCCCAGGATGGGACGGAACATTCAATGGGAACAGGATGCCGAGCAATGGCTACTGGTTTACCGTAGAGTACGACGAACCACTAACGGGAAAGCGAAAAGAGTTTAAAGCCCATTTTACCTTGAAACGATAAGGAAATGGTATTGTATAAAAGAAAAAACCTGAACATGTGTTCAGGTTTTTTCTTTTTATAGTTGTTTTGTGTTAAATTCTAAATCCTAGTGTTATTATAACATCAGTAAATTTTGTCTGTACTTGAGCAGAGTCAGTTAAACCAACATTATACAACTGATGGTTTGTTTCTCTTTCAGCTTGACTAAAAGCTACATCTAAATTAAAATCTCCAAAAGTATAACCTAATCCTAATGAGTAACCAGTTAAATCTCCAAGGCGCATATCATCTTTATATGGGCTTTCTTCAAAACGATAACCACCTCTAAAACTGAATTGTTTATGACGGTATTCACCACCAAATTTGTAGGAGGCAGCAGAAGTTAAAGCATTACTTATGTCATTATTTAGATCAGAAAAGGATGGGTCTGATGTAGGTTTGAATTTTGCATTACTATAATCTTTAACAGAATAATCAAAACTTAATAAACCTTGTTTTCCAAAAACATAAGCAAGACTTCCTGTAATTTTTCCAGGTGTTTTTAGTTTATACTCAGGATAAATATTAATTATATCACTTATATATCTTATATCCTGATCAGCAATATTGGAGTTAATCCCCTGAACCAATTCCTCGCTCACCCTATACCATGTAGGTGAGTTATATGAAACGCCAGCTCTAAGCTCTGGTGTTAATTTTACAATTGTACCAAGCTGAAATGAAAAACCACTTCCTGTTGTAGATAATAAATTTTCAAATCTTAAACTGTTAACAACAGATCCAGCATTAGAGTTAGTTTCGTTTAGGCTTGTAAATTTTTCATAATTTATAAAATGTGTATTCAAGTTTAAGCCAAAAAAGAATTTGTCGTCATAATCTGTAGCAAAATTGAAGGCGAGTTTACCATTATATCCTGTTTCAGAATACAGATAATTTTGATTAAAATTTCCAGGACTTATATTAGAAACATAATTAGTTTCATTATTGTTAGTATTGTCATCAAGGTTCTCTGGATCAATTATTCCAGACCAATAGCCTAAAAATGCTTGTTGAATTGAATAACCATCATCAGGTATTGTGCCTATATCTGAATAAGCTTCTTCAATGAATTCACCAGGTTGAAGTTTTAGTATTCCAAAAGGTATTTCTATAGTATTAGTAAAAGCAAGAAAATAGCTATCTATCGAAGTTGTATTTGTACCGCTAGCTCTCCATTCATTATTAAGGTTTGCGGTATTGTCATAAGCGGCACCTAATGTGAATTTTTTCCAAGGTGAATTTGGATTTGAATTTGTAAATACAAAGGTAGCTCCAAGTTGATTCAAATCTA
The DNA here is from genome assembly GCF_042434315.1 of Winogradskyella pulchriflava. Classification (NCBI taxonomy): domain Bacteria; kingdom Pseudomonadati; phylum Bacteroidota; class Flavobacteriia; order Flavobacteriales; family Flavobacteriaceae; genus Winogradskyella; species Winogradskyella pulchriflava. The sequence continues at coordinate 22,483 of NZ_JBHLTQ010000002.1, read as the reverse complement.
GATTTGAATCAGAGTCTGAGTTTGAACCATTAAAATAGTTAACATCATTATTTTTATTAAACACACCAATGGAAACTGAAGCATGGCTATTATTAAATATTGCGGAACCTGCTGGGTTAATACTAACACCAGACATATCTCCTCCAAGGGCTCCAAAAGCACCACTCATAGCTCTAAAGCGTGCGGTACCTTGTATTTCGTCTATTGAATACCTAATTGCGTCAGTTACATCTTGTGCTAAAATATAGGACGTACTCAACATGCCTATGCAAAACATAAGTAATTTTTTCATAAGTAAATTTTAAAAATTTTCGAATTTAAATTAATGTCTAACCTCTACCACGTCTACTGCTACTAGTCGATCTTGAGCTACTAGACGATCTTGAGCTGCTCGATGATGATCTTACACTTCCAGAAGACCTAGATGAAGAACTTCTTGATGATCTAATAGAACCTGATGATCCTGAACTTCTACTAGATCTTACTGAGCCAGATGATGAGGATCTCGTGCTTCTAGCAGGTCTAGTAACTCTTGTGCTAGAACGTGTTGGTGCTGAGATGTTTCTAGATGTTCTAGTGGATCTTGTATTTCCAATACTTCTAGTTGAAGTATTAGGTGTTGCCCTAGTACTTCTTGTACTTCTATTTGTTGCTGCATTTGATAATCTACGGGTTGAATAATCTCCTCTTGATATAGCAGAATTGCTTCGTGCACTACGACCAAAATTGTTATTATATAGCATAGAACCTCGTCTTCTACTGTTACTATACGCTAATCTATGGTTTGAGTAACCGTAGTAACCATTCCATGCCCAATTGTTATATCCAGGAGGACACCATGCATTCCAGCCCCAGTTATTCCATCCATAGCCAAAGCCAGCGTTCCATCCCCAGCCATAATTCCAACCCCAACGGTTCCATCCCCATGGTCTTCCCCAACCATAATAACTGTAGCCAAAACCTCCGTTCCATAACCAAGGGTCATTCCATAACCATGGATCATAGAAGCTGTTGTCTATAACATTTATTGTTACGGTGCTGTTTTGTCCCCAACCACCATAAATAGGTCTTTGCTCTAGAGTGTCTTGAGCTGTTTCTGTATAATTACCTTCATAAGAATCTATATCAGTAAAAATTTCGCTTTCTTCTGTAGCAGCATCAAGTTGTGCTGAGTTTTCGGCAAAATAATTTTTATAATAACTAGAACCATTTGTAGATGTAGTAGTTACTGGTTGTTCAACATCAGGCTCATTTTCATCAGAAGCATAAATACCATCGTTGTCGTATCCTGCATATTGAAAGGAACCACATGATGTTAACACAGCCATTAAGCCGATTGCAACAAAAAATGGCAATTTTTGTTTTGTAATAGTTTTAAATTGCATATCTCATTTATTTTATTGTTGAACATAGCAAAAATAGTTAGTTTTGCTGAACTATTTTTTTATTTAACATAAGCACAATATTTGTGCCAAAACACTGAAAATGAGTAAAAATCTTACGAGTAGAGCTGAAGATTATTCAAAATGGTACAATGAATTGGTTGTAAAGGCTGATTTAGCTGAGAATTCAGCGGTTAGAGGTTGTATGGTAATTAAGCCTTATGGTTATGCAATTTGGGAAAAGATGCAAGCCGAATTGGATAGAATGTTTAAGGAAACAGGACATGTAAATGCTTATTTTCCGCTTTTTGTACCAAAAAGTTTGTTTGAAGCTGAAGAAAAAAACGCTGAAGGCTTTGCTAAAGAGTGCGCAGTTGTTACACATTATAGATTGCAAAATGATCCTGATAATGAGGGAAAACTTAGAGTTGATCCTGAAGCTAAACTGGAAGAGGAGTTAGTAGTAAGGCCAACTAGTGAAGCCATAATATGGAATACTTATAAAGGTTGGATTCAAAGTTATAGAGATTTACCAATATTAATTAATCAATGGGCTAATGTGGTGCGTTGGGAAATGCGTACACGTCTATTTCTAAGGACTGCAGAGTTTCTATGGCAAGAAGGGCATACGGCACATGCTACAAAAGCAGAAGCATTGCAAGAAGCAGAATTAATGAATAATGTCTATGCTGATTTTGCTGAAAACTTTATGGCAATACCAGTTATTAAAGGATTAAAAACAGAAAGTGAACGTTTTGCAGGTGCAGAAGAAACCTATTGTATTGAAGCATTAATGCAAGATGGTAAAGCTTTACAAGCAGGTACTTCCCATTTTTTAGGTCAAAATTTTGCAAAAGCATTTGATGTAAAGTTTACTAATAACGAAGGTAAACTAGACTATGTTTGGGCAACATCTTGGGGAGTTTCTACGCGTTTAATGGGTGCTTTAATAATGACGCATAGTGATGATAAGGGGTTGGTTTTACCTCCTAACTTAGCTCCATATCAGGTTGTTATTGTTCCTATATATAAGAATGAGGAGCAATTTAATGCCATACAACAAGTGGCAAACGAAATCATTGGTGACTTAAAGGAAAGAAACATTAGTGTTAAGTTTGATAAAAGAGATACACTACGTCCAGGTGCGAAATTTGCACAACATGAGCTACAAGGTGTACCGTTGAGAATAGCTATTGGACCTAAGGATCTTGAAAATAATACCGTTGAAGTAGCAAGAAGAGATACTTTTACAAAAGAAACTGTAATTCTAGATCGAATTAGTGTAGTTGTTGAAGATCTTTTAGAAGAAATCCAAGAAAGCTTGTTTACTAAGGCTCTAAACTTTAGAGATTCTCATATCACAGAGGTCGATAATTTTGAAGATTTTAAAAAGGTATTAGAAACCAAAACCGGTTTTGTATCTGCGCATTGGGACGGTACAAAAGAAACGGAGCAAAAGATAAAAGAATTGACTAAGGCTACTATAAGATGTATTCCTGTGGATAATAAAATGGAAAGTGGTATTTGCGTTTATAGTGGTGAACAATCAACACAACGTGTACTTTTTGCAAAAGCATATTAAAATTTTTTAAAAAAAAATATGTTAGTAGTTGCAACATTTAAAAATAGTTGTATTTTTGCATCCGCAATGGAAACATTGTAGGTTCATTTAATTAGTAAAATAACCAAATGGCCCGTTCGTCTATCGGCTAGGACGCCAGGTTTTCATCCTGGTAAGAGGGGTTCGATTCCCCTACGGGCTACAATTTTTAATAAGAAAAAATAAAATGGCAAATCATAAGTCAGCTTTAAAAAGAATTAGAAGTAACGAAAAAAGACGTGTACTTAACAGGTATCAGCATAAGACAACTCGTAATGCTATAAAGAAATTACGTGAGCTTACTGATGCTAAAGAAGCACAAAAGATGTTACCTTCTGTTATTAGTATGGTAGATAAATTAGCTAAGAAGAATGTTATTCATGCTAATAAAGCTGCTAACTTAAAATCACAGTTAACTAAACACGTTGCTGCAATCTAATAATTGTAGTACCCACTAAGATATAAAAGTCTTTCCGAAAGGAAAGACTTTTTTTGTTAGTTGAGATAAGAGATAAGCATAAAAAAAACCTTGAACTCAAAAAGTTCAAGGTTTTTTTTGGTTTTATACTTAATATTCTTTATCCATTCATTGAGATAAGGAATTCTTCATTATTTCTAGTTTGTTTAAAACGATCGTTGATAAATTCCATGGCTTCAACTGGGTTCATATCCGCAAGATATTTGCGCATTACCCACATTCTTTGAATGGTATTGTCGTCTAATAATAAATCATCACGTCTCGTACTAGAAGATGTTAAATCAATTGCAGGGAAAATACGACGATTAGAAATCTTACGGTCTAACTGTAACTCCATGTTACCAGTTCCTTTGAACTCTTCAAAAATTACTTCATCCATTTTAGAACCTGTTTCAGTAAGAGCAGTAGCAATAATGGTTAAAGAACCACCATTTTCAATATTACGGGCTGCACCAAAGAAACGTTTTGGTTTATGAAGCGCATTGGCATCTACACCACCCGAAAGAATTTTACCTGAAGCTGGTTGTACTGTATTGTAAGCTCGAGCTAAACGTGTTATAGAATCTAAAAGAATCACAACATCATGTCCACATTCCACAAGACGTTTTGCTTTCTCTAAAACTATGTTAGCAATCTTTACGTGTTCGTGTGCCTCCTTATCAAAAGTAGAAGCTATAACTTCACCACGAACATTACGTTGCATATCTGTTACTTCTTCTGGACGTTCATCAATTAATAAGATCATTTGATAAACTTCTGGGTGATTTGCAGCAATTGCATTAGCTACATCTTTTAGAAGCATTGTTTTACCAGTCTTTGGTTGCGACACAATCATACCACGCTGTCCCTTTCCTATAGGTGAAAACAAATCCATTATTCGAGTAGAAATAGTGCTTTGTTTTTCTGCAATATTGAATTTTTCCTTAGGAAATAATGGTGTTAAATGTTCAAAAGCAACTCTATCTCTTACAACTTGAGGATTCTGACCATTAATTTTACTTACCTTAATTAAAGGAAAATATTTTTCACCTTCTTTAGGAGGTCTTACATGACCAAGAACGGTATCTCCGGTTTTTAAACCAAACAATCTAATTTGAGATTGAGAAACATAAATATCATCATCATCTGGTGATGTTAGGTAATTATAATCCGAAGATCTTAAAAACCCATAACCATCTTGCATAATATCTAGGACACCTTCACTTTCTATAATGGCATCAAATTCAAAATCTGGCTCGCGGTAACGATTTCTGTTGTCCTTATTGCCATTATTTTTTGAATTGTTATTATTGGTCTTACGATTATTATTCTCTTTAGAACGGTTTTGTCTATTGTCGTTTGAGTTATTGTTAGAGCGTTTGTTATCCTCTTTAGCGTCGTTAGACTTATTGTCTTGACGCTTAGGCTTTTGATTTTCATTGCTAGGCTTTTGCTCTTGAGGTTTAGATTCTTCTTTTTTATCAGAAAATTCTAAAGCTTTTTGGTCCTTGTTATCTTGAGGTTTTTTCTGAACTCTAGCGCGTTTTTGTTGTGGTTTTGCTTCTTTTGGTTCAGGTTTGGTTTCTACCTTAGCTTTTACCTCATCAGGATTTGCTGCTTGGTAATCTAAGATTTGATAAACCAAGTCTAATTTTTTTAAAGTACGGTATTTTGGTACGTTTAGTTGTTGAGCTATATCCTGTAATTCAGGAAGCTTTTTAGCTTTTAACTGTGAAATTTCAAACATTCGTATGTTATATAATGTATTACAATTTTGATATTATTAATTCAATGTTTTCTTAATGATTTAAAAAGAGAAAAAGTGAAATTAATATGGAAGATTTAGAATGATGCAACTCAGTATGTTACTTCTTTCTACTGCAATAATACAATTTTATTTTAAAACAATTTCTATCTTTTTAAAAAATAAACTACTAATTTTGCATTGCTTTTTTAATAAAAGATATGATTCAACGTATTCAAACACTCTATTTAGTATTAGCAGCTGGTATATCGGCAGGTTTAATATTTGTGTTCCATTTATGGACAAATATGGAGGGCGTTAAAGTATTTGCTCTAGACAACTATACGTACCTAGGTATGTTTCTAGGCTCAGCTTTGTTATCTTTAATTTCAATTTTTAGCTTTAAAAACAGAAAGTCTCAGTTTGTAATGGGACGGCTCAATATAATATTAAACTTTATTTTACTAGGAATCTTTGTGTATCAATCTCTAAACATATCTGGAGAAACTAACGTTTCTGAGAAAGGTATTGGGATTCTTCTTCCTATTTTTTCTATTGTGTGTTTAGTCTTGGCTAACAAGGCTATTAAAAAGGACGAAGATCTCGTAAAATCTGTAGATAGATTACGATGAACCTAAAATCTTAGTAGTATTAGTGCGAAAAACCCAGACGCTGCCGTCTGGGTTTTTCATTTTTAGGCCCATCTTAAAGCCCTAAGCCCTTCCCAACCTTCCCCAGAGGGAAGGAGTTCTCATTCAGACGGAAAAACCACCTCTTTTTTAATTCTGAAAATTCTCAATTCAATATGATTATTTAGCGTATTGCAGAGAGTTCCCTTCCCTCTGGGAAGGGCTAGGGTTGGGCCTGAAATTCAATAACTTTCAAGTCCTTGATTTGCTTTCCTTCAATCTTAAACCGTAACATGGTTCTGACTTTATGGAAACCGTGCTTACCAACAGCACCAGGATTCATGTGTAATAAATTTAATTTTTTATCTGGCATTACTTTGAGAATATGAGAGTGTCCTGTAATGAACAGGTCTGGTGGGTTGGATATTAATTCTTCTTTTACTTTGGAATTATATTTTGGTGGATAACCTCCAATATGGGTTATCCAAACATCCACATCCTCACACATAAATCTGTTATGGAGTGGAAATTCAGTTCTTGCTTTAGCGTCATCAATATTGCCATATACGGCTTTTAAAGGTTTTAAAGCTTTAATAACATCAGTAACTTTTAAATCTCCAATATCTCCTGCGTGCCATACCTCGTCAGCTTGTTTCACGTGTTTAAGAATAGCATCATCTATATAACTATGTGTGTCAGATAAAAGGAGTATTTTTTTCATATTTATTTCTCAAGGAATGGAAAATCTTAAAGTTTTTTTTAGTCTAATGTTTTGTTAAGGAGATTCCTGTCTTCGCAGGAATAAACTTATCTTTGTGGCTTCTTGAGCAAAAATAATCTATTCTTTTGAGATATTTTTTAGAGTTTTCATACAACGGAAAAGCATATCATGGTTGGCAAAATCAGCCCAACGCAATAAGCGTACAAGAAGTATTGGAAAAAGCACTAAGCACTATTCTAAAAACTACGATTAGTATTACTGGAGCAGGAAGAACAGACGCAGGTGTGCATGCTTCACAAATGTTTGCACATTTTGATTTTGAAGGCAATTTTGAGAATAAAGATTTAGTTTATAAATTGAATTCGTTTTTACCAAAAGATATAGCAATTCATACTGTTTTTAAGGTTAATGATGAAGCTCATGCACGTTTTGATGCTGTAAGTAGAACTTATAATTATAAGATTTCAACAACAAAAAATGTATTTGATTATGATTTTGCTTATCAAACACAATTGCCTTTAGATGTTGATGCTATGAATGAAGCTTGTAATATCTTATTTCAGTATAAAGATTTTCAATGCTTTTCTAAGAGTAATACTGATGTAAAAACGTATAATTGTGATATAAAGGAGGCGTATTGGACTAAACATTCTAACCAGCTTATATTTACAATTACGGCAAACCGTTTTTTGCGCAATATGGTTAGGGCAGTTGTTGGTACGATGGTAAATATTGGATTAGGAAAGTTAAAACCAAATGACTTGCATACTATTATTGCTTCTAAGGATAGAGGTAAAGCTGGTTTTTCAGTGCCAGCGCATGGTTTGTATTTGGTTGAAATTGTTTACCCAGAGAGCATAAAATTTAAAAAAGATACTGAATAAAGTTCAGCATAAAATGACACAAAACAAGAAGAAAAAAATATTTGATGTATCTCTTTTTACAAGGTTATTGCAATACATAAAACCTTATAGATCAGTATTTGTTATTTCATTGGTTTGTGTTATAGGATTGGCTGCATTTGGTGCTTTAAGACCTTATGTTCTGCAACAGGCAATAGATACGCAAATTGCTAAAAGAGCTTATGATGGCTTTGTACTTTATGTTGTTGCAATGCTTGTGCTTTTGATTCTCGAAGTCATTTCACAGTTACTTTTTATTTATTATGCGAGTTGGTTAGGGCAGTCTGTGGTTAAGGATATTCGTGTAAAACTATTTCGTCATATCCTAAAATTTAAGATGACCTATTTTGACAAATCCTCTGTAGGTGTTCTCATTACTAGAGCTGTAACAGATATGGAGCGTATTGCCGATATTTTTGGGCAAGGTCTATTTATGATTTTTAGCGATATATTAAAAATGGTTGTCGTTGCAGGCGTAATGTTTTATATGAACTGGAAATTGGCACTTATAGTTTTTACGACATTGCCAATTATTGTAATTGCTACTAAAATTTTTCAGAAGTATATGAAACGTGCTTTTGAAGATGTACGAACTGAAGTTTCTAATCTAAACTCATTTGTACAAGAGCGAGTCACTGGCATGAAAATATTACAGCTTTTTACACGTGAAACAACGGAATACAAAAAATTTAAAGCCATTAACGAGCGCCATAAAAAAGGGTGGTTAAAAACGGTTTGGTATAACTCTATTTTTTTTCCAATTGCCGAATTTGTATCAAGTTTAACAATGGGAGCTGTTATATGGATTGGTGGATTAAATACTGTTGTAGGGCAAACAGCATCAATGGGAGATTTAATAGCTTTTACCATGTTTATTCCATTACTGTTTAGACCATTAAACCAAATTGCGAATAAATTCAATACGCTACAAATGGGTATGGTAGCTGCCGATCGTGTGTTTAAGGTCTTAGATACAAATTCTAATATTGACGATGCTGGTACTTTAGAAGCCAATCATTTTAAAGGAGATATAGCGTTTGAAAACGTCAAATTTTCATATATAAAAGGAGAGGAGGTTTTAAAAAGTGTTTCTTTTAAGGTGGAAGCAGGTGAAACTGTTGCTATTGTGGGCTCCACTGGAGCAGGAAAATCGACTATTATTAATTTATTGAACCGATTTTACGAAATCGATTCTGGAAGTATAAAAATTGATAATACAGATATTAAAGAAATGACCTTGAGTTCATTGCGTAATCAAATTGCGGTAGTGCTTCAAGATGTGTTTTTGTTTGCGGATACTATTCTAAATAACATTACCCTAAATAATGAATACATCACTGAAGAAGACGTGGTTGCTGCGGCAAAGGCAATTGGTGTTCATGACTTTATTACAACACTTCCAGGTGGTTATCATTACAATGTTAAAGAACGAGGTGCTATGTTGTCCTCTGGTCAGCGACAGTTAATATCATTTTTAAGAGCTTATGTTACTAATCCAAGTATTCTTGTGTTAGATGAAGCTACATCTTCTGTAGATTCCTATTCAGAGCAATTGATACAAGACGCAACAGATACTATAACCAAAGGAAGAACATCTATTGTTATAGCGCATCGTTTGGCAACCATACAACAGGCAGATAAAATTATTGTAATGGACTCTGGACAGATTGTTGAAATGGGTACACACAAATCTCTTCTTGAAAAAGAAAATGGCTATTATAAAAATCTTTATGAGGTTCAGTTTTTAAAGGCAGAGACTATTTAATTATGAGCTTCAGCAGCAGCTCTTTGAGCTTCAATCATTTCTTGCAAATCACCAGTGAAGTACATAATACCTAACACGACTAAAGTTATAACGAACAATGTTATACATAGCACGCCAAAAAACAATAATGTTCTAACAATTATATTTAACAAGCTGAGTTCATAAAGTCTTTTGAGGCAGTATGCAGAATAAATAATCATTAAGGGAATTATTGCTATTCCTAAGATATTAGTATTTAATCCAATAAAAGCTAAAGTAATAACCACTATAGCACTGACTATTGATGTTTGGGCTTGAATGTATAGAAAGACAACTAGTAACTCTGTGTAATTATATTTTTTTATATTGAAAAAAACAACTCTTGCCATTAATGCATAAATTGGTACGTAGAGCATCATTACTATAGACTGATATTCTTGTACAAAAGCCATATTTTTTCTCTGAAATTCTTCTTGACCTGGTGCTGTCATATAAGAAAAATCCATAACCTCTGGAAAATACTTCTTAATTATAAACATATAAGCTCCAGATATTGTAATTGCTAAGGCGAAATAACTGATAACGTTGACGTATTTTTTTCTTGTACCATCAATATAACCACCTATAACATGCTCGGGTTTTTTGAATAGATCTATTACCGTCCGTAGAAGCTTATTGTCATAATTAAAAAATGTTTCGCTAATATGTTCAAAGAGATTTTTGAAAGATAGACGTTTTCTAATCACTTTTCCGCCACAACTTTTGCAGTATTCATCTTGTGCTTCTAATTTGGTATGGCAGTTTTTGCAATTCATTTTTAAATATTGATTGTTCCCGTAAATGCAAGTATTATGAAAATGATTATCCATACTGCCATATAAATGACTGCGTAGATAATCATCATGAGCAAGAATTTAGCAAAAGTTTCAATATGGCTTTCCTTAAACACGTCTTTTAAAACGTAGCCTAAGTAAAAAAATGCAGGTAAAATAATTAGGCTAGATAGAATAAGGTAATTAAGACCAAGGACCAAAAATAAAATAGAAAGAACTGCTGTTATTATAATTATTTGGGCGGAGTAATAAAGATTTAAAACAAGATGTTCTGTAAAATTATAACGTCTGTTACCTAAAAAGAAATAGACCAACCAAGATGATATTGCAGATAGCGGAACACCAATAATATAAATGAGACCTTGATATTTAGTAAAGAAGCTAAAATCGAAATCAGCCATAGGATTTTTATCTTGTCCTGGCATACTTTCAATAGTTTTCATAAACTCAGGATCTATTACTAAAGCTTCTTTAAAAAAAGTAGTCATTAAAAATACCTGAATACCTGCTAAGGTCAACGAAATAGCAAAATACTGAAGTACATCAATATACTTTTTTCGAGTTCCAGTGATATAACTGTCTATAACAGTTCCAGGTTTTTTAAAAAGGTCAATAAATGTTCTGAAAAATCTATTGTCAATTGATATAAACTGCTCATTTACTTGTGCAGCAATCACTTTTGGTGTTAAACGATTTTGAATGACTTTTGCTCCACATTCGTCACAAAATTTTTGAGTATTGTTAAGCGCTTTATTACAGTTTTTGCAGTTCACTAGCCTAGGTCTTCTTTTATTTTCTTAATGAGTTCATCAGTATCTTTAAACATTTCAAATTCACCGTTTTTGATGTAGGAAATTTGACCTGTCTCCTCACTAACCGCAATGGCTAAAGCATCCGTTTTTTCGGTAATACCAACCGCAGCTCTATGTCTTAATCCAAAACGTTCTGGTATGTGTTTTTCATTGTTTACAGGAAGTATAACACGAGTGGCTTTTACAACATTGTTGTCTATAATAATAGCACCATCGTGAAGTGGGCTGTTTTTAAAAAAGATACTTTCTATAATAGGTTGGGAGACCAAGATGTTCATCTCGTCACCTGTATTTGTAAGAAAATCTAGGTTGTTGTTACGCTCTATAACAATCAAGGCACCAGTATTTGTAGTTCCCATTTTATTACATGCGTTAATTATAGCTTCTACATCTGTAGTCGTTTGGTCGTCATTTTTAAGAAACTTAAAGTTCTTAAATATGCTTTTTTTACCACCAATATTGGTAGAGCCAACCATAAGCAAAAACTTTCTAATTTCTGGCTGAAAGACGACTATAAGAGCAATAATACCAACTTTCATAAATCCATCAAAAATGCTGTAGAGCATTTGCATTTCAAGATAATCCGTTAAGCGCCAAGCGATATAAATAATGAGAATACCAATAAAAATATTGATGGCAACGGTTCCTTTTACAAGCTTATAGATATAGTAAAGTAGTATAGCAACAAGGAAGACATCTACAAAATCTATAAATCTAAAATCCCAAAGTTGTAAGTTTTCCAAAGGTTAGTGCTTTTTGCTAATTTAAGTTAAAATATGTATTCATTAAAATCCACAGAAATTAAATCAGATTTAAAAGATTGAATTTTTCTTTTTATAGATATGTAATCTTGAAAAGATAAATTCTTATCAAAGTAGATTTGTATATGAATGCCAATAAAATTAAGTTCTGTAAACTTATTAAGTTCATTTTCTAAATTATCAAAATCTAACGTAACACTATCAATTTTAACTTGCTCAGCTCCATTGAATATTATTGGAATTGTTGAACTAGCATGAAAGCCCGCCATTCTTTTCAGGTTTTCTTCGGTAGGCAGATTGTTTTTGTGATATATTGTGTCAATTTCGATTTTCTCCTGATACATGATTTCCGTAAACTCAACAAAACCTAAACTGCCAATACCAGTATCATTACAAGTAAAATAATTCTTAGCGTCTTCGTTCTTATGCATTTTAGCATTTCGTTTTTTGTCTTGTAAGAATTTTATATGTGGAATGGCTTGTTTTAAAGTCAAACGTTTATCAACATTAACCAGCCAATTGGTGGTACTTATTAAGTTTTTTCGGTTTAGTAGAGTCGAATCTGGTTGTGTTTCGTCATAAAAAATATAAGCAGGTGATACGTCTAAAACTTCAATAATCTCAGCATTTTCAATTTCAGGAAGTAATAAAACACGTTCGTTATTGCAGCTAAAACAACATAAAATAAGTAGTAAATAAATATAACGCATAGTTTAGTTGACAGTTAGTTGATTAAAAAGTGTTACACACTCCATAGCTTCTTTTACATCATGCACACGCAAAATGGAAGCTCCTTTTTGAAGTGCAACCATGTGTAAAGCTGTTGTTCCGTTGAGGGCGTTTTCCGGAGTAGTATTTAAAGATTTGTAAATCATAGATTTTCTCGATATGCCAGCAAGCATGGGTTTATCTAACATTTGTAGTAATTCCAGTTGATTCAATAATTCATAATTCTGTTCTACGGTTTTGGCAAAACCAAATCCTGGATCAATAATAATGTCGTTTATTTTTGCATTATGTGCAACTTCTATTCGTTCAGCAAAGTATGAAATGACCTCTTTAGTCAAATCTTTATAATCCGTTTGTTGTTGCATGGTTTTAGGATTTCCTTTCATGTGCATCATAATGTATGGAACGCCTAATTTTCCAACGATTGCTAACATGGATTCGTCTAATTTTCCTGCCGAAATATCATTAATTATTGCTCCACCAGCTTTAATACTTTGTTCTGCAACACGACTTCTAAAAGTGTCAACGGAAATTAAAGTTTCAGGGAAATGTTTTAGAATAAGTTCTATAACTGGGATAACACGATGCAATTCTTCATCTTCAGAAACAAAATCTGCGCCAGGACGCGAGCTGTAACCACCAATATCAATAAACGTAGCACCAGCATTAATCATAACTTCTGCCTTATTGAGAATCTCATTTTTGTCTTTATACTTTCCTCCATCAAAGAACGAATCGGGAGTAACATTAAGTATTCCCATTACTTTTGGTGAGGATAAATCAATTAATTTGCCTTTGCAGTTTATTGTCATAATTTATATAAAAAAGGCGTTAAGAAAACTTTAAACCCTAAACTTTGAACTTCTAATTTATTTATGCGAAATTTACGGAAATTTTAACGGAACTTGATGCAAGATACTTCAAAACAATACGATGCTGTTGTCGCTAAATGTAGAGCGCTTTTTGTGAATAAGATGAGTGATTATGGCAGTGCATGGCGAATTTTGAGATTACCATCGCTAACAGACCAGATTTTTATAAAAGCACAGCGTATTAGAAGCTTACAGCAAAATGCAGTTAGAAAAGTTGATGAAGGAGAAGTGAGTGAGTTTATAGGTATTATTAACTACTGTGTTATGGCGCTTATTCAATTAGAAAAAGGAGTTGTAGAACAGCCAGATATGAATACTGAAGAAGCAACAAAACTTTATGACGAAAAAGTGGCCGTCACCAAGCAATTAATGCTCAATAAAAATCATGATTATGGAGAAGCTTGGAGAGATATGCGCGTAAGTTCGTTGACGGATTTAATCTTGCAGAAACTTTTACGCGTAAAGCAGATTGAAGATAATGCTGGAAAAACTATTGTTAGTGAAGGTATAGATGCTAATTATCAAGATATGATAAATTATGCAGTTTTTGCTATGATTCATTTGGGATAAAGTTAAATCAAATAAAAGTGTCAGACTGAGCGCAGTCGAAGTCCATTTTTAGGATAATAAAATTGAGTCTTAATTAAAAAGATTCCTGCCTTCGCAGGAATGACAAATAAATATGAAATACCTAGTACAAATAAGCAGAGTTTTAGTTGGAGTATTGTTCATCATTTCTGGATTTATAAAACTGAACGACCCACTTGGGTTTTCATACAAGCTCCAAGAATACTTCGGTTCAGATGTTTTAAATATCGAATTTTTAATTCCTTATGCCTTAGGAATATCGGTTATAGTTGTTGTTCTAGAGGTTGTTTTAGGTGTCTTTTTATTAATAGGTTATAAGCCTAAGTTTACAGTTTGGAGTCTGTTGTTAATGATTATATTCTTTACATTCTTAACATTTTACTCAGCTTATTTTGATAAAGTAAAGGACTGTGGTTGTTTTGGTGATGCACTAAAGCTAACTCCATGGGAAAGCTTTACCAAAGATGTCATTTTATTGGTGCTTATCTTAATCCTGTTTTTTGGTATAAAACATATCAAGCCAATATTTTCTAAGCTACCGACTACAGTTATAGCCTTGTTAAGTTTTGTATTATCACTCTGGTTTGGTTACCATGTGTTAATGCACCTTCCGGCAATAGATTTTAGAGCTTATGCAATAGGAAAAAATATTCAGGAAGGAATGGCTATTCCCGATGATGCGCAAAAGCCAATTTTAGAATACACTTGGACATTTAATGTTAATGGCGAAGAGAAAGAATTTATTACCAATGGAAGTTACCCTAAGGTTGATGGAGAGTATATTGGTGTCGAAACAAAAACCATTGATGAAGGTTATATTCCGCCAATTCAAGATTTTTCTATAGAGTCTGTTGATGAAGATTTAACAGCGCAATTCTTAGAAGAAGAAAAACTACTAATAATTGCAATGTACAATATCAATAAAGCCGAAAAGGAAGGTGTAGAAAAATTAAAAACGTTTACAGACAAAGCGCTAAAAAAAGGATATAAGGTTATTGGCTTAACATCTTCAGGTGAGGCAGAAAAACAACAAGTTAAGACAGATTATAAGCTCAATTTTAACTTTTATCTGTGTGATGAAAAAGTGATTAAAACTATTGTGCGTTCAAATCCTGGTGCCGTAATTCTAAATAAAGGCACAGTTATGAATAAATCTCACTGGAACGATATTGAAGATATAGAACTTTAATTTGATAAGATATCTGGTAAATAAAATCTTCTATGCTTTTATCACTCTAATAGGTGTAATCACAGTCATTTTCTATTTATTTACCATTTTACCTGGTGATCCAGCTAAAATGATGCTAGGGCAAAACCAGACAGCAGAACAAGTTGAAGCGGTAAAAAAGAAATACGGTTTTGATAAACCGATAGGAACGCAGTTTTTGTATTACCTTAATGATTTGTCTCCAGTTTCATTTCATTCTAAAAACCCAGAAGATTATACGTATTTAAGTCAAAATAAATACAATGCATCCCAGCTTTTTACAATAAGAAATACAACCACAGTAGTTAAAACTCCATACCTCCGAGAATCCTTTACCAAACAAGGCAAAAAAGTTACTCAAGTTATAGGAGAGACTATACCGAATACCTTTGTATTAGCAGTTTCTGCGATTATAATAGCCATTGTCCTTGGTGTTATTTTCGGTATTATTTCGGCATTGTATAAGGATACATGGATAGACAAAACCATTCAGATTCTCAGTACGTTTGGTATGAGTGTACCTTCGTTTTTTAGTGCTATTTTATTTGCTTGGTTATTTGGTTTTGTATTGCACAAATACACCAATTTGGAAATGACAGGTAGCTTATACGAGCTTGAAGATTTTGGCGAAAAAATGAGTATTAAATGGAAAAATTTAATTCTTCCAGCCATAGTATTAGGTATAAGACCATTGGCAGTTGTTATACAATTAATGCGAAATTCATTATTAGAAGTGATGAATCAAGATTACATAAGAACAGCAAGGGCTAAAGGTCTAAGTGAGTATCAGGTCATAAAAAGTCATGCAGTAAAAAATGCACTGAATCCGGTAGTAACTGCAATTTCTGGTTGGTTTGCTTCTATGTTAGCTGGTGCTGTTTTTGTAGAATATATTTTTGGATGGAATGGTCTGGGTAAAGAAATCGTGAATGCATTAAACACCATGGATTTACCAGTGATTATGGGATCGGTTCTAATAATAGCAATTGTTTTTATTACTATAAACATTCTGGTCGATATTATTTATGCTTGGTTAGACCCAAGAGTAAAATTGTCTTAAAATTAAGCTTAGGTATTCTTATGCCTACTATTCTTATAATCAATAAAAGTTGTAACATATTAGGGTTTTATTACAACCCAACACGATACTAGTATAACTGTCCAATACCTATAACGTTTTCGGTGATTATTCTTACTATGTGAGAAGTTTTGTGTAATCTTTTTACCTTATTTTTGTATTTCAGAATTTAATATAAACCAATAAAATCCCTTTCTTAATAGAAAAGGTTAGAGATAGGATGAGAAAAAATATTGTAGCAGGAAACTGGAAAATGAACAACGATTTAGCACAAACAGAAATGCTAATTACCGAATTAAAAATGCAAACAAGAACCTCTAATGCTGAGGTAATGATTGCTCCAACCTTTACTAATTTGTGGCAAGCCTACCAAACCTTAAAAGGAAATACAATTGAAGTCATTGCCCAGAACATGCACTTTGCAGAAAATGGTGCATATACAGGTGAAATTAGTGCAAGCATGCTAAAAAGTATTGGTGTCCAAACGGTAATTCTTGGTCATAGTGAAAGACGTGCGTATTACAACGAAACCGATGAATCTCTATCTAAAAAAGTAGATGCTGCTTTAGTAAATGATATGCGAATCATTTTTTGTTTCGGTGAAGAATTAGCGGATAGAAAAGCCGGTAATGAAGAAACCGTAGTAGAAAGCCAGATTAAAAATGCATTATTTCATTTAGATGCAGATGCTTTTAAAAATATCGTTTTGGCTTATGAGCCTGTTTGGGCAATTGGTACAGGAGAAACTGCTAGTCCTGAGCAAGCACAGGATATGCATGCTTTCATCAGAAAAACATTAGCTAACAAATACGGCAGTGACGTTGCAGATTCTGTTTCTATTCTTTACGGTGGAAGTGTGAAACCAAATAACGCAAAAGAAATTTTTGGTAAGCCAGATGTTGATGGTGGATTAATTGGTGGTGCTTCTTTAAAAGCAGAAGATTTCTTTGCAATTGTTAACGCGTTTTAAGTAATGTCAAATTCAATTTATATTGGTTACAACTTTAAAGTTGAGCCCTTACAACCAGCAACTGAAATTCTAATAGCAGAACTCGGTTATGCCGGGTTTGAAAGTTTTGTTGAAACCGAAGAAGGTGTTACTGCATATATTCAAAAAGAAGAATGGCATAAAAATATCTTAGAGGATATTCAAATCTTAAATTCTGATGAATTTGAAATTACCTTTGAGTTTAATGAAATAGAACAAACCAATTGGAATGAGGAATGGGAAAAAAACTTTAATCCCATTATTGTAGATAATCTCGTATCGGTACGAGCGCCATTTCACGAAAAACCAGAGACCAAATATGATTTGGTTATTGAACCAAAAATGAGTTTTGGTACAGGACATCATGAAACCACACACATGATGATTCAGCATATTTTAAAAAATGATTTTAACGGAAAATCGGTTTTGGATATGGGTTGTGGTACAGGTGTTTTAGCAATTTTAGCAGAGAAAGTAGGTGCTGCAAAACTCGATGCTATTGATATAGATAACTGGTGTTATCTCAATAGTATTGAAAATGTTGAACGAAATGATTGTAAAAATATTTCAGTTTACGAAGGTGATGTAAATTTGTTAGAGGGAAAAAAATACGATAGTATCATTGCTAATATAAACAGGAATATTTTATTAGCAGATATAGAGCGTTATGCCAAATGTTTAAACAAAAACGGTTCTTTGTTTTTAAGCGGATTTTACAAAGAAGACATTCCTTTAATAGAAGCAGAATGTAATAAGCAGATGTTAAAATTGGAGGAAACTATACAAAAAGGGCAGTGGGTTTCGTTAAAATTTTTAAATTAGTAAAGCTTTTTCAAGTTTTTGTATTGCAATAAGTTTGAATAAGTGTTAACTGAGATTCCTCAAATCCGTTAAAACAATGACAAAAGAAAAGCATTCCGTAGAGCTTCTTATTAAAGAAGAAGAATTAAAAGAAAACGAAATTGTATTATTTAATGACGATGTCAATACCTTCGATCATGTTATTGATACATTAATATACGCATGTGATCACATGCCAGAACAGGCGGAGCAATGTGCATTATTAGTACATTACAAAGGTAAGTGTACTGTAAAAACAGGTTCTTATGACGATTTAGAACCAAGGTGCTCTAAGCTTTTACAAGCTGGTCTTAGTGCCGAGATAGTATAAAAAAAGCCTGCAATTGCAGGCTTTTTTATTTTGTAGAGGCTTGTGTTTACAAAGTAGAAGGACAAACAAAATCCGTAGTCGGTAAATCTGTTTGCTTAATGGCACCAAATCCACCTGCAATATCAATTAATTTATCAAAACCTCTCGCCTTTAATATAGAAGCAGCAATTACAGAACGATAGCCACCTGCGCAGTGCACATAGTAGGTTTTGTCTTTGCTAACTTCATTCATTTTGTCATTAATAAAATCTAGCGAAAAATGCTGAGCACCTTCTAAATGCATCGATTGGTATTCACCATCCTTACGAACATCTAGTACATTGATATCAGAAGCTTTTGCTCTATTAGCAAATTCTTCAGCCGAAATAGATTCTAAAGTTTCTATATCTCTACCAGAAGCTTTCCATGCTTCAATGCCACCTTCCAGATAGCCAAGTGTATTGTCGTAACCAACACGAGATAAACGTGTAACAGCTTCTGCAGATTTACCTTCTGGTGTCACTAACACAATAGGTTGTTTTATGTCGGTAATTAAAGCACCAACCCAAGGAGCAAAACTACCATTTAATCCAATAAAAATTGAATTAGGAATATGTGCTTTAATAAATTCAGACTGTGGTCTTACATCTAAAACTAAAGCAGATTCATGATTTGCTAAAGCTTCGAATTCTTCAGGTGTAAGAGGAACATCACCTGTTTTTAAAACCGTATCAAAAGCATCATAACCCATTTTGTTCATCATGGCATTTTTTGCAAAATATTGAGGAGGTGGCGCTATACCATCAAGCACTTCTTTTACAAATTCTGCTTTAGTCATGTCTGCACGTAAAGCGTAATTAGTTTTCTTTTGTTCTCCTAAAATACCAACGGTTTCCTTACTTAAATTTTTTCCACAGGCAGAACCAGCACCGTGAGCTGGGTAAACAATAACATCATCTGCTAATGGCATAATTTTATTTCTAAGCGAATCAAATAACATACCTGCTAAGTCTTCTTTTGTTAGGTCAGATTTAATTGCTAAATCTGGACGGCCAACATCTCCTAAAAACAAAGTATCTCCAGAAAAAATAGCATGGTCTTTTCCGTTTTCATCTTTTAATAAATAGGTTACGGACTCTAAGGTATGACCTGGAGTATGTAAAACCTTAATCGTTACTTTTCCTAGCTTTAGTTCTTCTCCATCAGTTGCGGAATGAATGTCGTAATCTGTAGTCGCACCTGGTCCAAAAACAATTTTAGCATCTGTTTTCTTCGCTAAATCTACATGTCCTGAAACAAAATCTGCATGAAAATGTGTTTCTAAAATGTATTTTATTTTAGCATTATTGGTTTTTGCTTTGTCAATATATTGTTGAATTTCTCGTAGTGGATCAATTATAGCAACTTCACCTTCAGATTCAATATAATAAGCACCTTGTGCTAAACACCCTGTATATAATTGTTCTATTTTCATAATTAAATTTTAATGTATTACAAATTTACAAAACTTCATTTTTTGAAATGTGACATTTATCACAAAGCTTTAAAAAAGCTCTTTGAATATGATGTAAAATGCGGTTATAATTGTAAAGTACCCAAAGCCCTTTTTTAGACGGATTGCACTAATTTTTTTTGATAGCGCCAACCCAATAAATATTCCAAAAATTGAAATAAACGTAAATGTGAGTAAAAATGGCCAATCAATGTCTAAGGTTTTTATATCTCCAAGAAATCCTATTAAGGATTGAATTGAAATAATAAATAACGACGTGCTAATTGCTTTTTTTATGGGTAATTTTACTAATAAGACTAATGCAGGCACAATCAAAAAACCACCACCTGCACCAACTAAACCAGCTAAAACACCAATACCTATTGCTTGTGTGCCAATTGCAAAATAGTGAGTTTTGTGAAATGTTTTAACTTCATTATCACTTTTAACTTCTTTAGACTTAATCATAGACCATCCTGCTAAAATCATAATTACTGCAAATAATAGCATTATAAAAAGTGAATTGGTAAACTTAAAATTACCAATGGTAAAAATGACTTCAGGTAAATTTGGAATTACAATACTTCTAACGCTAAATATGGTAATTATCGAAGGGATTGCAAATACTATAGCGGTTCTAAAGTCTATACGATTTTGCTTGATGTTTTTTAATGTACCAACCAGTGCTGTACTACCAACTACAAAAAGGGAGTAGCCTGTTGCAATAACAGGACTTAACCCTAAAAAATACACTAAGATAGGAACTGTTAAGATTGAACCTCCGCCTCCTATTAAGCCTAAAACCAGCCCAACAAGCAACGCGCCAACATATCCTATAATCTCTGTAAATTCCATTTAGTGTGGTAGTTTGTTTTTTAATAAACCATAAATGTAAGTACCTGCCAAAGCTGCTGCTATTACAATTAGAATAGAAAAAGCACCTGTGCCTACTAAAATGTACATTGGTCCAGGGCAAGCGCCACATAGAGCCCATCCTAAACCAAAAATTGTTCCTCCAATAATATAACGTGTAAAACCACGATCTTTTAAAGGTACTTTTAGTACTGAACCTTCTGTTGTTTTTACCTTTAAAACTTTAGAAATAGACAGTAGTGCTACTCCTGTAATAATAGCAGTACCAATGATACCATACATGTGAAAAGATTGGAATTTAAACATCTCAAAAATGCGATACCATGAAACAGCTTCAGATTTTACTAATACAATTCCGAAGAAAATACCAACTAAAAAAAACTTTATATACTTTCCCATTTTAAAATAGTATTGGATAGATAAGATGAATCATAATCAAACCTCCAAGAAAAAAACCAATAACAGCTATTAGTGAAGGTAATTGTAAACTGCTTAAGCCTGTAATGGCATGTCCAGAAGTGCAGCCGCCAGCATAACGTGTTCCAAAACCAACTAGAAATCCGCCAATAACTAATATTAGAAATCCTTTAATGGTAAAGACGGCATCCCAACTAAATAACTCTGGAGGTAGTAAACTTTGTCCTGCATTTTCAAACCCAAGAGTTTCTAAATCCTTAATTGTATTTTGACTTAAATCAATATCAATAGGATTAGATAAAAAGTAATGTGCAATAAAGCCACCAGCTATAGCGCCTAGTACTACTACTAGGTTCCACCTTTGACTTTTCCAGTTGAATTTAAAAAACTCTACACGTTTTCCTGCTCCGCCAATTGCGCATAATGTTCTAAGATTAGATGACATTCCAAATGTTCTTCCAAAATAGAGTAGAAGAAACATTACAATAGCTATTAATGGTCCCGAAACGTACCAAGGCCATGGTTGTAATATATATTCCATAGTTTTATTTTTATGCAAAAATAGAACTCTAGCGCTTAGTTAATGTCACATATGTTACTAAAAGTTTAAAACTGTGATTTTATTTCTGCCTAGTTCAATTTTGCTTTCTTTTTCAAGTTGTTTTAAAAGCCGAGAAATTACTACTCTTGACGTGTGCATATCTTCAGCAATTTCTTGATGTGTAATTTCTAAAGTTGTTGAAGCGGACAATTTAACGTGGTCTTTTAGATATTTGTGTAAGCGTTCGTCCATTTTCATAAATGCTAAAGTGTCTATGGTCTCTATCATTTCATCAAAACGAATTTGATAACTCTGTAAAATAAAGTTACGCCAACTTTCATTTGTATTAAACCATAATTTCATGTTAGCAATTGGTATCATAATTACCTTAACGTCTTCATCTGCAACAGCTCTAACTTTACTTATAGATTTAGACATACAACAGGTTAATGACATCGCGCAAGTGTCACCTGTTTCTAAAACATATAAAAGCAGCTCGTTACCCTCAGAATCTTCTCTCAATACTTTTATATTACCTTCAATTAATAATGGTATGTAGCTTAAATCCTGACCAATATCTATAATAATATCATGCTTTATAAAGGACTTGAGTAAAGCTACATTGATAATATTATTGATGATCTCAGTATCAAATAAATAATGAAAAGGTTGAAGTAATGCTTTAGAAATCATGTTTCAAAAATAAGGATTACAATTTTGAAATAAATAGTTTGGTGGTTTTTTAATAAATGTCTTATATTTGCACCCACTTAAAAACGGCCTCGTGGCGCAACTGAATAGCGCATCTGATTACGGCTCAGAAGGTTACAGGTTTGAATCCTGTCGAGGTCACTAAAGATTTAAAGGCGGAGTTTTTACCATTTTCAGAATGGTTAAAGGCTTCGCCCTTAGTGGTTTGTACAACTATCAAAAAAACAGCAGCATGCAGACAGGTTTATCTTA